>NZ_JBVHVP010000004.1:29411-184636 GCF_055564775.1 Streptomyces sp. NPDC028991 | reverse complement strand
CGGGCCCTGTTTCACGTGAAACAGGGCCCGCTCCGACGCCGGGGCGCTTCGCGCGAGCGTCCGGTCAGAGCTGGAGCTTGAAGCCCGTGTGCGAGGCCGTGAAGCCGAGGCGCTCGTAGAAGCGGTGGGCGTCGGTACGGGTTCGGTCGGAGGTGAGCTGCACCAGGTGACAGCCCTGCCGGCGGGACTCGTCGACCGCCCATTCGATGAGCTGTGTGCCCAGGCCGCTGCCGCGTTCGTCGGCGTGGATGCGGACACCTTCGATGATCGAGCGGGTGGCACCGCGCCGGGACAGGCCGGGGATGATCGTCAGTTGGAGTGTGCCGACGACGCGGTCGTCGCGGACGGCGACCACCAGGTGCTGGTTCGGGTCGGCGCTGAGCCGTTCGAACGCTGCCAGGTAGGGGCTCATGTCGTTCGGTGACTCGCGCTGGGCGCCCAGGGGGTCGTCGGCGAGCATCGCGACGACCGCGGGGATGTCGTCCTGGGCGGTGGGGCGTATTTCAAGATCTCCCATGACCGCACCCTACGCAGAGGCGGCAGGGCGGGTCACGGCGTAGTCAGGCATCACCGGCTAGGCGGGCACCGGCGTCTTGAGGGTCTCAACGGCCCGGACCAGCGGGGCGAGGTCGGGGTTCTCCGCCGCTTCGTCCAGGGCCTCGCGCAGTGCGGCGTCGTTGGTGGGCCGTGCCTCGTCCAGCAGTTCGAGGCCGGCCGTCGTGACATTGGTGTAGATGCCGCGCCGGTCGGTGGGGCACAGGTATCGCTCGAGCAGCCCACGGTCCTCGAGCCGGGTGACCAGGCGGGTGGTGGCGCTCTGGCTGAGGACGACGGCATCGGCGACCTGCTTCATCTGCAGATGTCCACCGTCGCCGTCGTGCTGTCGGCTGAGTACGTCGAGCAGGGAGTACTCGCGCACGCTCAGGTCGTGTCCGGCCTGCAGGGCGCGCTCGATGTGGGCCTCGATCCTCCCGTGCAGCAGGGAGAGAGCGCACCAGCCCTGGGAGAGGGCGGTGAGCGCGGGGTCCGTCGCTGTCATGTGTTTCCTCCGTCCCGGAGCGGTTCAGGCCAGGGTAGCCCAGGTCCGCAATTGCCAGCATTTGCATGTAGCCCGCGTCTGCAACTATTGTGAAGGCACGTAAAGCGCACCTGCAATCTTCTGGGAAGGTAACCCCTCCATGCCTCTCGCGCTTCTGGCCCTCGCGATCGGGGCCTTCGGAATCGGAACGACAGAGTTCGTGATCATGGGCTTGCTGCCCGAAGTCGCGAGCGACTACGGGGTCTCCATCCCCACCGCCGGCTTCCTGGTGACCGGCTACGCGCTCGGCGTGATGTTCGGCGCCCCGCTGATGACCGTGCTAGGCACCAAGGTTCCGCGGAAGCGGATGCTGATGCTGCTGATGGGGCTGTTCATCGTCGGCAACCTGCTCTCCGCCCTGGCCCCGGCCTTCTCCGTCATGCTGACCGGCCGTGTGGTCGCCTCCCTGGCGCACGGCGCCTTCTTCGGCATCGGCGCGGTCGTCGCGGCCGAATTGGTCGCCCCGCAAAAGAAGGCGGGCGCGATCGCGATGATGTTCACCGGACTGACCGTTGCCAACGTCGTCGGCGTCCCGCTGGGGACGCTCGTCGGACAGTCCGTCGGCTGGCGGGTCACCTTCGCGGCCGTGGCCGTGCTCGGTGTCGTGGGTCTGGCCGGTATCGCCAAGCTGGTGCCCGACGTACCCAAGGCCGAAGGCGTGCAACTGCGACATGAACTGGCCGCGTTCAAGAACGTCCAGGTCCTGCTCGCGATGGCCATGACCGTCCTCGGCTTCGGCGGGGTCTTCGCGGCCATCACGTACATCGCGCCGATGATGACTCATGTCGCGGGTTTCGCCGACGGCTCGGTCACCTGGCTGCTGGTCCTTTTCGGCCTCGGTATGGTCGGCGGCAACCTCGTCGGCGGAAGGTTCGCCGACCGCGCCCTGATGCCGATGCTGTACATCTCCCTGGGCTCCCTGGCCGTCGTGCTCGCCCTGTTCACGCTCAGCGCGCACAACAAGATCGCCTCGGCCGTGACCATCGTCCTGATCGGCGCCCTGGGCTTCGCCACTGTGCCGCCGCTGCAGAAGCGCGTCCTGGACCACGCGCAGGGTGCACCGACGCTGGCCTCGGCCGTGAACATCGGTGCCTTCAACCTCGGCAACGCGCTCTCCGCCTGGCTCGGGGGCGTCGTCATCGCCGCCGGCCTCGGCTACACCGCCCCGAACTGGGTCGGTGCCGTGCTCGCCGCGGCCGCGCTGGTCCTCGCCTTCCTCTCGGCGGCTCTCGAACGGCGCGACGGCGCTCCCGGCGTGGGTGTCGCGGGCTCCGTACCCGCCGAGGAGCAGGCCGTCGCCGCACACCACTGAACGATCCCGGCCGCGAGGTCGGTGGGCCAGAGCCGACCCCCGACCTCTGCGGCCCCTCCCGTCTCGAGCACCACTGAAGCACCGCACCACTCAGCAGCAACCAAGGAGAACGCTCCCATGAGCACCACCGCTGTCGCACCGCTCACCATCCAGAACGCCGAGGCTCTCGTCGCCGCGGCCCACCGCGCGGCCGAAGCCGCCGAAGTCACCGTCAGCGTCACCGTCCTCGACGCCGGCGGGCACCTCCTCGCCTTCCGGCGCGACGACCGGGCCGTGCTGATCTCCGGCGAGACCAGTACCCGCAAGGCCTACACATCGCTCCAGCTGAACGCCCCGACCGCCGACCTCGTCGACGCCGTCCAGCCCGGAGGCCTCTTCCACACCCTTCCCACGGCGCTCGACCGGCCGCTTCTGTTCATCGCGGGCGGCGTGCCCGTCCACCGCGACGGCCGGTTGATCGGCGCGATCGGGGTCGGTGGCGGCGCGCCCGAGCAGGACCACGCCTTCGCCAGGGCCGCCGTGGATGCCCTCGCCTGACGTCGGCCGCCGTTCCGCGAAGCCGGTTTCCGGGTTTCCGCCGGGAACCGGCTTCGTCGTACCCGGGCGCCGCCGTACCGCTGGTCGGTCCGCCGCGCGGGGTCAGCCCGCCGCCACCGTCAGCGGAGCAAACCGCCGGTTCCAGTCCCCGGGCAGCTCCGTGATCCCGTACGTCATGATCATGTTGGAGGCGACGAAGGCGAGGCCGCGCTCCTTCGCCCAGGCCAGCAGCTCCACGTGCCGTGCGTCGATATCCGTGCGCAGCGGGCGGTCGGTGCGGGCGGCGAGGGAACCGAGCAGTGCCTTGGCCGTCTCGGTGTCGCGGGCGATCAGAGGGCCCACGACGTGGGTTTCCATGTTGGGCCAAGCCGCGGCGTACCCGATGAGCCGACCGTCTTCCTCGGCGACGCGCAGCTGGTCGGCGAAGGCGGGCAGCCGCGTGATGATGTGGGTGCGGTCGGTCCCGAAGACCTCCCCGTCGAGGCGGAGAATCGCGGTGAGGTCCTCGGCAGTGGCCGCGCGCGTGGTGATCCTGGGCTCTGGTCCGCCCGGAATGAAACACCCACGCAGCATCTCCGCCCGGCCGGTGGTCTTGAAGCCGAGTTCCTCGTAGAGCGGCCGGCCGTACGGCGTCGCGTGCAGGGCCAGGGGGGTGGTGCCCAGGGCGGCGACGACGTGACGCATCAGCCGGCGTCCGATTCCCTGACGGGCGTGCCGACCGGCGACCAGCATCATGCCGATGGCGGCGAGGGAGGGATGCTCGGGTGGCCCGTACTCGGTAACCGTGCAGGCGCTGACGAGTCCGCCTTGGGGGTCGTCGATGCCGTACCCCTTCCCGGCTGTCAGGAGGAAGCCCCACTTGTGTTCTTCGCGCGGCCACCCCCGGTTCTCGGACAGGTCGGCGCAGGCGGTGAGATCGCGCAGCGTCAGACGGCGGATCGGCAGAGAGGCGAGGGAAGGTGTCGGCACGCAGGTCAGGCTGTCCGACGGGGGCCACCCGCGTCCACCACTTTCCGCGGGAACACACGAGCTTTTGGCCACGTGGTGGCCGAGCGCACAGGGAGCCGTCATCCGCTGGACGCTGTGAGGCCGGGAGGCCGGCTGCCGTCGGTGTCAGCCGAGGTCGGGAGCGTGCATGGCGCGCACGCCCTCGATATTCCCGTCCAGATAGTGCCGCAGCGACAGCGGTACGAGGTGGACGGAGGCGATCCCGACCCGAGTGAACGGGATCCGGACGATCTCGTACTCACCAGCGGGCTCGTCGATTTCGGGGCCATGCCGCAGTGCCGGGTCCATGGACTCCAGGCGGCAGACGAAGAAGTGCTGCACCTTCACGCCGGTAGTGCCGGCGTCCTCGCCGATGTGTTCCACCGTGTCCACGAAGCACGGGACCACATCGACGATCTTGGCGCCGAGTTCCTCGTAGACCTCGCGGTGCAGGGCGTCCACGACGGTGGTGTCGTCCGGCTCGACCCCGCCTCCCGGAGTGATCCAGTAGGGGTCGACACCGGGCTTGGTGCGCTTGATCAGGATCAAGTGGTCGCCGTCCAGGAGGACGGCGCGGGCGGTGCGCTTGACCACGGGTCGGACGGTCATGGGAGAAATGTGGCCCGGCTGGTTCCACGTGAAACATCGCGGCATGCCCAGCCGCAAGATCGCCGGTTCAGTTCCAGTCGGCGGCGGCACGCAGCAGCCCCTCATGGGCACGGGCAATGTGCGGCATCGCCAGCGTGCCGGTACGCACCACCAGGAAGTACGTCCGCAGCGGCGGTATCGCCGGTTCATGCAGGGCGACCACGTCACCGCGCTCCAGTGCCTCGGCACACAGATAGCGGGGCAGTACGGCGAGCCCTGCGCCCGCGACCGTACAGGCGAGTACCGCACGCAGGTCGGGGGCGACGACCGTGCCCGGAGCGGCCGGGCGGGCGTCGAACACGGATGCCCAGTAACGGGCGACAAAGGGCAGCGACTCGTGCACCTCGACCACGGGAACGTGTTCCAGAGCGGGTGCGGCGGAGTGCCGGAGCTTTTCGGAGCCGGCCCGCTCCGCCCAGTCGGGCGCGGCGACCAGGACATGCTCCTCGTCGCAGAGCGGAGTCGCCGTGAGCAGCGCGCCGCGCGGCCGTGCCGTGCCGATGGCCAGATCGTGATGTCCTGCGGCCAATCCCTCCAGGGTCTCCTCGGCGTTTCCGAACGAGGCGCGCAGGGCGAAGCCCTGTCCGTATTCGCCGGTGAGTTCCGTGAGTACGGGAAGCGCTCGCTCGGCGGTGAACTCGGGCGGTCCGGCGAGATGCAGGGTTCTGAGCAAGGAGTCGTCATCCACGCCGATCTCGGCGATCTCCACCAGGGCGTCGAGATGCGGTGCGGCCTTGTGGGCGAGTTCGTCGCCGATGGTCGTCGGCGTGACGCCCCGGGCCTGCCGCAAGAACAGGGGTCGTCCCAGTTGCCGCTCCAGGGTGCGGATCTGTGAGGTGACGGCCGGCTGGGAGAGGCCGAGCAGGGCCGCGGCGCGGGTGAAGGAGCCGGCTCGGTGCACGGTCACGAAGGTGCGCAGCAAGGCCAGGTCCATGGCCCCCCTCTTCTGTTCTCCTCCAGCCCACCGGACGCGCCAACTATAAATATGTCGATAGGTCGCTGTCGCTACTGTGATTGGACACTGACACAGAGTCAACTAGCCTTAATCGCGCGGTTCTTCGCCCGCGGAACCGGAGGACGGTCCGAGCCACGAGGGGGGAGGCTCGGACCGTCCGTCGTACTGGTCCGGAAACATCAAGGCGGCGGTCAGTCCGCCGACTCCTCCAGCGCCCGCAGCAGGTCCGCCACCAGGTCCTCGGGATCCTCCGCGCCGACCGAGAGCCGGACGAAGCCCTCGGGTACCGCGTCGCCGCCCCAGCGTCCGCGCCGTTCGGCCGTTGACCGCACCCCACCGAAGCTCGTCGCACCCTCCACGAGCCGCAGTGCGTCGAGGAAACGATCGGCACGCGCACGCGTGGACAGCGTGAAGGAGACGACGCACCCGTAGCGCAGCATCTGCTGCGCGGCGATCTTGTGGGAGGGGTCGTCGGGCAGCCCGGGGTAGCGCAGGCCGGTGACCTCGGGCCGCGCCCGGAGGGCTTCGGCCACCTTGAGCGCGGTGGCGTTCTGCCGGTCCACGCGCAGTTGGAGGGTGGCGATCGAGCGATGTGCGAGCCAGGCCTCCATGGGGCCGGGAATCGCCCCGACGATCTTGCGCCAGCGCCGTACGGCGGTCATCGTCCCGGCGTCGCGGCCGGTCACGTAGCCCAGCAGGACGTCGCCGTGGCCGGTGAGCTGCTTGGTGCCGCTGGCCACGGAGAAGTCGGCGCCGAGCTCCAGCGGGCGCTGCCCCAGCGGCGTGGCGAGTGTGTTGTCGACGGCGACGAGGGCGCCACGCGCGTGTGCCGCCTCGACGAGCCGCCGGACGTCGCACACGTCGAGCCCGGGATTGGACGGTGTCTCGATCCACAGCAGTTTCGCCCCGTCCAGGACGCCCAGCTGGGCGTCCCCGCCGGTCGGCGCGGTGCGCACCTCGATGCCGTACGCCTCCAGCTGGGCGCGGACCAGCGGCAGCGCCTGATAGCCGTCGTCGGGCAGGACGGCCGTGTCACCGGCGCGCAGCTGGGAGAAGAGCACCGAGGAGATCGCGGCCATGCCGGAGGCGAACACGAGCGTCTCGACATCGTCCTGCCCGGGCGCCTCCAGCTCACCGATGGCACGCTCGAGGTGGGTCCAGGTCGGGTTCTCGTCGCGGCCGTAGGTGTACGGGCCGGTCGGCTCGCCCGGCAGGTGGAAGTGGGCGGCGAACACGGGGCCGGGCAGCGTCGGCTCGTGCTTGACCGGCTCGGGCAGCCCGGCCCGCACCGCGCGCGTGCCGTCACCGGAGCCGGAACGGATCCTCTCGGCGCCCGTTCCGGACCCGTCGTTCGTAGCGGAAACACTCATGCCGCCCGTCCTTCCACTTGCTCGCGTACCGCGGCGAGCAGTCCGCTGCTCGCCGCCTCCACCATCTCAAGGCATTCCTCGAAGCCGTCCACGCCCCCGTAGTAGGGGTCCGGTACGTCCAGGTCTGCGCCGTCAGCGGCGGGGTCGTAGGACCGCAGCAGCCGCACCTTGGCCGCGTCCTGCTCCGTTGGGGCGAGGCGGCGCAGTGCCCGCAGGTGGCCGGCGTCCAGGGCGACGACGAGGTCCAGGCGGGAGAACCAGGACGGCTGGAACCGGCGGGCCGTGTGGTCGTCGAGACCGTAGCCGTTCTCCTCCAGGACGGCCACGGCGCGCGGGTCTGCGCCCTCGCCCTCGTGCCAGCCGCCCGTGCCGGCGCTGTCGGCCTCGACCAGACCGTCCAGCCCGGCATCCGCCACGCGCGCGTGGAAGACGGCCTCGGCCATCGGAGAGCGGCAGATGTTGCCCGTGCACACGAAGCAGACGCGGTAGGTCATCGGGATCAGTCCTCGTCGGGCAGGAACGCGTTGAGGGCCCAGGAGACGACCGAGATGATCAGACCGCCCAGGACGGCGGTCCAGAACCCGTCGACGTGGAAACTCAGGTCGAGCTTGTCGGCCAGCCACGACGTGAGCAACAGCATCAGCGCGTTGACCACCAGTGTGAACAGGCCGAGGGTCAGGATGAACAGGGGGAAGGTCAGCACCTGCACGATCGGCTTCACCAGCAGGTTCACCACGCCGAACACCAGGGCGACCACGATCAGCGTGAGTGCCTTCTCGCCGGTGCTGCCCCCGGTCAGGGTGATCTTGTCGAGCAGCCACACGGCGACCGCCAGGGCGCCCGCGTTGGCGATCGTCTTGACTAGGAAATTCTTCATGTGTCTGATCGTGGCAGACGCGATCGGAAACGAACGGTGAGGCAGGGGCGGACGAGGCGATGAAGGCATTCCGGCTGGACGAACTGGAGGCGGAGCGCGCCGCCAATGACGGTGCCTACCTGCAGTTCCTGCGCGAGCGGAACATGTCGGTCGGCCTGTACGCCCTTGACGCGGGCACGGCCGACCCGCAGAAGCCGCACGCGCAGGACGAGGTGTACTTCGTGGTGAGCGGTCGGGCCGCGATCACCGTGGGGATGGAGACCACTCAGGTCGCCCGCGGCAGCGTGGTCTACGTGCCGGCCGGGGTCGCCCACAAGTTCCACCACATCAGCGAGGACCTGCGGGTTCTGGTGGTGTTCTCTCCGCCCGAGAGCTGAGCCGCGACCTCGGGGTTCCCTAGGGGATCGGTCAGGGGGAGACAAGGGGTTCGAGGGCCCTGCCGGGGCCCTCGCGGCCCTAGCATCGGGTGCAGGACATCGGAAGATTCCCCAAGGGTTCCCGGGCCGTCTGAGGACCCGGCACTCGAGGGCGGAAAGGTAAGGACGAGGGCGATGCGAGAGATCTTCACGGGACTGCCGTGGTGGGTGAAGTGGATCGCGGTGCCGGTCATCGCCCTGGTCGTGTTCGGCGGGCTGATCGCCAGTGTGGTCGGCTTCGTGATCGGACTGCTGTTCAAGCTGCTGGTCTTCGTCGCGCTCGTCGGCGGACTGGTCTACGTCGTACGCAAGTTCATGTCGAGTTCGTCGTCACGCAGCGACTGGTGAGAGCCGTGGGGCACCGGTGGCGGTAACAGGAATCACCGGTTCCCTCGCGCGAGGGAAGTTTCCTGGACGGGCCGTCGGCGAGCGGTGACCGGCGGTTAGAGTCCGGAACTCCACGCGGGGGCCACCCCGCGAGTGGCGTACACCCCCACCCGTGTTCCCCGCACGGGCAGCCCCCTCGCGTTCCGGGAGTGACCCTTGGCCACGGCTGACACCGCATTCGTTCCCCTGCACGCACTACCCGTGCAGCCCCGTTCGACGTCCCGGACACCCTCCACGGACCCGCCGTCCGCGACGCTCATCGGCTCCGTGCAGCGGGCGATGCGCCTTCTGGAGTGCGTCGCCGAACACGAGTACGGAGCTCCCGCCAAGCAACTGGCCCGTGAGACACGGCTGGCACTGCCCACGGCGTACCACCTGCTGCGCACTCTGGTGCACGAGGGATATCTGCGCCGAGACAAGGGCTTGTTCTTCCTCGGCGAGGCAGCCGAGCGGCTGAGCAGCAGCGGAGCCGAGCAGAAACGTCGCAGCACCGTGGTCGACGCGCTGGCGCACGTGCGGGACGCGATCGGTGTTCCCGTGTACTACGCCATGTACCGCGACGGCGACATCGAGATCATGTGTGTCTCCGACACACCGGGCACCCCGGCGGTCGAGGAGTGGGCGGACTTCCGCGAGACCGGGCACGCGCACGCGATCGGGCAGTGCCTGCTGTCGCAGCTGGGCGAGGACGCCCGCCGCGACCACCTGGACCGCTACCCGGTGCAGCCCGTGACGCCGTACACGGTGCGTGATGGCGATGCCCTGCTGAAGCGTCTGGAACGCATGCGGCGGATGACGCCGGTGACCGAGCGCCAGGAGTACGCGCTGGGGACGGTCTGCGCGGCGATTCCGATCACCGTCGGCACCACGGCCGCCACGATGGCCATCTCCCTGCCCCTCCAACAGGCCGACCGGCTGCTGGTCGCGGCGGAGCGGTTGCAGGACGAGGTGGGCCGGCTTCTGGGGTCGCTCGCGATCTCTATCAGTATCTGAAAACTCACTCCTTGTGATCTGGTGTGTACGTTAAGCAAGATGCCACCAGTGTTAGAGGTTTGATTCCCGGCCAGTCGACGGCGAATGACGGGGTAGACGATGGGCGAGTCCGTACAGGCAGAGGTCATGATGAGCTTTCTCGTGTCCGAGGAGCTCTCGTTCCGCATTCCGGTGGAGCTGCGCTACGAGACCTGTGATCCCTATGCCGTGCGACTGACCTTCCACCTGCCGGGGGATGCACCGGTGACCTGGGCCTTCGGCCGGGAGCTGCTGGTCGACGGGGTGGGCCGCCCGTGCGGGGACGGCGATGTGCGTATCGCCCCGGTCGATCCCGAACCGCTGGCCGAGGTGCTGATCCGGCTTCAGGTCGGCAGCGACCAGGCGCTGTTCCGTTCGTCGGCGGCGCCTCTGGTGGCGTTCCTCGACCGGACCGACAAGCTGGTGCCTCTGGGACAGGAGGGCGCGCTCGCCGACTTCGACGCGCACCTCGACGAGGCTCTGGACCGCATCCTGGCGGAGGAGCAGAGCGCGGGCTGAACCGTTACGGCAGTTCCACGGCGGTGGCGTAACGCTTCGCCGCGGTGGCTGCCGGTGGATCAGCGCTTACGCCGACGGCCCCGCCCGCGTACGGGCGCCGTACCGGCGCCCGGCGCCACCCCGGGGGCCTGTGCCGCCGGGAGGCCTGCCGGGCGATCGGCCGATACGACGAGGGCCGCGAGGGCCGTGGTCACCGGAACGGACGCCACCAGGCCGATCGAGCCGACCAGCGTGCGCACGATCTCCTCCGCCACCAACTCGCTGTTGGCGACCGTACCCACCCCGCTCTGCGCGATCGAGAACAGCAGCAGAAGGGGCAGCGCGGCGCCCGCGTAGGCGAGGACGAGCGTGTTGACGACCGAGGCGATGTGGTCGCGGCCGATCCGGATGCCCGCGCGGTACAGGCCGCGCCAGCCCATCGTCGGGTTGGCCTCGTGGAGTTCCCAGACGGCCGACGTCTGGGTGACCGTCACGTCGTCGAGGACACCGAGCGAACCGATGATGACCCCGGCGAGGAGCAGGCCGCTCATGTCGATCGTCGGATACAGGCCGTGGATGAGGCCGGTGTTGTCGTCCGTGTTGCCGGTGAGCGCGGCCCAGCCGATGAACAGCGATCCGAGCACGCCGATGAGCAACAACGAGATCAGGGTGCCGAGCACCGCCACGGACGTACGGGCCGACAGACCGTGGCACAGATACAGCGCGATCAGCATGATCGCGCTGGACCCCACCACCGCCACGGCCAGCGGGTTCGACCCCTGCAGAATCGCGGGCAGGATGAAGAAGTTCAGCAGCAGGAAGCTGATGGCCAGTGAGACCAGGGCCATGAGGCCCCGCAGCCGCCCGACCACCACGACGGCGAGCGCGAAGATGCCGGCGAGCAGAGCCATCGGCAGCCCGCGGTTGATGTCGGTCACCGAGTACTGCAGGTCCTTCGGTGCGGAGGGCTCGTAGGCGACCACCACCTTCTGGCCCTCGTGCAACTGCCGTGACTGGTCCGGCTGCACGATCTCGGTGAACGTACGGCCCTTGTCCTTGCCGCTGTCGACGCGGATCGTCGCCCGCTTGCAGTCGCCGTTGGCCTGCTGCACCGCGGAGGAGCCCTCGGCGGTGGAGGTGTCGCCGGTCGGGGGGACGCCCGAGGCGTTGACGGCCTGGCAGCTCAGTTCGACCACCTTCGTGACGGTGGCATCCTGCGTCTGCCGGTCGAAGCCGACCCCGGTGCGTTCGTGCGGTGGTGCACCGCCCGGCCACAGCAGCGCGAGCCCGACCAGTACCGCCGCGGCGAACGGGATGAGGACCGCGGCGATGACCTTCCGCAGATGCCGGGAGACGGGCGCCGCCGGTCCGTGACTGTGGGCGTGCGAGTGTCCGTGGCCGTCTCCGTGCCCGCCGGAACCGCCGTGGCCCTCGGAACCGCCGTGCCCGCCGGAACCGCCGTGCCCGCCGCCCGCGTCATGTCTGCCACCGCTCGCGCCCTGAGCGCCGGAAGGAGCGGGGCCGGCTCCACGGCCGTTGCCGTCCTCGGTGCCCGGTCCGCGGCGGGGCTCGTGCGGCGGAAACGGGGGATGCTGCGGTGTGGTCACCGCCCGATCATCGCAAGAACGAGGGGGGCCCTCTGTTCACCGCGCCCGAATTGACGCTAGCGTGGGGGCACCTTTGTACACGCGGGAGCTCGGAGCACCGGGCTGAGAGGGCGCTGACCTCCGTCCCAGCGATGTTTCACGGGAAACGTCACAGAATCCGAGTGATGTTTCCCACGAAGCGTCGGCAGACGGAAGCCGCTGCGTCGACCGCCGAACCTGTTACCGGGTAATGCCGGCGTAGGGAGTAGGTCTCATGACCATCAAGGACGCACGCACGTCTGCCTCCACGCAGAACTCCGCCCAGGAGGAGTCCGCGGAGGCCGGGAAGTCCATCGGCTGGCACAAGGCGTACGTCGAGGGTTCACGCCCCGACCTGCGGGTGCCGGTCCGCCAGGTGCATCTCACCAACGGGCAGTCGGTCACGCTGTACGACACTTCGGGCCCGTACACCGATCCGCTCGTCGACACCGATGTCCGCAGGGGCCTGCCGCCGCTGCGGGAGAACTGGATCATCGCCCGCGGCGACACCGAGGAGTACGCGGGACGCCCCGTCCGTCCCGAGGACGACGGAATCAAGCACACCTCTCCGCGCGGCGGTCTGCGCAACCTCGACGCCGTCTTCCCCGGACGGCCCCGCCAGCCGCGCCGCGGAAGGGACGGCAACGCGGTCACGCAGCTCGCGTACGCCCGTCGGGGTGAGGTCACGCCGGAGATGGAGTACGTGGCCGTCCGGGAGAACGTCTCACCGGAAGTGGTCCGGGAGGAGATCGCGGCGGGCCGTGCCGTACTGCCCGCGAACGTCAACCACCCGGAGATCGAGCCGATGATCATCGGCAAGCGGTTCCTGGTGAAGGTCAACGCCAACATCGGCAACTCGGCCGTGACGTCCTCCATCGAGGAGGAGGTCGACAAGATGACCTGGGCGACCCGGTGGGGCGCCGACACGGTCATGGACCTGTCCACCGGCCGCAACATCCACACCACCCGCGAGTGGGTGCTGCGCAACTCCCCCGTCCCCATCGGCACCGTGCCGCTCTACCAGGCCCTGGAGAAGGTCGACGGCCGGGCGGAGGAGCTGACCTGGGAGGTCTACAAGGACACCGTCATCGAGCAGGCCGAACAGGGTGTGGACTACATGACGGTCCACGCGGGCGTGCGCCTGGCGTACGTACCGCTGACCGCCAACCGCAAGACGGGCATCGTCTCGCGCGGCGGCTCGATCATGGCGGCGTGGTGCCTGGCGCACCACAAAGAGTCGTTCCTGTACGAGAACTTCGAGGAACTCTGCGAGATCCTCGCCGCCTACGACGTCACCTACTCGCTCGGCGACGGCCTGCGGCCGGGCTCCATCGCGGACGCCAACGACGAGGCGCAGTTCGCGGAGTTGCGCACGCTCGGGGAACTCAACTCGATCGCCAAGCGTTTCAACGTACAGACCATGATCGAAGGCCCGGGCCATGTCCCGATGCACAAGATCAAGGAGAACATCGACCTTCAGCAGGAGATCTGCGATGAAGCTCCGTTCTATACGCTCGGACCGCTGACGACGGACGTCGCCCCGGCGTACGACCACATCACCTCCGGTATCGGTGCCGCGATGATCGCCTGGTGGGGCACGGCCATGCTCTGCTACGTCACGCCCAAGGAGCATCTGGGCCTGCCCAACCGTGACGACGTGAAGACCGGCGTCATCACCTACAAGATCGCCGCCCATGCCGCCGACCTCGCCAAGGGTCACCCAGGTGCGCAGGAGTGGGACGACGCCCTGTCGGATGCCCGTTTCGAATTCCGGTGGGAGGACCAGTTCAACCTGGCTCTCGACCCGGACACGGCACGGGAGTTCCACGACGAGACACTGCCGGCCGAGCCCGCCAAGACGGCCCACTTCTGCTCGATGTGCGGGCCGAAGTTCTGTTCGATGAAGATCTCACAGGACATCCGGCGGGAGCACGGGAGCGGCAAGTCCGAGATCGAGGAGGGCATGGCTCAGAAGTCGAAGGAGTTCGCCGCACACGGGAACCGGGTGTACCTGCCGCTGGCCGACTGAGTCCCTGCCCCGGGACTCACGCTGAGCGGTCCTGCGCAGGGTGCGGGGCGACGGGAACGAGTGCTCTCCGGGGGCGGGCCGCCGGGCCTGCCCCCTCCCCACGGAGGGGCCCGCTCGGCAGACTGGGCGCATGACAGCCACCTCCCTGAGCAAGGGCGCCAACCTCGCCGTCGACTCCCCCGCGGTGCGAGTCGAACTCCACTGGTCCGCAGGACCGGGCGTGCCCGAGGTCGATGCCTCCGCGTTGCTGCTCACCTCGGAGGGGCGGGTGCGGGACGACGGCGACTTCGTCTTCTACAACCAGCCCCGTCACGCGTCCGACGCGGTGGGGCACCTGGGCAAGCAGGGCGGCTCCGGCTCCGGTGCCGGAGCGGGTTTCACGACCGACACCGTCGAGGTGGACCTGCGTTCGGTGGAACCGGCCATCGACCGCATCGTCTTGTGCGCCTCGGCGGACGGCGGCACGTTCGGCCGGGTCCCGGGGCTGTCACTGCGGCTGCTGGACGCCGGGACCCGTACCGAGCTGGCCCGGTTCGACATGACGGCCGGGACGGAGACCGCCCTGCTCGGCGGCGAGCTGTACCGGCGCCAGGGGAAGTGGAAGTTCCGCGCGGTCGGGCAGGGGTACGCCTCCGGACTCGCCGGGCTGGCCACCGACTTCGGCATCACCGTGGACGACGCTCCCCCGGCGGCCGGGTCCGCCGCCCCGGCCGCCCCGGCCGCCCCGGCCGCTCCTCCGGCTCCCGCGGCGCCCATGCCGACGGCCCCAGCGGCCCCGCCGGCCGGGCCTGCAGCGTCGGCCACGCCTGCCGCATCGGGAGTACCGGGAGTACCGGCAGCACCGGTCCGGCCCGCGGCACCGGCTCCGCCGTCGGCGGCCACCGGTGGTGGCCCTCGCCTCACCAAGGGCGAGGAACACCTGCCCGTCGACATGCGCAAGCGCCTGTCCCTGCGTAAGGAGCAGGTAGCGGTCAGCCTGCGCAAGCACGGGGCGGCCGGTGTCACCGCGCGCGTCATCCTGGTCCTCGACGCCTCCGGGTCCATGTCCTTCCTCTACTCCAAGGGCGTGGTCGCGGACGTCGTGGAGCGGATGGCCGCCGTCGCCGCGCAGTTGGACGACGACGGTGAGATGCAGGCCTGGACCTTCGCCTCGAACCCGGCGCGTCTGCCCGATCTCCGCCTGGGCGACCTCCCAGAGTGGCTGCGGCTGCACGTACGCGTTGGGGAGATCAGCCTCTTCCGCCGCGGCAGGAAGAAGGGCCTGCACCCCGAGCAGGTCGACATGCGGGCCGTCGGCATCCAGAACGAGGAGCAGAAGGTGATCGCCGAGGTCCGGACCTACGTCCGGGACAACCCGGCGTCTGCTCCGACCCTGGTCCTGTTCTTCTCCGACGGCGGTGTCTACCGCAACGCCGAGATCGAGCGGGAGTTGCGGGAGGCGGTGGAGGAACCCGTCTTCTGGCAGTTCGTGGGGCTCGGCCGGTCGAACTACGGGGTGCTCGAGCGTTTCGACACCCTGCCGGGCCGGCGGGTCGACAACGTCGGCTTCTTCGCCGTCGACGACATCAGCACCGTCCCGGACCCGGAGCTGTACGACCGCCTGCTGTCCGAGTTCCCGTCCTGGATCGCTGCCGCCGGCCGGGCGGGCATCCTCTGATCCGCCGCCCGCCCGAACCGGTGGCTACTCGGCCCGGTGTTCCGGGCCCCCGAAGTCCGGACTGCTGTAGTCCGGACTCGAGTAACGCGGACGCGGGCCCGCCTCCGGGCCGCCGTCCGGGCTGGTGAACCCGGGGCGGCCGTAACCGAGGTGCGGCATTCGGCTGGCAGGCGCCGCCGGTGCCGTCCGGTGCAGTGCCGTCGTGCCCGGGTCGGCGAGTGCCTCCCGCAGGAAGGGCAGGATGCCGCGTTCCAGCAGGGCGTCGTGCCAGGCTTCCCGGGCCCGGACCATTTCCTCGTCGAGTTCGCCGTAGCGGCCGGACTCGGCGGAGGGGCGGTTGCGCAGCGCGGTGAGCAGCAGTCCCACCGCGGCGACGAGGATCGCCACCGCGGTCACGGCGCCGAACACCCAGCCGGTCGTGAGCATGGTCTGCGCGAAGGTCTGCCCCGGGTCGAGCATCTTCAGGAGGTAGCCGACGAGCAGGAAGATCGCCGCGGCGGTGCCGGCCAGCACCGGTGCCAGGACGGCGACGACGGCGACGGCGCCCGCGCCGGTCGCCTCGGCGACTTCGCCCATGGTGGCGGCGAGTCCCGCCGCTCCCGTACTCGGCTCGTCGGAGCCGGATTCGCGCGTGGACGACACCTGTGCGGGCGGTGCCGGGTGGCGCAGTTCCTCGCGGACCTTCACGTAGTGCTGGTACTCGGTCGCGGCCGCAGCGGTGATGAGGGCGGTGGCGCTGAGTGCCATGGTGCGCAGTTGTTCGGAGTTGAGCCGCTGTCCGACAGCGGCCAGTTCCGGGCGGTGTGGTGCGGAGCGCAGCGCCTCTTCGAGGACCCGCTCGTACTCTTGGCGGTCCTCGTTCGACAGGTACTGCGGAACGCTGTTCATGTGCATCCCCCGATGCTCCGTAGGGCTTGGGGCTCGCATGCCAACGAGCCGTCGGGCAGAAACGGAGGGGAGCCTGCTACGGATAAGCCGATGGTAGAGCGGTGACGGTGGGGGGTGACAGGGGGTTTCCGGAAATTGGGTCCCGAGCTGTACGTACGCCGTCGTGTGTAAACCGGCCGGCGAACGGTCAGGCGTCGAGCGGAAGTTGCTGGACCAGCAGTTTTCCGGCCATGGTCACGCCGCCGTCCATCGCGATGGCCAGCCCGTCCGCGTAGACGTGAGGGCCCTCGACCGCGGTGCGCGTGTCGTCCTCGCCGTCCTCGGAGCCGACCTCGCCCAGCAGGTAGGGGATGGGGCTGTGGCCGTGCACGATCCGGGTTCCGCCGTACGTGTCCAGCAGGGAGCGCACGGCGTCGGCGCCGCCCTCGTCGCGGAAGGAGAAGCGCTTGGTGAACTTGCGGAACAGGTCCCACACCTCTTCCGCGTCGTTGCGCGTGAGCGTCTCGCGGACGGTGTCGTTGACCTCCTCGATGGAGCGGCCGTAGTCGAGGTAGGTGGTGGTGTCGGAGTGGACCAGGAGGTGGCCGTCGACCGCTTCGAGGGCGTCGAGGCGGGCCATCCACTGCAGGTGGTGGTCCTGCAGTCGGTCCATGTCGGTCTTCTGTCCGCCGTTCAGCAGCCAGGCCGCCTGGAAGGTGGCGGTGCCCGCGCCGGAGTTGACGGGCGTGTCGCCGAACCGTTTGGCGCCGAGCAGAAGCAGCTCGTGGTTGCCCATCAGGGCCTTGCAGTAGCCGCCCGCCGCCGCGGCCTCGGCGGACAGCCGCATCACCAGGTCGATGACCCCGATGCCGTCCGGGCCGCGGTCCGTGAAGTCGCCGAGGAACCAGAGGCGGGAGGTGCCGGCGCACCACTGGCCCGCGGCGTCGATGAGGCCCTTGTCCTTCAGGGCGGCCATCAGCTCGTCGAGGTAGCCGTGCACGTCGCCGACGACGAACAGCGGGCCCTGGCCCGTGGCGGGCTGCTGTACCGGGGCCGGTTCGGGGTCGACGGTCACCTGGACCGTGTCACCCCGACGGATGACGGGCAGATCCCGCTGAGTGGGTGTGTACCCGTCCGGAAGGACCTCCTCGTACTCCTCCTCGGAGGGCGGCGCGGCGTCGCCCGGGTGCGGGCCGGTGGCGGCGTACGGAGCGGTCTCGTGGACGTACGCGGGCACCCGGAAGTCGCGCACCGTCGCCGTCCGCTCCACCTCGGGTCCCTGACCGGCCCCCTGAGTCATCGACCCCTCCACCATCGCGCCGCATCTGCACCGCTTCGGACTGCCTGGTCGCAGCGGCCCGCGGTGTGTGGGCCCATCATAGGAATGCGGATCGCGCTGTGTGATGACCCAGGGGTGGTGAATCAGAACAGGACTCCGGTTCACCGTGGCTTTCGTCCCGATTCTGCCTGGCTTCGTCCGTCCGTAACGGCGATGTGATCATCCCTCGAACGTGCCGGTGCCGTCTCGGCCGCCCTTGCCGCCGCTTCCGTCCGGAGGGGGCGTCGGCTCGCCGGGCTTCCGCTGTTTCCGTCCGTCCGGCGTCGTGCTAGCTGAGCCGCCGCCGCTCCCGCCCAGGGCGGCGTCCCGCCCCGCTGAGCTGCCGCCATGCCCTCTGGGTGGCGTCGCGCCCGCGGGGCTGCCGCCACTCCCACGCGGGCGCGTCGGCCGGGCCCGCCTCCCCGCTCCCGGGCGCCGGCCAAACTCGGTTTCCGGCGACCGTGACGGGTCCACCGCCTTCCGGTGAGCGCGACGGGCCTACTCGCCCTCCGGTGACCGCGGCGGGCTGACCGTCGTCCGGGGTGGGCGACGACGCTGCGACGACGTACGCACGATCAGTTCGGTCGGTATCACCTGCTCGACCGGCTGGTCCGAGTCGAGCCCCTCGATGGCGTCGATGAGGACCTGGATCACCGCCGTGCCGATGCGGCGCGGCTTCAGCGACAGGGTGGTGATGGGCGGCTCGGTGCTGGCGTACACGGTGGACTCGCTGCAGCAGACCAGCAACAGGTCCTCCGGGACGCGCAGCCCGTAGCGGCGGGCGGCGGCGAGCAGGTCGGTGCCGTTCGGGTCGAACAGGCCGTAGACGGCGTCGGGCCGGTCGGGGCGGGCGAGCAGCCGGTCGGCGGCGACGGCGCCGGCGCACGGATCGTGTGCCGGGTAGGCCTCGTAGACCGGATCCTGGCCGACGCGCTCGCACCAGCGCAGGTAGGCGGTGGTCGACAGGTGGGTGTACGTGTCGGTCGTGGTGCCGGTGAGCAGGCCGATCCTGCGGGCACCGGCGTCGGCCAGGTGGTCGAGGATGCCGAGTACGGCGGCCTCGTGGTCGTTGTCGACCCAGGCGGTCACGGGGAGCGTCCCGGCCGGGCGGCCGTCGGAGACGACCGGTAAACCCTGGCGTACCAGTTCGCTGACGACCGGGTCGTGGTCCGAGGGGTCGATGACGACCGTGCCGTCGAGCGCGACGTTGGACCACACGTCGTGACGGGAGGTCGCCGGGAGGATGACGAGGGCGTAGCCGCGGGCGAGCGCGGCGGACGTGGCGGCGCGCGCCATCTCGGCGAAGTACGCGAACTCGGTGAAGGTGAAAGGTTCATCCCCGTAAGTCGTCACGGTCAGGCCGATGAGTCCGGACTTGCCGGTGCGGAGCGTCCGGGCGGCGGCCGAGGGCCGGTAGCCCAGTCGGTCGGCGACCTCGCGCACATGGCGCCGGGTGGCATCCGGGAGTCGGCCCTTGCCGTTGAGGGCATCGGAGACGGTAGTGATGGATACTCCGGCGGCGGCGGCCACGTCCCTGATACCCGCCCGGCCCGGCCGGCTGCCTCGACGTGAGGTTTCCGCGCGGCTCACCTGGTGCTTCCCTGCTGCTGTCATGGCGAGCCGATAGTAGGGCTCATGGGGTGGGGTAGGGCGGACGCATATGCACGCGTTGACAGTCACGTTTCTGCATGATCATTAAGCGCTAACTGCCTAGGAAAGTAAGGTAGTTGACGACGTGCAGCCCACTACCTGACGTGTCGACCAGTGAGGGCCTGCCAAGTGGCGCATGTTGCGAAGAGGTCTCAACTCACCTGCACGAGGGATGCGCGCCACGGCGCGAGCCACCGGCGCGTAGATATATGTGCGGCGCGCCCCCCGAATCGTGCGCCTTCGTGTGCTGTTGCCCCTGATGCCAGTGTGACTGAGGAGGTCTGGCCTCACCTATACGCAGCGGCGCCGAATCCTCATAAGGTGAGAAGTATTCGATGCCGGTGGTGGTCACGAGGAGGACTGCGGTGAGCGAGACGAGCCCCAAGCTGCGCGCCGAGCTGGAGGGTATTCCCACCTACAAGCCGGGAAAGCCCGCCGCGGCCGACGGTCCGGTGGCCTACAAGCTGTCCTCCAACGAGAACCCCTATCCGCCCCTGCCGGGCGTGATGGAGACGGTGACGGCCGCGGCCTCGTCGTTCAACCGGTACCCGGACATGGCTTGTACGGCTCTGATGAGCGAGCTGTCGGACCGGTTCGGTGTGCCCCTCTCTCATCTGGCCACCGGCACCGGCTCGGTCGGCGTGGCCCAGCAACTGATCCAGGCGACCTCCGGTCCGGGCGACGAGGTGATCTACGCCTGGCGGTCGTTCGAGGCGTACCCGATCATCACGCAGATCAGCGGCGCGACGTCCGTCAAGGTGCCTCTGACGCCGGGGGACGTGCACGACCTGGACGCGATGGCGGCCGCGATCACCGACCGGACCCGGCTGATCTTCGTCTGCAACCCCAACAACCCGACGGGCACAGTGGTGCGGCGGGCCGAACTGGAGCGCTTCCTCGATCGGGTGCCGAGCGATGTGCTGGTGGTGCTCGACGAGGCCTACCGCGAGTTCATCCGCGACCCCGAGGTACCGGACGGCGTGGAGATCTACCGTGAGCGGCCGAACGTCTGTGTCCTGCGTACCTTTTCCAAGGCGTACGGCCTCGCCGGCCTGCGGGTCGGGTTCGCGATCGGCCATGAGCCGGTGGCGGCGGCGCTGCGCAAGACGGCGGTGCCCTTCGGGGTCAGCCAGATCGCGCAGGAGGCGGCGATCGCCTCTCTGCGCGCCGAGGACGAGTTGATCGGCCGGGTCGGTTCGCTGGTGTGCGAGCGCACGCGCGTGGTCGACGCGCTGCGTGCGCAGGGCTGGACGGTGCCCGAGACCCAGGCCAACTTCGTGTGGCTGCGCCTGGGGGAGCGCACGGTCGCCTTCGCCGAGGCCTGCGAGCGGGCCGGCGTGGTCATCCGACCGTTCCCGGGCGAGGGTGTGCGGGTGACGGTCGGGGAGAGCGAGGCGAACGACATCTTCCTCAAGGTGACGGAGGAGTTCCGCAAGGAGCTCTAAGCAGTACAGGGCCGCTGTAGTGGTCCTACGTGTCGACGCGCTCGACGCGTACCGGGTCGCCGTCGCGCACCGTCGCCAGCGAGCGCGGGTCGCCGTCGAGGCGCCCCAGGACGTTGCAGGGACTCGCGAGGCGGCATTCCTCGCCTCGCGAGATCGGCGTGGGTCCGTACGGCAGCGCAAGCGCGTCGCCGTCGGTCCAGAAGGCGACCGTGCCCGGTTCGACGACCTGCCGGGCGTCCGTTTCACGTGAAACGGACACGCCCGTGTCGAAGTACACCTCCTCGCCCCATGTGTGGGCCGACGAGGTGAATGGCAGGGCCTTGAGGAGCGCCTGCGTGGTCGGGGTGTCGTCGAGCGCTGCGGTGAGGTGTCCGGCAGGCCATGAGATCCGTATCTTCATGCGGTGAATTCAACAACTTGTTGAAGGGCCTGCCAAGGGGTTGACGTCACAGGGGACCCCCCTTCCGGTGTCGAAAAGCTGTAGGTCATAATTGCTTGTGAATGTGAACGCGTTCACAAGCGTGTCCCGGTTGCGCCCGAGATGGGTGTGACGTACACGCTCAAAGCGCCGCTGACCACGGCGATGTGGCGATGTAAGGAGACTGACGACGTGGACTTGGCTCTGGCGCCGGAGACGCTGGCGCGATGGCAGTTCGGCATCACGACCGTCTACCACTTCCTGTTCGTCCCGCTGACGATCTCACTGGCCGCCCTCACGGCCGGACTGCAGACCGCCTGGGTCCGCACGGAGAAGGAGAAGTACCTCAGAGCGACCAAGTTCTGGGGCAAGCTCTTCCTGATCAACATCGCGATGGGTGTCGTCACCGGCATCGTCCAGGAGTTCCAGTTCGGCATGAACTGGTCCGACTACTCCCGCTTCGTAGGCGATGTCTTCGGCGCGCCGCTCGCCTTCGAGGCGTTGATCGCCTTCTTCTTCGAGTCCACCTTCATCGGCCTGTGGATCTTCGGCTGGGACAAGCTGCCCAAGAAGATCCACCTGGCCTGCATCTGGATGGTCTCGATCGGCACCCTGCTGTCGGCGTACTTCATCCTCGCGGCCAACTCCTGGATGCAGCACCCCGTCGGCTACCGGATCAACGAGGAGAAGGGCCGCGCCGAGCTGACCGACTTCTGGGCGGTCCTGACCCAGAACACCACGCTCAACCAGGTCTTCCACAGCTTCTCGGCGGCCTTCCTGACGGGCGGCGCCTTCATGGTGGGCATCGCCGCCTTCCACCTGATGCGCAAGAAGCACATCCCGGTGATGCGGACCTCGCTCCGGCTCGGCCTGGTCACGCTGGCGGTCGGTGGCGTGCTCACCGCGGTCAGCGGCGATACTCTCGGCAAGGTCATGTACGAGCAGCAGCCGATGAAGATGGCCGCCGCCGAGGCCCTGTGGGACGGCGAGGAACCGGCGCCCTTCTCGGTCTTCGCCTACGGGGACGTCGACAAGGGCCACAACAAGGTCGCCCTGGAGATCCCCGGGCTGCTGTCCTTCCTCGCCCACAGCGACTTCGACTCGTATGTGCCCGGCATCAACGACACCAACAAGGCGCTGCAGGAGAAGTTCGGCCCCGGTGACTACAAGCCCATCGTTCCCGTCGCCTACTGGGGCTTCCGGTGGATGATCGGCTTCGGAATGGCGTCCTTCTCCCTGGGCCTGGTGGGCCTGTGGCTGACGCGGAAGAAGTTCCTGCTCCCGCCCGCTCTGCGAACCGGTGAGGACGAGGTGCCGCACCTGGTGCTGCTGCGCAATCCGCTCGGCACCAGACTCACCCGCCTGTACTGGCTGCTGGCCCTGTGGACGATGGCGTTCCCGCTGATCGCCAACTCCTGGGGCTGGATCTTCACCGAGATGGGCCGGCAGCCCTGGGTCGTCTACGGCGTCATGCAGACCCGCGACGCGGTCTCCCCCGGTGTCTCCCAGGCGGAGGTCATCACGTCGATGGTCGTCTTCACCACCCTCTACGCCATCCTCGCCGTCATCGAGGTCAGGCTGCTCGCCAAGTACGTCAAGGCGGGCCCGCCCGAGCTCACCGAGGCCGATCTCAACCCGCCCACGAAGATCGGCGGCGACCTCCGTGACGCCGACAAGCCGATGGCCTTCTCGTACTAGGCCGAGGGAGCTGCACAGTCATGGAACTGCACGACGTCTGGTTCGTTCTCATCGCCGTCCTGTGGACCGGCTACTTCTTCCTGGAGGGCTTCGACTTCGGGGTCGGTGTACTCACCAAGCTGCTCGCCCGGAACCGGGCCGAGAAGCGGGTGCTGATCAACACCATCGGCCCCGTGTGGGACGGCAACGAGGTGTGGCTGCTCACGGCCGGCGGTGCGACCTTCGCCGCCTTCCCCGAGTGGTACGCCACACTCTTCTCCGGCTTCTACCTGCCTCTGCTCGTCATCCTGGTCTGTCTGATCGTCCGGGGTGTCGCGTTCGAGTACCGCGTGAAGCGGCCCGAGGAGCGCTGGCAGCGCAACTGGGAGACTGCGATCTTCTGGACCTCGCTGATCCCCGCGTTCCTGTGGGGCGTGGCCTTCGGCAACATCGTCCATGGCGTGAAGATCGACCGGGACCTGGAGTACGTCGGCTCCGTCTGGGACCTGCTCAACCCGTACGCCCTTCTCGGTGGCCTGGTCACGCTGACGCTGTTCACCTTCCACGGAACGGTGTTCACGGCGCTCAAGACCGTCGGTGAGATTCGCGAGCGGGCCCGGACCATGGCAATGCGCGTAGGTCTCGTCACCGCCGTCCTCGCCCTGGTCTTCCTGGTCTGGACGCAGGTCGACAGCGGGGACGGCACGAGTCTGGTCGCCCTCGTGGTGGCCGTCGCCGCGCTGGTGATCGCCCTGGTGGCGAACCAGGCCGGGCGGGAGGGGTGGTCGTTCGCCCTGTCCGGCGTCACCATCGTGGCCGCCGTGGCCATGCTCTTCCTGACGCTCTTCCCGAACGTCATGCCGTCCACGCTCGACGCGGACTGGAGCCTCACCGTCACCAACGCCTCGTCCAGCCCTTACACACTCAAGATCATGACCTGGCTGGCCGCGGTTGCCACGCCGGTCGTCGTGCTCTACCAGGGCTGGACGTACTGGGTGTTCCGCAAGCGGATCGGTACCCAGCACATCGCCGAACCCGCGCACTGAGTCCGGGCAAGGTGTGTTTCACGTGAAACAGCATCAAGTTCCACGTGAAACACACCCTCCGGACGGGAGGGCATGTTTCACGTGAAACCCATCGATCCACGTCTCCTGCGGTACGCCCGCGCCACCAGGTTCTTCCTGACGGCGGTCGTCGTCCTGGGCGCCGTCGGCGCCGGGCTGCTCGTCGCACAGGCGATGCTCATCGCCGAGGTGGTGGTGGGTGCCTTCCAGCACGGTATGGCGACCACCGAACTCCGCACCCCCCTGCTGCTGTTGGTGGCTGTCGCGTGCGGCCGCGCGCTGGTCGGCTGGCTCACCGAGCTGGCCGCACACCGGGCGAGCGCGGCAGTGAAGTCGGAGTTGCGGGGGCGGCTGCTGGAGAAGGCGACCGCGCTCGGTCCCGGCTGGCTCAGCGGTCAGCGGACCGGGTCGCTGGTTGCGCTGGCCACCCGGGGAGTCGACGCCCTCGACGACTACTTCTCGCGCTATCTGCCGCAGTTGGGTCTCGCGGTGGTCGTACCCGTGGCGGTGCTGGCCCGTATCGTCACCGAGGACTGGGTCTCGGCGGCCATCATCGTCGGCACCCTGCCCCTCATCCCCATCTTCATGGTGTTGATCGGCTGGGCCACACAGTCCCGGATGGACCGCCAGTGGCGGCTGCTGTCCCGGCTGTCCGGGCACTTCCTGGACGTGGTCGCGGGTCTGCCGACGCTGAAGGTCTTCGGGCGGGCCAAGGCGCAGGCCGAGTCGATCAAGCGCATCACCGGCGAGTACCGGCAGGCGACCATGCGGACGCTGCGGATCGCCTTCCTGTCGTCCTTCGCGCTGGAACTGCTCGCCACGCTCTCCGTGGCGCTCGTCGCGGTCACCATCGGTATGCGGCTCGTCCACGGTGACATGGCCCTGTACGACGGTCTGGTGGTCCTAGTGCTGGCACCCGAGGCCTATCTACCGCTGCGACAGGTGGGGGCGCAGTACCACGCGGCGGCAGAGGGGCTTGCCGCCGCCGAGGAGATCTTCGAGGTGCTGGAGCGGCCCGTACCTGCCTCGGGGACCGGCCCGCTGCCGACGGACGGTGCGCTGTCCTTCGAGGGCGTGACCGTCCGCTATCCCGGCCGCGCGGCGGACGCCGTGACGGACGTGAGCTTCACCGTCGAGCCCGGCGAGACGGTCGCGCTCGTCGGCCCGAGCGGGGCGGGCAAGTCGACGCTCCTCAACGCCCTCCTGGGCTTCGTGCGTCCGGCCGGCGGACGAGTGCGTATCGGGGGAGCCGACCTCGACTCCCTCGACCTGACGCAGTGGCACGCCGGCGTCGCCTGGGTGCCGCAGCACCCGCACCTGTACGCCGGCACCATTGCCGAGAACGTACGGCTGGCCCGGCCCGACGCCGACGACACCGCCGTACGGCGGGCGCTGCGGGACGCGGGCGCGCTGGAGTTCGTCGACGCGCTGCCCGAGGCGACGGGGACCGTGCTCGGGGAGGACGGTGCCGGGCTGTCCGCCGGTCAGCGGCAGCGGCTGGCGCTGGCCCGGGCGTTCCTCGCGGACCGGCCGGTGCTGCTGCTCGACGAGCCGACGGCCGCCCTGGACGGGGCCACCGAGGCAGAGGTCGTGGCGGCCGTGCGAAGGCTGGCGGAGGGGCGGACGGTGCTGCTGGTGGTTCACCGTCCCGCGCTGCTGGAGGTGGCCGACCGGGTGGTGCGGCTGGAGGAGCCGGCGCCCGTTGCCGCGGCCGACGGTAGGTCCGTGGCGCCCGCTGCCCGCCCCCTCGACGACGTTGGAGCCGCTGCTCAGGCTCCCCTTGAGGACCCGGCCCCCTCGGCGCACGCCGGAGGAGGCGCCCTCGCCAGGGTGCGGGCGATGTCCGGCGCCCGGCGCGGGCGGCTCGTCCTCGCGCTGCTGCTCAGCAGCCTGGCGCTCGGCAGCGCCGTCGGTCTGATGGCCACTTCCGGATACCTCATCTCGCGGGCCTCCGAGCAGCCGCCGGTGCTGTATCTGATGATGGCCGTGACGGCGACGCGCGCCTTCGGGATCGGGCGGGCCGTGTTCCGCTACGCCGAGCGGCTCGTGTCGCACGACGCCGTGCTGCGGATGCTGGCCGACTCCCGGGTCGCCGTGTACCGGCGCCTCGAGCGGCTGGCACCCGCGGGGCTTCGCCGCAGCCGCCGGGGCGACCTTCTCTCCCGGCTCGTCGCCGACGTCGACGCCCTGCAGGACTACTGGCTGCGGTGGTTGCTGCCCGCCGCGTCCGCAGTCGTCGTCTCCGCCGCGTCGGTCGGATTCACGGCCTGGCTGCTGCCGGAGGCCGGCGTCGTGCTCGCGGTCGGTCTGCTGGCGGCCGGAGTCGGGGTCCCGCTGGTCACCGGCGCGGTGGCACGGCGGGCCGAGCGCAGGCTGGCCCCCGCCCGAGGCGTGCTCGCCACCAGGGTGACCGACCTGCTCACCGGCACCGCCGAACTGACCGTCGCCGGCGCTCTGCCCGCGCGGGCCGCCGAGGCGCGCCGGGCCGACGGCACGCTCACCTGGATCGCTTCGCGCGCGGCCACCGCCACCGCGTTGGGTGACGGGCTCACCGCGCTGATCTCCGGCCTGACCGTCGCCGGGGCCGCCCTCGTCGGGATCCAGGCGGTCGCCGACGGCAGGCTCGCCGGCGTGGCCATGGCCGTCGTCGTGCTCACCCCGCTGGCGGCCTTCGAGGCCGTGCTCGGGCTGCCGTCGGCCGTGCAGTACCGCCAGCGCGTGCACAGGAGCGCCGAGCGGGTGTACGAGGTGCTCGACGCCTCCGAGCCCGTAAGGGAGCCGGAGACGCCCCGGCAGGCGCCCGCGTCGCCGTTCCCGGTCGTTCTCAAGGGAATGGCCGCCCGGCACGCCGGGCAGGGCCGGGACGCCCTTGCGGGATTCGACCTGACGCTGGCGGAGGGCCGCCGCATCGCCGTGGTCGGGCCGTCCGGGTCCGGCAAGACGACACTGGCCCAGGTACTGCTGCGATTCCTCGACGCGGGGGCGGGTTCCTACACGCTGGCGGGTGTGGACGCCTATGCCCTGGCCGGCGACGACGTACGGCGGCTCGTCGGGCTGTGTGCCCAGGACGCGCACCTGTTCGACAGTTCGGTGCGCGAGAATCTGCTCCTGGCCAGGAAGGACGCCACCGAGGGCGAGCTGCGCGACGCGCTGGGGCGGGCCCGGCTGCTGGACTGGGCCGACAGCCTGCCCAACGGCCTGGACACGTTGGTCGGGGAGCACGGGGCACGGTTGTCCGGCGGGCAGCGGCAGCGGCTGGCACTCGCCCGGGCGCTGCTCGCCGACTTCCCCGTCCTGGTGCTCGACGAGCCCGCGGAGCACCTCGACCTGCCGACCGCCGACGCGCTCACCGCCGATCTGCTGGCCGTCACCGAGGGCCGGACCACCCTGCTGATCACGCACAGGCTGGCGGGTCTGGCGGCCGTGGACGAGGTGATCGTCCTGGACGAGGGCCGGGTCGCGCAGCGGGGAACGTACGCGGAGCTGGCCGCGGTGCCGGGGCCGCTGCGGGCGATGGCGGAGCGGGAGGCCGCGTCGGAGCTGCTGGTGGGAGCACGGTGACCGGCAGAACCGTGCTGAGGCCTTGTGAATTACTCCGCGAATCAGACTTTCCCTGATGAAAAGGTCTCATTAGGCTCGGGTCATGCCCCCAGCACCGCTTCCCGGCCCCCCGCCGCACCGCGAGGGGGTCTCGGCCGAGTTCCTGGCACGGGCGCCGAAACTGCTGGACGCGATGCGGTCCGTCGGCAGCGGACTGGAGCGCGACACATCGGCCACCTGCCCGACGGCCGCAAAGGCCTCCTGGGCGCCCTCATCCGAGACCCGGAGCCGGTCCGGCTCACGGACCTGAGGGAAGACCCGCGCTCGTGCGGGTTCCCCGAGCACCACCCGCCGATGCGCGGCTTGCTCGGCGTCCCCATCCACGTACAGGGCGAGGTCTGCGGCAACCTCTACCTGACGGACAAGCACGCGGGAGAGCCGTTCAACGACTACGACCTGGCCATGGTCCGCGTCCTGGCCACGGAAGCCGGTATCGCCATCGGCAACGCGCGTTTGTACGAGGCCGCCCAGCAGCGGGAGCGCTGGATCGACGGGTCGGTCGCCGTGACCACCGCGCTGCTGTCCGGCGGCGACGTCGACGACGCCCTCCAGGTCGTCGCCGACCAGGCCCGCCGGCTCTCCGGGGCGACCGCCGGCATCGTGCTGCTGCCGGCCGACGGGGGCGGCCTGGAGATCGCGGCCGTGGCGGCGGAGCGTCCCACGAAGGCTCTGGGCATGGTCATCCCGCCCGAGAACGGCATCGCCGCCGAACTCCTCGCAGGCCGACCCGTGTTCCTGGACGACGCCGCGTCCGACCCGCGCCTGGAGGCCGGACCGGTGCGCGCGTACGGACCGATCCTGCCCCTGCCCCTGCCCCTGCCCCTGCCCCTGCGCCGGGACGGGCGGGTCCTCGGGAGCCTCGTCATGCCCCGCGCCCGGGGGGAGCGCCCGTTCACGAGGACGGAGCGCGCGCTCGGCGACCGGTTCGCCTCGCAGGCCGCGCTGGCGCTGATGATGGCCGACGCCCAGCGCGACCGGGAGCGACTCGCGGTGCCGAGGACCGCGAGCGCCGCGCCGAGACCGTCGGCGGCACCAGCCGGCTCGGCCCGGGCATCGGGGCGGACGGCACCGGCACGACGGTGTTGTGGGAGGCACCGTACTGAGCGCTGCCGACGCGCGGCGTTGCCCCATGTGCAGCAGCCGCACTGAGCCGAGTGCAGCAACCGGTCCCCCACTCGTACGACCTGGACAAGACCGTGCGCCCCCGTCCGGTCCACGATCGCTGACATGCGCTCACCTCGCCGCCGTCCGCTGCTTGTCCCGGTGTTGCTGTGCGCACTCGCCGTGCTCGCGGCCCGGCCCGCCGGCGGCACGCACGAGGACGGCGGCTCCGGGTCCGCACTCGGCCCGCAGGTGGCGCGGCTGTACGAGGACGCGGCCAAGGCCACCCAGCAGTACGAGGACGGACGGCGCGAGGCCGAGGCCCAGCGGTCCAAGGCCCTCGAGTACGAGAGGCGACTCGACCGGCAGCGGCAGAAGATCGACACCATGCACGAGGACCTGGGGCGGATCGCCCGCGCCCAGTACCGCAGCGGCGGCGGGCTTCCGCTCACCGCGCAGATGATCCTCGCCGACGACCCCGACGAGCTGATGCGTGGTCAGCGGGCGGTCTCCCGCGCGGACCTGGCCGTGAACAACGCCATCGGCAGGAGCCTGCGGGCCGAGGCGCGGCTCGCCGCCGACGAGGCCGAGGCACAGGCGGCCTGGCAGGCGCTGGAGGAGCGCAACGTCGGTCTGGCGGAGCTGAAGAAGAAGATCGAGAAGAAGCTGGAGGCGGCACGGTCGCGGCTGGAAGGACAGGCGGACGCCTCGGTCGCGGCTGGTTCGTGTCCCGGCGCGGTCCGTCCCGACCAGCCGGACGTGCGCCGCAGCCGGTCCTGGGTGGCGCCGGTGGATGCGTACGAGCTGTCGGCGTCCTTCGGCAGCGGTGGGACGCGGTGGGCGAACCGGCACACCGGCCAGGACTTCGCGGTGCCGGTCGGGACACCGGTGCGGTCGGTCGGTACGGGCCGGGTGGTGAAGGTGTCGTGCGGCGGCGCCTTCGGCATCCAGGTCGTGATCCAGCACGCGGGCGGCTACTACACGCAGTACGCCCATCTCGCCGCTGTCGCCGTCGACCAGGGTGACCGGGTCCGCCCCGGCCAGTGGGTCGGACAGTCGGGCAGCACCGGCAACTCCACCGGCCCGCACCTGCACTTCGAGGTACGGATCACTCCGGAGACGGGCTCGGCGCTGGACCCGGTGCCGTGGCTGTCACAGCGCGGAGTGCCGCTCTGACGGGCCAGGAGTCCTGTGGGAGTGTGCTCCGGGGGGCCGGGACGCGCTGCCGGGCCTGGGACCGCGGGGCGTCCCTAGGGGAGGTCCGTGAGCATCCGCTCGATCACGACCGCCACCCCGTCGTCGTTGTTGGCGACCGTCCGCCCCGACGCGGCGGCGATCACGTCCGGGTGAGCGTTGCCCATCGCGTACGACCGCCCCGCCCAGGTGAGCATCTCGACGTCGTTCGGCATGTCACCGAAGGCGACGACCTCCTCGTGCGAGATACCGCGCTCGGCGCAGCACAGGGCGAGCGTGCTGGCCTTGGATACCTCCGGACCGCTGATCTCCAGCAGGGCGCTCGGGCTGGAGCGGGTGACGTTGGCGCGGTCGCCGATCGCTAGGCGGGCCACCGTGAGGAAGCCGTCGGGGTCCAGCTCGGGATGGAAGGCCAGGATCTTGAGGACCGGCTCGGTGGCGGCACGACCGCCCGGCGCCAAGAGCTCCTCGGCGGGCAGAAGGCCGTCGGGGACCTCCATGTGCATTTTGGGATACGCAGGCTCCTGGTGGAAGCCGTACGTCTGCTCGACCGCGTACACCGTGCCGGGCGCCGCCTCGCGCAGCAGCCGTACCGCGTCGAGCGCGTTGTCCCGGGCCAGCTCCCGGACCTTCACGAACCGGTGGGTGCCGGGGCCGCCGTGCAGGTCGACGACGGCGGCGCCGTTACCGCAGATGGCGAGGCCGTGACCGTGGACATGGGCACTGACGACGTCCATCCAGCGGGCGGGGCGGCCGGTGACGAAGAAGACCTCGATGCCCGCCTTCTCGGCGGCGGCGAGCGCGGCGACCGTGCGAGGTGAGACCGACTTGTCGTCGCGCAGGAGCGTGCCGTCGAGGTCGGTGGCGATGAGCCGCGGGCGGGTGGCGGCGGCCGGGGGCTCGGGCTGTCGGGTCGCTGAGGTCACCCGGTCATTGTCACGCATATGCCTGCACGATCGTGCGCGAGTCTGCACATCTGTGAGTTACGGCTCTCATTGCTTCAGTTGCGCCAGTGCCTCCATGGCGATCCGCTCGAAGATCTTCTCGTCCGCCGTGAAGTCCGAGTCGGGGATCGGCCAGTGGACGACGAGTTCCGTGAAGCCCAGATCGCGGTGTCGGCCCGCGAAGTCCACGAACGCGTTCACGGACTCCAGTGGCCGGCTGCGGTCCGGTGTGAAGCCGGTGAGCAGGACCCTGTCCAGCTCACTCGCCTCGCGGCCGATCGCGGCGCAGGCGTCGGCCAGTTTGTCGCTCTGCTCCCGAAGGGCCCGGTCCGACTGCTCGGGTGTGCCGTTCTCGTACAGCTTCGGGTCGCCGGTGGTCACCCACGCCTGTCCGTACCGCGCGGCGAGCCGCAGCCCGCGCGGACCGGTCGCGGCCACGGCGAACGGCAGTCGGGGCCGCTGTACACAGCCCGGGATGTTGCGCGCCTCGTGCGCCGAGTAGTAGTCGCCCTCGTACGACACGGCGTCCTCGGTCAGCAATCGGTCGAGCAGCGGGAGGAACTCGGCGAGCCGGTCGGCCCGCTCGCGCGGCGTCCACGGCTCCTGGCCGAGGGCGGTGGCGTCGAAGCCGGTGCCGCCGGCTCCTATACCGAGCGTGATCCGACCGCCGGAGATGTCGTCGAGGGAGATCAACTCCTTGGCGAGTGTCACCGGGTGCCGGAAGTTCGGGGAAGTCACCAGTGTGCCCAGGCGCAGCCGATCGGTGACGGCCGCGGCAGCGGTGAGCGTTGGCACGGCACCGAACCACGGGCCGTCCCGGAAGCTGCGCCAGGACAGGTGGTCGTAGGTGTACGCGGTGTGGAAACCGAGCTGCTCGGCACGCATCCAGGTCGAACGGCCGCCTTCGTGCCAACGGCGGTACGGGAGGATCACGGTGCTCAGACGCAGACTCATGCCTCCGAGCCTATGCCGCCGACTCCGGTTTCACGTGAAACGGCCACCGCCGTCACCGCACGCGACTGCTCAGCCACGGGGAGAGGAAGGTCATCGGCACGAACTCCTTGTGCGCGCGATCGCCCGGCAGCGGCACGATCAGACGGTAGCCGGGCGGAAAGCGGCGGCCCTTGACGAAGGCGAGGCCGCCGAAGACGGAGCGCAGGAAGGCGGGTACGTCCTCGCGCGGGACGTCTGGGCACTCCACGCCCTCGACGGTGATCAAGGCATCGCCCTCGGGGAAGAGCCGGACGCTCACCCGGGGCACTCCGCCGAACTCGACGAAGGCCTCGTGAGGGAGGGAGCCGTCGGCGTCGGTGATCACCCCAACGCCCACAGCGCTCCGGCGGGAGGTCTGGTCGGCGCCGATGTCGTCGGTGACCTCGATCTCCAGCGCGTACTCCGTGGCGATGGCGCGGAGAGCGGTGACGGCGGCCTGAGTGCTGGGCAACTGCTCCATGCCACCGATCATGCAGGCTCAGTGGCGAACGGGAAAGCGCAGGTACCGTGACGGCACGTTCCCTCGATCGCGAAGCGCCGTTTGTCGTTCGTGGCGACCATGTGGTCGAGCTCCGCGCGGGTGAAGCGGAAGCCGTGCGTGGCGGCAGCGTCTGTCGTCCAGATGGCGCTGCCCGTGTTCCGGCCCGTGTTCCTGTTGCATGGAGCAAGCCTGCCGAGAGAGACACGCGTCACGCGATCGGTTTTGCCGTCGAGGTTTGATCCACAGTCAAGTGGAGTTATCCACAGGCTGGTTGGGTCCTTCTGTGGAAACTAAAGCGGTGGCTTCACACGTGCGAGCCGCCTCAACGCCCACGGGAAGAAGCGGGACATGAGGTGGGCGCCCCGTGCCTCCGGCGTCACCGGGACCAGGGCCCTGTCGCGGACGACCGCTTCCAGGACGGCGTCGGCCACCTTCTCCGGCGGGTAGTTGCGCAGCCCGTACAACCGCGCCGTGCGGCGCTGCCGGCGCTTCTCCTCGTCGGCGTCGGCCCCCGCGAAGTGCGCCGTGGAGGTGATGTTGGTGTTGACGAGACCGGGGCAGATCGCCGTGACACCGATCCCCTGCCCGGCCAGCTCCGCGCGCAGACACTCGCTCAGCATCAGCACGGCCGCCTTGGACGTGCTGTAGGCGGGCAGCGCTCTGGAGGGCTGGAAGGCCGCCGCCGAGGCGGTGTTGACGATGTGGCCGCCCTGCCCGCGTTCGGCCATCTGCCTGCCGAACAGGCGGCACCCGTGGATCACGCCCCACAGATTGACATCGAGAACCCTCTTCCAGTCCTCCGGAGTGGTGTCGAAGAAGGACCCGGACATGCCGATCCCGGCGTTGTTCACCAGGACGTCCACCACGCCGTACTCGGCGGCGACCTTGGCCGCGAGCTTCTCCATGGCCTGCTCGTCGGAGACGTCGACGGTCTCCGCCCAGGCCGCCGGCGCACCGATCAGCCGGGACAGTTCCGCGGTGCGGGCGGCGGCCTCGGCGTCCCGGTCGACGGCCACCACGCGCGCACCGGCCTCGGCGAACGCGAACGCCGTAGCCCGCCCGATGCCGTTGCCCGCGCCGGTGACCAGCACCAGCTGTCCACCGAAGCGGTCGGCGTGCTTCCCGCCGGCGGCGACCTCGGACCGCCCGCCGTCGACGGCGGTGACGAACTCCGTGATCCAGTCCGCCAGCCGGTCCGGCCGGGTGCGCGGCACCCAGTGCTTGGCCGGCAGCGTGCGGCGGGTCAGTCGCGGTGCCCACAGCTCCAGCTCGTCGTAGAGCCGCTCCGACAGAAACGCGTCGCCGAGCGGCGTGACGAGCTGTACGGGCGCGTGCGCGTAGGCGTCCTGGCGCGGTCGGCGCAGCCGGGGCCGGACGTTGTCCCGGTACAGCCACGCCCCGTGCGCGGCGTCCGACGGCAGGGACGGGGTCGGGTAGTCACCGCCGGGCACCTTCTCGACGCGTCGCAGGATGCCCGGCCAGCGCTTCCCCAGGGGGCCGCGCCAGGCCAGTTCGGGCAGCACGGGCGTGTGCAGCAGGTAGACGTACCAGGACTTGGCCCCTTGCCCGAGGAGCTGTCCGATCCGGCGCGGGGTGGGGCGCTTGAGACGTTTGTTGATCCAGTGCCCGAAGTGGTCGAGGGACGGCCCCGACATCGAGGTGAAGGAGGCGATGCGCCCCTCGGTGCGCCTGACCGTGACGAACTCCCAGGCCTGCACCGAGCCCCAGTCGTGGCCCACCAGGTGTACGGGCCGACCGGGGCTGACGGCGTCCGCCACTGCCAGGAAGTCGTCCGTCAGCTTCTCCAGCGTGAACCCGCCGCGCAACGGGCTCGGCGCGGTGGACCGGCCGTGGCCCCGGACGTCGTAGAGGACCACGTGGAAGCGGTCGGCGAGACGGGTGGCGACCTCGGACCAGACCTCCTTGCTGTCCGGGTACCCGTGCACCAGGACGACCGTGGGCTGCTGCGGGTCGCCCAGTTCGGCCACGCACAGCTCGACCCCGCCCGTGCGCACCCAGCGCTCCCGCGCACCGTCCAGCACCGTCATTTCTCCTCCGCCCAGTGCCGCACGTGCGGCAGATCGTCGTCCAGCCAGAAGGCGCTCTGCTCGGGATCCGTGGAGTCGGTGACGACCAGGATCTCCTCGAACTTGGCACCCGTGCCCCGGAAACCGAGGTGGGGTTCGACCGCCCACAGGCCCGGCCGGGGCGGGTGGTCGGAGAAGCGGTACGGCGACCACAGCGGAGACCAGCCCTCGCGGTGACCGTGCAGCGCGTCGCTCGCCAGGCCCTTCAGTGACTGCGTGCCGAATCCGAACAGTCGTGGCGACAGGCGTCGCTCCCGGACCCGGTCCACCTTGTGGGCGATCACGCCGAAGGGGTAGGCGCGGTGCCGGTTCGCATAGCCCTGGCGGACCATGAGCCGGTCCACGTCCTCGTAGATCTCCCGCAGCGGACGGCGTTCGCGCACCTCGCGCAGGATCAGCTCGCGGTGCGCCTCCAGGTCGGCCATCAGCCGCCGCTGCACGGGGTTGGGGCCGAGCGAACCGGAGTAGCCGACGTCGGCGGTGAAACCCTCGTACACCGGGGCCAGGTCCAGGATGAACGGCATGCCCGGCTCCAGTCGGCGTCCCGTGGGAAAGAACTGCAGCGGAACGCGGAAGTCCGTGAACGCGGTGCGGTCGCCGAACCAGGCGAAGGGCAGGTGGAACCAGTCCCGTACACCGCGCTCCCGCAGCCACTCGCGCTGCATGCGGGCCGCCTCGCGCTCGGTCACCCCCGGCTCCAGCCGGGCCGCCACGGCCTCGGCGCACCCGTAGGCGAGACGCTGCACCCGCCGGAATCCCCGCAGTTCCGTGCGGAGTTCCGCTGTCACTGCCGTCGTCATGCCACCCCGTTCCGCCCGTCGGTCCGTCCACCCGCCCTCGAGTCGGGCGCGGTCCGTGCCGACCGGGCTACTCACCCGTAACGTGACGTCGCCGAATCTCCCAGTTGTTAGACCCCGCGTCAATAGGGTGGGACACAGGGGCGGGCGCAGGGGCGGGCGCAGGGGCGGGCACAGGATCCCGGAAGACCCTTCCGTAGCTCTCAGGCACGGCATCCCCTACGGGCCCGTACTACTCGAGTCTGACTCCAAGACGGCTCTCCGGTCTGACGACCGCAGTGGCGCCCGTCACTACTGTCATGGGTGTGACTGTGATCGCGACCGAAAGCCTGAGCAAGCGGTTCCCCCGGGTGACCGCGCTCGACCGGCTCTCCGTGGACGTCGGACCCGGTGTGACCGGACTCGTCGGTGCCAACGGCGCCGGCAAATCCACCCTGATCAAGATCCTGCTGGGTCTGTCTCCCGCTACCGAGGGCCGGGCCGAAGTGCTCGGACTCGATGTCGCCACCAAGGGCGCCGACATCCGCGAGCGAGTCGGCTACATGCCGGAACACGACTGCCTGCCGCCCGACGTCTCGGCCACCGAGTTCGTCGTCCACATGGCACGCATGTCCGGCCTGCCGCCCACCGCCGCCCGCGAACGCACGGCCGACACCCTGCGCCACGTCGGCCTGTACGAGGAGCGCTACCGGCCCATCGGCGGCTACTCGACCGGCATGAAGCAGCGCGTGAAGCTCGCGCAGGCCCTCGTGCACGACCCGCAGCTGGTCTTCCTCGACGAGCCGACCAACGGTCTCGACCCGGTCGGCCGCGACGAGATGCTCGGCCTCATCCGCCGCATCCACACCGACTTCGGCATCTCGGTCCTGGTCACCTCGCACCTACTGGGCGAATTGGAACGCACCTGCGACCACGTCGTCGTCGTGGACGGCGGCAAGCTGCTGCGCTCCAGCTCCACCACGGACTTCACCCAGAGCACCACGACCCTCGCGATCGAGGTCACCGACACCGACGCGCACCCCGACGGCACCCGCGCGGTGCGCGAGGCGCTCGACGCGCGCGGGGTCACCGTCCAGGACGGCAGCGGCCTGCCCGGCGCCGGCCACGTCCTGCTGCTCACCGCGGCGGGCGAAGAAACCTACGACCTGGTCAGAGACGTCATCGCCGACCTCGGCCTCGGCCTGGTGCGCATGGAGCAGCGCCGGCACCACATCTCGGAGGTCTTCCAGGACAGCGACGCAGAACGGAAGGAGGCGGTCGGCCATGGCAGCTGAACAGCCCACAGCCACGGTCCCGGGCGACCAGACCCGCATCCACAATATCGGCTACCGCAGCTACGACGGCCCCCGCCTCGGCCGCGCCTACGCCCGCCGCTCGCTGTACTCGCAGTCCCTGCGCGGCGCCTACGGCCTCGGCCGCTCGGCCAAGTCCAAGGTGCTGCCGATGCTGCTCTTCGTCGTGATGTGCCTGCCCGCGGCCATCATGGTCGCCGTCGCCGTCGCCACCAAGGCGAACGACCTGCCCCTGGACTACACGCGCTACGCGATCGTCCTGCAGGCCGTCATCAGCCTCTACGTCGCCTCGCAGGCCCCCCAGTCGGTCTCCCGCGACCTGCGCTTCAAGACCGTGCCGCTGTACTTCTCGCGGCCGATCGAGACGGCCGACTACGTCCGCGCCAAGTTCGCGTCACTGGCCTCGGCCCTGTTCATCCTCACCGCCGCACCCCTGCTGGTGCTCTATGTGGGCGCGCTGCTCGCCAAACTCGACTTCGCGGACCAGACCAAGGGGTTCGCACAGGGACTCGTCTCCGTGGCACTGCTCTCGCTGCTCTTCGCCGGCCTCGGCCTGGTCGTCGCGTCGGTCACCCCGCGCCGCGGCTTCGGCATCGCGGCCGTCATCGCCGTCCTCACCATCACCTACGGCGCGGTCTCCACACTCCAGGCCATCGCGGACGTCCAGGGCAGCTCCGGGTCCGTCGCCTGGATCGGACTGTTCTCGCCGATCACCCTCATCGACGGCGTGCAGTCCGCCTTCCTGGGCGCCACCTCGGCCTTTCCCGGCGGGGTCGGCCCGAGCAACGGCGAGGGCGCGGTCTACGTCCTCGTCACCCTGGGCCTCATCGCCGGCGCCTACGGCCTGCTGGTGCGCCGCTACAAGAAGGTGGGACTGTGACCACGCTGAACATCGACCACGTCTCCCGCTGGTTCGGCAACGTGGTCGCCGTCAACGACATCACCATGACGATCGGCCCCGGCGTCACCGGCCTCCTCGGCCCCAACGGCGCGGGAAAGTCCACCCTCATCAACATGATGGGCGGCTTCCTCGCCCCCTCCACCGGCACCGTCACCCTCGACGGACAGCCGACCTGGCGCAACGAGGCCATCTACAAGCACATCGGCATCGTCCCCGAGCGCGAGGCGATGTACGACTTCCTCACCGGCCGCGAGTTCGTCCTCGCCAACGCCGAACTGCACGGCCTCGGCGCCAAGGCGGCCCACGAAGCGCTCGCCACGGTCGAGATGGAGTACGCGCAGGACCGGAAGATCGCCACGTACTCCAAGGGCATGCGGCAGCGCGTGAAGATGGCGAGCGCCCTCGTCCACAGCCCCTCGCTGCTCCTGCTGGACGAGCCGTTCAACGGCATGGACCCGCGCCAGCGCATGCAGCTGATGGACCTGTTGCGGCGCATGGGCGACGAGGGCCGCACAGTGCTGTTCTCCTCGCACATCCTCGAGGAGGTCGAACAGCTCGCCTGGCACATCGAGGTCATCGTCGCCGGACGGCACGCGGCCAGCGGCGACTTCCGCAAGATCCGCCGCCTGATGACCGACCGGCCGCACCGCTACCTGGTGCGCTCCAGCGACGACCGGGCCCTCGCGGCGGCGCTCATCGCCGATCCGTCGACGTCCGGCATCGAGGTCGACCTCGCCGAAGGCGCACTGCGCGTCCAGGCCGTCGACTTCGGCCGGTTCACGGCCCTGCTGCCGCAGGTCGCCCGCGACCACGGCATCCGGCTGCTCACGGTCTCGCCGTCCGACGAGTCCCTCGAGTCCGTCTTCTCGTATCTCGTCGCGGCGTAGGAGGCCGAAGAATGTACGACCCCACAGTCGCCAGGCTCACCTACCGAGCCCTGCTCGGCCGCCGCCGGGCCCTCATCCTGGGCGCGCTGCCCCTGCTGCTGCTCGTCATCGCCGTGGCGGTGCGCGCCCTCGCCGGCGCCGACGACCAGACCGCGGCGGACGTGCTGGGCGGATTCGCCCTGGCCACCATGGTGCCGATCATCGGCGTGATCGCCGGCACCGGTGCCATCGGCCCCGAGATCGACGACGGCTCGGTGGTGTACCTGCTGTCCAAGCCGATCAAGCGACCGACGATCATCTTCACCAAGCTCATCGTCGCCATCGCCGTGACGATGGTCTTCTCCGCCGTGCCCACCCTGCTCGCCGGCCTGATCCTCAACGGCAACGGCCAGCAGGTCGCCGTCGCCTACACCATCGCCGCGCTGGTCGCCTCCATCGCCTACGCCGCGCTGTTCCTGCTGCTGGGCACGGTGTCCCGGCACGCGGTGGTCTTCGGCCTGGTCTACGCCCTCGTCTGGGAGGCCCTGTTCGGCTCCCTGGTGCCCGGCGCCCGCACCCTGAGCGTCCAGCAGTGGTCGCTGGCGGTGGCCCAGAAGGTCGCCGACGGGAACCTGGTGACCTCCGATGTCGGCCTGCCCACCGCGACGGTGCTGCTCGCCGGGGTCACCGTGCTCGCGACCTGGTACGCGGGCCAGAAGCTGCGGTCGCTCACGCTCGCCGGGGAGGAGTGACGCGGTCAAGGCCCCGTTCCTGACGGGGCCTTCACCCCGGCGCGGGCACACTGGGCCGGGAAACGCATGGGGGAGACACGGGGGACCGCAGGGCTGGGAGGAACCGGGATGGCGGGTCAGACACCTCAGCAGAACGGCCGCGGACAGCCGGAGGACGATGCCGGGGACGCCACCGGGCACGGCACCGGGGACGCCACCGGGCACGGCGCCGGCAACGTCACCGGGTCAGGCACCACGGACGGCGCCGGTGACGACGCCTGGGACGGCCTCGTCCTGGACGAGGAGTTCGTACGGGACGCCGGAACCTCCGAGCCGTCGGCCCGCGCCCGGATGCTCGCCGCCCGATGGAGCCGCGAGCAGCCCGAGCCGCAGCCGTGGCGCTCCGACGAGCCGCCCGCCGGATGGTTCTTCAGCAAGGGCCGCCGTCGCAGGTGGCGCCGACGGTAAAGCGGCCTACGTCCGCTTTTAATCGGTGGCGCCCGGCTTTCCGTACCGGCACTGTGGGGGGTGCACCAGGCCGGACGGCGTCGGTGCATCGGGCGGCCGCTTCGAGCACGCGAGACCCTCGCGTGGGCCGGCCGACGGGGACGCCGGTGCCGTCCGGACCGCACGGCCGAAGTCCCAAGCCCCCAGATTTACGGGGGCTTCCCGTCTCTTCCGGGGCGGCGGGATCAGGCCGCCAGCCGCTCCAGCACCACCGCGATACCGTCCTCGTCATTCGAGGACGTCACCTCGTCGGCCACGGCCTTCAGCTCCTCGTGCGCGTTGGCCATCGCCACGCCGTGGGCGGCCCAGCCGAACATCGGGACATCGTTGGGCATGTCGCCGAACGCGATCGTGTCCGCGGCCCTCAGACCGAGCCGACGCGCCGCCAGCGACAGGCCCGTGGCCTTCGACAGGCCGAGGGGGAGCAGCTCGACGACGCCCGCGCCGGCCATGGTCACCGTGACGAAGCCGCCCGCGGTGCGCCGGGCAGCCTCGGCCAGCTCGTCGTCCGAGAGGGTCGGGTGCTGGATGTAGATCTTGTTCAGCGGCGCCGACCAGAGGTCCGAGGCGTCGGTGAAGGGCACTGCCGGGAGGTCGCCCCCGACCGCGTAGCCCGGGCCGACCAGGACGTCGCCGTCCAGACCGTCACGGCTCGCCGCCAGGTACAGCGGGCCGGTCTCCGCCTCGATCTTGGCCAGCGCCACCCCGGCCAGCTGGCGGTCCAGCGTGACCGAGGTCAGCAGCCGGTGCTCTCCGGCGTGGTAGACCTGCGCGCCTTGACCGCAGACGGCCAGTCCCTCGTAACCGAGGTCGTCGAGGATGTGCCGGGTCCACGGGACGGCGCGGCCGGTGACCACGATGTGGGCCGCACCCGCCGCGGTGGCCGCGGCGAGCGCCTCACGGGTACGCGGCGAGATCGAGTCGTCACCGCGCAGCAGTGTGCCGTCGAGGTCGGTCGCGATCAGCCGGTACGGGAAACTCCCGGCCGAACCGCCGTCGAGACCCGCGGCGGAGCCGTTGTCAGTCACTTGGCCACCGGCTCCAGGACCTCCCGGCCGCCCAGATACGGGCGCAGCATCTCGGGCACGCGCACCGAGCCGTCGGCCTGCTGGTGGTTCTCCAGGATCGCCACGATCGTGCGTGGTACGGCGCACAGCGTGCCGTTGAGCGTGGCCAGCGGGCGGACCTTCTTGTCCTCACGCACCCGGATCGACAGCCGGCGCGACTGGAACTCGGTGCAGTCCGAGGTCGAGGTCAGCTCGCGGTACTTGCCCTGGGTCGGGATCCACGCCTCGCAGTCGTACTTGCGCGCGGCCGAGGAGCCCAGGTCGGCCGAGGCGACGTCGATGACCCGGAACGGCAGCTCCAGCGACGTCAGCCACTGCTTCTCCCACTCCAGCAGGCGCTGGTGCTCGGCCTGCGAGTCCTCGGGGAGGACGTAGGAGAACATCTCGACCTTGTCGAACTGGTGGACGCGGAAGATGCCCTTGGTGTCCTTGCCGTGCGAGCCCGCCTCGCGGCGGAAGCAGGGCGAGAACCCGGCGTAGCGCAGGGGCAGGCGGTCGGCGTCGAGGATTTCGTCCATGTGGTAGGCCGCCAGTGGCACCTCGGACGTGCCGACCAGGTACAGGTCGTCCTTGTCGAGGTGGTACACGTCCTGGGCGGCCTGGCCGAGGAAGCCGGTGCCCGCCATGGACTGCGGGCGCACCAGCGCCGGGGTCAGCATCGGCGTGAAGCCTGCCGCCGTGGCCTGGGCGATCGCCGCGTTGACGAGGGCGAGCTCCAGGAGCGCGCCGACGCCGGTCAGGAAGTAGAAACGCGAACCGGAGACCTTGGCGCCGCGCTCGACGTCGATGGCGCCGAGCAGCTGGCCCAGCTCCAGGTGGTCCCTGGGCTCGAAGCCCTCGGCCGCGAAGTCGCGGTGCGTGCCGTGCGTCTCCAGCGTGACGAAGTCCTCCTCGCCGCCGACGGGCACGTCGGGGTGGACGAGGTTGCTGAGCCGCTGGAGCAGTTCCTGCGTCTCGGCGTCGGCGGCGTCGCGCTCGGCATCGGCCGCCTTGACGTCGGCGGCGAGCCCGCTCGCCCGCTTCAGCAGTTCGGCCTTCTCGTCTCCGGAGGCCTTGCCGATGAGCTTGCCGAGGCCCTTCTGCTCGGCGCGCAGCTCGTCGAAGCGGACGCCGGACGACCTGCGCCGCTCGTCGGCAGACAGGAGGGAGTCGACGAGCGCGACATCCTCTCCACGGGCGCGCTGCGACGCGCGCACACGGTCGGGGTCCTCACGGAGCAGGCGAAGGTCAATCACGCGGTCAAGGCTACCGGTGTGCGGTGACGGCTCTCGACTCACTATTGCCGAACACGGCTCTCACGTTCCGTTATGAGGGGATTGCGGCATGTGCGCTTCTGGGTTCCGGCATGTCAATGAAAGACGGCCCATTCCCCGGAACGAGGTGGCCGACGGGGGGCAGGTTGACCGGATTTCCTTGTGGAGACCGGAAGTTGAGGTGCGGAGCGCGCTCGTCCGTCCACAGGGATCCCCGCATCCGGAAAAGTTATCCACAGGCTGTGCGAAAGATCTGTGGACTCACGGAAGTGATCATTCCCAATTCTTGCAGCGGGCCACTCAAACCCTTCACGTCCCCACTTTCGAGTGGAAACAGGACACTCGGTGTCACTCCGTAGAATGGAGGGCGGGAAACAGGTGGACGAAGGGTGACCTGGGCGCCTGTGGAGGAAGTAGGGGGCTGTAGGGGGATTTGTCGACTGCGTCCCCCTTGGTTGTCGACTTGTCCCCAGGTCGAGAAGCGGACCTGTGGATAACTCTGAGGACCCTGTGGACAACGAAAATCAGCAGGTAGGACTGGCCGGTTTCCGCCGTCAGAAACGGCCGTCCTGGCAGCGCGCCACCCAGTCCGCCGCCGCGACGAACGCCTCGTCCGAGGTGCCCGGCCGCAGTGCGCCCACGTCCGCCGGTTCCACCTCCGCGCGCGGGTACGAGCCCAGGTAGCGGACCTGGAGGCAGGTCCGCTTCAGGCCCATCAGAGCATCGGCGACCCGGCGGTCGGAGATGTGCCCCTCGGCGTCGATGCAGAAGCAGTAGTTGCCGATGCCGGCACCGGTGGGTCGCGACTGCAGCAGCATGAGGTTGATGCCCCGGGTGGCGAACTCGCCCAACAGGTCGCGCAGGCCGCCGGGGTGGTCGTCGCGCTGCCAGAGCACCACGGACGTCTTGTCCGCGCCGGTCGGTGCCGCGGGCCGGGCTGGCCGGCCGACCAGCACGAAGCGTGTCTGCGCGTTCTCCGCGTCGTGGATGTCGGACTCCAGGACCTCCAGGCCGTAGCGGGCCGCGGCGAATTCGCCGGCGAAGGCCGCGTCGTATCGGCCTTCCTGTACCAGGCGGGCACCATCGGCGTTGGAGGCGGCCGACTCCCAGGCGACGTCCGGGAGGTGCTTCTTGATCCAGTTGCGCACCTGCGGCTGGGCGGCCGGGTGGGCGGTGACCGTCTTGACGTCCGACAGCTTGGTGCCTGGGCGGACCAGCAGCGCGAACGTGATGGACAGCAGCACCTCGCGGTAGATCATCAGCGGCTGGCCGGCGACCAGTTCGTCGAGGGTGGTGGTGATGCCGCCCTCGACGGAGTTCTCGATCGGCACGAACGCGGCCTCGGCCTCACCGGTGCGCACCGCGTCGAGTGCGGACTGGACGGAAACGTACGGGACCAGCTCACGGGTCGCCGTCTCCGGAAGTGTGCGCAGAGCGACTTCGGTGAAGGTGCCTTCGGGGCCGAGATACGCGTAACTGGCTGGCATGTCCTCACCCTAATGGGCCCGGGGAGAAGGGGCTCGCGTGCCTCGCACATGCCCCTCACCGGGTGACTCCCCGCCGGTTTCACCCCTCCAGCAGCCGCTGTCCCACGTATTCTCCCTCCGCCGCCCCGCCCGGCACCGCGAACAGACCGCTCGCCTCGTGCCGGATGAACTGCGACAGTGCGTCGCCCCGGTCCAGCTTGCGCTGCACCGGCACGAAGCCGCGCAGCGGATCGGCCTGCCAGCAGATGAAGAGCAGTCCCGCGTCGGGGACGCCGTCCGCGTCGAAGCCGTCGTGGTACGAGAAGGGACGCCGGACCATGGCCGCGCCGCCGTTCTGGTCGGGGCGGGTGATGCGGGCGTGGGCGTTGATCGGGACGACCAGGTTCCCGGCCTTGTCCGTCTTCTCCAGGTCCATCTCGGTCGTCTCGGTTCCCCCGGACAGCGGCGCTCCGTCGGACTTGCGGCGCCCGATGACGCCCTCCTGGGCCTTGACCGACAGTTTCTCCCAGTCGTCGAGCAGCATGCGGATACGGCGTACGACGGCGTAGGAGCCGTTCGCCATCCATGCCTGGTCGTTCTTCCCCGGTTTTTCGGGCTTCTCGGGTACGAAGATCCGCTGCTCGAAGTCGGCGTCGGCCGGCTTCGGGTTGCGGGTGCCGTCGACCTGGCCCATCAGGTTGCGGGCGGTCATGGGGTGCGCGGTGGCGCCCGGAGAGCGGTTGAAGCCGTTCATCTGCCAGCGGACGCGGGCGGCCGATCCGGCGTCCTGCTGGATCGCACGCAGGGCGTGGAAGGCGACGAGGGCGTCATCGGCGCCGATCTGCACCCACAGGTCGCCGTTGCTGCGGTTCTTGTCGAGGTGGTCCGAGGAGAAGTCGGGCAGCGGATCTAGAGCGACCGGGCGCCGCTCGTCCAGACCTGTCCGGCCGAAGAAGCTGTGCCCGAACCCGAAGGTGACGGTCAGCGAGGAGGGCCCCGCGTCCCGGGCCACGCTCGTGTCACGGGTACCGGCGGGCTCCCCCGCCATCAGCCGACGAGCGGTGTCGGACCAGCGGCGCAGCAGCGCGGTCGCCTCCTTGCGCCCGGCGCCCGCCGCCAGGTCGAAGGCGACGAGATGTCCGCAGGCCTGCATCGGGGTGGTGATGCCGGGCTGATGTTTCCCGTGAAACATCACCTGCTCGCTGCCCAGCGACGTGAGCGGGGTGGCCGCGGAGGAGGGCGCTGCGGCGTAACCCGCCGTGCCGCCCGCCGCGCCGAGCACGAGCCCGGTGGCGCCGGCGGTACCGAGCAGCCGCCGCCGCGAGACGCCCTCGCGGGCGGTGGCGCTCTCGGTGTCGAGCGGCTCGGGGCCGCCGGGCGCCGTGCGGGTCGCCTCGCGGGTACGGGCCTCCGGGATGGATTGGTCAGCCATGGTGCGGTTCAGCCGATCTGCGCGTTCTTGGAAACGGTCACCTGGTCGATGTCGGAGGTCCGTACGGTCACGGCGACCTCCCAGTCGCCGGCCATCGGGATCTGCACCCCGCTCGCCGACCAGTGACCGGTGGTGATGTGGTCGGGTAGGACGGGCAGCGGCCCGATGTCCGCGGCCTCCTGGGTGAAGGCGACCTTCACCTCGGGGAGGTCGAAGGCGTTTCCGTTCGGGCGCTCGACGTAGAGGTGCATGTCGTTGGCGCCCACCCGTGCCGGGTCGAGCTCGACCCGTACGACGCCCTTGCCGTTCTGGCCGCCGGTGTCGAACGGCATGTCCAGGGTGACCGCTCCGGTGGAGGGGGCGGACGTGGACGCGGAGGACGAGTTGGCGGCCTTGGCCTCCTCCTCGGTACGGCCGGGCTCGGTCTGGGTCAGGATGGTGGTGACGGTGAGCACGAGGACGGCGACTCCCGCCTCGGCGAGCACGGAGCGGCGCAGCCCGAAGCGGTGGGGGTCGGCGTCCCGTTGCCGTTTCCGCCGGGCGGCGTCGACGGCGGCGCGCTGCCGGGCGAGCTGTGCGGCGCGCTGGGAAGCGCCGGAGCCCTTCGCCGCGCCGGAGGCACCGTCGGAGCCGTTCCCCGCCCCGGACGACCTCACGCCGGCCGTCACCTTCCCGGCGGTCGCCTTCTCGTTTCCGGCGGTCGTCGTCTCGTTTCCGGCGGTCGCCTTCTCGCCGGTCGTCGCCTTCTCGGTCGTACGGCTGCCGAACGCCCCGCCCTGCTCCTTCTCCCGCTGGCGGGCGATGGCGGGTACCGCTTCGGCCAGCTGGGCCGTCCACCGTCGCGAGAGGTAGGCGATGCCGACCAATACCGCCACGAGCCCGATCTTGACAAGGAGCAGCTGCCCGTAGCGGGTGTCGGTGAAGGCCGTCCAGGAACCGAGCTGGCGCCAGGACTGGTAGGTGCCGGTCACCACCAAGGTGATCACGCTGCCGAAGGCGACGCGCGAGAACCGCCGCACCGCTGAGGCGGTGACGGGTGTGTCCCCGGGTGCCCGGTACAGGGCGACGAGCAGGGTGGTGAGCCCGCCGAGCCAGGTGGCGACGGCGAGCAGGTGGACGACGTCGACGGGCATGGCGAGGCCGGCCTGGAGGCCGACGGAGGCGTGCTCGGACATCGCCCAGGTCGCTGCGAGTCCGGCCGCCACGACGGCCCCGCCGACCGCGAGTCCGAAGGTGAGGTCCCGCTTCTCCTCGTCCTCCCGCTTGTCATAGGCGCCGAAGAGTACGGCGACGAACAGCGCGGCCGCCGCGAGCAGCAGCAGCCGGGAGACCAGCGCGGCGCCGGTCTTGGTCTGCAGCTCCTCGCCGAGCAGATTCAGATTGAAGACGTCGCCGAGCTTCCCGGAGCGTGTGTAGGAGCCTCGCAGCAGGAGCAGCATGAGGGTGGCGGCGGTGAGCACGAGCCATCCGGAGACGACGAGTCGCTGCACGGCCCGGATGCCGGAGCCGCGCGGCCAGCAGGCGAGGACGAAGGCGGCACCGCCCACCAGCACGGTGAATCCGGCGTACGACAGGTACCGGCCGAGGCCGTACAGCCAGCCGACGGTCCCGCCGCCCGCTTCCGTGCCGTAGACGGACACGGAGGTCTCGGACGGGGCGCCGATGGAGAAGGTGTAGGCGCCGGCGACGGGGTGGCTGTCGGCGGAGACGACCTGATAGGTCACCGTGTAGGTGCCGTCGGGCAGCCCCGCGTACAGTTTCACGGTGTACTTCGTGCCGTCTGTGCCGGACGGCCTGCCGTCGTCGACGCGCTTGCCCTTGGGGTCGAGGACACGCAGCGAGTCGTCGTCCATGGAGACCGACTCGGAGAAGGTGAGCGACACCTGGGCCGGAGCCTTGTCGACCACCGCCCCCTGCCGGGGATCGCTGCCGGTCAGCGCGGCGTGCGCGGAGGCCGGTCCGGCGCCGGCGAGCAGCGCGCAGGCCGCGGCCAGGAACAGCAGCACCAGGGTCCGGACGCGCGGGGCGATGGTCTGCGTCAAGGTGGTCCCTCCCTCAGTGTCCGGAGTGCCGGTTGGCGGGCTGGTAGGTGGCCGCCTTCACGGGCAGCTTGACCGTGACGGGGTCGGAGTGGGCGAAGTGCAGTTCGACGGAGACCGTCTGTCCCTCCTCCGGCCGCTGCTTCAGCTTCTCGAACATCAGGTGGTTGCCGCCGCTTTTGAACACGAGTTGACCGTGGGCGGGGATCGGGAGGCGGTCGACCTCCTTCATCGTCCCGTCGACGGTCTCGTGCACGGTGACGTCACCGGCCGCGCTGGTGACGGAGGTCAGTTCGTCCCTGGCGTCGCCCTTGTTGGTGATGGTGAGGAAGCCCGCCGCCATCGAGTCGGAGACCGGCTGCGGTATGTAGGCGGCGTCGACGGAGAGTGCGGCACCGGAGGCCGAGGAGGCTGAGGAGGCCGAGGAAGCCGAGGAGTCGGAGCCGGAGTCCGAGTCGCCGCAGCCCGCGAGGACCAGGGCGCCGATCACCGTCGCGGCGGCGAGAACGGGACGGCCTCTCACGGGTTCTCCCCCTTGACGAGCTTCGGGAGGTCCTTGGTGTAGTCCTCGACGGTGGCGTCCTCGCCGTAGAGGACGTAGCCCGCGTCGGACTTCGGCGAGAAGGCGACGACCTGGGTGCCGTGCGTCGACACGATCTTGCCGTCCTTGTCCTTGGTAGGCGGGTCGATGGAGATGCCCAGCGTGCGGGCGCCGGCCTGGACGGTGTCGAAGTCGCCGGTCAGACCGACGATCTTCGGGTCGATGCCCTTGAGCCACTTGCCGAGCGCGGCCGGGGTGTCGCGCTCCGGGTCGGTGGTGACGAACACGATCTGGAGCTCGTCCTGCTCGGCCTGGGACAGCTGCTTCTTGGCCACGGCGATGTTGTTCATGGTCAGAGGGCAGACGTCGGGGCAGTGGGTGTAGCCGAAGTAGACCAGGGTGGGTTTGCCGGCGGTCCGCTCGCGAAGGTCGTACTTCTTGCCCTGGGTGTCGGTGAGGACCAGGTCGGGCTTCTCGAACGGCTTGTCGAGGACGGTGGCGGCCTGCTGGCTGTTGTCCTCCGACACCACGGTGACGGGCTTGTCGCTGTCGGCGCCACTGCCGCATGCGGACAGGGTCAGGGAGGCGGCAGCGAGCAGTGCGGCCGCGGCGAACGTCTTCTTGCGCATAGAAAAATGTCCCAGATGTGAGGTACTCCGGTGCGCACCGGGTCCGTCGGACCGACGGAGTGTGTCCGGCGCGCACCGGACGAGAGGATGCGGCGGCGTTGCTACGCCGCCGCACCGGCAGGGGCGTTGTTACGCCGCCGCACCGGAGTCGCGCCGGCGTCCCGCCAGCACGCCGTAGGCGACGCCCGCGGCGCCGACGACGATGCCGACGATGCCGAGGACACGGGCGGTCGTGTCGCTGCTGTCACCGGAGCCGGACGAGGCGGCCGTGTCGGCGGCGGTGTTCCGCGCGGCCGCCTCGGTGTCGTCCCCGGCCTTCGCGCCCGACGATCCGTGGGCGTCGTCCTCGGCGGCGGCCAGCTCCAGCACGGGTGCCGGGTTCTCGGGCTCCTCCTGGCCCTCCTGCGGCACCTCGATCCAGCGCACGACCTCCTTGTTGTCGTACGTCTGGATGGCCTTGAACACCAGCTCGTCGGTGTCCTCGGGCAGCGCGCCGACGGAGACCGGGAACTTCTGGAAGTAGCCGGGCTCGATCCCCTTGCCGTCGGCGGTCCAGGTCACCTTGGTGACGACCTCGGTGAGCTGCTTGCCGTGCGACTCCAGCGGCTTGGCCGGCTTGGACTTGGTGACCTCCGCCTTCCAGCCGGGGACCGGCTGCGGCATCACGGACGCCAGCGGGTGGTCGGTGGGCAAGCTGACCTCCAGCTTGGTGGTGGAGGCGTTGTCGCGTTCGTTGGGGACCTTGAAGTCGACGACCGCGTAGCCGCCCTTGGCGGCCGTACCCTCCGGCTGCACGCTGACGTGCGCGAAGGCGGGCGCGGACAGGGCGAGGACGGCGATGCCGGAGACGGCGCCGGCGGCGGCGATACGAGAAGCCTTCATGGACGGAGCACTCCGCTTCGAGTGGGTCACCGGTGCTGAGCCGGTGACGGGTGACGGGTGACGGGAGGAATGCGCGCACGCGCGCGTGCCGCACGACGGCGGCCCCTCCGGGCGGCGGCCGATGGGCCGAAGCGGAGTGGTGGTCGCGTCGTGTCAGGCGGCGAGGACGAACGAGTCGCTCGGTGGGCCACGCCTGATCACGGTGTGCTGGAGTGCGGTGGTGCGGGGCCGGGGCGGCACGAGCCGGGCGGTGTGCGGCAGGCGCGGGCCCGTTCCGGGCACACCGGCGAGCCCGGCGTGCAGGGCGCGGACCAGCGAGAGCGCCGCGCGCAGGGCACGTACGAACGCGGCCTCGGCAACCGAGTGGGCCGAGTGCGACGACAGTTCGACGAGCCGGGCCAGGGCCAGGTCCCCGCGCCGCAGCAGCCAGCCGGCGGCCAGGGCCGCGAGCACGTGGCCGAGCAGCATCGGCAGGGACGGCAGCAGAGAGGCCGAGGACCCGCCGGTGGACAGGGCGTCGGCGGGGTGGTGCGCGACGCCGGTGTGGACGTCCGGGGCGATGCGCGCGTCGGTGAGGATCCGCTGGGCCTGGGCCGGGCTGATCGCCGCCGCGGTGGTCCCGCACACCAGCCGTGCGGCCTGCTGGACCAGCGAGGCGTCGGACAGTGCGCCCGACCCGCCGGTGGACGCGACGGCCGTACCGGACGCCGTGACCGCCGTGGCACCGTGCTGGCCCAGTCCGAACAGGGCGTGCAGTGCGGTCTGCCCGATGGCGAGCAGCACCGCGATGCCGGGCAGCGAGCGCTCGCGTCCGGCCAGGGGCGCGGCGACCACGACCGCCCCGAGGAATCCCGCGCCCAGCGACCACAGCGGAACGGTGGCGCAGGAGGCGAGGGTGTGCCCGGCCGCGGCCAGCACGACACAGACCGCGGCGAACACCGCGGCCCGCAGGATCCGGAGGTCGTTCCCGGAGCGCGCCGTAGGCGGGTGGGGGGCAGTCATGGCCGGCCCATCATCGCACTGGCACCCCCCGCGCCGTACGGCAGGTCCACAAGATGCCCTACGGCCGGAAGAGGAGGAAAGGGGAGGGAAGGAAGGAGAGGCGACGAAAGAGGAAGGAGGCGACGGAAGAGACGGATGAGACGGAAGAGAGGGGACGCGACGGAAGAGGAGGTAACACGATGGAAGAGGAGGGGAAGCGGCGGAAGAGGAGGGAAGGTGGCGGAAGAGGAGGGATAGGAAGGGAAAGCGCGGAACGGAAAGGGAAGAAGGGAAGATCATTTTCTGGCGCCGGCCGTCCCGCATACACCGATCGGCGGCACGCACGCATCCGCCATATGGGCGGTCTCACGCGAACACCGCGCTTACGCCCGGGCACAGGGGGCAATACGTAACGGTATGTCGAGCCGCGGCCGGGAGGCTGGAGCATGAGCATCTGGTGGTCACTCCATTTGCGGCGCGAGGCTGCGAGCGTGCCACTGGCCCGCCGCCTGCTGATCGGCACCATGGAGACCGCGGGCGTCGACCCCGACATCTCCTTCGACCTTTCCGTAGCGCTGAGTGAGGCCTGTGCCAACGCGGTGGAGCACGGTGGGGACGACGCACCCGGCGGCCCCTCGGAGGCGTACCGCGTGACGGCCTACCTCGACGGGGAACGGTGCCGTATCGAGGTCGCCGACACGGGCCCGGGCTTTCCCGCGGCCGTGCGGGGCCGACCGGGGGGAGCGGCCCGGCCGGTGTCCGCGGACGCCGAGGACGGCCGCGGCCTGTGTCTCATCCGGGAGCTCGCCGACCACGTGCACATCGGCAGCACGCCGGGCCGGGCCGGTGCCGTGGTGAGCTTCGACAAGATCCTCAAGTGGCGTGAGGGCACTCCGCTGGTGGCGGTGTGACCCGTGAGGCCCGTGTGCCCCTGTGACTCGTGTGACCCTGTGACCCGTGTGACCCGTGAGGCCCGGGGGCCCCGGGGGCCTCTCCGCGGGCCGGTGGACATGCCGATGGCCGGGCACCCTCGGGTGCCCGGCCATCGCGTGCGAAGGTCAGCCCTTCAGCGCTGCCATCCACTCCTCGACCTCGTCCGACCGGCGCGGCAGCCCGGCGGACAGGTTCCGGTTGCCGTCCGCGGTGACGAGGATGTCGTCCTCGATGCGGACGCCGATGCCCCGGTACTCCTCGGGCACGGTCAGGTCGTCGGCCTGGAAGTACAGGCCCGGCTCGACGGTGAGTACCATGCCGGGCTCCAGCGTGCCGTCGACGTACGACTCCACGCGCGCGGCCGCGCAGTCGTGGACGTCCATGCCGAGCATGTGGCCGGTGCCGTGCAGCGTCCAGCGGCGCTGCAGACCCAGCTCCAGCACTCGCTCCACGGGGCCCTCGACCAGGCCCCACTCGACGAGCCGTTCGGCCAGTACGCGCTGGGAGGCGTCGTGGAAGTCGCGGTACTTGGCGCCTGGCCGCACCGCCGCGATGCCGGCCTCCTGGGCGTCGTACACGGCGTCGTAGATCTTCTTCTGCAACTCGCTGTAGCGGCCGTTGATCGGCAGCGTGCGCGTGACGTCGGCGGTGTAGTACGTGTGCGTCTCCACGCCGGCGTCGAGCAGCAGCAGGTCGCCGGAGCGGACCGGGCCGTCGTTGCGCACCCAGTGCAGCGTGCAGGCGTGCGGTCCCGCGGCGCAGATCGAGCCGTAGCCGACGTCGTTGCCCTCCACACGCGCGCGGAGGAAGAAGGTGCCCTCGATGTAGCGCTCGCTGGTCGCCTCGGCCTTGTCGAGGACCTTCACGACGTCCTCGAAGCCGCGCACGGTGGAGTCGACGGCCTTCTGCAGCTCGCCGATCTCGAACTCGTCCTTGACCAGGCGGGCTTCGGAGAGGAACACGCGCAGTTCCTCGTCGCGCTCGGCGGTGACCTTGTCGGTCAGTGCCCCCTCGATGCCGGCGTCGTGGCCGCGCACGACGCGCACCGGGCCGGTGGCCTCGCGCAGGCTGTCGGCCAGCTCGCGTACGTCGGAGGCGGGGATGCCGTACCGCTTCTCCGCCTCGGTGAGGGAGTGGCGGCGGCCGACCCACAGCTCGCCCTGGCCGTCGAGCCAGAACTCGCCGTTCTCGCGGTCCGAGCGGGGCAGGAGGTAGATCGTCGCGGTGTGGCCGTCGCCCTTGGGCTCCAGGACCAGGACGCCGTCCTCGGTCTGGTTGCCGGTGAGGTAGGCGTACTCGACGGAGGCGCGGAAAGAGTACTCCGTGTCGTTCGAGCGGGTCTTGAGGTTGCCCGCGGGGATCACCAGGCGCTCGCCCGGGAAGCGGGCGGACAGGGCGGCACGGCGGGCGGCGGTCTCGGCGGCCTGGGCTACGGGCTCCAGGTCGCGCAGCTCGGTGTCGGCCCAGCCGGACTTCATGTTCTCGGCCAGCTCGTCGGACACGCCCGGGTACAGGCCGTTCTTGCGCTGCTTGATCGGCTCCTCGGTCTCGTCCTCCGGGCCCGCTGCGTCAGCAGCAGGATCGGATACTGCCGGGGTGAGCTCCTCCGCCACGGTCATCCTCCTATATACGGCACTGGACCACCCCCATCGTACGGTCGTGCGGAAGGGGGCCCAGGGCCGAAGGGCCTGTTACACACAGGCGCGACTGTCCGTTATGTGCGGCGCACCCGGTGTCAGCGTCCGTTATTCGAACCGGATGGCCAGTAGCGCGACGTCCTCTTCGGAGTCCGCGTCCGCCTTCCCGTCGGGCAGCACCGTGCGCAGGACGTGCTCGGCGATGGCGTCCGGGTCCTGGCGCTTGGCCCGCGGTACACCGGCCGCGGCCGCCCGCAGCCGGGCGAAGGCGTGGTCGGCCGGGTCGCCGGTGCGGTGCAGCAGTCCGTCGGTGTAGAGCAGGACCGTCTCTCCGGCTTCGGCCTGGAGCTCCACGCTGGGCGCCTCCCAGCAGGCGAGCATGCCGAGCGGTGCGGAGACGGAGGTCTCGACGAACTCCGTGCGCCGCTCCCCGATCAGCAGTGGCGGGCTGTGCCCGGCGCCGGCCAGCGTGATCCGGCGCAGCGCGGGTTCGCAGTACGCGAACAGCGCGGTGGCGGAGCGGGCGGGCTCGGTGAGGCGCAGCAGCAGCTCGAGGTCGGACAGGACGGCGACCGGGTCCTCGCCCTCCATCACGGCGTACGCCCGCAGGGAGGCGCGCAGCCGTCCCATCGCGGCGACGGCGCCGGCCCCGGCGCCGGTGACGGACCCGACGGTGAGGCCGAGTGCGGCGTCCGGCAGGGGCAGCGCGTCGTACCAGTCGCCGCCGCCGCGCGGGCCCGTGCGGTGCCGGGCGGCGAGCTGGACGCCGGGCACGCGCGGCAGGCGTGAGGGGAGCAGTTCCTCGGCCATCGTCGACATGCACGCGCGCGTGCGCTCGATTTCCACGAGGCGGGCCAGGTGCTGGGCGGCGTAGCGGGCGTACAGGCCGGCGAGGTGGCGTTGCCGCTCACCCGGCTCGGCGGGTTCGTCGTAGAGCCATACGGCGGCTCCCAGGCGCCCGGTGCCCTCGGTGGACAGCGGCAGCGCGTAGCTGGCGGCGTAGCCGAGGCGGGCGGCGACCTCGCGGTGGCGCGGGTCGAGGCCCTGCTCGGCGAACAGGTCGGGCTCGGCGAGCCCGTTCTCGCCGACCGGCAGTCCGTCCAGGGTGCGCCCGTAGGACAGGGCGCTTCGGGGGACGGTCTCGATGTGGCCGAGGTCGGCGCGGGAGAGGCCGAGGCCGACGGTGGTGTCCGGGCCGAGGCCGCCGGCCGGTTCCAGGACGACGAGACCGCGTCGGGCGCCCACCAGGGCGGCTCCGGCGCGCAGTACTTCCCCCAGACCTTCGGAAAGGGTGCCCGTACGGACCAGGCGTTCGGTCAGCTCGTGCAGGGTCGTGAGGTCCGACACCCAGCCGGCCAGCCGGTCCTGGAGCAGGGCGCCGGGGGCGGCACAGGGGGCTTCCGGGGCATCCGTGACCTCTGCGGCGTTTGCGGCGTCCGTGGCGTTTGGCGCGGCGGCCGAGGAGGTACCCGGGGCCGTGGACGCGACAGTGTGTGCGGGGGACGGAACCGTTGAATCGATTCCGGCCACTTTCGCAGCGTGCGGGGCGTTCATGGCGTCCGGCCTTCCGACCGGCGCTTACTGCTCAAAAGCATCGCAAACCCCCATGTCATTCTGCGCCGCTAGCAGTGTCTCCACATGTACACGCACTCGTTAGGAGATGTCCAGCATTGTCCTGCCGGGATTCCTGGTGTCCGTGAGGTGTGAGTGACCTTCCTCCCGGCCTCTTGCGAAAATGCGAAATTGGCTTGAAACTGCCCTAGAGGACGCCTTGTTGCGGTCGACTGGGGGTGCTTTACGGAGCGTCACAGCGGTCGTGATGGGTACGTACTCGGAGAAGGCCAGGGGTGGTTGGGGACCACCCGGAACCTGGCGGCGGACCCGGGCGTCCTATCCACCGACGACCGTGCCCCATCCTCCCGTGGCGGAGGCGGACAGAAATACGCGGGACGGCAAACGCCAGACTTCGCCACCCCCGCGCCACGCCCATGCTTTTGCCAGACGCAGTGTGGACGGAACCGCCGCGGACGCAGTCAGTGCTCGACCCACAGGGGTTTTCCTTGCCCTTGGCAGTGATGTCCTTGGCGGCGACGCCTCTTTACGGAGGTGGCCGAGCCGGGATGTCTCTCGGCAGGGGTGTGACGCGCCACCAGCTACGCACAGCGAAGAGATCGACACATGGTGTGATGTGACCACGGTGTTGCCAGGCGTGCAACGGAAAGGAACGAGCGCTCATGCGCGAGATCCTCGGAAGGCGACGCAGGCTCTTGTCCCAGCACGACGACGGGCGGCCTGAGCTGATCGGTGCGGCTCTGACCTACGCGACGCAATGGCAGTGGCCCGTACTCCCGGGCGTGGCGGCGGACCCGCGGGCGCGGTCGCGCTGCGCCTGCCCCGACCCGGAGTGCACGGTGCCCGGCGCACACCCCTTCGACCCCGGCCTCCTCGCCGCCACCACCGACGGGCGTATGGTCCGCTGGTGGTGGACCAATCGCCCCACCGCGCCGATCGTCCTGGCCACCGGGGGCGGCGCCCCGTGCGCCGTCTCCCTGCCCGCGCTGCCGGCCGCCCACGCCCTTGCGGCGCTCGACCGCGCGGGACTGCGGCTCGGGCCGGTGGTCGCCTCGCCCACCCGCTGGTCGTTGCTGGTGAGGCCGTACTCGATGGAGCAGCTGGGCGAGCTGCTCTACGCCAAGGACTTCGTCCCCGGCTCCCTGCGCTTCCACGGCGAGGGCGGCTACCTCGCGCTGCCCCCGTCCGAGACCGGTGGAGGCGCCGTGCGCTGGGAGCGGGCGCCGTTGCCCGGCTCCGCCTCGCCCTGGGTGCCCGACGTGGAGGCCGTGGTGGACGCGGTGGTCGACGCCCTCACTCGTACGGGTGTGAGCGCGCCCGAGTTGTAGGGGTCTGCGGCGCGCGCGGAAGTCGGCGCCCGCCCGTGTCGTTATCGTCCGCCCCATGCCGCTTCATGCTGGGGAGCACCGCGCCGGGCAGCACCGTGCCGCCAGGGCACACCGCGCCGCCGGTCCGGACCGCGCCGCCGGTCCGGACCGCGCCGCCGGGCTGGATCGCACCGCCGGGCTGGATCGCACCGTCGGGCTGGACCGCACCGTCGGGCCGGACCGCACCGCCGGGCCGGACCGCACCGCCGGGCCGGACCGCACCGCCGGGCTGGACCGCTCAGGACCGCGCCGCGGCAGGCCGGACCTCCGGCGGGCCCGCCTGTACGGGCTCGCCGGTGTCGTGGTGTGCGCGGTCGTGCTGCCGTTCGCCGTGGCGTCCGCGGGGCCTCCGGGCGGCGGGGGCGAGGAGAACCCTCCGGCCGTCCGTCTCCTCTCCCAGGGCGGAGACGGAAAGGCACCCGAAGACGTCGGCCGTGCTGCCCCGGCCGCGCCCACCCGTTCCCCGCTGCCCCCGGGCCCGGCCACCGCCGTGCGCTGTGGTCCCGAACTCAACTCGCCCGAGGGCGTCGAGGCGCAGACCTGCGTCGTGTCGCAGGAGACGGAGACCTGGGCGCGGACCTACTACCGCAACGCGACCGGTGACCCGCTCGAAACCGTCCTGAGCCTCATCGGGCCCGACGGGCGCAGTGTGCGGACGCGCTGCGCGGTGGGCGCGGAGGACGCGCCGGGCACCTGCGAGACGCCCAGGAAGCGCACCCGGGGCGGGCCGACGGCGTACACCGCGGTCGCGGAGTTCGCGGCCCGGGCCGGGTACGGGCCGCTGCTGCTGCGTACCGGCAGCAACCGTAGCGACGCAAGCGGGGTAAGTAGTGCAAACGGGGTCAGTGGCGCAAGCGACGCAGCGGCCAGGAGCCCTCGGAGTGACGAGGGCGGCGGGAGCGACGTGAGTGACTGGCTCAGTGGCGGCAGTGGCGGCAGTGGCGGCGCCGGGGTGCCGGGCGCGTCGGCGGCAAGGGGAGCAACTCACCTGTGGGAACGGGGAGTTGACGAGCGCTTTCGGTGCGTGAGCGACCGGGCGCATGGAAAGACCCGGTTGCTGGCGACGGGGGATGCACCAGCAACCGGGCTACTCGAACGGTAACAAGAGATCGGCGGTTAGCAAATTCGGTCTCTAGTTTTCCGGTCACCGACTGGCCTGTCTTTGGCGGGAGTTGTGACCGGAGTCACGCGTCCCCGGACCGGGGCTCCGGCTGACCGGTCGGTCAGCCGGAGCGACTCCCACGGCTGTGCGTCAGCTGAGGGTTACCTGTCGGTTGGTCAGTCCACCGCGTGCCCGGCGCTCGTCGTGGGTCAGCGGGGCGTCCGTGGCCAGGGCCTCCGCGAGACGCTCGGCGAACTCGGCCGCCGGCTTCTCGACGTCCTGCGCGGTGACCTCGCTCGGCAGGTCCCACACCGGGACGGTGAGCCCGTGAGCGCGGAAGGAACCGACGAGCCGGGTGCCCTCGCCGAGGGACGACCGGCCTGAGGCGTGCAGCCGGGCAAGAGCGTCCAGAAGCCGCTCCTCCTCGTGCGGCATGACCCAGCGCAGGTGGTTCTTCTCCGGCGTCTCGCACCAGTAGGCGGAGTCCACACCCTGGAGCCGGACGGTCGGGATGGCCGCGGCGTTGGCCCGCTCCAGGGAGGCGGTCACCTCCGGCGTGGCGTTCTCCGGGTCCGGGACCCAGAACTCGAAGCCCTCGTGGACGGTCGGCTCGAACGCTCCCTCGGGGTCGAGCAGGTCCTGCAGCCGCGGACCGTCGGCCGGCGCGCGGCGGCCCTGCACCGGCGTACCCGGTCCGGCGGTCAGCGCGCGCTGGAGGGTGTCGGCGAGGTCGCGGCTGATGTCGCCCGACGCCGTGTCGTTCTGCAGGCCGAGCAGGACCGAGCCGTCGTCGCGGCGCAGGGCCGGCCAGGCCATCGGCAGCACCGTGGCCAGAGTGACGGAGGGGACGCCGTCGGGCAGACCGTCCTTCAGGGTCAGCCCGACCGTGGCCGCCGGCACCAGCTCGCGCAGGGCCACCCAGTCGCACTCGCCGGGCAGTCCCTCGAACGGGCGCTGCACCAACTCGGTAGTGGCCTGGGCGGCGGCCCGGCCGTGGCAGGCCTTGTAGCGGCGGCCACTGCCGCAGGGACAGGGCTCGCGGGCACCGACGACCGGGAAGTTGCCGTCAGCGCCTGCGGCGCGGGCACCGCCGGCGGGCTGCGGGTGCTTGGCCTTCGTCTGGGGTCGCTTCTTGGCCATCGTGGGTGTCTCCCGGTTGCGGCTCATCTCGTACGGGCGCGAGCCTAGCCGTTCACGCCCTGGGCGACGGGACCCTGTGGACAACCGGCCTTCCGCGGGCCCGGGTAGCGCTCCTGGTCTGGCGGATCGGCGTGCGGCGGCTGGCAGGTCGGACCACGCGGGTGTGCCAGGTCGGACCCGCGCGGCTGCGCAGAGCCGGACCGTGGGGATCTGCCGGGCCGGCGTGCCCGGGGTCCGCCGGGTCGGCAGACGCGACCTGTCGGCTGGCGCTCACGGGGTAGCCGAGGGCGCAGCGCGCAGGGCTCGCGGCGCAGGGCTCGCGGCGCAGGGCTCGCGACGCAGGGCGTCACACGCACTGTGTGCGGGGTCGCCGAGAGCAACGCGCGCGGGCCCGTCCGGTCAGCCGAGGTCCTCGAATGCCTCCGCGAAGTCCAGGCCTGGGATCTCCGACACCGCCGGTGCCGTGATCCGGGTGGCGAAGTCGTCGCGCCGGTGCCCGGCGTCCGGGTCGTGCACGTCGTCGTGGACGACGACCCACACCGTGACCTCGCCGCGCGCGTCGTCCCGTACTCCCCAGTCGTCGGCGAGCGCGGTGATGATGTTCAGCCCGCGGCCGCCGTGCGCCGTGACCGAAGGGGTCGCCGGGGCCGGGCGGGTCGGTCCGCCGCCGTCCGTGACCTCCACGACCAGCCTGCCGCCCGCGTCCACCTGCCATGCGGCGCGCACGTCGCCGTCCCCGGCGAGGGCGTCGCCCAGCGGACGGCCGTGTTTGCACGCGTTGCTCAAGAGTTCGGAAAGAACCAGTACGGCGTCGTCGATGACCGATTCCGCGACACCGCCGCTGCGCAACTGCTCCCGCATCCGGTGCCTTGCTTTCCCCACGCCCGCAGGGCCATGGGGAACGGCCATGCTCGACGACGTGGGCACCTCCTGTGCCACCACCAACGCCACCCCCGAGACCTCCTTCGCCCCACGCCACGGTGTGGATGCCCCTCTGGCCTGAACCGGAAACCGGCCGGTCCCCGCCCAGTGACGCATTCGACACGGTCGAACACGTACCGAACGCGCCGGAGCACTCCCCGTAACCGTGTGGCTGGATCTCGTCGGTGTGGCCGAGAGGTGAGAATGCGGCAGGCGGGCCGCCCGGTCAAGGTGCGCGGACCAGGGTTCACGGGCGGGGCGGGAATGAATCACGGACGTACTGCGGACGTACTGCGGACGAATCACGGACGAATCACGGCCGAATCGCGGATGATTCATGGGCGATTCACGGACGAATCAGCGGCCCAGGTGGTCCAGTACCGCGCGGGGCCGGTTGGTGATGATGGCGTCGACGCCCAGGTCAGCGCAGAGATCCACGTCTGCCGTCTCGTTCACGGTCCACACGTGCACCTGGTGGCCGGCCCGTTTCAGGCGCTCGATGTAGGCGGGGTGGTTTCGCACGATCCGCATCGAGGGGCCCGCGATCCGGACGCCCGCTGGCAGCCGCCCGTCCCGCAGCCGGGGCGAGACGAACTGCATCAGGTAGACAGTCGGCAGGGTCGGCGAAGCGGCCCGCACCCGGTGCAGTGAGCGGGCCGAGAAGCTCATCACACGCACCGGGGACTCGGCTGCCGAGGCCGGGGAGTCGAGTCCGAACCGCTTCAGGAGTATCAGCAGCCGCTCCTCCACCTGCCCCGCCCACCGCGTGGGGTGCTTGGTCTCGATGGCCAGCTCCACCCGCCGCCCGGCGTCCGACACCAACTGGAGCAGCCGTTCCAGGGTCAGCACGGAGGTCTCCTCCCGGTCCTCGGGCCGGTGCTCCCAGTCGGGCTGTTCATCGCGCGTCCGCCAGAACTCCCGGGTCCTGCGGGCGCCGAAGTCGAGCGCGGCGAGATCGGCCAACTCCAGCGCCGACACCGCTCCGCGTCCGTTGGACGTACGGTTGACGCGCCAGTCGTGCACGCAGACGAGATGACCGTCGGCGGTCAGGCGCACATCGCACTCGAGGGCGTCCGCCCCGTCCTCGATCGCCTTCCGGTACGCGGCCAGGGTGTGTTCGGGCGCCTCTTCGGAGGCTCCCCGGTGGGCGACGACCTGGGTCGGGTGCTGTCGTACGTGGGTCACCGCGTCATGGTGCCACCGTAGGCGGGTAGACGTGCCACCGGAGTCATCGGCCACGCGTCCGTTTAGTCTTGGATGACCCATATAAAGGTCGACCGTGGACCCACAGCAACCGCTTATGGTGCTCTGACGGCCCGTGGGAAAAGCTGATGGCATACGAAAACACTGCACATCTGCGTCGCGTCGGACCGTGGAGCAGCGCGTGAGCGTCGCTGAGCGCGACCAGTGTGAAGTGTGACCGACAAGCAGCCGTGGAACGAGGAGAAAAGCTGTGAGCACCGAGAACGAGGGCACCGCGGTACCCCCGGCCCCCTCCGCGCCTCCCGTGCCGGTGGAATCTCCCGCAGCCTCCCCCCAGTCGGCCGCGCCACAGCATCCGGACCAGCCGCCGTCCCACCCGCCCGCGGACCCACAGCCGCACGACGGCTTCGGACCGGCCGCCACCCCCCACCACGCCCCGCACCAAGCCGCCGCCCATGACCCGGCCGGCGCGCCCGGCCCGGCCGCGCCTCAGGGGCACGGACACTCCGCTCCCGACGCCTCCTGGCCGCCACCCCCGCCGCCGGGCACCCCGTCCTACCCAGGCGGGGGCGGAGGCGGGGGCGGAGGCGGCGACGGCTCCAGCGGCTGGGGCGCGTCGTACCAGCCGCCCGCGCCGAAGTCCGGCCGCGGTCGTGGTGGTGTGGTCGCCGCGCTCCTGATCGCCGCGCTGGTCGCGGGCGGCCTGGGCGGCGGTCTCGGCTACAGCCTGGCCAAGAACAACGACGAATCCGGCTCCACGACGGTCTCCGCCTCCGACACCGGCGGCTCCGTCAAGCGTGACGCGGGCACGGTCGCCGGAGTGGCGGGCAAGGCACTGCCCAGCACGGTCACCATCCAGGCCGAGGGCAGCAACGGCGAGGGCGGCACCGGCACCGGGTTCGTCTTCGACAAGCAGGGCCACATCGTCACCAACAACCACGTGGTGGCGGAGGCGGTCGACGGGGGGAAGCTCAGTGCGACGTTCCCCAACGGCAAGAAGTACGCCGCCGAGGTGGTCGGCCACGCCCAGGGCTACGACGTGGCGGTCATCAAGCTGGAGAACACCCCCTCGGACCTGAACCCGCTGCCCCTCGGCAACTCCGACAAGGTCGCCGTCGGCGACTCCACGATCGCCATCGGCGCGCCCTTCGGCCTGTCCAACACGGTGACGACGGGCATCATCAGCGCCAAGAACCGCCCTGTGGCCTCCAGCGACGGCAGCGGCAGCAACAAGGCGTCCTACATGAGTGCCCTGCAGACCGACGCGTCGATCAACCCGGGCAACTCCGGCGGTCCGCTGCTGGATGCACAGGGCAACGTCATCGGGATCAACTCCGCGATCCAGTCCACGAGCAACGGCGGCTTCGGCACCGGCCAGGCCGGCTCGATCGGCCTCGGCTTCGCCATCCCCATCAACCAGGCCGAGTTCGTCGCCAAGCAGCTCATCAAGACCGGCAAGCCGGTGTACGCGAAGATCGGTGCCTCCGTCTCCCTGGAGGAGACGACGAACGGCGCCAAGCTCACCGAGCAGGGTGTGGGCGGCTCCGAGCCCGTCGAACCGGGCGGCCCCGCCGCCGACGCCGGTCTCAAGCCAGGCGATGTCATCACCAAGCTCGACGACCGGGTGATCGACAGCGGCCCGACCCTGATCGGCGAGATCTGGACCCACAAGCCCGGCGACGAGGTCACGGTCACCTACGAGCGCGCCGGCAAGCAGCGCACGACCGAACTCACCCTGGGTTCCAAGATCGGCGACGACTGACCCACGCATCGCGCATCTCCGCGCCGACCCGCTACCCTTGTCCCGCGCCGCCGATCACGACCGGCGCGCGGGTGGGTTGCCCGAGCGGCCTAAGGGAACGGTCTTGAAAACCGTCGTGGCGCAAGTCACCGTGGGTTCAAATCCCACACCCACCGCAGAGAGCTACGGCCCCTGACCAGGCGTTATGGTCGGGGGCCGTCGTCGTGCGCGCTACCTGCCGATCACCGCCGGTCTCCGCGATCTACCGGTCGAACGGGCACGCCAGGGCCCCCAGGGCATGGCTGACCGTGGGGACGTGATCTCTTGGACCGGCGGTGCGGGAGGTCTGGTTGCCGCGCCTGCGTGACTCATCGACGAGCGTGGCCGGAGGCACCCGTTGACTGCCGCCTGACGACGGCCCGATGCCGGCGCCGGGGTATACCTCAACTGCTGTGCAGGTGCCGTGTGTTGCTGGCGTGGCCCGGGCGGGCTGTTCTAGCCTCGGCGCGGCGCATGTGTGGACCGGCGGCAGCAGTGGGGGTGCTCAGCGCGGTGGCAGACGATCGGCCTGATGCAAACACGCCTGGCCAGGGGGCCAACCATGGGGATGGTGCACGGACGCCCGCATCGCCGCCCCCATCGCAGGCGGACGCGGACCCGCCGACGCCGGACGGGGCACAGGGGGATGGTGCGGGTGGAGGCTGGTTCAGCAGACATTATCGGGCGGCCTGGATCGGTGCCGGAGCTACGCTCCTCGGCACGCTGATCACGGTCGTGGTGCCGATTCTCAGCTCCTCCGGCGACGACAAGGGCGACGGCGCCCCGACCGTTGCCCCCACTCTTTCGGCTCCCGCCTCGGCGTCCGCCTCCGCACCCGCCTCCACCCCCGTCTCCGGCTCGCCGTCGGAGCAGGCCGAGACGTCCGCCCCGGACGACAGTCCTTCGCCCGCAGGCAGCGAACTCTGGCGGGGCTCATTGCTGCTCGGCCACGAGCCCAAGGACCTGGACGCAGGACAACCCGTCGCTGACGCCTATGGCGGCGAAGGGGATGTGTACACGCTGCCCGGGAACGAGATCGAGGGTTGGAACGGCACCGTAATCTCTCTCTGGTCGGGTGGCACGACCAGTCTGCCGAGCTACGAGGAGTGCTTGAACACGGTTGGTGCCGAAGGAACCAAAAAGCAGCAACTGACCGAGAACACGGTGCTGTGTGTACGCACCAGCGCCGGGAACATCGCCCGGCTCAAGCTCACCGCGCTCGGCTCCGACGGCATCGGCAGCGATGACCGCAACACGTTCGACGCCCTCATATGGGACGCGAGCTGAGCCCGCCGCATGGAGCCGGATTCCCGTCGCGGTCGACGTCGGTGATCGGACGGTGCTGAAAGGTGTCGCCTCCTGGCAGGCCTGGACGAGTGCCTGCCACGGTGAGAGTACCGATCACCGGCTGGCCGACAGAGGTGTCCGTGCGCGGGCTGACCTGCGGTTGCCCCGGGTGCTGACAAGTTCGGGGACACGGACCGGTGGTCTCGCCGCCCACCCCTGCTTTCGGTGGGGCCGCCGCTGTGCGGGGGATCACCGGTTCCCATGTGCCCGCCGTTTCCCCGCTCGGCTCTGTCCGTCGAGTTTCCGGATCTCAGGCTTCGTTCCGAGGGGCGAGGGGTGAGGGGTGAGGGGTGAAAGGCAAGGGGACGAGGGGCCGGCCGTGGTCTCGCGGCGGCTCTGGAAGGGTGGGTCAGGGGTGGTGGCCCGTCATGCGGGCCGCTGACGCGATCGTCGCCCGGGCCTCGCGTTCGCTCAGGCCGGTGTCGAGGGCCGCCTCGACCAGAGGGGCGACCAGGGCGGGGCCGATGCCGCCCTCGTAGGCGCGGCAGGCGGCCCAGAACAGGCGGGTGTTGCGCTGGCCCTCGTGGGCGCCGAGGACGAACTGGACGAGTCCCTGGCCGTGCGCCTCCGTCGGGGCGAGGGCCGACTGGTGCGTGCGCTGCGGCGGGAGCAGGAGGCGCAGGAGGGCGGGCGGGCAGGACGCGGGGGCGAGGTGGGCCGTGCCGGGCGCGGCGGCGTACGCGCCGTGGCGGGTGCGGGAGCCGGGGCCGACCAGGTAGCCGCCGGCGCCGCGGATGTCGATGCCGGGGGCGAGACGGCCGGCCGAGTTGGGGACGACGCGGTCGGGCGGGCCGCACAGCCAGAGATGGCGCCCTCCGCTCGGGGTCAGTACGACGACGGTGGGCGGGATCGTGAACAGGTGGCGCAGGGCGAGTTCGCGCAGGGCGGTCGAGGAGTCCGTCTCCGATTTCGTGTCCAGGTCGACGCCGATCAGGTGGTGCGGCGGCAGACCGCAGGCGATGCCGTAGCCCGTCGCCCAGGGTGCGGCGGCGAACAGTTCGCGGATGCGGGCGGGATCGGTGGAGGCGTCGTAGACCCCGTGGCCGAAGCGGCCGCACTCACCGTGGCAGCGGGTCGGTGCCGGGCCGTCGCGATGGGGTGAGCGCAGGGCCGGGAGCTTCGTCCGGGACAGGGGGATGACGGCCAGCCCGCGTTCGGCGGCTGACAGGGCGTGTGCGAGGGCCAGCGTCGTGGCCTGCCGGTCGGTGGTGGCCATGACTCCATGTTCGTACGTGTGTTCGAAAAAGGGAAGGGTGATTGCGTACGACGCGCCGGGGAGGAGCCCTGCGCGGAAAAAGTGCCGTAACGCTTCACCTCTTGCGGCACTTGGGGAGGAGCTGTCCGCACTGTCCAGAGCTGGGGCGGAAGGGAACCAAAGGGGTTTATCGACTTGTCATCACGCTTGAGGGCGAATCAGGGCTTCCGGGGTGGTTCGCCGGGGATTCGGTGGGCAATTCTGATCACGCGACGTCGTGCACAGCGTCGAGGCAGTCGGCCAACTGCTTTGGCAAAAGCTCCACTTCACAGCCCTACGGCAGCTCTACTTCACGTACTTCTCGCGTTGTCGGCCGCAAGCCGGCGCATGTTCTGGAGGAACAACATGGCAAGCATCCGTACCGCCCGCGTCGTCGCCGCTGTCGCCGCCCTCCCGCTCGCCGCCGCTCTCTTCGGCGGCGCGGCGACGGCGGACAACGGCGCCCTCGCGGACGACGGATCGAACGCGACCGCTTCGGAGGCCTTCGCGGGCATCATCGGCAGCGGCGTCGGCGGGGACAACAACGGCAACTCGTCCACCACGCAGCAGCAGGCGGTCGGTTCGGGAGCCTCGAACCAGAGCAACACCGCGCAGGTCGACGGCTCCGCGTTCACGGCGATCAATCAGGGCAACGAGAACGTGGCCGTCAGCTTCTCCCCGCTGTGGTGGTGAGCTGAGGGACCGGCGCGGGTCCGCTTCCGCGCCGGCCCCCAGTCTCTGTGCGGGTGTGCTTCATGGGGTCGCAAGGTCGCAAGGTCGCAAGGCGCCTGGGCGGCGGTACTTCGGTATCGCCGCCCAGGTGTTTTCGCGTGCGCACGTCCCGGGGGGCTCCGCCTCCAGAGCTCCGCCTCCGGGGCTCCGCCTCCCCAGGGCCCCACCTCCCCGGGGGAGCCCCGGGAAGTTTCCCGGGGAGAGGCCGCGGCCGGCCCCCAGGGGTGAACCCGCAGTACCTCTCCTCCCCTCGTCCACCTACAGGAGGTGCAGCCGGCACCACCCCTACAACCTGAGGCGGACTCGCCTTCGGGACCTGCGGCCGATCCGCCGGACGCCCCTCGCTCATAGCGTTGAGTCATGACCACACCCGTCTGCACCAGCGCTTCGAACGCCGCCACAGCCACGGCCACGGCAAGGACGCAGACCTTCCCGTATCCGTCGTTCTCGTCGTACGTGAAGGCCCGCCAGCCGGTGCTGCTGCGTACCGCCCGGTCGCTGACCGCGAACCCGTGCGACGCGGAGGACCTGCTGCAGACCGCGCTCACCAAGACGTACGTGGCCTGGGAGCGCATCGAGGACCATCGGGCGCTGGACGGCTATGTGCGCCGGGCGCTGCTGAACACCCGGACGTCGCAGTGGCGCAAGCGCAAGGTCGACGAGTTCGCCTGCGACGAGCTGCCGGAGCCGGAGCCCGTCCCCTCCGGCGGCGACGATCCGGCGGAGCGGCAGGCCCTGCACGACGCGATGTGGCGGGCGATCATGAAGCTGCCTGCCCGGCAGCGCGCGATGGTCGTCCTCAGGTACTACGAGGACCTCAGCGAGGTCCAGACGGCCGAAGTGCTCGGAGTTTCCGTCGGCACGGTGAAGTCGGCGGTGTCGCGGGCGCTCGGCAAGCTCCGGGAGGACCCTGAGCTGGGGTTTGTGCGGTGACGAACCAGTCTGAGGGCCGTCGTCGGGTGCTCCCGCCGGACGGTTTGCCGGGCGACCCGCACTGATCGATCACCCGGGAGTAGTGACATACCGCGCGGTATGTGCGCAGAATCAGCGCAACCCTTACCGCCGCGTAGGCAATGTCGCCCCGGGAGGACACCGTGCTGAGCACGATGCAGGACGTACCGCTGCTGATATCGAGGATCCTGACCCACGGGTCCACGATCCACGGCAGCTCGCAGGTGACCACCTGGACCGGTGAGGACGAGCCGCACCGCCGCTCCTTCGCCGAGATCGGCGCCCGCGCCGCGCAACTGGCGCACGCCCTGCGCGAGGACCTCGAGGTCCGGGGCGACGAACGGGTCGCGACGCTCGCCTGGAACAACGCGGAGCATGTCGAGGCCTACTTCGCGATCCCGTCCATGGGCGCGGTCCTCCACACCCTCAATCTCCGCCTCCCGCCCGAGCAGCTCGTCTGGATCGTGAACCACGCGGCCGACCGCGTCGTGATCGCCAACGGCTCCCTGCTCCCCCTGCTCGCCCCGCTGCTGCCGCACCTGAAGTCGGTCGAGCACGTGGTCGTCACCGGCCCGGGCGACCGCTCCCTGCTGGCCGGGGCGTCCGTCCAGGTGCACGAGTACGAGCATCTGATCGCCGGGAAGCCGACCACGTACGACTGGCCCGAGCTGGACGAACGTGCCGCGGCAGCCATGTGCTACACCTCCGGCACCACCGGCGACCCCAAGGGCGTGGTCTACAGCCACCGGTCCATCTACCTGCACTCCATGCAGGTCAACATGGCCCAGTCGATGGGCCTGACCGACGAGGACACCTCGCTGGTCGTGGTCCCGCAGTTCCACGTCAACGCCTGGGGGCTGCCGCACGCCACCTTCATGACCGGCGTGAACATGCTGATGCCGGACCGCTTCCTCCAGCCGGCCCCGCTCGCCGAGATGATCGAGAACGAGAAGCCGACGCACGCCGCTGCCGTCCCCACCATCTGGCAGGGCCTGCTCGCCGAGCTGACCGCGAAGCCCCGGGACGTCTCGTCCCTCACCCAGGTCACCATCGGCGGCTCCGCCTGTCCGCCCTCCCTGATGGAGGCGTTCGACGCACTCGGCATGCGGGTCTGCCACGCCTGGGGCATGACGGAGACGTCCCCGCTCGGTACGGTCGCCCGCCCGCCGGCCCACGCCGTCGGTACGCCGGAGGAGTTCGCGTACCGCCTCACCCAGGGCCGCTTCCCGGCCGGCGTCGAGGCCCGCCTCACCGGGCCCGGCGGCGAGCGCCTGCCCTGGGACGGAGAGTCCGCCGGTGAGCTGGAGGTCCGCGGCAACTGGATCGCCGGCGCCTACTACAACGGTCCGGGCGCCGAGCCGCTGCGCCCCGACGACAAGTTCAGCGCGGACGGCTGGCTGAAGACCGGCGACGTCGGCACCATCTCCCCCGACGGCTTCCTCACCCTCACCGACCGTGCCAAGGACGTCATCAAGTCCGGCGGCGAGTGGATCTCCTCCGTCGAGCTGGAGAACGCCCTCATGTCCCACCCGGACGTCGCCGAGGCCGCCGTGGTCGCCGTTCCCGACGACAAGTGGGGCGAGCGCCCGCTGGCCACCGTCGTCCTCAAGGAGGGCGCGAGCGTCGGCTTCGAGGAGCTGCGGACCTTCCTCGCCGAGGACGGCAAGATCGCCAAGTGGCAGCTCCCGGAACGCTGGACGGTGATCGAGGCGGTGCCCAAGACGAGCGTCGGCAAGTTCGACAAGAAGGTGCTGCGCAGGCAGTACGCCGACGGCGGGCTGGACGTCACGCGGCTCTGAGCGGCGCGAACGACTCAACCGTCTCGACCGTCTCAAGCGTCTCAACCGACGCGACTGACGCGACTGACGCCGCCGACGCAGCCGATGCGGCAGGTGCTCGTATGCCGGGTGGCGCCCCCCCCGCCCGGCATACGAGCGCCCGGCTTCCGGGCCACCGTTCCCCGCGTCCGCCGCGTTCCCGCGTTCACCGCTTCCCGCGTTCACCGCTTCGTACTGCGGTCGCCGCCCACCCCAGCACCAGCCACGTCCCCGCCACCGCGCAGACCCCGCCCCAGCCCCAGTGGCCGTACGCGGGTCCCGCGAGGGCCGAGGACAGGGCGCCGCCCGCGAAGCCGGACACGACGTACGCCGTGTTGGCGGTGGCCGGAGCGGACGTGGTGGTCAGGGCGAGAGTCTGGTTGGCGACGTGGGAGGCGACCAGGGCGGCGTGCACCAGGACCGCCGCCGCGCACAGGGCGGCCATCGCCTGTCCGCCCAGCCAGAACAGCGGCACCGACACGGCGGCGAGCAGATATGCGGACCGTACGACCTTCGCGGCGCCGAACCGGTCGACCAGGCCGCCCGCGAGCGGCGCGACGACACTCGCCGCGAGCCCGAACAGGCCGAACAGCCCGGCCGCGGCGGTGGTCATGCCGTACCCGTCGTCCCCGGCCAGGAGCAGCGCCAGCGAGGTCCACAGGGCGCTCCAGGCGCCGTACATCCCCGCCTGGCGCACGCAGGCGCGCCACAGGTCCGGCGAGCGGCGCACCACGCCGGGCAGCGCGGCGAGCCCGGCGAAGAGCGATCCCTCGCGACGGCGCCGTTCCGCGGGCAGTACGTACGCGGTCGCCAGGCCCAGAACGGCGGTCAGGACGGCCGCGCCCACGAACACCACGCGCCAGCCGAAGGCCTGTCCGACCAGCCCGCCGAGCACGCGGGCCGCCACCACGCCGGTGAACAGCCCGGCGATGACGGCCGCCACGTGCCGGGCCCGGCGGTCGGCGGGTGCGCGCTCGGCGACCAGCGGGACCAGGAGCTGTGGGACGACGGTCGCGGCCGAGGCGACCAGTACGGCGCCCGCGAGCGCGCCGGTCCCGGCCGAGGCGGCGCCGACGACCAGGGCCGCCGCGGCGACCAGCGCGAGGACGGCGACCAGGCGGCGCCGGTTCACGCTGTCCCCGAGCGGGGCGAAGAAGAGCAGGCCGGCCGCGTACCCGAACTGCGCGACCGAGGCGAGCCAGGCGACCGCCGAGGGCGTGGAGCCGAAGTCGTGGGCGATGAGGGGGAGCAGGGGCGCCGCGAGGTAGATGTTGGCGGCCGTGACGGCGGTGCAGACGGCGATCAGGGGGAGGAAGAGACGGGAGGAGGGGGACGGCCTCTTCCGCGACGGGTGCGCGGTGCGGTCCGCACTCCGGGGCGTGGCCGGAGTGGCTGCTGACGGTGACGGCATGGGAGGGCGACTCCTTCGAGTGCGCACTGGCAAGTAACAGCTAACAACTAACTGGTTGGTTGGAAACAACTCCGGGAGTCTCGTCCGCATTCCCGGGTCCTGTCAACCAAACAGTTGGTTACCCCCCCCGTCGGGCTACCCTGTGCTCATGGCAGCAAGGGACCCCGAGGCCACCAAGGCCCGGATCTTCGAGGCCGCGGTCGCCGAATTCGCCCGCTACGGCATCGCCGGCGCCCGCATCGACCGCATCGCGGCCGAGGCCAAGGCCAACAAGCAGCTCATCTACGCCTACTACGGCAACAAGGGCGAGCTGTTCGCCTCGGTCCTCGAGAAGAAGATGCTCGACCTCGCGAGCTCCGTCCCCTTCGACCCGGACGACGTCGAGGGCTGGGTCGACCGCCTGCTGGACTACCACGCAGCCAACCCCGAGCTGCTGCGGCTCCTCTTCTGGGAGGGCATGGAGTACGGCACCGCCGAGCTGCCCCACGAGGCCGAACGCCAGGACCACTACGCCCGCAAGGTCGCCGCCGTACGGGACGGCCAGGCGCGCGGCGTGATCACCGACGCCATCCCGGCGCCCGACCTCCTCTTCCTGCTGGTCGCGATGACCAACTGGGCGTCCGTCGTGCCGCAGATGAAGCGCATCCTGGTCGGCGGCGAGGACACGGACGCCGACCGCCTGCGCGCCTCGATCAAGACGGCGGCGCGCAGGATCGTGACGGCTAGCGGCTAGCGGCTAGCGGCTGGCGGCTGGCGGCTGGCGGCTGGCGGCTGGCGGCTGGCGGCTGGCGGGGAGCGGGGAGCGGGGAGCGGGGGAGGGTGGCGCGGGAGCGCCGGCGCGTCAGTTGGTCCCGATCCGCGAGAGCAGTTCGACGATCCGGGACTGCACCTCACCGCTCGTGGAACGCTCCGCCAGGAACAGCACAGTCTCCCCCGAGGCCAGCCGAGGCAGGTCGGCCTGGTCGACGGCGGCGGTGTAGACGACGAGCGGGGTGCGGTTGAGCTGTCCGTTCGCGCGCAGCCAGTCGATGATCCCGGCGTACCCGGCCTGGCCCCGCTGCACCTGCATCAGGTCCATCACGACCAGGTTCGGCCGGAACTGCCCGGCCAGCGTCACCGCGTCGGCGTCGCTCGCCGCCCGCGCCACCTGCATCCCGCGCCGCTCCAGCGTCGTGGTGAGCGCCAGCGCGATCTCCGCGTGCTCCTCGATGAGCAGCACGCGCGGCGGGTGCTGCTCGCTATCCCGGGGCGCGAGCGCCTTCAGCAGTACGGCCGGATCGGCGCCGTAGGCGGCGTCGCGCGAGGCCTGTCCGAGCCCGGCCGTGACCAGCACCGGAACCTCGGCGGCCACCGCGGCCTGGCGCAGCGACTGGAGCGCCGTACGGGTGATCGGCCCGGTCAGCGGGTCCACGAACAGCGCGGCCGGGAACGCCGCGATCTGCGCGTCGACCTCCTCGCGCGAGTGCACGATCACCGGCCGGTAGCCGCGGTCACTGAGCGCCTGCTGCGTGGAGACGTCCGGCGCGGGCCACACCAGCAGCCGGCGCGGGTTGTCCAGTGGCTCGGGCGGCAGCTCGTCGTCCATCGGCTGCGGACGCGGCGGGTCCGCCACCTCCACGGCACCGCCGGGCCCGTCCAGCGGCTCGGGTCCCTCGGCGGCGTTCTTGTCCGGCGCCCCTATGGCGTACGACCGCCCGGCGCCCTCGGTGAGCGGCGCGCGCCGGGGCTGCCCGCCGGCCAGGGACGGTTGCTCCTGCTCCTGCTCTTGCCCCCGCCCCTGCCGCTGACCCGCCTGCCCCTGGCCCTGGCCCTGCGGCTTCGGCTGCGCGGTGGCGGTGTGCGGCTGTTCGGCCGACGGATGCGGGCGGGCCGACTGGTCCGAGCGTGTGGGGTCCGGGTCGGGCGGCGTACCCAGCTTGCGGCGTCGGCCCGAGCCGCCCGGCTGGTGCGGGGCGGGTGTGGCCGACGGCTGCTGCACCTGGACCGCCTGCCGGTTGAACGGCACCCCCTGGCCCAGCGTCCGCACGCTGATCGACCGACCCTGCGTCGAGTTCGGGTCGACGGGCGCGGACGCCTCGGCGGGCAGGGGCTGCGCCGCGCGCGGAGCGGGCGCGTTCTCGGGCGGCAGCGGGGTGCCCTGGCTCGGCGTGGTGGCGGGGACGCCCTGCGGGGGCGTCGCGGCCGGGAGGGTGGCAGGAGCGGGGCCGGTGGTGTCGGGGACGTTCGCCGGTGCGGGCCCGGTAACGCCGCCCGGCGGCACGGGGGCGCCGGCGCCCGTGGCGTCCGCGGCGGCGGGCCACGGCTGCGGGGCGGGCTGACCGGCGGCAGCGGGCTGCGCGTCGGCGGCATCGGCGGCGTCGACGGCGTCGACGGGCTGCTGTGGCGCCTCGGGGTGCGCGGCAGGCGCGGGCGCGGGCTCGGGCGCCGGTGCGGCCTGCGCGGGTGCGGCCTGCGCGGCGGTGTTCTGCGTGGCCCTGCTCTGCGCGGCGGTGTTCTGCGGAGGCATGGGGGCTCCGTGCGCGGGCGCTCCGTGCACGGGAGCTTCCTGTGCCTGACCGCTCTGCGCCGGTGGGCTGCTCTGTGCCGGACCGCTCTGCGCCGGTGGGCCACCTTGAACCGGGTGGCCAGCCGGTGCCGGTGCCGGCACTGCTTCGTCGGCCTGCTGGGCGGCAGCACCGGCCCGGCGGCGTCGTCCGGTGGGCGCCTCGGCCGGGTGCGGCTGCGGCGGGGTGTGGTCCTCGGACTGGTCGTGCGGTACGGCGTCGTGCCGGCCGTCGCCGAGCAGGGCGTCCTCGGGAGCGGCCGGGCCGGGCACCCGCATCTGGCCCGCGGGTGCCGTCGAGGGCGCTACGGCGCCCACCGTCCCGTGCTGCTGGGGCGCCCCGTGAAGCTCCCGCCTCCCATGCGGCTGGGCGGTCGCATGCGACTGAGCGGTCCCATGCGACTGAGCGGTCTCGTGCGACTGAGCCGTCCCATGCGGCTGGGCTGTCCCATGCGGCTGGGCTGTCCCATGAGGCTGCGGGGCTCCGTGCGGCTCCGCCGTTCCGTCGGACGGTCGGTCGGCGTCGGCGGGCGGAAGTGCGAACACCTGACGCGGGGCCGCCTCTTGCGCGGCGGCACGCTCGTTCGCGGAGGCCAGGGCACGGCGCCGGCGCCCGGTCGGGTGGGACTCGTCGGCCGGGTCCGACTCGCCGGCCTGCGCGGGCAGGGCCGGAGGCAGCGCCTGCTGCTCGCCACCGTGCCGGCCGCTGGGCGCGGGCACACCCTGCGGCGGTACGGTCCCGCCCAGACCGGTATTGGAGGCCGCGGCCGCTCCGCCGTGCTCGCCGGCCATGACGACGGCACCCTCGGACACTCCGGCGGGCAGTCCCTGGGGCCGGCCCTCGACCGCGGCACCGGCGGCCTCAGCGGGCCGCCCGCGCCGGCGTCCGGTACCGCCGGACCCCTCGCCCGGCGCCGCCTGCGCGGGAACCGGAAGAGGGGCGGGCGCCGGGACCTGTTCCGGCGAACCGTGCCCGTGCCCCTGCTGCTCCTGAGTCCGGGCCGCCGCCCGCCGCCTGCGCCGCCCGGTCGGGGCGGCACCGTCGCCTTCGGCACCGGCGGCGGCCTCATCGGCGCGTTCACCCGCCGCGCCCGCGACCTCGCTCTCGAGGAACGCGTCGACGGACGCCCGCCGAGCGCGCCGCCGCCCGCCACCGGCGGCCGGCTCCTGAACGGCCAGGGCGCTGCCCGTACCCGCGGCACCCGCGGCACCCGCGACCTCGGCACCCTGTGCCTGTGCCTGTGCCTGTGCCTGGACTTGGGCCTGGTCCGGAGCCTCGGACTCGACGGCTCCCGCCCCGCCACCGATCGGCACCTCCAGCACGTACGCGCTGCCGCTCATGCCCGGCACCTCGTGGGTCTGCAGCACGCCTCCGTGTGCCCGCACGATTCCCCGCACGATCGGCTCGTGCACCGGATCTCCCCCGGTGTACGGGCCGCGCACTTCGATGCGTACGACCTCGCCGCGCTGCGCCGCCGCGACCACGACGGTGTTGTCCAGGTAGCCGCCGGTCGCCGACACGGGCGAGTTGCCGGTGGCGTCGACGCCCGCCACGTCCGCGACGAGATGCGCGAGCGCGGTCGCCAGCAGCCGGGCGTCGACCTCGGCCTCGATGGGCGGCGCGTGCACGGCGAACTGCACGCGTCCCGGCCCGATCAGTTCCACGGCGCCGTCGACACCGGCCGCGACGACGGCGTCGAGCATCACCTTCGTACGGGAGACGTTCTCGTTGCCGACGTCGAGACGCTGGTAGCCGAGGACGTTGTCGATGAGGGTGGTGATGCGCGAGTAACCGGCCGAGAGGTGGTGCAGCACCTGATTCGCCTCGGGCCACAGCTGCCCGGCGTCGTCCGCGGCCAGGGCGGCGAGCTCCTGCCGCAACTCGTCCAGGGGGCCGCGCAGGGAGCCCCCGAGGAGGGTGAGCAACTGCTCGTGCCGGGCGGCGAGCGCCTCGTAGCGGTCCTTCTCCCGCTCTCCGAGCGCGGCGTAGCGGTCGGCGTCCGCGGCGATCTCCTCCGCGTGCTGCTCCCGCAGCTCCTCCAGCTCGGCCACATGCTGCTGGCGCAGCGCGGTCAGCTCGGAGGCGTGCTCCTCGGCGAGCCGCTCCAGCTCCTCGGCGTGCCGCTGCTCCGCCTCCTCGTGCTCCTTGACGAGTGCGTCGTAGGGGCGCCGGTCGGTGAAGGTCATCACGGCGCCGACGAGCTGGTCGCCGTCGCGCACGGGCGCGGTCGTCAGGTCGACCGGCAGCTGGTCGCCGTTCTTGGAGAACACCACCTGCCCGCGCACCCGGTGCTTGCGGCCCGAGCGCAGGGTGTCGGCGAGCGGGGACTCGTCGTAGGGGAAGGGCGAGCCGTCGGCCCGCGAGTGCAGGACGAGGGTGTGCAGCTCACGGCCGCCGAGGTCACTGGCCCGGTAACCCAGTATCTGAGCGGCGGCCGGGTTGACGAGGACGATCCGCCCGTCGGTGTCGGTCCCGACGACGCCCTCGGACGCGGCCCGCAGGATCATCTCGGTCTGCCGTTGCGAACGCGCCAGCTCGGCCTCGGTGTCGACGGTGCCGGAGAGGTCGCGGACGACGAGCATCAGCAGTTCGTCGCCGGTGTAGCCGTAGTTGTCGTAGGCCTGGTGGCCGGTTTCCAGGTTGGCGCTGGTGACCTCGACCGGGAACTCGGTCCCGTCGGTGCGCCGGGCGACCATCCGCGTCGGCTTGGTGCGCGCCCGCGGGTCGATGTGGTCCGGCCGCCGCATGGAGCCGGGGATGAGCCGCGAGTCGAACTGCGGCAGCAGATCCAGCAGCCCGCGCCCGACCAGCGCGGTGCCCGGAGTCTCGAAGGCCTCCAGCGCGATGGTGTTGGCGTTCACGACGGTGCCGTTGGCGTTGACCAGTACCAACGCGTCCGGTAGCGCGTCCAGTATGGCTGCGAGGCGAGCAGCGCCTCGGGATGGCCTGCTGCTCACGAGACGCTTCCCTCCTGTTACCGCACTTGCCGACCGCCTGGGCCATCTTGCCAATCGGCCCGCAGCGTGTCACGCGAGGGAGTCTAAGGGTTGGGGCCCGGCGGGCGGCGCGGGATGGGACGGAGGTCGCACGAGGAAGTGACGTAGAACGTGTGACCGAGTGTCCGCGCGACACCCTCCCGGCGCGGTACCGGAGCGCCCGCCCGGTGCCGTCGGACCACCTTCCGGGCGCGGTACCGGGCCGCCTGCTACCGCCCCCGCGCCTGCGGCCCCACGTCGGGCAGCAGCGGCACCATGCGGTCCCAGCGGGAGATCTCGCAGCCGTCGCTGCGGTCGTATGTCACGTCGACGGGGCGTCCGGCCCAGGTGCCCGTGACATGCGCGGTGGCGGGACCGCCGTACTGCATGGTGCAGACGCTGCCCTCCGGGACGGGGGCGAAGGTGTCCTGCCCCCACCGCGTGTCGCGCTCGACGACGGCACAGGCGCCGTCCGGGTCGGGGTGGCTGCCGCCGTGGGGGTGGCAGTACAGCTCGTACGTGCCGTCGGCGTCCGCGCCCGCGTCCCGGACGGTGACCGTCAGGTGATCAGCGTTCGGCGCCCCGGTACCGGCGGCCCCGGTACCGGCGGCCGCGGCCGGGTGCGCGGCGGACAGGGAGGCGAGGGAGGCGACGGACAGCGCGGCGGCGCCGAGGAGGCGGGCGGCGGGGGTGCGGGTGACCTGGAACATGACCTGACTAACGCGCCGGCCTGCCGGACGTTGCGCGACCGGGCGGTAAGGGCTTTGCCCTGTGGCCTGCCCGCCTAGTACCGTAGGCGTCGATTGGTGACAGCGCGCTCAACTGTGTCATCATCGGCACGCACCACTCGCGCTCGCCCGCGAGAGGTGATGTTGTCTGGAGGCGTCGCCTAGTCCGGTCTATGGCGCCGCACTGCTAATGCGGTTTGGGTCTTAAAGCCCATCGAGGGTTCAAATCCCTCCGCCTCCGCACGGATCACCGAAGCCCCGGCCCACCCGGCCGGGGCTTCGGTGTTGTCCGGGCCGCTCCCGATCACTCCCGATCACTTCCGGCCGCTCCCGGCCGCCCCCGGCATCTCTGGGCTCGATAGCTCGTTTCCGCAGGTCACAAGGGGCGTGGCCAATGGATTTCACATGGCGGCGGCAGTCATGTAATGTTCTTCCTGTCGCCGCGAGCGGGCCGAAAGGGCCGGGAGCGGCGGAAGAACTGAACAAGACAAGCACTCGTAGCTTAACGGATAGAGCATCTGACTACGGATCAGAAGGTTGCAGGTTCGAATCCTGCCGAGTGCACAGCAGGCCGAAGGCTCCGTCGAGTAATCGACGGAGCCTTCGGCGTTCCACCGTCGAGGTGATCGCCGTTCGCGACTGTGTCTAGGGTGTGCCCATGTTGCGAGGACGCGTCTTCATATCCATCCGGATATCCATCCGGCCGAGCCTCGACGGAGGACGGCCGTGAACAAGCCGCTGAGGGCCGTGGCGATCTTCTGCGGGCTGCTGGTGCTCGGCCTGCTGATCCGCGCGAACTGGCTGCAGTACGTCCGGGCACCGGAGCTCGCCTCCGACACGAAGAACCGGCGGGTGCAGATCGAGCAGTTCGCCACCCCGCGTGGAGACATCGTCGTCGGTGGCCGGGCCGTCACCGGCTCCACCGAGACGGAGGGCACCGACCTCAAGTTCAAGCGCACCTACGTCGACGGGCCGATGTACGCGCCCGTGACGGGGTACGCGTCGCAGGCGCAGGGCATGACGCTGCTGGAGAAGACCTACGACGGCATCCTGACCGGCAAGGACGACCGGCTGGCGTTCCAGCGGTTCGCCGACGTCGTCAGCGGTGAGGGCCGGCGGGCCGGGTCGGTGGTCACCACCATCGACCCGAAGGCGCAGAAGGCCGCCTGGAAAGGGCTGACCGGCCTGAAGGGCGCGCGGGGCGCCGTGGTCGCGCTGGATCCGGCGACGGGGAAGGTGCTGGCCCTGGTGTCGGCCCCCTCCTACGACCCGTCGGTGTTCGCGGGCAGCACCTTCAAGGAGTCCGACCGCTTCGTGGCGCTCGACAAGAAGAAGAACAAGCCGCTGGCCAACCGCGCGCTGCGGGAGACCTACCCGCCGGGATCCACCTTCAAGATCCTCACCGCGGCCGCCGCGCTGGAGCACGAGGTCGTGACCGACGTCGACGCCCGTACCGACGCCGTCTCCCCGTACCCGCTGCCGCAGTCCACCAACAAGATCGGCAGCGAGGCCGGCGACGCGGTCTGCGACAAGGCCTCGATGAAGACCGCGATGCAGTACTCCTGCAACAACGTCTTCCTGGACGCCGCGTCCAAGCTGGGGCAGGACAAGCTGCGCGAGACGGCGGAGAAGTTCGGCTTCAACGAGAACGTCTACTCCGACGACTTCGGCGACCTGCTCGCCACCAAGAGCCTCTACCCGGAGGACCTCGACGCGCCCGGCACCGCGCTCACCGGCATGGGCCAGGGCAGCCTCACCAGTACGCCGATGCAGATGGCCATGGTCACCGCCGGGCTGGCCAACGACGGCAAGGTGATGCAGCCCTACATCGTCGACGAGGTCAAGGGCCCGGACCTCGGCACGCTGGAGAAGACCGAGCCCGCGGTGATGAGCGAGGCGGTGTCCGCCGAGACCGCGCAGAAGGTCCAGCAGATGATGGAGTTCACCGCCAAGGAGGGCAGCGCCCGCCGCGCCCAGATCGACGGCATCACGGTCGGCGGCAAGACCGGTACCGCGCAGCGCGGTGTCGACGTGAACGACAAGGTGCCGTACGGCTGGTTCGTCTCGTACGGGAAGAAGGACGACGGGTCCTCCGTCGCCGTGGCCGTCTTCATCGACCCGACCGACATGGACATCTCGCGTGAGGACATCTCCGGTGGCGGTCTGGGCGCGCCCATCGCCAAGAGCGTCATGGAGGCGGTTCTCAAGCCGTGAGGAAGGGCTGAGGAAGCGGTGAGGCCTTCCGGTACGCAAGTGAGGGCATCCGGACCGGAGTAGTGGAATGGGTGGCGGCGCGTCAGGCCTTCGCCGCGTCGTACGCCTCGCGGGCCTGCTCGACCGCCGTCATCCGCCGCTCCGTCCACCGCGCGAGGTCACGGACCTGTTCGGCGGCCTCCCGGCCGAGGTCCGTGAGGGAGTAGTCCACGCGGGGCGGGATCACGGGCTTGGCGTCCCGCCGGACCAGGCCGTCGCGCTCCAGCGTCCGCAGGGTCTGGGCCAGCATCTTCTCGCTGACGGCGCCGATCTCGCGGCGCAGTTCGCTGAAGCGGTACGAACGGTCCAGCAGCGCGACCAGGGCCAGGGTGCCCCAGCGGCTGGTGATGTGTTCCATGACCAGCCGTTCCGGGCACATCGACTCGCTCGCCTTCATACGCATACCGTACGCCGGGGCGTGCACTAACTGCGAGTTAGTGCACGCCCCGGCGTTGTCAGTGGTGCCCTCTACTCTCGAGAGCGATGGCACAGGCGTGGAAGTGCTCGGGGCTGCGGTGGGCGGCGGACGGTCCCGTGCTGACATGGGTCGGGGGACGGCGCAGCGCGCTGGCCCGGGGAAGGCGGGTGGCCTTCGGGGTCGCCGGGGGAGGTGTGCGGACATGCGTGGGAGCGCGGGGGACCGCCTGCCCGGTGCGGGCCGGTGTGACGGGGCGGAGTACGGGGGCGCGGTGCGAGGAGTGCGCGCGGCTGGACCGGGCGCACTCCGTGGCCGCCGACACGATCGCGGACGATCCGCGGCCGTACCGCGTCTATCTGGCGTGGTTCGGGCCCGGGCTCGTCAAGGTGGGGATCACCGCACACGAGCGGGGAGCCGCCCGGCTGCTGGAGCAGGGCGCCGTCTGTTTCAGCTGGCTGGGCTGCGGGCCCCTGATGGCCGCGCGCCGGACCGAGGAGCTGCTGCGGGCCGCCCTGGGTGTGCCCGACCGGATTCCGTACGCCCACAAGCGCGCGGTGCGGGCCGGGTTGCCGGGCTCGGAGGCGGCGCGGGCGGCCGAGATCGCGGAGTTGCACGCGCGGGCGGTGGCGCTCGGCGGCTGGCCGGAATCGCTGGCGCCGGAGCCGTTCCGGGGCGTGGACCACGCGGGCGTCTTCGGGATCGAGGGAGCGGGCCGCGGGCCGGCCGCCGTGGGCGAGGTGGCCGAGCTGGTGGCGGGCGGGGCGATCGGGGGCGAGTTGGTGGCGGTCGCCGGGCCGGATCTGCACCTGGCGACGGAGCGCGGGGTCGTCGTGCTGGATACGCGGCTGATGACGGGCTGGGAGCTGGTGCCCGCCGAGGGCGAGCCGTGCGCCGTGCCCGTGCGACAGCTCAAACGAGCGGCCGGAGTACAGGACGGGCTGTTCTGACCTGGCCGCGGCCCCCTCCTGCTCCCGCTGCCCCCACTCTGCCCATCGGCCTCCGCAGCCCCTCCGCCTCCGCGGCCTCCGCTGCCCCCCCCGCTGCCTCCGCTTTCTCCTTTCCCCTTTCCCCTCTGCTCCTTCCCCATCCCCTTCCTCCTCCCCGCCTCCACCTCATCCCCGCCCCGGCGCCCCGCCCCCTTGTCCGCGGGCGCATTGGGCGCGATCGTGGCCGCATGAGTGATCACGAGGCCGGGCAGGTCCGCCGGTTCTGGGAGGGACTCGGGCTGCCCGGACTGGTCGACGTGCACACGCACTTCATGCCCGAGCGGGTACTGCGCAAGGTCTGGGGCTACTTCGACGCCCTCGGGCCGCTGACCGGCGGAGTGGAATGGCCGATCACCTATCGGCACCAGGAGGGCGAACGCGCGGCGCTGCTACGGCGGTTCGGAGTGCGCGCCTTCACGGCCATGCTCTATCCGCACAAGGCGGGCATGGCCCGGTGGCTGAACGGCTGGGCGGTGGACTTCGCCCGCCGGACCCCCGACTGCCTGCACACCTCCACCCTCTTCCCGGAGCCGGGCGTCGAGACGTACGTCCGCGAGGCGGTCGAGGCGGGGGCCCGGGTCTTCAAGGCGCATGTGCAGGTGGGGGCGTACGATCCGGCCGACGAGCTGCTCGACGCGGCCTGGGGGGTGCTCGCGGAGGCGGGGGTGCCGGTCGTCATCCACTGCGGGTCCGGGCCCGCACCCGGCAAGCACACCGGGCCCGAGCCGATCGCTCGGGTGCTGGCGCGGCACCCCCGGCTGCGGCTGGTCGTCGCGCACCTCGGGATGCCCGAGTACGAGGACTTCCTGGACCTCGCCGACCGGTACGGCGAGGTACGGCTGGACACGACGATGGCGTTCACCGACTTCAGCGAGCGTCTCGCCCCCTTCCCCCGGCGGGCGCTGCCCCGGCTGGCCGGCCTCGGCGACCGCGTCCTGCTCGGGTCGGACTTCCCCAACATCCCGTATCCCTACCTGCATCAGTTGCGCGCGCTGGAGCGGCTGGAGCTGGGTGACGCGTGGCTGCGGGGCGTGTGCCACGACAACGCGGCCCGGTTGTTCGGACTGCCGGGCAGTACTGAGGGCGGTTCCTGAGGGCGGTCCCGAGGGCGGGTCCCTGAGGGCGGGTCCCTGAGGGCGGTTCCTGAGGGCGGTCCCGAGAGGCCCACTGTGGGTTTCTCAGAGAAATCACAGCTTGGGGAAAGGGTGTTCTCAGAGCGCCCCGACATCGTGTCCGGTATGACCACGACCTCGCCCCAGGGGCGCACCGAACTGCTGAGGCCGGACGGGAGCCCCGTCCGGGTGCTCGTGGTGGACGACGAGCTGTCCATCACCGAGCTGCTGTCCATGGCCCTGCGCTACGAGGGCTGGCAGATCCGCAGTGCCGGGGACGGACAGGGTGCCGTTCAGGCCGCGCGCGAGTTCCGGCCCGACGCCGTCGTGCTGGACATGATGCTGCCCGACATGGACGGGCTGAGCGCGCTGGGGCGGCTGCGCCGCGATCTGCCGGACGTGCCGGTGCTGTTCCTGACCGCCAAGGACGCGGTCGAGGACCGTATCGCCGGGCTGACCGCCGGCGGGGACGACTACGTCACCAAGCCGTTCAGCCTGGAGGAGGTCGTCGCCCGGCTGCGCGGTCTGATCCGGCGTACCGGCGCCGCCGACCGGCGCTCCGAGTCCGTCCTCGTCGTCGGCGACCTCACCCTCGACGAGGACAGCCACGAGGTCACCCGGGGCGGCGACGGCATCCACCTCACCGCCACCGAGTTCGAGCTGCTGCGCTTCCTGATGCGCAATCCCCGGCGCGTGCTGAGCAAGGCGCAGATCCTCGACCGCGTGTGGTCGTACGACTTCGGCGGACAGGCCAACGTCGTCGAGCTGTACATCTCCTACCTGCGCCGGAAGATCGACGCCGGTCGCGAGCCGATGATCCACACCCGGCGCGGCGCCGGTTACCTGATCAAGCCCGCGGCATGAACGGACGGCGACGACCGCGACCGCGGACCCTGCGGACACGGCTCGTCGTCGCGTCGGTGGCGCTGATCGCGGTGGTGTGCGCGGTGATCGGGACGGTGACGACGGTGGCGTTGCGGTCGCACCTGTACGAGCAGCTGGACGGGCAGTTGGGGGAGGTCGCGGCCCGTGCCTCGGGGCAGTTCGGGCCGCCCGGCGCGGGCAAGGACGACGCGGTGCCGCCGGAGCAGCAGCGGGCCAGGGCCATCGACCTCACCGAGTTCGTCACCAAGGGACCGCAGCCGGTCGGCACCCTCGCCGCGAAGGTCGAGGACGGCACCGTCACGGAGGCCAAGGTCGGGGACAAGTCCGACGAGGACTTCCTGGTGGACGCCAAGTCGCTCACCGGCGCGCAGGTGTCGGCGCTGGAGGCCGTCGCCCGGGACGGTCACCGGCACACCGTGGACCTGCCCGGCCTGGGCGAGTACCGCGTCCAGTACGCCTCCGGTGACGACGGCGACTACTACGTGGCCGTACCGACCGAGGACGTGGACGGCACCCTCAACACGCTGATCCTCATCGAGGTGAGCGTCACCGCCGCCGGTCTCATCGCCGCCTCCCTCGCCGGGACCGTCATCGTCGGCGTCGCCACCCGCCCCCTGCGCAGGGTCGCCGCCACCGCCACCCGGGTGTCCGAACTGCCCCTGCACGCGGGCGAGGTGAATCTCGACGAACGGGTCCCGGAGTCCGAGTGCGACCCGCACACCGAGGTCGGCCGGGTCGGTGCCGCGCTCAACCGGATGCTGAACCACGTGCACGGGGCGCTGCACGCACGGCAGGCGAGCGAGACGCGGGTCCGGCAGTTCGTCGCGGACGCCAGCCATGAACTGCGTACGCCGCTCGCCTCCATCCGCGGCTACGCCGAACTCACCCGCAGGGGCCGGGAACAGGTGGGCCCCGACACCCGGCACGCGCTGGGCCGCATCGAGTCCGAGGCCGGTCGGATGACGCTGCTGGTCGAGGACCTGCTGCTGCTCGCGCGCCTGGACGCCGGGCGGCCGTTGCGGTTCGAACGGACCGACCTCGTACCGCTCGTCGTGGACACCGTCAGCGACGCCCGCGCGGCCGGGCTCGACCACAACTGGCGGCTCGACCTGCCCGAGGAACCGGCGCTGGTGTCGGCGGACGCCGCGCGGCTCCAGCAGGTGCTGGTCAACCTGCTGGGCAACGCCCGCACCCACACCCCGCCCGGCACGACCGTCACCGCGCGCGTGCGGCTCAGCGGGCCGCAGCTGTGCGTGGACGTCGAGGACAACGGCCCGGGCGTCCCGGCCGGGTTGCTGCCGCACGTCTTCGAACGGTTCGCGCGCGGCGACTCCGCGCGGTCCCGCACGACCGGTTCGACGGGGCTCGGGCTCGCCATCGTGCAGGCGGTGGCGACCGCGCACGGCGGTGCCGTGACCGTCGACAGTGTGCCGGGGCGCACGGTCTTCACGCTGCACCTGCCGGCGCTCCCGGCCGGCGAGGCGCGGTGGCAACCGCACTCACAGGCACGGCACAGCGTCACCACACGGACGCGACAGGGGACTTGAGAAGAGTCGGTCCCATGCGAACCGACTCTTCTCCCGGCTCCCTGCCGGCGCGGGAGCATCTCCCGGCCGCAGGAGCCGGTACGCCTGTCCTGGACGTAGTGATCCCCGTCTACAACGAGGAGAAGGACCTCCGGCCGTGCGTCCTGAGACTGCACGATCACCTGACGCGGACGTTTCCGTACGCCTTCCGCATCACGGTCGCGGACAACGCCTCCACGGACGCCACCCCGCACGTCGCGGCACGCCTGGCGGCGGAGATCGCCGAGGTCACGTCCTTCCGGCTGGAGCAGAAGGGGCGCGGCCGGGCCCTGCGGGCCGTCTGGTCGGCCTCCGACGCCCCCGTCCTCGCCTACATGGACGTCGACCTGTCCACCGACCTGAACGCGCTGCTGCCACTGGTGGCCCCGCTGATATCCGGTCACTCGGACCTCGCGATCGGCTCCCGGCTCGACCGTAGCTCCCGGGTGGTGCGCGGCGCCAAGCGGGAGTTCTTCTCCCGCTCCTACAACCTCATCCTGCGCGGCTCCCTCCAGGCCCGCTTCTCCGACGCCCAGTGCGGCTTCAAGGCGATCCGCCGGGACGTGGCCCAGGTGCTGCTGCCGCTGGTGGAGGACACCGGCTGGTTCTTCGACACCGAGATGCTGGTGCTCGCCGAACGCGCCGGGTGCCGGATCCACGAGGTGCCGGTCGACTGGGTCGACGACCCGGACTCGACCGTGCACATCGTGCGGACGGCGACCGACGACCTCAAGGGCGTGTGGCGGGTGGGCAAGGCCCTGGCCACCGGTTCGCTGCCGCTGGACCGGCTGGCCCGGCCCTTCGGTGACGACCCGCGCGACCGGGACCTGGCCGGCGTACCGCAGGGGCTGGCCCGGCAGCTCGTCGGCTTCTGCGTCGTCGGAGCCCTGTCCACCCTCTGCTACCTGCTGCTCTACAGCGGCTTCCGCGTCCTCGCCGGCGCGCAGCTCGCCAACGCGCTCGCCCTGCTGGTCTCGGCGGTCGCCAACACCGCCGCCAACCGGCGGCTGACCTTCGCCGTGCGAGGCCGGGGCGGTGCCGTGCGGCACCAGGCGCAGGGGCTGGTCGTCTTCGGCATCGGTCTCGCGCTGACCAGCGGCTCGCTCGCCGCCCTGCACGCGGCGAGCGCGGACCCGGACCACTCGACCGAGCTGGCGGTGCTGATCGCCGCCAACCTCGCGGCCACCGTGCTGCGCTTCCTGCTCTTCCGCGCCTGGGTGTTCCCGGACGCGCCGCCCGCAGCGGACGCGCCGCCCGCTGCGGACGCGTCGCCCGCTGCGGACGCGTCGCCCGCAGCGGACATGCCGCCCACCGCGTACACGGCTGAGCCACGGCTCCCGTATCCCGACCGCACCCGCGATCCCGCCACGTTGCGCCTGCAGCCGGTGCCACCGGTGCCACACGCCGACACCGACCCGAGGGACGGACGATGACGACGTATGACGACCGGCCGACGCAAGCGGGGGACACACGTCCCCCGAAGGACGGGGGACCGCCGCCGCCCGCGCCCGTGCCCGCGCGGACACGGCAGTCCCGCCTGCGCGGACTGTGGCGGGGCCGGCCCGAGGACCCCCGCTGGGCGCGCCCGGCCTTCCTCGGTCTGCTGCCGGCCACCGCCCTGCTCTACCTCTGCAACCTGAGCGCCTCGGGCTACGCCAACTCCTTCTACTCGGCCGCCGCGCAGGCGGGCAGTCAGTCCTGGAAGGCGTTCTTCTTCGGCTCGCTCGACGCCGCCAATGCCATCACCGTCGACAAGCCCCCGGCCGCGCTGTGGCCGATGGCGCTGGCGGTGCGGATCTTCGGGCTGAACTCGTGGTCGGTCCTCGTCCCCGAGGTGCTGATGGGCGTCGCGACGGTCGCCGTCGTGTACGCGGCCGTACGCCGACGGTTCCATCCGGCGGCCGGGCTGATCGCCGGTGCCGTGCTGGCTCTGACGCCGGTCGCGGCGCTGATGTTCCGCTTCAACAACCCGGACGCGCTGCTGGCGCTGCTGATGTCCGTAGCCTGCTACCTCGTCGTCCGCGCGCTCGAGGACGGCCGGACCAAGTGGCTGGTGTGGGCGGGCGTCGCGATCGGCCTCGCCTTCCTGGCGAAGACCCTCCAGGCCTTCCTGATCCTGCCCGCCCTGGCCCTCGTCTACGGCGTCTGCGCGCCGGTGCGGCTGAAGAGGCGGCTGGGGCAGCTGGCACTGGCGACCGCCGCGATCGTCGTCTCCGGCGGCTGGTGGGTCGCGGTCGTGGAGCTGTGGCCGGCGTCGTCGCGCCCGTACATCGGCGGTTCGCAGAACAACAGCTTCCTGGAGCTCACCTTCGGCTACAACGGCCTCGGCCGCCTCAACGGCGAGGAGACCGGCAGCGTCGGAGGCGGCGGTGGCGGTGGCGGTGGCATGGGCGGTGGCATGGGCGGTGGTGGCGGGCAGTGGGGCGAGACCGGCTGGGACCGGATGTTCAACTCCGAGATCGGCGGCCAGATCTCCTGGCTGCTCCCGGCCGCTCTCGTCCTGCTCGTCGCGGGACTGGTCGCCACGCGGCGCGGCGGGCGTACCGACACGGCTCGCGCGTCCCTCCTCGTCTGGGGCGGCTCGCTGCTGATGACGATGGCCGTCTTCAGCTACATGGCGGGCATCTTCCACCAGTACTACACGGTGGCCCTCGCGCCCTACCTGGCCGCCGTGGTCGGCATGGGAGCGGCGACGCTGTGGGAGCGGCGCGAGCGGATCTGGGCGTCCCTCGCCCTCGCCGCCGCCGTCACGGCGACCGCGGCCTGGGGGTACGTCCTGCTCAACCGCACGCCCGATTACCTGCCCTGGCTGAAGTGGCTGGTCCTCGTCGGCGGCCTGGCCGCCGCGCTCGGCTTCGTCTTCGCCGGGCGGCTGGGGCGCCGGACCGCGCTCGCGGTGGCGGGGCTGGGCCTCGCCGCGTCGCTGGCCGCGCCCACCGCGTACACGGTGAGCACCTTGCGAGAGGGGCACAGCGGTTCCATCGTCACGGCCGGTCCGTCCGGCGCGAGCGTGATGGGCGGCCCGGGAGGCGGCGGCCAAGGCGGTGGCCCCGGGGGCGGCGGCTTCCCCGGCGGCGGGAACGCACCCGGCCAGGGCCAGGGCCAGGGCCAGAGCCAGGGGCAGGGCGGGCCCGGCACCGGCGGATTCCCCCAGGGCGCACCGGGCCGGAACGGCCAGACGGCCCCGAACGGCCAGACGGCCCCGAACGGCCAGACCGGCGAGGGCGGCGGTCGCGCGGGCGGAGGCGCCGGCATGGGCGGTCTGCTCAACGGCGCCCAGGTCGGCGCCGAGGCCAAGAAGCTGCTGGAGGCCGACGCCGACCGGTACACCTGGGCCGGCGCCGCGATCGGCGCGCAGAACGCCGCGAGCTACCAGCTCGGCACCGGCGAGCCGGTGATGGCGATCGGCGGCTTCAACGGCACCGACCCGTCACCGACCCTGGCCCAGTTCAAGGAGTACGTGGCGGACGGAAGGATCCACTACTTCGTCGGGGGCGCGGGCACGGGCGGCATGGGCGGCGACTCCGGCACCTCGTCGCAGATCACGTCGTGGGTCGAGGCCAACTTCAAGGAGGTCACGGCCGGTTCGGCCACCCTCTACGACCTCACGCAGCCGACGGACTGACCGGCCGCACGCCCCCGCGCTGTACAGCGTATAGGGCCCCTATACGCTGTACAGCATGACGACGTCCTCCCGGGAACGGAAAGCCGCCCCCACGGTCCAGGGCCACCCGCAGCGCTGGCTGATCCTCGGCGTCATCAGCCTCGCCCAGCTGACCGTGGTGCTGGACAACACCGTGCTGAACGTGGCCATCCCCTCGCTCACCGACGAGCTGGGCGCGGCCACCTCGGACATCCAGTGGATGATCAACGCATACTCGCTGGTGCAGTCCGGCCTGCTGCTCACCGCGGGCAGCGCGGCCGACCGGTACGGCCGCAAGAAGATGCTGACCGCGGGCCTCGCCCTGTTCGGCCTGGGCTCGCTGGCGGCGGGTCTCGCGGAGAGCACCGGGCAGTTGATCGCGGCGCGGGCCGGGATGGGCGTCGGCGGCGCGCTGCTGCTGACCACCACGCTCGCCGTGGTCATGCAGATCTTCGCGCCCGCGGAACACGCGAAGGCGATCGGCATCTGGAGCGCGGTGAGCGCACTCGGCTTCGCCTGCGGGCCGTTGATCGGCGGTTTCGTGCTGGACCACTTCTGGTGGGGCGCGATCTTCCTGATCAACCTGCCGGTCGTGGCGCTCGGTCTGGTCGCGGTCGTGACCCTGGTCCCGGAGTCGAAGAACCGCCAGGGCGACCGCCCCGACCTGCTCGGCGCCGTACTCTCCACGATAGGCATGACCGCGCTGGTCTACGCGATCATCTCCGGCCCCGAGTACGGCTGGACGTCCGCCCGGGTGACGGCCACGGCGGCCGTGGCGGTCGGCGTGCTCGCCCTCTTCGCGTACTGGGAGAGCCGTATCCCGTATCCCATGCTCGACCTCGCCTTCTTCCGCAACCAGCGGTTCACGGGAGCGGTCGCCGGACTCACGCTGATCACCTTCGGCATGGGCGGTGCGCTCTTCCTGCTCACCCAGCACCTGCAGTTCGTGCTCGGGTACGGCCCGCTGGAGGCGGGGGTGGCGACCGCGCCCCTGGCCATGACGGTGGTGGTGCTGAACTTCTCCGGGGTGGCGGCGAAGTGGCTGGACAGGCTGGGCACGCCGGTGGCGGTGCTGCTCAGCATGGTGCTGATGTCGGCGGGCCTGGTGGCCATCGCCACGCTCACCGGCGGGGGCTACGCCGGCACGCTGCTGGGCCTGCTGCTGATCGGCGTGGGCTGCGCGCTCGGCAACCCGGCCATGGCACACGCGATCATGAGCGCGATTCCGCCGGCCAAGGCGGGGGTCGGCGCGGGCATCAACGGTACGTTGGCGGAGTTCGGCAACGGGCTGGGCGTGGCCGTGCTGGGCGCGGTGCTGAACTCCCGGTTCGCGGCGCTGGTGCCGGTGTCGGCGGCCTCGTTGCCGGCGGCGCTGGCTTCGGCGGAGGGTGAGGCGGAGCGGGATCGGGTGATCGACGCGTTCTCCTCCGGTCTGGAGAGCAGTCAGTTGGTGGGAGCGGTGGCCGTGCTGCTCGGCGGAGTCGTCGCGGCGGTGTTGTTGCGCAGAGCGGAGAAGGCGGGCGGCTGAAGCCCGCAGGGATCGCGCCGCCGCGTGAGTGCGTGCCGTCCGTGGCTGGTCGCGCCCCGGCGGCGGAGCGCACGTCGATGCGGCCCGTGCCCCTTTCGGGGGCGTCAGGCATGACCGGCAATCGAGATACCGAGGTAGGTGCGCATGGCGAAGGAGGGGCGGCAGGGGCCGCGGGCCAGTGTTTGGCTGGCGGGCGAGGGCCGTCGGAGCGGGCGGCGCGGTGGGCAGCCGTCCGGGCTGGACCGGGAGCGGATCACCGAGGCCACCGTCCGGCTGCTGGACGCGGAGGGCCTGGCCGGGTTCTCCATGCGCCGTCTGGCCGCCGAGCTGGACGTCACCGCGATGTCCGTCTACTGGTACGTCGACACCAAGGACGAGCTGCTCGAACTCGCCCTGGACGCCGTCTTCGGCGAGCTGCGCCACCCCGCCCCGGAGACCGGCGAGGACTGGCGCGGGCAGCTGCGCACGCTGGCCCGGGAGAACCGCAGGCTGCTGGTGCGCCACCCCTGGCTGTCCCAGCTGACCGGCACCTACCTCAACATCGGGCCCCACTCGCTGGCCTTCTCCCGGGCGGTGCAGGGCGTCATGCGCCGCAGCGGTCTGCCCGCGCACCGATTGACCGGAGCCATCTCCGCCGTCTTCCAGTTCGTCTACGGCTACGGCACCATCGAGGGCCACTTCCTGGCCCGGGCGGCGGACAGCGGCCTGAGCGTGGACGACTACTTCCAGGCCGCCATGAGCGCGGTGGCCGAGTCGCCGGACACCGCGGACGTGATCCAGGAGTCCCGGGAGATCATGTCGGCCCGCGGCGGCGACACGGTCGGGGAGATGCTGGACCGGGACTTCGAGTTCGCGCTGGACCTGCTCGTGGCGGGCATCGAGGCGATGGTCGAGCGAGGGTGACCGGTCCTGCGGCGGGGCCCGTGGCCGGTCCTGCGCGTGGTCTCGTGGCCGGTCCTGTGCCTGGTTCTGTGGCCGGTCCTGTGCCGCGTCCCGTGCCTGGCCCTGTGGCCGGTCCAGAGTTCCCGGGTCAGTCGTCCGCCGTCAGTCGCGCCGGGAAGCCCCCTGTCGCCACCGGCCCCCACTTCTCCGGTGTCACTCGAATGATCGATTTGCCCTGCTCCACCATGGCCCGCCGGTACTCGTCCCAGTCGGGGTGCTCGCCCGCGATGTTGCGGTAGTACTCCACGAGCGGCTCCACGGAGTCGGGGGAGCCGATGACCTCCGCGGTGCCGTCGATCTGGACCCAGGGGCCGTTCCACTCGTCGCTGAGCACGATGAGGCTGACCCGCGGGTCGCGGTGTGCGTTGCGGGTCTTGGCCCGTTCGGGGTACGTGGAGACCACGATCCGGCCGGAGTCGTCGACCCCGCAGGTCAGCGGCGAACCCTGTGGGCCGCCGTCGGCTCGCCGGGTCAGCAGGATCGCCCGGTGCCGGGGGCGCACGAAGTCCAGCAGATCGGCCAGGGACACACGGGTGTTCGTCGCGATGTTCGGTGTCATGCCACCAGCCTAGGAGGCGCGTTCGTCGTCCGGCCCGCTGTCCGGCCCCTCGCCTGGCCCGCTGTCCGGCCCGCTGTCCGGCCCGTCGTCCGGCCCGCACTCCGGACCCAGCGCCTCCGCGAGGTTGTCGTACACGGGCACGTCCCGGCGCAGTCCGGAGAGTTCCAGGACGCGGCTCGGTACGCCCTCCGGGGCGGCCACCAACCGCAGACGGGTGTGCCGGTGGGCGTGGCGGCGTACCTCGTCGATGAGGCGGACGCCCTGGGAGTCCATGAAGCGGGTCGCGGTCAGGTCGAGGACGAGAACGCGCAGGCCGTCGGAGTGGTGGTCCACCGCGGCCATGATCAGGGGCAGCAGGCCCTCGGCGTTGCAGAAGTCGATCTCGCAGGGCAGCGCGAGTACGGCGTAGCCGGGCGGATCGCACGGTTCGCACGGTTGTGGGAGGAAGGTCACGTCACTCACCTGACAGACGTCAGCCGGCTTCCGGTCGAGGCCGCTTCCTGACCCGCCACCCATTCCACCACGCCTCCGACGGCGTGGGGAAGGCGCCCGCCGGTCCTTCGGCCGGGCGTCACCGGCTCGCAACCAAGCAGCTAAAGTGCTGTTCGTCCTGTGCTCGCAGTCGGGAATGTGCTGCGGAGCTCTCCTGCGCACGGCCGTTTGGCCGCGCATGCCGAAGAGGTTCGTGGTGGCTGCGTCCGAATTTACTGATTTGCCGCGTTTTCCGGCGGGCTTCGAGCTGGCCGAAGCCCTGACGTCGGCGGCTCGGCAACTGCACGGGACGGGCACTGCGGACGACACCATGAACGCCGCGGTCGAGCTGGCGGTGCGTCTGCTGCCCGGCGCGGAGCACGCGGGTATCTCGGAGATCCAGCGCGGCGGCCGGCTCCGCACCCTGGCCTGGACCGACGACGCCGTACGGTTCCCCGCCGAGTCCCGGCACGGCGGCGGCCGTGAACCGCACCCGGACTGGGAGCGCCTGTGGAGCACGCCCGTGGTGCGGATAGACGACAGCGAGGCCGACGGCGGCGGCAACGTCTTCTCCGACCTCGGTCTGCGTTCCGCGCTGTCTCTGCGGCTGCGCGCCGACCGGCGCCGCCTGACCGTGCTGACGGCGTACGCCCGCAAGCCGCAGGCCTTCGGCGAGGACGCCACCCGTATCGGCCGGCTGTTCACCGCGCACGTCTCCCTCGCCCTGAACTCGGCGACCGTGCGCGAGCAGCTCACCGAGGCCATGCGCACCCGTGACCTGATCGGCCAGGCCACCGGCATCCTCATGGAGCGGCTGGACATCGACGCGGCCGGCGCCTTCGACTCCCTGGTGAAGGCCTCGCAGCGGGAGAACGTGAAGCTGCGCGACCTCGCCCGCCGCATCGTCGCCGCGAACACCGGCGCGGGGTCGTGAACACCGGCCGCGGAGTGACGAGGCTTGGGCGAGCGGTGACGGGATATCCGTACGGGCATGACCTCGGAGACACCTGACACGCTCGATCGTGCGATAGCGCGCAGCCAGGGCCTCGACACCCTGCTGCGCGACCTGACCGACCGCGCGGTCGGCCAGGTGCCGGGGGCCGTCGCCTGCTCGGTCACGGTGCGCCGCGCCGACCGGCTGATGACCCTGGCGGGCAGCTCCGGTCTGCCCAGCGGCCTGGATCTGCGGCAGTACGAGAACGGCTCGGGCCCCTGTGTGGACGCCGCCGAGACGGAGAGCCCCCGGTACTCCCCGGACCTGGCCACGGAGACCCGCTGGCCCGCGTACACGGAGTACGCGCTGGCCACCGGCGTGCGCTGTGTGCTGGCGCTGCCGCTGGCCGTCGCGGGCGAGACCGGCGCCGCGCTCAACTTCTACGGCGTCGAACCGGATTCGCTGGCCGCGGGACGCGAGGCGGCCCGCGCCTTCGCGGAGCGGGCCGCGGACGCCGTGAACGAGGCCCTGCGCCTGGAGCGGCAGCAGGCGTCGGCGGCCGACGTGCGCACCGCCCTGCTCTCCCGCAGCGTCATCGACCAGGCGGTCGGCATGCTCATGGCTCGGGAGCGGATCGACGCGCACCGGGCCCTCGAGCGGCTGCGCCGGGCCTCGCAGCACCGGAACGTCAAGCTCCGGGACCTGTGCGGCGAGCTGGTGGCCCGGGTGTCCGGCGGCGATTCAGGCGGCCGGCAGTGACTCGCCCTGGACCGCCTGGATGTCCAGCTCGACCCTGAGCGTCGTACCGATGGCGGCGATGCCCGCCTGGAGGACCTGGTTGTAGTTCATGGCGAAGTCCTCGCGGCGCAGCTCCGTCGTCGCGCGGAACGCCGCCCGGGTGCCGCCCCACGGGTCGGCGCCGGTGCCGAGGTAGGCCAGGTCCAGGTCGACCTGGCGGACGACACCGTGCAGGCCCAGCTCGCCGTGGACGGTCCAGCGGTCTTGGCCGGCCTGCGTCACGCCGGTGGAGCGGTAGGTGATCTCCGGGAACCGTTCGACGTCCAGGAAGTCGGCGGAGCGCAGGTGGGTGTCGCGCATGCCGTTGCCGGTGTCGATGGAGGCCGCCCGGATCACCGCCTCCACCCGGGACTTGGTGACGTCGTCCGGCGCGATCTCGACGGTGCCGGAGAACTCCGTGAACCGGCCGTGCACGCTGGAGATGCCCAGGTGCTGGGCGACGGCCGCCACGCTGGAGTGCGCCGGGTCGACCGTCCAGGGCCCCGGCGGCGGCAGCTCGGTGCCGCCCTGGCGGGCCAGCGTCACGGTGCCGACCTCGGCCCGGCCGCTCGCGGTGACGATCGCACTGGACGCCGCGGGCGCGTAGCCGACGGCCGCGACGATGACGGTGTACGCCCCCGGCGTCAGCGGGGTGGTATCCCGCACGGCGCCCTCGGGGTCCGCCTCGGCGCGCAGCACCTGGGTGCCGGTCATGTCGGTCACCGTGACGACCGCGTGCGACACGGCCCATCCGTCCCGCGTCCGGATCCTCGCGGTCAGTCCCATCCCGTTTTCTCCCTGCAAAGGCTCAGAAAGTGGTCGTGAAGAAGCCGGCCCGTGGTGGGCGGGCGCACCTCCGCTCAGAGCGCGCACGCCACCACGGGCCGGGGACTCGCTACTCGCCGGGGTGGGCGAGCTCGATGTCGTGGCCGTCGGCACCCGGGCCGGCGACCGTCAGGGAAGTCGCCACCGGCGGGTAGCCGGTCGCGATGACGGTGTACTCACCGGCGTCCAGGTCGGTGAAGGCGTACGCCCCGTCCGCGCCGGTCGTGGCCGTGCCGACCACGTTGCCCGCCGCGTCGACCAGCGTGACGCGGGCGTCGGCCAGCGGACCGTGCGGTGCCCGCACGACGCCCTGGACCTGTGCCCCGGCCTGGAGGTCGACCTCCACGCGGGTGGTCCCGGTGCCGCCGACCTCGACGGGCAGGGCGCGCGGCCGGTAGCCGGCGGCGTTGACCGCGACGGTCACCGTGCCCGGCACCAGTTCGGCGAAGGAGAACTCGCCCGCCTCGCCGGTGGCGGCGGTGGCCAGCAGGTCCCCGCGCACATCGGTCACGATCACCATCGCGTCCTTGACCGGCAGCCCGCTCTCCACGGCCCGGACCAGGCCGTTCAGCCCGCTGGTGCCGCTGAGCAGGATGTCGTACGCGACCGGCTCGTCGTTGACGACGATCGTCGAGGCCTGCGGCTGGAAGCCGTCGGCGGAGGCGATCAGCACGTACGATCCCGCGCTCGGCGCGTCGAGGACGTAGGAGCCGTCGGCCTGGGCGACCGAGCGGCCCAGCTGCCGGCCGCCCAGCGAGATCAGCGTGACCGCGGCCTGCGGGACCGGGGCGGACTCGGCGCCGCGGACGAAGCCGCGGACCGCGATGCCGGCGGGGGCGGGCGCCCCCGGCCCACCGGAGCCGGTCGCCGTGGCGACGGCGGCGAGCCGCTGCGTGGCCTCGGGCCGCGGACCCGGCTCGGCGACCGAGGTGGCCGAGCCGGCCGACGTGGCCGAGCCGGCCGAGGGCGCCGCCGACGCGGCCGCCGACCCACCGGCGGGAACCGGCTCGGGGGCGACCCGGGTGGCCTCGGCCGGGGCCGGAGCCACCGGGGAGGCGGTCTCGGAGGCGGCCTCCGCCGCCTGGGCCAGGGCGCCCGAGGTGCGCAGCGGGACCTCCTTGATGAACAGCGTCACCAGGAAGCCGAGCAGGGCGATCGGCGCGACGTACAGGAAGATGTCGGCGATGCCGTGCCCGTACGCGCTCTCCAGCCAGGTGCGGATGGGCGCGGGCAGCAGATCCATGTCGGGGATCTGCCCGGAGCCCATGGCCTGGCCGGCCGCCGCCCGGTCCTGGGGGGCGAGCTGCCCGACGGTGTCGGTGGCGTAGTGGCTGATCCGGCTGGACATCACGGAGCCGAGCACCGAGACGCCCACCGCGCCGCCGAGGGACCGGAAGAAGGTCACGACGGAGGAGGCCGCGCCCAGGTCGCTGGGCGCCACCTGGTTCTGCGTGCACAGGACCAGGTTCTGCATCATCATGCCGACGCCGAGGCCCATCAGCGCCATGAAGATGCCGACATGCCAGTACGGGGTGTCGTACCGCATCGTGCCGAGCAGGCCCAGGCCCGCCGTCAGCAGCACGCCGCCGGCCAGCAGCCAGCGCTTCCACCTGCCGGTCTTGGTGATGATGATGCCGGAGACCGTCGACGAGACGAACAGGCCGCCGATCATCGGGATGGTCATGACGCCCGACATGGTGGGGGACTTGTCCCGGGCGAGCTGGAAGTACTGGCTGAAGTAGACGGTGCCCGCGAACATCGCGATACCGACGAACAGCGAGGCCAGCGAGGCCAGCGTGATGGTGCGGTTCCTGAACAGGCGCAGCGGGATGATCGGCTCGCTGGCCTTCGACTCGACGAAGAGGAAGATCAGCGTCAGCACGATCGCGCCGCCGACCATGGCGCCGGTCTGCCAGGACATCCACGCGTACTTGTCGTCGGCGAAGGTGACCCATACGAGCAGCAGGGAGACGGCCGCGGTGACGAAGAAGGCGCCGGCCCAGTCGACCTTGACCTTCCGCTTCACCACGGGCAGGTGCAGCGTCTTCTGCAGCACGACCAGCGCCAGGAGCGCGAAGGGAACGCCGACGTAGAGGCACCAGCGCCAGCCGAGCCAGCTGGTGTCGGTGATGACACCGCCGAGCAGCGGACCGCCGACGGTCGCGACGGCAAAGGTGGCGCCGAGGTAGCCGGAGTAGCGACCGCGCTCACGCGGGGAGATCATCGCGGCCATGATGATCTGCGCCAGAGCGGCCAGACCGCCGGCGCCCAGGCCCTGGATGCCGCGCGCGGTGATCAGCATCCCGGGGTTCTGCGACAGACCGGCCACGACGGAGCCGATGACGAAGACGACCAGGGCTATCTGAACCAGGGCCTTCTTGCTGACCAAGTCCGCGAGCTTGCCCCACAGGGGGGTGGAGGCGGTCATCGTCAGCAGCGAGGCGGTGACGACCCAGGTGTAGGCGCTCTGGCCGCCCCCGAGGTCGCCGATGATCTCGGGCAGGGCGTTGGTGACGATGGTCGAGGACAGGATGGCGCAGAACATGCCGAGCAGCAGCCCGGACAGCGCTTCCATGATCTGCCGGTGCGTCATCGGAGCGTCTCCGTTGGAGCCTCCCCCGTGCTTGGCATGAGCCCGCACACCGGCTGGTGTGGTCGTTGCCATGGACTTCCTTTGCTTACGTGGTGATCGCGGGTGTACGGGTGGACTGTTCGTCCCCGGAGGGGAGCCGTTCGTCCCCGGACGGGTGCCGTTCGTCCCCGGACGGTGCGGGTGGCCGGGCCGCCGGGGCCCGGCAGTCGTCGAAGCTGGCCCTGAGGCGGGCCATGAGCCGGGAGAGCTGGCCGACCTCGTCGTCGGACCAGTCGCTCAGCCGGTGGGCGAGCAACTGGGTGGTCCGTTCGGCGATCTCGTCGAGCCGGCCCTGGCCCCGGGACGTCAGGCGCAGGATGCGCGAGCGCTTGTCCGCGGGGTCGGGGGAGCGTTCGATCCAGCCCCGCTCGGCGACGTGTGCGACGTGGCGGCTGGTCACCGACATGTCCACGGCGAGCAGCTCCGCGAGCTTGCTCATGCGCATGTCCCCGTGGCGGCCGAGCAGCGTCAGTACGGCGGCGGATCCGCCGGGGCAGTCGGCCGGCAGCAGCCGTCCCATCTCCCGCTTCACGGCGCCGAAGGCGCTGAACTGGCGGATCAGCTCCTCGTACTGAGCCTTCTCGGCCATGCGCACCTCCCGTTTTTCGTTGCTTAGGGCAACCATAGGATCGGTTGGTTGCTACAGGCAAATAAAAACGGGCATCAGGTCATAAAAAGTTGGCAAAGGCAAGTATTGCGATAGTAAACGTGCAGGTGATGGCCGTGGGGTCGGCGGTGAGTGGGTGACGGGTTGGGTGACGGGTGGGCGACGGGTGGGCGACGGGTGGGCGGCGAGCCGCGGCAAAGGTGCTGGGGAGCCCCGCACTTGGGCCGCTCCCGCGGATTCGCTAGTGTCTCGGCCCATGGCTAACAACCAGGGTCCCCAGGGCAATCACGACCCCGCAGGCAGCACCCAGATGTTCCGCGCGTTCGTCGACGACGCCCCCCAGTCCCGGCAGGCGGCCCCCGCCGCCTCCTCCGGTCCCCGTATCGGCCTGATCGTCGGCATCGTGGCCGCCGTGGTGATCGTCGCGGCCGTGGCCTGGCTGGCACTGAAGTAGCACCGGCGCCGGACGGGACCGGCACCGCACAGGCGCATACGACGGCGACCGCCGCGGCACCCCCGAGGTACCGCGGCGGTCGTAGGCCGGTCCGCGGGTCTGTCCGTAGGCCGGTCCGTAGGCCGGTCCGTAGGCCGGTCCGCGGGTCTGTCCGTAGGCCGGTCCGCAGGCCGGATCCGCCGGTCTGCCGTGGCGGGACCTAGTCGGAGATGAGGCCCTCGCGCAGCTGCGACAGCGTCCGGGTCAGCAGCCGGGAGACGTGCATCTGCGAGATGCCGACCTCCTCGCCGATCTGCGACTGGGTCATGTTGGCGAAGAAGCGCAGCATGATGATCCGCCGCTCCCGGGGCGGCAGTTTGGCCAGCAGCGGCTTGAGGGACTCGCGGTACTCCACACCTTCCAGCGCCGTGTCCTCGTAGCCCAGGCGGTCCGCCAGGGAGCCCTCGCCGCCGTCGTCCTCCGGGGCCGGGGAGTCCAGCGAGGAGGCGGTGTACGCGTTGCCGACCGCGAGGCCGTCGACGACGTCCTCCTCGGAGACGCCCAGCACGGCGGCCAGCTCGCCGACCGTCGGGGAGCGGTCCAGCTTCTGGGAGAGCTCGTCGCTGGCCTTCGTCAGGGCCAGGCGCAGCTCCTGGAGCCGGCGCGGGACGCGCACCGACCACGAGGTGTCGCGGAAGAACCGCTTGATCTCCCCGACCACCGTCGGCATCGCGAACGTCGGGAACTCCACGCCCCGTTCGCAGTCGAAGCGGTCGATCGCCTTGATCAGGCCGATGGTGCCGACCTGGACGATGTCCTCCATCGGCTCGTTGCGGGAGCGGAAGCGCGCGGCGGCGTAGCGCACCAGCGGGAGATTGAGCTCGATCAGGGTGTCCCGGACGTAGGCACGCTCGGGGCTGTCCTGGTCGAGGGCGGCGAGCCGCAGGAACAGGGAGCGGGACAGGGTGCGGGTGTCGATGGCCTCCGTGGCCGGAACGGCCTGGGCCGGCACGGCGTCGAGGGTCGGTACGGCTTCGATGGCCTGGACGTCATCGACGGGGCCGAGCGCCTCGAGCGTGTCGGGCGCGGTCTCGCTCTCCGCGAGCGCGAGCACCTTCGAGCTGCCCTGGTCTGCGGACATGCCACCCCCTTTGGGTCGCGGGACGGTCACGGCGCACGCTCCCATGCCGGGAACGCAGCCTCCACCTGAATACCGGAGCCGAAGCTCCGGCAAACGCGTCTCCGGCAGAATGTCACATGTCGGCAACGCGCTGTAGTGACATGTCGACATCCGAGACGCGAATTCCCCCTGGAAAAAGGCGGTCTGACGGTCTATCGGCCCGATTCCGCCCGCAACGGCCCTGGTGAGCGATTCGCTCGCCCCGGTGATACCTGGCACGCGCTTTCGATATGCGGAGGGGCCGTGTGCAGAGACTACGCGTCGATCCGGTTCGAGGACCTCAATCGCTGGAAGCTACGGGCCAGTAGCCGGGAGACGTGCATCTGGGAGACGCCGAGTTCCGCACTGATCTGCGACTGGGTGAGGTTGCTGTAGTAGCGCAGCAGCAGGATGCGCTGTTCCCGTTCCGGGAGCTGGACGAGCAGGTGCCGGACCAGGTCGCGGTGCTCGACGCCGTCCAGGGCGGGGTCCTCGTAGCCGAGCCGGTCGAGCAGCCCGGGGAGCCCGTCTCCCTCCTGGGCGGCCTCCAGCGAGGTGGCGTGGTACGACCGTCCCGCCTCGATGCAGGACAGCACCTCCTCCTCGGAGATGCGCAGCCGCTCGGCGATCTCGGCGGTCGTCGGGGAGCGTCCGAAGGCGGTGGTCAGGTCCTCGGTCGCGCTGTTGACCTGCACCCACAGCTCGTGCAGCCGGCGCGGTACGTGCACCGTGCGGACGTTGTCGCGGAAGTAGCGCTTGATCTCGCCGACGACGGTCGGCATCGCGAACGTCGGGAACTGCACGCCGCGCTCCGGGTCGAACCGGTCGATGGCGTTGATGAGTCCGATGGTGCCGACCTGGACGACGTCCTCCATCGGCTCGTTGCGGGAGCGGAAGCGGGCGGCGGCGTAGCGCACCAGCGGGAGGTTGGCCTCGATGAGCGCCGCGCGTACCCGGTCGTGCTCCGGTGTGCCCGGCGTGAGGCCCTTCAGTTCGCCGAAGAGCACCTGGGTCAGGGCCCGGGTGTCGGCGCCCCGGCTCCGCTGCGGCGTCTGTTCCCGCGCGGGCGGCTCCTGGGCCTGTGCGGGCGGTACGGGCTGTGCGGGCTGTGCGGGCGGTGCTTGAGGCGCAGTACTGGCCGGCACGGTCAACTCCACCTCGTGATCCGTCAACTCTTCCGTAACTCATCCGTCAAAAGCGGTCATAGCATCACAAGACATGTGCACTGTGTGCAAGCACCTCATAACGTCGTGTTGAGTGAATGAAGGAGGGGTCCGGACGCGAACGCGAAGCGGCCCCGCACCGTGCGGGTGCGGGGCCGGAAGGGTGGCCGGACAGGTGGCCGGAGCGGCGTGGCCGGGCTAGAACTCGTAGTCGGCGATCACCCAGGTGGCGAACTCACGCCACAGCGCGACGCCCGCCTGGTGTGCCGGGTGGTCCACGTAGCGCCTGAGGGCGTCGGTGTCGTCCACGGCCGAGTTGATGGCGAAGTCGTAGGCGATGGGCCGGTCGCTGATGTTCCAGGCGCATTCCCAGAAGCGCAGTTCCTCGATCCGGTCGCCGAGCGCGCGGAAGGCCTCGACGCCCTCCACGACGCGCGGGTCGTCGCGCCGCACGCCCTCGTTCAGCTTGAACAGCACCAGGTGGCGGATCATCACTCTCCTCCGTTGGCGGCCCAGGTCATGAAGTCGCCGACGGCGCTCGCGGCGTCGGAGATGCCCTGGAACCCTATCTGGACGTAGTCGGCGGCCTTCGCCGGATCGGTGATGATCACGTACAGCACGAAGACCACGAGTACGTAGACGGCGATCTTCTTCGCATTCACCGCCACCGCGGCCTCCCCTGTCCCTCCGATGCACGCCTTTCGGTCGCTCATGATCGCACGAAGGGCCCCGTCTTTCGACGGGGCCCTTCAAGAGCGGTAGCGGAGGGATTTGAACCCTCGGTGACTTGCGCCACACTCGCTTTCGAGGCGAGCTCCTTCGGCCGCTCGGACACGCTACCGAGAGAGACCTTACAGCACAGTGCGGCATGGTTTGAAATCGGTATCCGGAGCCCTGCGGACGCCCCGGCGGTGCCGGTCAGCGGTCGCGGAAGAAGTCCGTGAGCAGGCGGGAGCAGTCGTCCGCGAGCACGCCCTCGATCACCTCGGGGCGGTGGTTGAGCCGCCGGTCGCGTACGACGTCCCACAGGGAGCCGGCCGCGCCCGCCTTGTCGTCGCGGGCGCCGTAGACGACGCGGTCCACGCGGGACTGCACCACGGCGCCCGCGCACATCGTGCACGGCTCGAGGGTGACGACGAGCGTGCAGCCGGCCAGCCGCCACTCGCCGGCCTGCGCGGCGGCCCGCCGGATCGCGAGGACCTCGGCGTGGGCCGTCGGGTCGCCGGTGGCCTCGCGTTCGTTGTGCCCGGCCGCCAGCACGGTCCGCCCGTCCGGCGCCAGTACGACGGCGCCGACGGGGACGTCACCGCCCTGTTCGGCCCGCCCGGCCTCGGCCAGGGCGAGCCGCATCGCGGCCCGCCACGGGTCGCGCACCGGATCGGGCTGCACCGGATCGGGCTGCACCGGATCGGGCTGCACCGGGTCGCGTACCGGCTCGCGCACCTGGTCGGGCGGTACGGAGCGGTCCGTCGGTTCCGCCGCTCGGTCATGTTCGGTCGGCACGGTCAGCGGACGGTCTCCAGTACCTCGGAGGCGCCCAGGGCCTCGGCGATCTCGCCGACCGCGTCCCCGGACATCGAGCGCAGCTCCTTCTCGCTCACGCCGAGGTCGTCCAGGACCTCGGCGTCTCCGACCGGTCCGTGCGGCACGGCCTCGCCCGTACCGGCGGCCGCGTCGCCGCCGCCCCCGCTCTCCTCGTCGTCCTCGTCCTCGTCGTCGTCGGACTCACCGTCCTCCGTGCCGTCGAGGTCGAGGGCGTCGAGGTCGTCGCCGGCACCGGGCTCCCGGCCGAGCAGCTCGTCGGTGAGCAGGATCTCGCCGTAGCTGCTGCGGGCGGCCGCGGCGGCGTCCGAGACGTAGATACGGGGGTCCTCCTCGCCGTCCACCCGGACGACTCCGAACCACGCGTCCTCCTGCTCGATCAGCACGAGCACCGTGTCCTCGTCGGGAGAGGCTTCCCGGGCCAGGTCGGCCAGATCCGACAGGGTCTCCACATCGTCGAGCTCCGTGTCGCTCGCTTCCCACCCGTCTTCGGTGCGCGCGAGCAGTGCGGCGAAGTACACCGTGACTCTCCCACTGGTCATAGGCGTGCCGGTTGGGGGTCCCCCCGGCGGAGGCTGCGGGCGGGGGACGGTGCTGCGAGCCCCACCCACTCGGAATCGTGGCAGAAACAAGGCCTTCAGGGGACGTCTTCGGCGCCCTGTGTCCGGCAGTTTCGTGTCCGGCGGTCACGGCCGGGTCCCGGGAGTACCTACCCGGGCGGCCACCCGTCAGCGCACTAGTCGCAGCCACGTGCGGATCGTACGCGGATTCCCGCGCCGCCCGCGTACGTCCGTCGCCGTAACGCCGGCGCGGCGCGCGATCTTCCCCGGCCGGGCCGCGAAGTCACCAGCGGAAGGTGCGCATGCGCATCGCGTGGCGCAGCCGGGCGGCCTTGGCGCGGCGCGGCTGGACGCGGTCCCGCAGCTCCCTGGCCTCCGCCAGTTCGCGCAGGAACCGGGTCCGCCGCCGACGGCGCTCGGCCTCCCTCTCCAGCTCCGTACTCGGTTCCGTGTACCGCTCAGCCCCGCGCGGCGTCCCCGGCTCCTCGCCAGGGGACGGCGTGTCGTGGAAGTCCCGGTCAGGCACAGTCTCACCACCCAGCGTCCGTCCCTCCCGCCTTCCCCCGGTCGGGCGGTTTGACGCCGGTGAACGGGTGGAGCCGTGGCCGGGGCCCGGTCCCTCGGGTGGCCGGGGCCCGGTCCCTCGGGGGGACGGTGAACGCACGGGGCCCGGTTACTGTGGGGGACATGCGTCTCCACGTCGTCGACCACCCCCTGGTCGCCCACAAGCTCACCACGCTGCGCGACCAGCGCACCGACTCCGCGACCTTCCGCCGTCTCGCCGACGAGCTGGTCACCCTGCTCGCCTACGAGGCCACGCGCGACGTGCGCACCGAACAGGTCGACATCCACACGCCGGTCTGCCCGACCACCGGCGTCAAGCTCTCCCACCCGCGCCCGCTGGTGGTGCCGATCCTGCGGGCCGGCCTCGGCATGCTCGACGGCATGGTCCGGCTGCTGCCGACCGCGGAGGTCGGCTTCCTCGGCATGATCCGCAACGAGGAGACGCTGCAGGCCTCCACGTACGCGACCCGGATGCCGGAGGACCTCTCCGGGCGTCAGGTGTACGTCCTGGACCCGATGCTGGCCACCGGGGGCACCCTGGTCGCGTCGATCCAGGAGCTGATCAAGCGCGGTGCCGACGACGTGACGGCCGTGGTGCTGCTCGCCGCCCCCGAGGGCGTCGAACTCATGGAGCGAGAGCTGGCCGGCACCCCGGTGACGGTCGTGACGGCCTCGGTCGACGAACGCCTCAACGACCAGGGCTACATCGTGCCGGGTCTCGGCGACGCGGGCGACCGGATGTACGGGGCGGCCGAGTAGCGCACACTCCGGGCGCTCCACGCCCTCGTACGGCTGCTCAGCAGCTCTTCTTCTCCGCGGCGGACGCCGGCTGCGGCGCCGTCAGCTTCGTCAGCGCCGCGTCGGCGTCCGCCTGCTTCGCGAGGCCCTTGAAGCCGTCGCCGATGATCAGGTCGACGGCGGCGCCCTTGCGCGCCGCGTCGGTGCTGCGCTCGGCGCCGGGGAGCTGGGTGCCGAGCACGGGCAGCGAGGTCTTCGGGGAGGTGGCCGGGCCGAGCAGCACGCCCGCGCCGTCGACCTTCTTGTCGTACTCCTTGGGCGCGTTGCCGACGTCGCCGATACGGAAGCCGCGCTTCTTCAGCTCGTCGGCGGTCTTCTGCGCGAGGCCGCTGCGGGTCGTCGCGTTGAGCACGTTGACGGTGACCTGGGCCGGCTTGGGCACGGCGACGGCGGCGGGCGAGGCGCTCGCCTTCGCGGACGTGACCCCGCAGTCCGTGCCGGCACCGGCCGCGGAGGCCTTGTCACCGCCGGTGAAGACGTCGATGAGCTGCATCGTGCCCCAGCCGAGCACTCCGAGCACGGCGACAGAGGCGACGGCGGCGACCGCCAGTCGGCCGCGTCGTCGGGCCGGTCGCATCCGCGGGTACTTGTCCCCCGTGATCTTGTACTGGCCGCCCATGCCAGGGGGAGTGAGCATGCTCATGGGCGCAGCGTAGTGCGCTCGGGCGGCGATGCCTATTAGATGATCAGTCGACGTTCCGCGGTTCGGCGCAATGCAACCCGAAAGGGCCAACCCGAAGCGTCGGCGCGGCCGTCGCGGGTGGACGAGGGCTCTTCCGCGAGGGTGCCGCGGAGCTGCCGTGCGCGTGGCGCAGAGGTGCCGTGCGGGTGCCGCGGAGACGACCGTGGACGTGCCGCGAAGGTGCCGCGAAGGTATCGCGAAGGTATCGCGGGTCCCGGTCAGTCGAGTTCGAGGACCCGGGCGTGCAGCACCTGGCGCTGCTGGAGCGCCGCGCGCACCGCGCGGTGCAGGCCGTCCTCCAGGTACAGGTCGCCCTGCCACTTCACGACGTGTGCGAAGAGGTCGCCGTAGAAGGTGGAGTCCTCGGCCAGGAGCGTCTCCAGGTCGAGCTGGCCCTTGGTCGTCACGAGCTGATCGAGGCGGACCGGGCGCGGCGCGACGTCCGCCCACTGCCGGGTGCTCTCCCGGCCGTGGTCGGGGTACGGCCGGCCGTTTCCGATGCGCTTGAAGATCACACGGAAAGCCTACCGGCCCAGACGTTGCGGGCGCAGCCATGGCGCCGGAGTACGGCGCTGGAAATGACGCGGTAAACAGGGGCAAAGGGGAAGGGGGCGAGGCGCGGGCGACCGTGAGGCGCGTTCCGTCGGCGGCGAAGGCGGCACCGGACCCGCCTCCGCCGCCCGGGCTGCTCCGTCAGTCACGCCCCGCTTCCCGCGCCGACGGCCGGGGTTCGCTCGGGGCCTGCGGCCGGCCGGTGTCGGGCTTGGGGGTGCGGCGGGCGGCCTCGGCGCGCAGGAGGGCGCGCAGGACGGCGTAGGGGTCGTTGAGCATGGCTGGTTCCTCGTTTCTCGTTCCTCGTCGCTCGTTCCGTGTTCCGTTTTCCGTTGTTGCGTGTTCCGCGTTGCGTGTTGCGTGCGGAGGGCAGGCGGCCGGGCGGCCGGCGCCGGTCCGGTCCCGTCAGCAGCGCAGGACCACGGGGCGCGGGCCGCGCGGGGAGGGCGGCGGCCCGGTCGGAACGGGGTGTGCGAGGGCCCGGTCGATGGGCACGTGGCGGCCGGGCGCCGGGGGCGGCGGGACGGACAGGACCACGAGGGTGCGCCGGCCGCTGCGGGCCGGTGTGCGCAGGGCGGTGTCGAGGTGGTCGTACTCACCGGCGCTGCCGCCCGGGCCGCCGCCGGTTCCTCCGCTGCCGCCGGTTCCTCCGCCGGCGCCGAGCCCGCCGCCGGTTCCTCCGCCGGCGCCGAGCCCGCCGCCGAGTCCTCCGCTGCCGCCGGCCACCAGGGCGGCGGGTGCCGTCTGGGCTGTCTGGGCTGTCTGGGCTGTCTGGGTCGTCTGGGCCGTCTGGGCCGTCGCGTGGGCGCAGGGCACGATCAGGGCGAGCAGCAGGACCAGGGCCCACAGGCAGGCACCGCGGCGTCCGGCGCACGCTGCGCGTCCGGCGCGCACTGCGTCTCCGGCGAGTGCCGCACGTCCGGCCCGCGCTGTATGCGCGGCGCGCGCTATGCGTCCGGCATGCGCTGCGTGTCCGGCGCGCGTGGCGCGGACGGTGGCGGCGGCGTGCGGTGCGGGGCCCACGTCAGGTCGTGTCCCCGCCAGTCGTACGCCGTCTCTCGCGCCGGGGCGAGAACCGCTCGCTCGGCGTAGCGCGGTTCACAGGGCTTGCGGGACCTGGCGGGCGCGGCCGCGCAGGCGTACGGACGTGACGATCTCGACCACGCCGACGGCGACGAGCCACCAGCCGCCGACCAGCATGAGGACGGCCGCCGAGTCCACCGGCGAGTCGATCAGGACGATGCCGGCGACGACGGTGACGCCGCCGAGGAAGATGTGCCAGCCGCGCGCCGGCATCGCCGGGTCGTGGACGGCGGCGACGATCTGCGTGACGCCGCGGAAGAGCCAGCCGATGCCGATCCACAGCGCGAGCAGCAGCACCGACTGCAAGGGGCCGCGGAAGCAGAACAGGCCCAGCAGGATCGACACGGCGCCGCTGATGAAGGCGAGGACCCGCAGCGAGGTCGTCCGGTGCGTGCCGAAAGCGGCGGCCAGTTGGAGGACGCCGCTGACGACGAGGTAGAGGCCGAAGAGCACACCGGCGGCGAGCAGTGACGCGCCGGGCCAGACCAGGACCAGCACGCCCAGGACGAGAGAGGCGGTCCCGGTGAGCAGCACGGTCCGCCATGCGGCGCGGGACAGGAGGTGCAGTGGTCCCTCGAAGGCGGGCTCGGGTTCGTGCTGGTGTCGCCCGGTGGTCCGGGTGTGCGTTCCGGGGCCGGTCCGGGCGTGGACCCCGCGGTCGTCGTACGGCTGCCCGCCGGGGCTGCCGCTGGGTGGCTCGGTCATGCTCCATGCTGGGAGCGGGCTCGGCTGGGTCGCCAGCCGGGCCGGGCCAGTGGGCTGACGGGCCAGTGGGCTGACGGGGCGGTGCGAGAGGGCGCGGCCGGGGTCCGGGGCCGGCTACTTGCCGGAGGTCTTCGCCGTCTTCGCCGCCTTTGCCGCCGCCTTCATTTCCTGTTTGTGGGCGCGGACCTTCGTCAGCGACTCCGGGCCGGTGATGTCGGCGACGGAGCGGAAGGACTTCGGTTCGCCGTAGGCGCCTGCGGCCTCGCGCCAGCCCTCCGGCTGGACGCCGAGCTGCTTGCCGAGCAGGGCGAGGAAGATCTGGGCCTTCTGCTTGCCGAAGCCGGGCAGGTCCTGGAGCCGCTTCAGCAGCTCCTTGCCGGTGGGGACGCCCCGCCAGACGGCCTCGGCATCGCCGTCGTAGCTCTCGACGAGGTACCGGCACAGCTGCTGGACGCGGCCCGCCATCGAGCCGGGGTAGCGGTGCACGGCCGGCTTGTCGGAGAGCAGGGCGGCGAACGCCTCGGGGTCGTAGGCCGCGATGTCGTGTGCGTCCAGGTCCTCCGCGCCCATGCGCCGGGCGATGGTCGACGGGCCCTTGAACGCCCACTCCATGGGTACTTGCTGGTCGAGCAGCATGCCGACCAGCGCGGCGAGCGGGCTGCGGCCGAGGAGCTCGTCGGCCTCGGGGTCCTGGGCGAGGTGAAGTGTGACGTCCATGCCCCCGATGATCGCGCGTGCGGACTCAGGTCGCGCGCCAGTACCCCAGTGCGTTCACCCGCTGCTTGGGCAGCCCCAGCTCCTTGCGGGCGTACGAGGCCAGTGCCCGGGTGGTCGCCGTGTCGCAGGCGATCCAGACGAACGGCTCGGGGGTCGACCGCAGCAGTTCCGGCAGTGCCTGCTTCACCTGCGCGACCAGGTGGGCGCCCGCGTCGCGGCGCGGGACCGTACGGACCTCGTGGCGGTCGGGGTCGGTGCGGAAGGGCAGCCCGTCGTCCGTGCCGCCGCCCTCGAACCAGATCGTCGCGGGGACCGGCCCCAGCGCGTCGAGGAGGGAGTTGAGGGCGGGCAGGGAGGCCGGGTCCGCCACCGCGAAGACGCGGGAGGGCACCGGCTCCGGGATCTCGAAGCCGGTGCCCTGGACCGTCGCCTCGATGGTGTCGCCCGGCTTCGCGGCCCTGGCCCAGTCGCTCGCACATCCCTCGTGCAGGGCGAACTCCATGCCGAAGGTGCCGGTCGCCGGGTCCGGGTCGACCAGCGTGTACGCCCGCTGGTGCGGCTTGCCCGCGTTGTCGAACCACAGCCGCACCCACATCGTGGGGTGGACGCCGGTCGCCGCCAGCATGCCGCCGTCGGTCAGCCGCAGCCGCCGGAAGTCCGGCGTCACGTCCTCGGCGTCCGTCACGGTGAACTCGAAGTCCTTCGCACGCATCAGCTTGAGGACCGCGCCCTCCCAACCCCGCCCCTGCCCCATTGTTTCTTCACCCTTCACGTACTATTCGGCCACGACGTAAGACTTAGGTGAGCCTAACCTAAAGGAAAGTAGGGGCACAGGGGTGAGCGCCGATACATACCGCGACGCCTGGGGGATCCCGCACCTGCGCGCGGACAACGCCGACGAACTCGCCCGCGCCCAGGGCCGGGTGACCGCCCGTGACCGGGCCTGGCAGCTGGAGGTCGAACGGCACCGCGCGCAGGGCACCTCCGCGTCCTTCCTCGGGCCCGGGGCCCTGTCCTGGGACCGGCTCGCCCGGCGGGCCCGGCTCGCGGACACCGCCCGCCGCTGCTTCACCGCCCTGGAGGTGAAGGACCCCGAGACGGCCGCCTGGGTACGGGCGTACGTCGACGGCGTCAACGAGGGACTGGCCGAGGGGGCGGCGGGGAAGCCGGCCGGACCTTCGGCGGGGAAGTCGGCCGGCCCTGCGGCGGGGAAGCCGGCCGGCCCATCGGCGGAGAAGGCGGCCGGCCCTTCGGCGGAGGGGACGGCCGGGGCCGGCCCCGCCTCCGCCCCCGCCCCCGAGTTCGCGCGCGCCGGCCTCACCCCCGGCCGCTGGGAGCCCTGGACGCCGCTCGCCGTCTGGCTCGCGACGCACATCCTCTTCGCGGGCTTCCCCGCCAAGCTCTGGCGCGAGCACATCACCGCGCATCTCGGCCCGGACGCCGTCGCCCTCTTCGCCGCCGACGGACCCGGCACCGCCGGCAGCAACGGCTGGCTGGTGAGCGGCGAGCGGACCGTGACCGGGCACGCCGTCATCGCCGGCGACCCGCACCGCTTCATCGAGGACCCCGGCGTCTACCAGCAGATCCACCTGTCCTGCCCGGAGTTCGACGTCGTCGGCCTCACCGTGCCCGGCGTACCCGGCATCGCCCACTTCGGTCACACCGGCACGGTCGCCTGGGCCATCACCAACGCCATGGCCGACTACCAGGACCTGTACCGCGAGCGGCTGCGCCGCACCGGCGCCGGCGTCGAGGCGCTCGGTCCCGACGGCACCTGGCACCGCGCCGCCCGGCACACGGAGCTGATCCGGGTCGCGGGCGAGGAGACCGTCGAGGTCGAGGTCATCGAGACCGACCGGGGCCCGGTGATCGCCGGTGGGCCGGAGGGCCTCGACGACGGCACCCCCACCGCCCTCAGCCTGCGCTACCCGCCCCGCGTCACCGCCGACCTGGGCTTCGGCGCCCTGCTGCCACTGCTACGGGCCCGCCGCGTCGCCGACGTGGACCGCGCCCTGGACGCGTGGGCCGAGCCGGTCAACGTCGTGCAGGCCGCCGACACCGAGGGCGGGCTGCTGCACCGGGTGGCGGGGCGGGTGCCGCTGCGGCCCACCGCCAACGGCCTGCGCCCGGTGCCCGCGTGGGAGCCGGGGCACGAGTGGACCGGCTGGCACACTCCGCCCCGCGCCGGCCTCGCCGACGGCGTCGCCGTGATGGCCAACCAGCGCGGCCCGGCCGCCCCGCTCGGCGTCGAGTTCGCCCCGCCGCACCGCGCCGACCGCATCGCCGCCCTGCTCGCCGGAAAGGAGCGCTGGTCGGCCGCCGACATGCCCGCCATCCACATGGACACCCACCTCGGCTCGGCCGGCCCCCTCCTGCACCACCTCACGGCTCTGGACGGCCTGACACCCGAGGCCGGCGACCTGCGCGACCGCCTCCTCGCCTGGGACCGGCGCATGGACGCCGACAGCACCGACGCGGCGGCGTACGCGGCGGTGCGCGGTGCGGTCGTACGGCGGTTGGCCGCGCACCCGGTTCTGGCGGGGGCGTCCGTGCCGCCTGCGTACCCCGAGGTGCTGCTGCCGTGGCTCGCGCTCGTGCCGCGCGTCGGTCACGCCCTCGAACACCTGCTGCGCGCCGAGGACCTGTACGGCATCGACCGCGCCGGGGCCGTCCGAGCGGCGCTGGAGGAGGTGGCCGCACGGCCACCGGCGGGCACCTGGGGCGACACCCACCGCCTGGCCCCCTGGCGAGCGCTGCCGGACACCCCCCAGGCGCCGCCGGATACCTCCCAGGCACTGCCGGGCACCTCCCAGGCACTGCCGGGCACCTCCCAGGCGCCGCCGGATACCTCCCAGGCACTGCCGGACACCTCCCAGGGCTCCCAGGGCATCCAGGGCGTCGAGGGGTCACGGGACTCCAGTGGCTCCCGAGACTCCGGGGGCTCCGGGACCTCCGGGACCTCCGGGGAAATCCGAAGCTCCGACGAACCCCGTCTGTCCGGCGACCACGACTGCGTGCTGTGCACCTCCGCCGTACCCGGCATCACCGACCGTGCCGCACGTGGCCCCGCGGCCCGTTACGTCTGGGATCTGGCCGACCGGCGGGACAGCCGCTGGGTGGTGCCGCTCGGCGCCTCCGGCGTCCCCGGCTCGCCCCACCACCGGGACCAGCGGCCCCTGTGGCTCGACGGGGAACTCGCCCCGGTGGTCACCGACTTCGACCGGCTCACGAAGGAAACCGATGTCTGACCCGCACAAGTCCCCGTCCCCGTACGGTTCCCGGGTCCCCGTCCACGAGCAGGAGCTCGACGGATTCGGCACCGTCCGCGTCCTCCCCCTCGACACCGACGCGGACGCCGGCACGATTCACCGCTGGGTGAGCGAGGAGCGGGCCGCCTTCTGGGGCATGAACGGCCTCACGCGGGACCAGGTCGCCGGTGTCTACGCGCACATGGACACGCTCGACACCCACCACGCCTTCCTGGTGGTCAAGGACGAGGAGCCGGCCGCCCTGCTCCAGACCTACGAGCCCGAGGCCGACCGGGTGAGCGAGTGCTACGACGTCGAGCCCGGCGACATCGGCGTCCACCTGCTGCTCGCGCCCGCCGGAACCGACGGCGCGCGGTCCGGCTGGACCGCCGCGCTGGCGGGGGCCCTCATGGCGTACGTCCTGCTGGGCCTCGACCGGAAGCGGATCGTGGTCGACCCGGACGTCGGCAACGAGAAGGCGATCGCCCGCTTCCTCAAGCAGGGCTTCACCGCCGGACCGGCGGTCGTGCTGCCGGAGATCGACCTGCCGGACGTGTACCTGCCGGAGAAGAAGGCGCAACTCGCCTTCCTGAGCCGGGAGGTAGCGTTCGGCAGGTGACTACCCAGCCGACCGCCGAGGACCTGATCGCGCACTACGGGCTGGAGCCCATCCCGCGCGAGGGCGGTCTGTTCCGGCGTACCTGGGCCGGACCCGAGCGCCCGGACGGACGTCCGGCGGGCTCGGCCATCGTCGCCCTGCTGACCGCCCGCCCGGGTGACTTCTCCGCGCTGCACCGTCTGCCCGCCGACGAGGTCTGGCACTTCTACCTCGGCGATCCGCTGGAACTGCTGCTCCTCGACCCGGACGGCGGCGCGCGTGCGGCCGTGCTGGGACCGGACGTCCTGGGCGGGCAGCACGTGCAGTTCACCGTCCCCGCCGGGACCTGGATGGGCGGCCGGGTGGCCGCGGGCGGAGCATGGTCGTTCTTCGGGTGCACGATGGCGCCCGGATTCACCTACGGGGACTACGAGCACGGCGACGCGGCCGGCCTCACGGCGCGGTATCCGGCGGCGGCCGAGCGGATCGTGGAACTGTGCCGCCCATGAACCTGCTCGACGGTCAGGTGGCGCTCGTGACGGGCGCGGGCGGCGGCATCGGCCGGGGCATCGCGCTGCGGTTCGCCGAGGAGGGCGCGGCGGTCGCGGTGCACTGCCGCACGGCGGTGGAGGCGGCGCGGGACGTGGCCGCTCGGATCCGGGAACGCGGCGGACGGGCGGTGGTGCTGCGGGCCGACCTCACCGACGAGGACGCCTGCCGCGGTCTGGTCGAAGAGGCCGCCGACTGGGGCGGGGCAGGTGGAGGACGCGGGGAAGGCAGGGGACGTGGGGGACGCGGCGGGGGACGCGGGGGACGGCTGACGGCGCTGGTCAACAACGCGGGCGTGCAGCCACTGCGGGAACTGCCCGGCATGACGGCCGCCGAGTGGCGGGCGGTGGTGGACACCAACCTCACCGGCGTCTTCGCGTGCACACAGGCCGCGGCTCAGATCATGCGGGCCCAGGACGGCGGCGGCACGGTCACCCACATCGCCTCGATCGAGGCGGGCGCCCCCGCTCCCGCCCACGCGCACTACAGCGCCTCCAAGGCGGCGGTCGTCATGCACGCCCGTTCGGCGGCGCTGGAGTACGGGCCGTGGGGAGTCAGGGTCAACTCCGTCTCGCCCGGCCTCGTCGACCGGGACGGGCTCGCCCAGGCCTGGCCGGACGGCGTACGGCGGTGGCTGGAGGCGGCACCCACGGGACGGCTGGGGCGGCCCGAGGACGTGGGTGACGCGTGCGTGTTCCTGGCGTCGCGGCTGGCGTCCTGGGTCACCGGCCACGACCTCGTGGTGGACGGCGGGGTGACGGCACGCCCGTCGTGGTGAGGACCCGGCCCCGGCCCGGCATCCGGTGAGCCTCCGTGAGTCTCCGTGAGTCTCCGGTGAGCGGGGCGACGCCCGCTTCCGTACGTATCCCCGAGGCACTGGGTCCCTACGACGGAGATGCGACGTGAGGTGTGGTGGTGGTGCGCGCACTGGAGGCTGGGAGCGAGAGGGGCAGCGCGGCGGAGAAGGCGACCGCGGCGGAGAGGGCGACCGCGGCGGAAAGGGCGACCGCGGCGGAAAGGGCGACCGCGGCGGAAAGGGCGGCCGACGCGGAGAGGGCGGGCGCAGCGGAGAAGACGGCCGACGGGATGGGGGCCGCCGGGGAGTCCGGGGGCTGGTGCTGCTGCTGGGCACCGTGCTGGTCCTGCTCGTCCTCGGCGGCGCGGGACCGGCGTCCGCCCACGCCGCCCTGCGCTCCACCGGCCCCGAGGACGGCAGCGTCCTCCAGCGGGCCCCACGCCACGTCACCTTGACCTTCACCGAGTCCGTCGGTCTGCGCGACGACTCCTTCCGCGTCCTCGACCCCGGCGGCCACCGGGTGCGCACGGGGGAGGCCGGGCACGCCGACGGCCGGTCCGACACGGTCCGCGTCGCGCTGGCGGGCGAACTCGGCGAGGGCACGTACACGGTGGCCTGGCGGGTGGTGTCGGCCGACAGCCACCCCGTCTCCGGCGCCTTCACCTTCTCGGTCGGCAAACCCTCCGCGACGACCGCGTCCGTGGACACCGGTCCCACCGAGGATCCGCTGACCGCCACCCTCCACAAGATCGCCCGCTATCTCGCCTATCTCGCCGCCGCCCTGCTCATCGGCACGGCCGCCTTCGTCGCCCTGTGCCGCCCGCCGGACCCCGCCCCGCTGCGCCGGCCACTGGTGGCGGGCTGGTGGACCCTGCTGGGGGCCACCCTCGCCCTGCTGATGCTGCGTGCCCCGTACGAGGCGGGGACGGGGCCGTCGGCGGCCCTCGACGCGGCCGCGCTCGGCGGCACCCTGACGACCCGGCCCGGTGCGCTGCTGCTGGTCCGGCTGGCGCTGCTCGTGCCGGTCGCGCTGTTCCTCGTCCGCATGGCAGGCGGGGGCCGGCACCGGGAGCGCACTCCGCTCGCCGCCGCGGTGGGCGCCGCGCTGGCCGTCGGCCTCTCCCTGACCTGGTCCGCCGCCGAGCATGCTTCCACCGGGATCCAGGTGCCGGTGGCGATGACGTCGTCCGTGCTGCACCTGCTCGCGACGGCGGTCTGGCTCGGCGGCCTCGCGGCCCTGCTCGCCACCCTGCGCTCCGCCCCGGACGCCGCCACGGTAGCCCGCTTCTCCCGGACCGCCTTCGCTTCCGTGACCGTCCTGGTCGTCACCGGCGTCTACCAGTCCTGGCGCGGCCTCGGCTCCTGGCCGGCGCTCACGGAGACGGCGTACGGCAGGCTGCTGCTCGCCAAACTGGCCGGGGTGGCCGTGCTGCTGGCCGTGGCGGCCGTCTCGCGGCGATGGACGGCCGCGTGGGTGACGGCGGGCGCGGAGGCGGAGGCTGCCGGCCACGATGGCGCCCGCGCCCGCGACCACGACCGCGACGGCAGCTGTGCCCGCGACCACGAGCGGGTACGTGAGCGGGTGCCGGAGCCGGTGGGCGGGCCACCGTCGCGTGCGTTGGAGCCGTTGGAGCCGTCGGAGCCGCCCGAGCCGGAGTCCGGACCGTCCGAGTCCGAGTCGTCCGACTCCGACCGCGACTCCGAGTGCGACCGCGACTCCGAGTGCGAGTGCGAGTCCGATTCGCCCGGGCCCGGGCCGGCCGCCGTCGGGGCCGCACAGCGGCGCGGGCTGCGCCGGTCCGTCCTGGCCGAGGCCGGCGTCGCGGCCGTCGTCCTGGTGGTCACGACCGTGCTCACCAGCACCCTGCCGAGCCGGGCGGCCGACGAGGCGGCACGGGCCGCACCGGCGGGCGGGGTGCTGCCCGCGTCCGTCACCACGATCCCCTTCGACATCGGCGCCTCCGGCCGGGGCACCGTCCAGATCACCCTGGACCCCGGCCGCACCGGCGCCAACGCGGTGCAGGCCGTCGTCTTCGGCCCCGACGGCAGCCTGGCCGCCGTACCCGAACTGCGCCTCTCCTTCACCCTCCCCGACCGAGGCGTCGGCCCGGTCGACGCGGAACTCGTCGACCGGGGCGGCTACTGGAGCGCCAACTCGCTCACTCTCCCCCTCCCCGGCACCTGGACGATGAAGACCACGGTCCGCGTGTCGGAGCTCGACCAGGTGAGCGAGACAAGGCGGATACGGATCGAGCGGTGACGGGGCGGATACGGATCGAGCGGTGACGGGGCGGACACGGAACGAGGGGTGAGAGGGCAGACGAAGAGCAGAACGACGGCGACGAGTACGAGTGCCGACAACCGGACGCGTGGACTGTCTGCGCCATCTCTACGGAGCCTCTGCCCCGACGAGCACGATGCCGAGGCCCGCTGCCTGATGACCTTCTCTCTCCGCTTCGGCGACCACCTCATTGCAGCCGAGGCGCGGCCCACGCACGACGAAGGGCCCCACCGCGAACGGTGGGGCCCTTCGACATCGTGCCCGGTGAGGCACTGGCGGAGGATACGAGATTCGAACTCGTGAGGGGTTGCCCCCAAACGCTTTCCAACAGTTCGTGGTGCAGTCCGGCACGGTTCACCGCCGTGCTGAGCTGGGACGGAGCGCAACCGGACACCCCTGCCGGACCCCCGCGAACGGAGGTGAATGCAACCCGAACTGCAACCCTTCCGAGTTGATCGTGGGCTCCGGAGGGGTCGCACCCGCAGCGTGCCTGCCACAGATAGGCTCCGCTGCCGAATCGAATGTGATGACTCTGCCAGAGAAGCAGGTGGGCCACGGCAATCGAATGGGATGGTGTCGGGCAGCCGCTGTTCGACCGCATGGTCGAGGCCTTGGTGCACCGCCTGTACGACGCACGAGCCGAAGTATGGGCAGTCGACGGACGCGGTTGGGATGGCGGTATCGACATCGAGGTGAGGTGGTTCGGCTCACGGATTCGGGGTCAAGGCCCCCTCCGGGCGTGCCCGCTGACATTGGGTGCCTTACCAAACACCCTGGACGGGATAAAACGCTTTTAAGAAGCCTTATGTACGCTGGCCGGCGTCGATCATGCCGCAACTTCGTCCACAGTCATGACGCCCTGAGGTCCCCATCCGTGCGGGCATTCAAACCAAATTCATTCGATCGTGTCCATCCCTGAAGGGAAGGTGAAGATCGGAAGACCCCACAGTAATCTTCTCGGGACCCAGTCGGTTGCGAGAGGATATTGATGTCCAATATTTTTGCCGCCATCACTGCGCAGTCCCTACGGAACTTGGGTGAAGGGCCTGTCTGTGCACACATGGGTGATGTCGAAATGTGTACGGTGAAGAGGCACCCAACCTATCGGGAACTCCGGAATCAGGTCCGGCTGGGTCGGACAAAAACCAAATCGAATCTACGTACGTGGGAGTCAATCGTCACTCTGGCGAAAGAAGGTGAGAAAAAGGAAAGGGAGAAGTGGCTTTTGATTGCTCTGGACTTAGTCGCAAGCAATCTGGACGGTTGGGCGCGGGACCTCGCCAGGACGTGGCATTACGAGGTTTCCGATATTAAATCAGCAATAATGGAAGGATTGCTCAAGAAATGGGATGAAGCGCCAGTCGGTGAAATGTCGAACAAGTTGCTCGACGACATGGTGAAGCATGCTTTTAATTGCGCTCGCGCTCTGGTGGAGTTCCCGTCCAAAGAAACATGCGCCGATGATGTGAGCTACTGGACTCCAGAAGTTCCCCACTCCACCGAAAGTGGAGTACTCGCGTCCTCAATTATTGACTTGGGATCGGTGCTGAATCCGGATGCTGATGAAAGGATTCGCGGCGAGCGAGTGGGGGCTCTGCTGCATCGGATGGGTGCCATGAGTCATGTGAAGGAAGTTCACGAAAAAATTCGCGAAGGCGTGCACCGTCGAGCTAATTATCCCGTCATTACCCCTGCCCAAGTAGGGCGTTCATGGATTGACGGAAAGAATATCTATTACCACCTCTCGGAGCTGCTGCCGCAGTACATCGGGTTCAAGGAAGCTCTCAAGGCCGTAGGGCTCTCGGAGTCGCAGGCTTCACGAAGGGCCCGAAGTGGGGCCAGCCCCTTTCGTGTGCTGTGGGTGGGCAATAATAGGGTGGTGACGCTCGCGTCTCTTATGCATGCACTCAACATCCCAGACCCCGTGCTGCATCCCGACGACGTGGAAAATGGAGCCTTTCACGCAAGTGGCGGTGCGGACCAAACGGACCAGTAGGCAAAGAGGCAACCCATGAGGGCGGACCTGGTGGGGGAGAACGGACCGCACTGCCCTTCCTCCCCCACCTTCGTCCATGCGCATCACGCGGTTTTGCTCTCTGCTTTCGTGGTGGGTCGGCCAAGTTGTCGCGAAGGGGACGAAGTGCGTGGGCCCTCGGAGTGTCGAAGTGCTCACGCTGGAAATCGAAATGGCCTCATGGTAGCTCGCCGGGGCCAGAAATAGGTACATTTCACTATGTCAACGGCTATCGGATTAATCCTCATCTCGGGAATCTTCTGCACGGGATACGCGCTGGGTGCAGCACGCGCCATTCGGCGACGCGATCGTGATCTGGAAGTGATGCGCGGTCAGGTAGATGCCCAGTTACTTTTCGCGGAACAGCAGTTCCAAAAGCAACTAGCCGCAGAAAAAGATCGGCGTAGGGAAGAACGGGTGGGGCTGGCGTACGAGGCTCTGGGGCGCTGGTTGCATGATCTCGGCCGGACCATCGACGAGGTGTGGGCAGGCGCGAATTCGACGGAGGAGTCAATTCATGCCAAGGCGGTGCTGATCGTGCGGCACTGGCCTTGGGAGACGCTTGTCGTTCCGGTCGAGGCGAGTGGCGCGCGGCTCTACTGGAGCAGCGAGGTGAGAGCGCTGATCAGGAGGTTTGCCGGCGAATCCTCGTGCTTCGTCACTTGGGCGCGAACGGTGCTCGACCAGGGGTTGGGTGACGACGGGGCACAGGTGGACGACGCCCGCCGACGGTTGTGGGAGTCGTTCAACAACATGCACGGGATTATCGACGAGATCCGCGATCAGGCGCGTGGCGACCTGGGTGTTCGGTAGCTAGTTCAGGCTGGAGACCACGTCTGGCTGTGCGACGTCGCCACCAATTCGGCCGCGCGGTACGCTGGGGAGCGTTTTCGACGTACAAGGGAGTGGCGACGACGAGTCGATGTACGTCGGCCTGGCTTCCCGTGTCGATCAGGACCTTCGCGTAGCCGCGCATCCTGCTGCGGGAAGGTGGCGGATGGTCACGGCTCATCCACGAGTACACGCCGAGACAGGCGTCTTCGATGCTGCTGATCGGGCTTCGATTCGGCAGCATCTCCGTCAGGAACTCCGGAATTACCCCTACACCGTGTGCGTCACGGCGTGCGATCTCCGCGATCATCGCGTGTACCCAGGAGGTGCCAGAGCCAAAGCGTCCGGCGGACTGTGCTTCAACACGTAAGTGCTGAACCGATCCGCACAAGAGCAGGCCAATGTTGGCGACCGCGGAATCCTGGGCTGGAGTAGTGCCTACGAGCAGTACTACGTCGTCCGGCACTGTCCCACTGTCCTCATGTGCTGTCTTGAGCACCATGTCCAAGTCGAACGCGATCCATTGGTTGGGGCGCAAATCCGGAGTGCTCAGAGTGGACGGAGCGTGGTGTTGCACCAAACGCTTCACTGCTCGGTCCAACGCCGCTTCAGTCACCAGGGTTTTGGTTGCCGGGGCGCCGAGGTCGACCTGGGCGGTCACTGGCCCCGCCGGAAACTGGAGCGACCCGCTGAGGAACGGCAATCGGGGGTCCGTGGCGCCCAGAAGGCAGGCGTTGAGTTTCTGCTCCGACAGATAGATCAGGTCGTACAAGTGAACCTCCGCTCAACTCGGTCTACGGTCGAAGTCTGGACAGGCCTGTTCTCCATCAAACCTAGGCAACTCTCGCCAATCGGTACAGCTCCAGTGCGGCAGACGAGCCGCAGGGCGCATCCGCAGCCTGCCGTACGCGCGCCGTGCGTGCTCGGCGGCGTGGGGGAAGTAGGTGCCGGCCCGGCTGCCGAAGTGCTCGCAGTGGCAGGTGCACAGAGGATTGAAGGTCACGTAAAGCCGGGTTCAGCGATCTCTGGCGGACGCATCATCCAGGCTCGGAGAATCGACAGACGATGCGAACCTGCTCGTGGAGGGGGAGCGAAGGACCGCTGAAGTAGGTACGACTGATCAGGTAGTGCACTGCCAGCCAGAATGCTGCCGGTTCGAGGTCCTGAGCTGGGGGTGCTGCGGGATGATCTCGTGTTGCCCTGAGGGCCGACTACCTGGCGCAGCCCCCTCGGGGACGGGGCTCACGGCACGGCTTCGCTGTCAGTGACAAGGAGGGGGCGGACCTCCCGGCGGTGGGGATGCGTGGCGCAGCACCCCGCTCTGCCCGGCCGAGAGTGGTGTCGCTCCGCGACGTGCGCGCCCAGCAGCGGATACACCGGCGCAGAAGCAGGACGACGAGCGTCGGAAATCCCAGGACGGCCCGCCCCGGGCGGCCGCGGCCGCAATGGGTTGAAGGGCCCCGCCGACCAGCGACACCCGACCCGCAACCTCGAAGGGCCCCACCGCGAACGGTGGGGCCCTTCGACATCGTGCCCGGTGAGGCACTGGCGGAGGATACGAGATTCGAACTCGTGAGGGGTTGCCCCCAACACGCTTTCCAAGCGTGCGCCCTAGGCCTCTAGGCGAATCCTCCGCAGAGAACATTACATGACGTCGGAGAGTGCTTGCGAACTCGTTCTCGGGGCCCCACATCGGGTAACGTGTGGCGCAGCCCCTCACGCGGCGCTATCTGACTGAACTCCCCCAGGGCCGGAAGGCAGCAAGGGTAGGTTGGCTCTGGCGGGTGCGTGGGGGGCGCCTGCGTTCCTGGCGTGGTCGGAGCTCGCAGGGAGCCGGACTTCACGGGGCACCCGGACTTCACGGGGCGCCCGGACACTACGGGGCGGCCGGGCTTCACGAGGCGGCCGGACACTACGGGGCGGGCCGGTTGTCGGTGGGCGCCTATAACCTCGTATGCGTGTCGTCTCTCGCGCTCTACCGCCGTTACCGCCCGGAGTCCTTCGCCGAGGTCATCGGTCAGGGGCATGTCACTGACCCGCTGCAGCAGGCGCTGCGGAACAACCGGGTCAATCACGCGTACCTGTTCAGCGGTCCGCGCGGCTGCGGCAAGACGACCAGCGCCCGAATCCTGGCGCGGTGTCTGAACTGCGAGCAGGGGCCCACCCCGACCCCGTGCGGCGAGTGCCAGTCGTGCCGCGACCTGGCGCGCAACGGACCGGGTTCCATCGACGTCATCGAGATCGACGCCGCCTCGCACGGTGGCGTGGACGACGCCCGTGACCTGCGTGAGAAGGCCTTCTTCGGACCTGCCTCCAGCCGGTACAAGATCTACATCATCGACGAGGCCCACATGGTCTCCCCGCAGGGCTTCAACGCCCTGCTGAAGGTCGTCGAGGAACCCCCGGAGCATCTGAAGTTCATCTTCGCGACCACCGAGCCCGAGAAGGTCATCGGAACCATCCGGTCGCGGACCCATCACTACCCCTTCCGCCTCGTGCCGCCCGGCACCCTGCGCGACTACCTCGGCGAGGTGTGCGGCAAGGAGGAGATCCCGGTCGAGGAGGGTGTACTGCCGCTGGTGGTGCGGGCCGGCGCGGGGTCCGTCCGGGACTCGATGTCCGTCATGGACCAGCTGCTGGCCGGCGCCGGTGCCGACGGTGTGACGTACGACATGACGACCGCCCTGCTCGGCTACACCGACGGCTCGCTGCTCGACTCCGTCGTCGAGGCGTTCGTCACAGGGGACGGCTCGGCCGCCTTCGAGGTCGTGGACCGGGTGATCGAGGGCGGCAACGACCCACGGCGCTTCGTCACCGACCTGCTGGAGCGCCTCCGCGACCTGGTGATCCTCGCCGCCGTGCCCGACGCGGCGGACAAGGGACTCATCGACGCCCCGGCCGACGTCATCGAGCGGATGCAGTCGCAGGCGAGCTCCTTCGGCGCCGCCGAGCTGAGCCGAGCCGCCGACATCGTCAACGAGGGGCTCACCGAGATGCGCGGCGCCCACTCGCCCCGCCTGCAGCTGGAGCTGATCTGCGCGCGCGTGCTGCTGCCCGCCGCGTACGGCGACGAGCGTTCGGTGATGGCACGCCTGGACCGGATCGAGCGGGGCGTGCAGGTCTCGGCCGGTGCGGGCGCGCCCGCGATGGGATACGCGCCCGGGCCCGAGGCGCATGCCGGTGCCGCGGCCGCCGCCTCTCCGGTTCCGCCGGGCGGTGGCCCGGCCGCTGCCCGGGCGGCGGTACGGGCGCCCGGGCCGGGTAATGGCGGTGGTGCTCCGGCGGCCGCTGGTGGTGTCGGTTCCCCGGCGGCCGTTCAAGGCGGTCCGCCCGCAGGGCCTGCTGGTGCTGGTGCTGACCCGGACGCGGGCGCGGGCGCGGGCGAGGGTGCGGGTTCCGCTCCCGGCGAAGGCGGCGGTCCCGCCGGAGGGGCGCAGCCCCAGGCCGCCCCCGCACCTGCCACCGCCCCCGCCGCGGCACCTCCCTCCGCCTCCGCCCCCGCCCCCGGTGCCTGGCCGACCACTGCTCCCGCGGGTGGCGGACGGCGCCCCGGGGGGTGGCCCACAGCGGCCCCGGCGGGCGGCGGCCAGCCCCGGTCCGGCGGCGCCCCCGGCCCCGCCTCGGCTCCGGTTCCGGCCGCAGCGCCCGCATCCGCGCCGGCCGCCGCATCCGCGGCCGGTTCCGGTCCCGCCTCTCCGCCGCCGGGTGCGGGAGTCGACCCCCGCACGATCTGGCCCAACATCCTGGAGGCGGTCAAGAACCGCCGCCGGTTCACCTGGATCCTGCTCAGTCAGAACGCACAGGTGACCGGCTTCGACGGCACATCCCTCCAGATCGGCTTCGTCAACGCCGGTGCTCGCGACAACTTCGTGAGCAGCGGCAGCGAGGACGTGCTGCGGCAGGCCCTGGCCGAGCAGTTCAACGTGCATTGGAAGATCGACGCGGTCGTCGACCCCTCCGGCGGCTCGGCCCCTCCGCCCCCGGCCGGCCCCTCCGGTGGCTACGGCGGGTCCGGTACCGGCGGGTCCGGTACCGGCGGGTCCGGTACCGGCGGACCGGGTACCGGTGGTGGCGGCTTCGGCGGTGGTGGCGGTTACGGGAGCGGGGCTCCCGCGCAGCGCCCGCCGGCGCCCTCGCCCTCGCCCGCGGCCCCGGCTCCCGCTCGCGCTCCGGCGCCGTCCGCGCCCGCCGCGCCGGGGCCGGCGACCGACCCGGCGTCCGCTCCCGCGCCCCGGCCCCCGGCCCCCGAGCCGCGCCCGGTCTCCCCCGAGGACGACATCCCCGAGGACGACGACCCCGACCTCGACGAGTCGGCCCTCTCCGGCAAGGAACTGCTGGTACGGGAGCTGGGGGCCTCGGTGGTCGAGGAGATCCCGCACGAGTAGGGGGAAGGGAGGGGGGTGCGGGGCCGGGTGTCTCCCGACCCGTACTGGAGGAAGTCACAAGCCTCCGTGCGACGCCCTTTCGGAAGGCCGCACAAACCGCGCCGGTCCGTTCCCATTAGGCTTCACCCCGTGAAGGTCCTTGTCATCGGCGGCGGCGCCCGCGAACACGCCCTGTGCCGTTCCCTGTCCCTCGACCCCGACGTCACCGCGCTGCACTGCGCACCCGGCAACGCCGGTATCGCCGAGGTCGCCGAACTGCACCAGGTCGACGCCCTCGACGGCGCGGCCGTCACCGCGCTGGCCACCCGGCTCGGTGCCGAGCTGGTCGTGGTCGGACCGGAGGCGCCCCTCGTCGCGGGGGTCGCCGACGCCGTGCGCGAGGCGGGCATCCCGGTCTTCGGCCCCTCCGGGCAGGCCGCGCAACTGGAGGGCTCCAAGGCCTTCGCCAAGGACGTCATGGCCGGTGCCGGCGTCCCCACGGCCCGCTCGTACGTCTGCGTGAACCCGGCCGAGGTCGACGCGGCCCTCGACGCCTTCGGCGCGCCCTACGTCGTCAAGGACGACGGACTGGCCGCCGGCAAGGGCGTCGTCGTCACCGACGACATCGAGGCTGCCCGCGCACACGCGAACGCCTGTGACCGCGTGGTCATCGAGGAGTTCCTGGACGGCCCCGAGGTCTCCCTCTTCGCCGTCACCGACGGCGAGAACGTGCGCCCGCTCCAGCCCGCCCAGGACTTCAAGCGCGCGCTGGACGGCGACGAGGGCCCGAACACCGGCGGCATGGGCGCGTACTCGCCGCTGCCGTGGGCCGACCCCAAGCTGGTCGACGAGGTGGTGCAGAGTGTGCTCCAGCCGACCGTCGACGAGATGCGCCGCCGCGGCACCCCGTTCTCCGGCCTGCTCTACGCCGGTCTGGCGATCACGTCACGCGGCGTTCGCGTGATCGAGTTCAACGCCCGCTTCGGGGACCCCGAGACGCAGGTCGTACTGGCCCGCCTCAAGACCCCGCTCGCCGGTCTGCTGATGGCCGCCGCCACCGGCAACCTCGCCGACCTGGAGCCCCTGCGCTGGAGCGACGACGCGGCCGTCACCGTGGTCGTCGCCTCCCACAACTACCCCGGCACCCCACGCACCGGTGACCCGATCACCGGCCTCGACGAGGTGGCCGCCGAGGACGCCCCGCACGCCTACGTCCTGCACGCCGGCACCCGGCGCGAGGGTGACGTCGTGGTCAGCGCCGGCGGTCGCGTCCTGTCCGTCACGGCCACCGGCACGGACCTCACCGAGGCCCGCGACCGCGCCTACCGGGCCGCCGCCCGCATCGGCCTCGACGGCTCCCAGCACCGCACCGACATCGCGGCGAAGGCGGCCGCGGGCGGCTGACCCGGACCCGCGCGACACGCCCGCACACCGAACCCGACAGGCCCCGGATCCGTCAAAGGAACCGGGGCCTGACCCTTGCTGTCCGTCATCCACCTTTCCCCAAAGCCATTCCATCGGGTGACCGATGCGCCATACGGCTGACGGGCACGAAGGCCCCAACTATGGTGCCGCGCAAGCGTTCCGGCACTTGGCCCACCGGCATTGCGATGTCAGTGGTGGGTGCCACAGTGGGGGAGTGAGCAAGAGCCGGAGAGCAGTAGGCAAGCCCAGGACAGCAAGGAGGGGGTGAGGTCCGGCCGTGACCGGTATCGGTGGTGTGGAGATGGGCGCGCAGGCAGCGCGCTCCCGGGCGCTGGCCGTGCTGCGCGTTCGCAGCCGCGCGCTGGCCGTGGCCCTGCTGCCCGCCGGGGCCGCGGTGATCCTGCTCGTGGGCGGTTCCACCGGGCACCTCGCCGGCGGGGGCTGGGACGTGGCCCGTTGGGTGGTGTCCGCGCTCGCGCTCATCGTCCTGTCGGCCGCCGCCGCGGTCGCCCTGGTCGTCGCCCGCTCCCGGCCCGCCGTGACCCCGACGGTCACCATCGCGGAGGACTCGGCGCCCGACCTCTACCGGATGGTGCGCGACCTGGCCGACCGGCTCGACGTCCCCGCTCCCTCCGCGGTAGCCCTCACGCCGGACTGCGACAGCTGGCTGGAGGACCGCACCCACCCGGCCCACGGTCCGCCCCCCGTGGAGGAGCACGACGACGTGGCCGGCGTCGGCGGACCCGCCCGCCGCCGGACCGCCGCCGCGCCCGTCCTGGTCATCGGCTCGCCCTTCCTGTGGTGGATGCGCGTGGGCGAGCTGCGCGCCGTCCTCGCCCCGGTCGTCGCCGGTGCGGGCCCTTCGGCGCACCCCGACATAGCCGCGGCACGCCGCTTCATACGGGGCCTGGACGCCGCGGTGGCGGTGGCCTCGTCGGACAGGCGCGGCCCGCTGGCCCGGGCGTCGTGCGCGGGCCTCGGCTGGGTGTCCCGGCTGCTGCTGCGCAGCTGCCGCGTGCACGCGGCCCAGATGGAACGGGGGGTCGCGGCCGCGGCCGCCGAGCGTGCACAGGCTGTGGACTACGGTCTGCGGATCGTCGCGCAGGAGCAGGTCGGGCTCGCCTACGCGGGCTGGGACCGGCTGCTGACCCGGGTGGCGCTGCCCGCCTGGCGGATGGGCCGCTGGCCCTCCCGGCTGGACGTGGGCGTGGTCGCCGCGCTCACCGAGCTGTCCCGCCGCGACCGCCTGGCCGAGGGTTTCGCCTCCCGCCTGGGTGAGCGTCCCGCCTGCGACCTGCTGGAGGAGCCCGGGCTGATGGACGAGGCGGTCTCCCTCCTCGCCGCGCGTCTCTTCCACGGCGGGCCCGCCGAGACCGGCCCGGACTGGGCCCCGGTGGGGTGGGACGAGTATCCCGAGGAGGTCGTCGACCGGACCTGGCGCACGGACGCGGCCCGCCTCCACCGCGTCCTGGACACCCTGGGCGTCCGCCGCACCGCGGAAGGCGCGGTACCGGGCGCGGACGGCCCGACCCTGGCCCGTGTCCTGGACCACCTCACGACGCCCCCTGCCCCACTCGCCGCCGGCCCTTCCACTCCTCGGAACCCGACGGCCACCACCGACACCGACACCTGTTCGCCTTACGGCGAGCACGGCACGCATCCGCCTTACGGCGAGCACGACACGCATCCGCCGTACGGCGAGCGCGACACGCATCCGCCGTACGGCGAGCGCGACGGCCGCGATACCGGCCACCTCGGCGAGCGCGGCACCCCCGGCGATGCGGACCTTCCCGGCGATCCGGACCTTCCCGGCGGCGACCACCCCGACCACCCCAGCGCCCCCGGCGGCACAGACCTCCCCCGCGTCGCCCACCCGGACGACCACGGTGTCGACGACGATGACGACCTCGCCGGGACCACCGCCCGCGGTGCCGCCCTGGCCGCCGGGCTCAGTGCGCAGCTGGCCCGTGAGGAGGCGGACGCGCAGCCGACCGGAGCCCGGACCGCCCAGGGGGCCGCGGCACCGGCCGGTCCCGACACCGCCCTCTGGGACGACCGCGCGCTTCCCCTCTTCCCCCTGCAACCCCCACGCACCGGCCGCGAGATCCTCACCGCACACGTCACGGCGATGGTGTGCTGCGCGGCGATGGACACCGCCGGCGCGGTCCCTGGCCTCGACTGGCTCGACGGACCGTCCCTCCTGGTCGACGGCGCCCGCGCCATGGACCTGGCCCCCCACGTCCGCAGCCTCGTCGAGACGGGCGACCCGGGCCCCCTGCGCTCCTGGATGACCGAGCTCGGCATACGCCCGGAGAAGCCGGTGCGCCTGGTCTGACCCGCCCCACGGGACTGCCGCGCCGGAACATCGAATCGGACCCTCCGATTCCACTTTGGGTCACTTCGCAACGAACAGTGACAGCACGCGCGCGAAATGTGATGTGCTGGGACCGATCGCGCACATGGCAAAGGCGTTCGTCATACGCACGACCACGGGGGCACGAGGGAGGGGACTGTCCCATGGGGTCCGAGCAGATCCGCCGCTGGGAGTCGGGAGCACTCGCGCACGCCGTGACGGATCCCTTTGGACAGGGGCCCGTCCCCTGGTTGCGCGGTGGCGAGACGTATTTCGGCGACACCGGCCAGGTCGTCGCCTGGTACGCGGACCAGGACGCCGTACCGGACCCGGACGGCACATCCGGCACGAGGATCCACGACCGACGCACCGACGGCGGCGGTCCGCGCGCCGCCGACGACGTCCGCCGCCAGATCAAGGGCTTCACCGCCACCGGCGCCGCCGCCCCCGGCGAGGCCATCGACTTCCACATCACCGTCGACCCGCCCCAGGAGTTCAGCGTCGACGTCTACCGGATCGGCCACTACGGCGGTGACGGTGCCGCCAAGATCACCACCAGCCCCCGCCTGTCGGGCATCGTCCAGCCCCCGCCGCTCACCGCCGACCGCACGGTCTCCTGCCACCACTGGTGGCTGTCCTGGCGGCTCCAGATCCCGTCGTACTGGAACATCGGCGCGTACGTCGCCGTCCTCACCACCGCCGACGGCTACCGCTCGCACGTGCCCTTCACGGTCCGCGACAGCCACCCCGCCGACCTCCTGCTCCTCCTGCCGGACATCACGTGGCAGGCGTACAACCTCTACCCGGAGGACGGCCGCACCGGCGCCAGCCTCTACCACGCCTGGGACGAGGAGGGCCGGCTGCTGGGCGAGGCCGACGCCGCGACGACCGTCTCCTTCGACCGTCCGTACGCGGGCGCCGGCCTCCCCCTCCACGTCGGCCACGCCTACGACTTCATCCGCTTCGCCGAGCGCTACGGCTACGACCTCGCCTACGCCGACGCCCGCGACCTGCACTCCGGCCGCGTCGACCCCACCCGCTACCGGGGCCTGGTCTTCCCCGGGCACGACGAGTACTGGTCCGCCGCCATGCGCCGCACCACCGAACTCGCCCGCGAGCACGGCACGTCCCTGGTCTTCCTCTCCGCCAACACCATGTACTGGCAGGTCGAGCTGGCCCCCTCCCCGTCCGGAGCCCCCGACCGGCTGCTGACCTGCCGCAAGCGCCGGGGCCCGGGCCGGCCGGTGCTGTGGCGGGAGGTCGACCGCGCCGAACAGCAACTGCTCGGCATCCAGTACGCCGGCCGCGTCCCCGAACCGCACCCGATGATCGTCCGCAACGCCGGGCACTGGCTCTGGGAGGCCACCGCCGCCCACGAGGGAGACGAGCTGGAGAACCTGGTCGCGGGGGAGGCCGACCGGTACTTCCCGCGCACCGCGCTCCCCGAGCACGACGAGCGGGTCCTGCTCGCGCACAGCCCGTACACCGACGCGGAGGGCGCCCGGCGCCACCAGGAGACGTCGCTGTACCGGACGCCGTCGGGCGCCTGGGTCTTCGCGTCCGGGACGTTCGCCTGGTCCCCGGCCCTGGACCGCCCGGGCCACGTGGACCCACGTGTCCAGCGAGCCACCGCCAACCTCCTGGACCGCATCTGCAAACGGGACTGACCCGCGCCCCACCCGGACCGGACTCCGCGCCCCGACCAGGACCGGACTCCGCGCCCCGACCCGGCTTCGGGCCGACCCGCCGTCCCCGATCACCCGCCCGTACGGGACAATCGGAGCCATTGGACAGAACCACGGGGAGGAACCGTGTCCGGATTCGTTGAAAAGCCCGAGCCGATCCAGGTTCCGGGTCTGGTGCATCTGCACACCGGCAAGGTGCGCGAGCTGTACCGGAACGAGGCGGGCGACCTCGTGATGGTCGCCAGCGACCGCATCTCCGCCTACGACTGGGTGCTGCCGACCGAGATCCCCGACAAGGGCCGGGTCCTCACCCAGCTCTCCCTGTGGTGGTTCGACCAGCTCGCCGACCTGGTCCCGAACCACGTCCTGAGCACCGACCTGCCCCCCGGCGCCCCCGCCGACTGGGAGGGCCGCGCGCTGGTCTGCAAGTCCCTGCGGATGGTCCCGGTGGAGTGCGTGGCCCGCGGTTACCTCACCGGCTCGGGTCTGGCCGAGTACGACCAGACCCGTACCGTATGCGGCCTCGCCCTCCCCGAGGGCCTCGTCGACGGCTCGGAGCTGCCCGCCCCGATCTTCACCCCGGCCACCAAGGCCGAGGTCGGCGAGCACGACGAGAACGTCTCCTACGAGGAGGTCGCCCGGCAGGTCGGCGCGGAGACCGCGGCCGCCCTGCGCCAGGCCACCCTCGCCGTCTACTCCCGCGCCCGGGACATCGCCCGCGACCGCGGCGTCATCCTGGCGGACACGAAGTTCGAGTTCGGCTTCGCGGGCGAGAGCGGCGACGACCTCGTCCTGGGCGACGAGGTCCTCACCCCGGACTCCTCCCGCTTCTGGCCGGCCGACCAGTGGCAGCCGGGACGCGCGCAGCCGTCGTACGACAAGCAGTTCGTCCGGGACTGGCTGACCTCGGCGGAGTCCGGCTGGGACCGGAAGAGCGAGCAGCCCCCGCCGCCGCTGCCGCAGCAGGTCGTGGACGCGACCCGCGGCAAGTACGTGGAGGCGTACGAGCGCCTGACCGGCCTGGCCTGGTCGTAGATACGCCGAGGCGGACACGAGAAAGCCCCCGGCCGGAGCCGGGGGCTTTCTCACATGGAGCGAACGACGAGGTTCGAACTCGCGACCTCAACCTTGGCAAGGTTGCGCTCTACCAACTGAGCTACGTTCGCACTGCGCCGCGTACGGAGTCCGATGACCGAAGCCGGTGACCGAAGCCGGTGACCGAAGCCGTGGACTTCCCGTGGCGCGACAGCCACTATACCCAACCCCGCTCCCGTGCGAGCCGCACCGCCGCGTGCCGGTTCTCCGCACCGAGTTTGTTCGCGGCCGACGACAGGTAGTTCCGTACGGTCCCCTCCGCGAGCGCGGCCCGCTCGGCGATCTCCGCTACGGGTGCCCCGTCGGCGGCGTGCTCCAGCACCTCGGCCTCGCGCGCGGTCAGCGGCGAGTCACCGGCGGAGATCGCGTCGGCGGCCAACTCGGGGTCGACGTAGCGGTTTCCGGCGTACACGGAGCGGATCAGCTCGGCGAGCCGCTGGGCGCTGACCGTCTTCGGTACGAACCCGCGCACACCCGCCGCGAGCGCCCGCTTCAGGTGCCCGGGCCGCCCGTGGCTGGTCACGATCAGTACCTTGCAGGCGGGCAGCTCGGACCGCAGGGATGTGGCGACCTTCACACCGTCCGCGCCGGGCATCTGGAGATCCAGTACGGCGACGTCCGGAGCGTGCGCCCGGGCCATCGCCAGCGCCTCCAGCCCGGTGGCCGCCTCGGCGACCACGAGGAGGTCGTCCTCCAGGGACAGCAGGGCCGCCAGCGCCCCGCGGATGAGGTGCTCGTCGTCGGCGAGCAGTACCCGGACGGGGGTCGTCACGACGCGGCCTCCAGCACTGCCGAGCCGGCCGGCGGCAGCGGCACCTCGGCCTTGAGCCGGAAGACACCCGCGCCGGTGCGCCCGGTCTCCAGCGTGCCGTCCACGGCGGACAGCCGTTCCCGCAGCCCCGCGAGCCCGGAGCCGGCCGAGGATCTTGCGCCGGTCTCCTCCGCCGCCCCGTCGTTCTCCACCGTCAGCACCACACGCCCCTCCGAAATCCGTACCGTCACGGCGCACTTCTCCGCGTTGCCGTGCCGCAACACGTTCGTCGTCGCCTCCCGTACCACCCAGCCGAGGGCCGACTGGACCTCTGGGGGCAGTCCGGCCGTCTCGCCGGTGACCTCCGAGACGATGCCGGCCGCCGAGAGCACACTCCGGGCGCCGGCCAGTTCGACCTCCAGGGCGACCTCGCGGTAGCCGCGTACGACGTCCCGGACCTCCCGCTGCGACTCCTGGGCGATGCGCTGTACCTCGATCATCTGCTCCACCGCCTCGGGCCGTCCGCGCCGGGAGAGCTGGACGGCCAGTTCGCTCTTGAGCGCGATCACCGCCAGGTTCCGGCCCATCACGTCGTGCAGATCGCGTCCGAACCGCAGCCGTTCCTCAGCGACCGCGAGCCGGGTCCGGGTCTCCTTGGCCTCGTCGAGGGCGTAGACGGCGTTGAGCAGCCAGACCGAGAAGATCGAGGTGAAGGACAGAAACGCGCCCCCCACCAGCACGCTGCACGCCATCGCGAGCGCGGCGAGGCCCGGCAGGCCCAGCGGGAAGGACACGACCCCGGCGCCGAACGCGAAGCCGCCGACGATGGCGACCACCCGCCGCCGGTCCCGCACTCCGAGGGCGATGATGCCGGCCCCGAAGCACAGCACGACACTGAAGACCGTCCTCGCCGCGGTGTCCACGGCGTCGCCACTCGGGCCGCGCTCCGCGAGCCCGATCGCGCCGACGGCGATCACCGCGGTGAGGGCGGCGAGCACCCACAGCAGCCGCACCGGCTGTGCCCGTCGACCGAGGGTCCAGTCCAGGGACTGGGAGGCGACCAGCATGCAGACCGCGGCGTGTACGAGGGCCGCCAGGGACAGCCCGGTCGCGAGGCGCGGTCCGGCCTTTGCGACGCCGGGCAGGAGGATCACGAGGATCTCGATGACCCCGAAGAAGTGGAACGACCACCGCGTGTACGTCTCCACCTTCGCCGGTGTGCTCTTCCGCCCCCACCACCGCTTCGGTCTGCGCATACCCTCGCTCGCCCCACTCTCCCCGGCCCCGGCCCTGGTTCCGGTCCCGGCCTTCCCGTACGTCAGTGCCGCGGTTCCCAGCGGAACCACCGCCGTACAGCAAACACCGCGACCACGGTCCAGGCCACCGCCGTCAACCCGGCGCCCAGTGCCTCGTAGGCCGACAGGTCGCCGGTCCAGCCGCCGCGCACCAGGGTGACGACGGGGGTCAGCGGCAGCAGCTCGCAGAAGGAGGCCAGCCGGTCGGGGAACAGCTCCAGCGGGACGAACATGCCGGAGCCGAGCATCGAGACGAAAGTGAACGGCAGCGGCGTGACCTGGGCGCTCTCACCGGTCCGGGTGAAGCTCGCGGTGACCGCCGCGAGCGCGGCGCACATCACGAGGCCGAGCAGCAGGCCGAGTACGGCCAGGTGGGGCGCGGACGGCGCGGACAGGTCCAGCAGGGCGAAGCAGCCCGCCGCCAGCAGCAGGCTCTGCACGAGCCCGCTGAGCACGGCCGGCATCGCGGATCCGCCAAGGATCTCGACGTCCCTCAGTTCGCCGGTGCGCAGCCGCTTGAGGACGAGTTCCTCGCGGCGGACGACGAAGACGCCGACGAGGGCCGAGTAGACGGCGAACAGCAGCGAGAATCCGATCGCGGCGGGCAGGACGAGCGTGCCTGTGGTCAGTCCGGCCTCGGCGAGATCCATTTCCTTGGAGGCCGACCAGACGCTGAACGGCAGCACCAGCGGTACGAAGAGGGCGGCGAAGACGGTGCCCTTGTTCCGGCCGAGCAGGGTCAGTTCGGCCCGGGCGAGGGCGGTCATCCGCCCCATCGGCGTGGTGACCTGGTCATTCGCGGCGCGGGCCGGGGAGTGCTTGGTGGTCGTGGCGCTCATGCCGCGTACTCCTTCGGCGTCGTACCTTCGGCGGTCCGCGCGGACGCCTCCTTCGCGATCCCCAGGAACGCCTCCTCGAGAGACGCCGACCGCACGTCCAGGCGGCGCAGTTCCACGCCGGCCTGGCCGGCCCAGACCAGCAGCCCGGTGGCGGCGCGCTGAAGTTCGTGGGTGCGCAGCCTGACCATCCGGCCGTCGGCCTCGTGAGCGCTGACGCCCAGCTCGTCCAGCGGCGGCAGATCGCCCACGAAGTAGCCCGTGGGCAGCTCGAAGGAGATCCGGGACGGCTGCTCGGCGGTCACCTCGGCCGGGGTCCCGGTGGCGGCGATCCGGCCTTCGTGCATGATCGCGAGCCGGTCGGCGAGGTTCTCGGCCTCCTCCAGGTAGTGCGTGGTCAGCAGCACCGTCGTACCGCCGTCACGCAGCGCGCTGACCAACTCCCAGGTGTCCCGGCGGCCTTCGGCGTCCAGTCCGGTGCTGGGTTCGTCGAGGAAGAGGACCTCGGGGTCGCCGAGCAGCGCGAGTGCCAGGTCCAGTCGGCGCCGCTGGCCCCCGGACAGCTGCTTCACGCGTACCCCGGCCTTGGACTCCAGCCCGACCAGCGCCAGGACCTCGGCCGGCGGGCGGGCCCCGCTCACACACCCCGCCCACATCCGCGCGGTCTCGGCGACGGTCAGCTCGGACGGGAAGCCACCCTCCTGCAGCATGACCCCGGTGCGGGGGCGTACGGCGGCCCGCTCGGTGTACGGGTCGTGCCCGAGGACGCGCACCCGGCCGCCGGCCGGAGCGGCGAGGCCTTCCAGCAGTTCGACCGTCGACGTCTTGCCGGCGCCGTTGGTGCCGAGGAGGGCGAAGACCTCTCCGCGGCGCACGGAGAAGTCGATTCCGCGCACGGCCTCGAACCCGCCCCCGTACACACGTCGCAGGTCGGTGACCTCAATCACGTGTTCGTGTCCGTTTGATCGCATGCCTCAAGCTTTCCGGTCTCCCGGGCCGGACGACAGTGCGGCCCGTCATCACCCGGCATGACAAATGTCAGACGGACGCGTCCGGCCCTTCCTGCTCCCTGCTTCGGACTCCGGGCTACGGACTCCGGGCTTCGGACTCCGGGCTACGGCCTACGGACGCACGAAAAGACCCCGGTCCTTGGAGGACCGGGGTCTGATTCCCGAGCGGACGACGAGGCTCGAACTCGCGACCTCAACCTTGGCAAGGTTGCGCTCTACCAACTGAGCTACGTCCGCATTGCTCCCGACCGGCCTTCACCGATCGGTGCGAGCACCAGCCTACCTGATCGAATCGACTGATCGGTACGGCGATGCAGAGCGGGTGACAGGAATTGCACACTGCGCCTTCCCCCTGGAAGGGGGATGTTCTACTACTGAACTACACCCGCATGTTCCGTGAGCTGGGCCTTTCGGCCGCGCCCCTCGGCGTGCTCCAGACTTTAGCTGATCACCCGGGGTGTAGCGCAAGTCGGTTGCCGAGAGGGGCGGCTGAGCGGTCGTCGGCCACCGGCCACCGGCCGTAGGTCACCGGCCGTAGGTCACCGGAAGCGCCTCACCGCGGACGGCTCACCGTGGGCGGTTGAAGGCTGACGGCTGACCGTGGGCGGCTGACGGTTGACGGCTCACCGCGGACGGCGGACGGCGGACCGGGCCGCGGTTCACTGCGCCTCGGCGAACGCCTCGTACACCTTCTTCGGGATCCGGCCCCGCGCGGGCACGTCCAGCTTGTTCGCCTGAGCCCAGGCCCGGACCGCCGCCGGGTCGGGGGCGACCTCCGTCTGCCGGTACGCCTTGCCGGATCGGGACCGCTTGCGGCCGGCCGACACGTACGGCTCGAGGGCCTTGCGCAGTTTCCGGGCATTGGCTTCGTTCAGGTCGATCTCGTACATCCGGCCGTCGACACCGAAGGCGATCGTCTCCGCCGCTTCCGAGCCGTCGATGTCGTCAAAGAGAGTGACCACGACACGCTGCGCCACGAATATCGGTCCCTTCGTGCGGCATCTCCGCGATGACGTGCCAAGACACCGCGATGATGCCGACTGTTCGCCTGTAATTGGGCAAAGTATCGGCTAATGACATTTCATTTGTACAGTGCCCGGCATTGCAATGGGAAGCCCGACTAAATCTCTCCGCGTGTCCGTCGCGCAATAGGCACCCAGACACGATCCGGGATCTTTCCCGAAGCTTTTCGCGACCGCCTCCCCCCGATACCGGATCGTGACAGGGCTCACGTACTTTCCTCCAAGGCTACGCGCGTAGAAATTTTGTACGGGTAGTCTGAAGGAACCTGCTCAGCACCACACACCGGGAGTGCCAGTGGCACGCGTCGTAGTCGACGTCATGCTCAAGCCGGAGATCCTCGACCCCCAGGGCCAGGCGGTGCAGCGCGCACTGCCGCGGCTGGGTTTCGAGGGGATCTCGGACGTACGTCAGGGAAAGCGATTCGAACTGGAAGTGGACGGGCCGGTCGACGACGCCGCCCTCGCCCGCATCCACGATCTCGCGGAATCCTTCCTCGCCAACACCGTGATCGAGGACTTCACCGTCAAGGTCGAGTCCGATGACGTAGTCGCGGGAGCCGCGAAGTGACCGCTCGTATTGGCGTCGTCACTTTCCCCGGCAGTCTCGACGACCGGGACACGCAGCGCGCGATCCGCGTCGCCGGCGCCGAACCCGTGTCCCTCTGGCACAAGGACAAGGACCTCAAGCAGGTCGACGCCGTGGTGCTGTGCGGTGGTTTCTCTTACGGCGACTATCTGCGCGCCGGCGCCATCGCGCGCTTCTCGCCGGTCATGGACACCGTCATCGACCAGGCCAAGGCCGGCCTCCCGGTGCTCGGTATCTGCAACGGCTTCCAGATCCTCACGGAGGCCCACCTGCTCCCCGGCGGCATGCTGGGCAACGACCACCTGCACTTCATCTGCCGCGACCAGAAGCTGCGGGTGGAGAACGCGGACACCTCCTGGACCAGCGACTACGCCGCCGGACAGGAGATCCACATCCCGCTGAAGAACATGGACGGCCGCTACGTCGCCGACCGGCGGACGCTGGACGAGCTGGAGGCCGAGGGCCGCGTCGCCTTCCGGTACCTGGACATGAACCCCAACGGCTCGCTCAACGACATCGCCGGCATCACCAACGCCGCCGGGAACGTCGTCGGCCTCATGCCGCACCCGGAGCACGCCGTCGAGCCGCTGATCGGCACCGGCCGCACCGACGGCCTCCCGTTCTTCACCTCGATCCTCAAGAAGCTGGTCAACGCATGAGCCGGACGCCTCTGGACACGGTCGAGCACGCGACCGCGACCCCCGACGTCGAGCTGCCCTGGGCCGAGCTGGGCCTGAAGAAGGACGAGTACGAGCGGGTGGTGGAGATCCTCGGCCGCCGCCCGACCGGCGCGGAACTCGCCATGTACTCCGTCATGTGGTCCGAGCACTGCTCGTACAAGAGCAGCAAGGTCCACCTGCGCCAGTTCGGCGAGAAGGCCCCCGAGTCCGACGCGATGCTCGTCGGCATCGGCGAGAACGCCGGTGTCGTCGACGTCGGCCAGGGCTACGCGGTCACCTTCAAGGTCGAGTCGCACAACCACCCGTCGTACGTGGAGCCCTACCAGGGCGCGGCCACGGGCGTCGGCGGCATCGTCCGCGACATCATCGCGATGGGTGCGCGTCCGGTCGCCGTCGTGGACCCGCTGCGCTTCGGCGCCGCCGACCACCCCGACACCAAGCGGGTCCTGCCCGGCGTAGTCGCCGGCATCGGCGGCTACGGCAACTGCCTGGGCCTGCCCAACATCGGCGGCGAGGTCGTCTTCGACGCCTGCTACCAGGGCAACCCGCTGGTCAACGCCGGTGCCATCGGCGTCATGCGGCACGAGGACATCCACCTCGCCAAGGCGTCCGGCGCGGGCAACAAGGTCATCCTCTACGGCGCCCGCACCGGCGGTGACGGCATCGGCGGCGCGTCGATCCTCGCTTCCGAGACCTTCGACGACGCCAAGCCCTCCAAGCGTCCCGCCGTCCAGGTCGGCGACCCCTTCCAGGAGAAGCTCCTCATCGAGTGCACCCTGGAGGCGTTCCAGGAGAAGCTGGTCGTCGGCATCCAGGACCTCGGCGCGGCGGGCCTGTCCTGCGCCACGTCCGAGCTGGCGTCCAACGGCTCCGGCGGGATGCGCGTCACCCTGGACGACGTACCGCTGCGCGACTCGACCCTCTCGCCCGAGGAAATCCTCATGAGCGAGTCGCAGGAGCGCATGTGCGCGGTCGTGGAGCCGGAGAAGGTCGACCGCTTCCTGGAGATCTGCGACAAGTGGGACGTCATCGCCACCGTCATCGGTGAGGTCACCGACGGCGACCGCCTGGAGATCTTCTGGCACGGCGGCAAGATCGTCGACGTCGACCCGCGCACCGTCGCCCACGACGGCCCGGTCTACGAGCGCCCCTACGCCCGCCCCGGCTGGCAGGACGCCCTCCAGGCCGATGACGCGAACAAGCTGCCCCGGCCGGGGACGAGCGAGCAGCTCAAGGACCAGGTCCTGAAGCTGGTCGGCTCCCCGAACCAGGCGTCCAAGCAGTGGATCACCCAGCAGTACGACCACTTCGTGCAGGGCAACACGGTCCTCGCCCAGCCCGAGGACTCGGGCATGATCCGCGTGGACGAGGAGTCCGGCCTCGGCGTCGCGATCGCGACCGACGGCAACGGCCGCTACGCCAAGCTCGACCCGTACACGGGCGCGCAGCTGGCTCTCGCGGAGGCCTACCGCAACGTGGCGACGACCGGCGCCAAGCCGCTCGCCGTCTCCGACTGCCTGAACTTCGGCTCGCCGGAGGACCCGGCGGTCATGTGGCAGTTCGCGGAGGCCGTGCGCGGTCTGGCGGACGGCTGCCGGCAGCTCGGCACCCCGGTGACCGGCGGCAACGTCTCGCTCTACAACCAGACGGGCGAGGCGGCCATCCACCCCACTCCCGTGGTCGCGGTCCTCGGCGTCATCGACGACGTGGCCCGCCGCACGCCGGTCGCCTTCCAGGAGGAGGGCCAGCTGCTCTACCTTCTCGGCGACACGCGTGAGGAGTTCGGCGGCTCGGCCTGGTCCCAGGTCGTCCACGACCACCTCGGCGGCCTGCCCCCGAAGGTCGACCTGGAGCGTGAGCGCCTGCTGGCCGAGATCCTGATCTCCGCCTCCCGCGACGGCATGATCGACTCCGCGCACGACCTGTCCGACGGCGGTCTGGTCCAGGCGGTCGTCGAGTCGGCGCTGCTCGGGGAGAAGGGCGCGCGTCTGGTCGTACCGGACGGGCTGGACGCCTTCACCTTCCTCTTCTCGGAGTCGGCGGGCCGCGCGGTCGTCGCCGTCCCGCGCTCGGAGGAGCTGCGCTTCAACGACATGTGCGGTGCGCGCGGCCTGCCCGCGACCCGCGTCGGTGTCGTGGACGGGGACGCGGTGGAGGTCCAGGGCGAGTTCTCGCTGCCCCTGGCCGAGCTGCGCGAGGCCCACGAGGGCACGATCCCGGCGCTGCTCGCGTAAGCGTCGCGGAGGTTCGTACGAGCCGAGGTCCCGTCCGGTCGGTTCCGGGCGGGACCTCGTCGTTTCAGCACACGTGGTCCTTGTCTGCGCGCGTCGTTCCCGAGGATCTCCGAGGGCACGCGTACGGGTGACTGACCTCGGGCGTCGCACCCTTGCGCACCCTTGCGCTCCCTTGCGCACGGTTACGTATTTACGTAATATCGAAGAAGTGGAGCAACTGGAACAGCGTGTAGCCGATCTCGAGCGGCGACTCGCCGCACTGGAGGGCGTCGACCGGCCCGCCCCCCGCCTCGGCGAGGGCGACTTCTGGGCCCTTGACGGCCTGAAGGAGCAGCTCGCGGAGATGCGGGCGGCCGACGGAGGCGTCCTGTTCACGGGCGCTGTCCGGCTGCCGACCGGAGAGCAGTACGCCTGGCAGCACGGTGCGCTGACCGACAGCCTGATGGACGCCGACTGGGCCGAGTCGGCCGAAGCGTTCGCCGCGCTTGGTCATCCCGTCCGGCTGCGGCTGCTGCGCGAGATCCTCGGCGGCCGGCGCACCGCGGCCGAGCTCGCCGAGCTGGACGAGGTGGGCACGACCGGCCAGATCTACCACCACCTGCGCCAGCTCACCGGCGCCGGCTGGCTGCACACGGCCGGCCGGGGCCGCCACGAGGTGCCGGCGGGACGGGTCGTACCGCTGCTGGTGGTGCTGTCGGCGGCCCGCGGCTGACCGGCTACGTCGCGATCCGGTCAAGACCGACCAAGGTCCGATCAAGACCCGAACAAGGTCCGATCAAGGTCCGATCCAGGGGGAACCCATGTCCGCACGCAAGCTAGCCATGATCACCTTCCGGGCGCTGCAACTGGGCTTCATCGCCCTGGTGACCGCACACGTCGTCTTCGACTTCGGATACCCGGGATGGTGGAACTTCCTGCCCATGGCCCTGGCCTTCGTGCTGATCACGGTGGTCAACCGGTGGGGCGGCGGCGCTCCGGACGCGGCGGGCGTCGCCCGTGAGCCGGTCGAGGTCCGGCCGCCGGTCACCGGCCGCTGGTCCGCGCTGAACAGCCCCGCCGACCGCACCCCGAGCCACGGGGTCCACGCCTACGGCCAGACCTTCGCCATCGATCTCGTCGCCGAACCGGAGCCCGGCGCCCGCCCCGGCTTCCGCGCCCTGTGGCCGATCGCCCGGCGCAGCCGCGACTTCCCGGCGTTCGGCGCGCCGCTGCTCGCGGTGGCCGACGGCACGGTCGTGCGGACCGACGACACCCAGCGCGACCACCTGAGCCGCAACTCGCTGCCCGCGCTGCTCTACCTCATGCTCGTCGAGGGCTCGGTACGCGAGATGGGCGGCGTCCGCCGGATCGTCGGCAACCACCTGGTGCTGGACCTCGGCGACGGTACGTACGCGATGTACGCCCATGTGCAGCGCGGTTCGTACGCCGTCCGCGAGGGCGACCGGGTGCACGCCGGACAGCGGCTGGCCCGGTGCGGCAACTCCGGCAACTCCACCGAACCGCACGTCCACTTCCAGCTCATGGACGGCCCCGACCCGGACACCGCCCGGGGCATCCCCTTCACCTGGCACGGCATCGGTGTCCCGCGCAACGGCGAGGTCTTCGACGTACCCGAACCGGCGGACCACGCCGCCCGGCGCGACGGTTAGCTCCGTGGGAGGCCGCGGACTCGGTGGAGCCGCCGGGGCCGTGGAACGGGGAAACGGGGAGCTGTGCGGATTCCTCCGGACGGTGTGCGCACGTCCGTGGACGTCCTGCTGTGTCATTCCCGCTGTGTCATTCAACGGGAGCTCCGTCTTCCGCGCCGACTAGGCTCGCCGCCATGCCGCCCGCCAGGAAGCGCGCCCGCGCCTACGATCCCGCCCGCACCCGTACCGCCGTACTGGCCCAGTTCGGAAACGTACGGGCGGCCGTCCGCACCCTCACGCCCGAGCAGCTCGCCCTGCCGACCAGGCTCGGCGACTGGAGCGTGCGGGAACTGGTGGCACACCTCGCGATGGCGCTGACCGCCGTGGACCGGCTGCTCGGTGAGCCCGAGCCCGCACGGCAGGACGGTCGGCTGCTCGACTGGCCGTTCGCGATCGCCGCCGACGCGGACGCCATCGCCGCCACCGCCCGGCGCCTCGCGGCCGAGCACCCCGACACCGACGCCCACCTCGCCGAGGTCGAGCGGCGCTTCACCGACCGACTCGACACCCACCCCGGCACCCGGCTGCTGCCCACCAGCGCGGGTGCGCTGCCGCTGGCCGACTACGTCGTCACCCGCACCGTCGAGCTGGTCGTCCACACCGACGACCTGAACGCCGCCGTGCCCGGCCTCGACGTGCCGTACGACCGGCAGGCCATGGCCGCCGCGACCCGGCTGCTGGCCGACGCGCTCGCCGCGAAGGCGCCCGGCGGTTCGACGGAGGTACGGATCCCGCCCTACGCCGTCGTGCAGTGCGTCGAAGGCCCCCGGCACACCCGCGGCACCCCGCCCAACGTCGTCGAGACCGACCCGCTGACCTGGGTCCGGCTGGCCACCGGACGGCTGTCCTGGGAGGACGCCGTGGCCGGGGCGAGGGTGAGCGCGAGCGGGGAGCGGGCCGACCTCGGGGGGCTGCTGCCGCTCCTCGGGTGAACGTGAGGGGAACCAGACCCTCCGCCCCTCCGTCGAATGGGCATGTACAGGCAGAAGCAGCAGCGCAGCATGACCCTGACCGTGGCGGCAGTCGCCGCGCTCGTACCGCTCGCGGCAGCCTGCGGCAGCGAGAAGGCCGGCGGCGGCAGCGGGTCCGTGGGCGCGGACAAGCCCCTCACCGGCGTCCGGTGGAGCATCGACAGCGTCACCGTGGACGGCACCACCCACAAGGCGCCGGACACGGCACACGTCCGGATCACCGGACAAGGCGAGGCGGAGGGCAGCACAGGCTGCAACACCTTCAGCGCCCGCGCCGACCTCGACGGCGAGCGCGTCCGGCTCAGCGACGCCATGTTCACCGAGAAGGCCTGCGAGAAGACGCCCATCGACTTCGAGAAGTCCCTCGGCCGCACCCTCACCGCCGGCCCGCTCACCACCGAGACCGAGGGCGGGCGACTGACCCTCACCACCTCAGGCGGCGACACCGTCCGGCTCAGCAGGCAGCCCGACGCTCCTCTCTACGGCACGAAGTGGACCGTCACCACCCCGGGCCAGAAGGACACGAGCCGGAAGGACACGGACCGGAAGGACACGGACCGGAAGGACACGGGCCAGAAGGGCAGCGCCCACCTCACCTTCGACCGGGACGCGCAGACCGTCTCCGGCCGCCTCCCCTGCAACCACGTCAACGCCAAGGCCACCGTCAGCGACGGACATATCACCCTCGGCGCCCCGTCCACCACCCGAATGATGTGCGAAGGCTCACTCATGGACGCCGAGAAGCGGATACTGCGCCTCTTCGACGGCCGGGTCGACTACCGGATCGATCAAGAAACCCTCACGCTGACCAGCGAAGACGGCAGCATCGTCCGAGCCACGGCCGACCGGTGATCCAATCGTGAGCCCATGTCCCCAATTCGGACCAGTGGTCGATCTCGCCTACACTCGGAGACGTGCCACGTGGTGACGGTCGACTCAATCACGATCTGCTTCCCGGCGAGAAGGGCCCCCAGGACGCTTGTGGCGTCTTCGGTGTCTGGGCCCCGGGCGAAGAGGTCGCAAAGCTCACGTACTTCGGGCTCTACGCCCTCCAGCATCGGGGCCAGGAGTCCGCGGGAATCGCGGTCAGCAACGGCTCCCAGATCCTCGTCTTCAAGGACATGGGCCTGGTTTCCCAGGTCTTCGACGAGACCTCTCTCGGTTCGCTCCAGGGTCACATCGCGGTCGGTCACGCCCGCTACTCGACCACCGGTGCCTCAGTGTGGGAGAACGCCCAGCCGACGTTCCGTGCCACCGCGCAGGGCTCCATCGCGCTCGGGCACAACGGCAACCTCGTCAACACCGCCCAGCTCGCCGAGCTGGTCGCCGACCTGCCCAAGCAGGACGGCCGCTCGACGCGGGTCGCGGCGACCAACGACACCGACCTGGTCACCGCCCTGCTCGCGGGCCAGGTGGACGACGACGGCAAGCCGCTGACCATCGAGGAGGCGGCCGGCAAGGTGCTCCCCGAGGTGCGCGGCGCCTTCAGCCTCGTCTTCATGGACGAGCACACCCTCTACGCCGCCCGTGACCCGCAGGGCATCCGCCCGCTGGTCCTCGGCCGCCTCGAGCGCGGCTGGGTCGTCGCCTCCGAGTCCGCCGCCCTCGACATCTGCGGCGCCTCCTACGTCCGCGAGATCGAGCCGGGCGAGTTCGTCGCCATCGACGAGAACGGCCTGCGCACTTCCCGATTCGCGGAAGCGAAGCCCAAGGGCTGTGTCTTCGAGTACGTGTACCTGGCCCGCCCGGACACCGACATCGCCGGCCGCAACGTCTACCTCTCGCGCGTCGAGATGGGCCGCAGGCTGGCGAAGGAGGCTCCCGCCGAGGCCGACCTCGTCATAGCGACCCCGGAATCCGGCACCCCCGCCGCCATCGGCTACGCCGAGGCCTCCGGCATCCCGTTCGGCGCCGGTCTGGTGAAGAACGCCTACGTCGGCCGCACGTTCATCCAGCCCTCGCAGACCATCCGCCAGCTCGGCATCCGCCTGAAGCTGAATCCCCTGAAGGAAGTCATCAAGGGCAAGCGGCTGGTCGTCGTGGACGACTCCATCGTCCGCGGCAACACCCAGCGGGCCCTGGTCCGCATGCTCCGCGAGGCCGGCGCCGCCGAGATCCACATCCGGATCTCCTCCCCGCCGGTGAAGTGGCCCTGCTTCTTCGGCATCGACTTCGCCACCCGCGCCGAGCTCATCGCCAACGGCATGAGCGTCGAGGAGATCGGCACCTCCATGGGCGCCGACTCCCTGGCGTACATCTCCATCGACGGCATGATCGAGGCGACCACCATCGCCAAGCCGAACCTGTGCCGCGCCTGCTTCGACGGCGAGTACCCGATGGAGCTCCCCGACCCCGAGCTGCTCGGCAAGCAGCTCCTGGAGACCGAGCTGGCCGCCGGGCCCGCCGGTACGGCCGCCACCGACGCCATCCGTCGCCCGTAGCCGTCCGCCTCCCTGGCCTGCCTTCCTGCCGTACGACACAAAGGTTCTCATCGTCATGCCTGACACAACTGGTGCCAGCTACGCAGCCGCCGGCGTCGACATCGAGGCGGGCGACCGCGCCGTCGAGCTCATGAAGGAGTGGGTGAAGAAGACCCGGCGCCCCGAGGTCCTCGGCGGCCTCGGCGGCTTCGCCGGCCTCTTCGACGCCTCCGCCCTCAAGCGCTACGAGCGCCCCCTGCTGGCCTCCGCCACGGACGGCGTCGGCACCAAGGTCGACATCGCCCGGCAGCTGGGCGTCTACGACACCATCGGCCACGACCTGGTCGCCATGGTCATGGACGACATCGTGGTGTGCGGCGCCGAGCCGCTCTTCATGACCGACTACATCTGCGTCGGCAAGGTCCACCCCGAGCGTGTCGCCGCGATCGTCAAGGGCATCGCCGAAGGCTGCGTACTGGCCGGCTGCGCCCTGGTCGGCGGCGAGACCGCCGAGCACCCCGGCCTGCTCGGCGAGGACGACTTCGACGTCGCCGGCGCCGGTACGGGCGTCGTGGAGGCGGACCGGCTGCTGGGCGCCGATCGCATCCGCAAGGGTGACGCGGTCGTGGCCATGGCAGCTTCCGGTCTTCACTCGAACGGGTACTCACTCGTCCGCCACGTCCTGCTGAACGAGGGCGGCCTGTCCCTGGACGCGCACCTCGACGGACTCGGCCGCACCCTCGGCGAGGAGCTGCTGGAGCCCACCAAGATCTACTCCCTGGACTGCCTGGCCCTCACCCGCACCACCGACGTCCACGCCTTCAGCCACGTCACCGGCGGCGGACTCGCCGCCAACCTGGCCCGCGTGGTCCCCGACGGCCTGCACGCCGTCGTCGACCGCTCCACCTGGGCCCCCGGCGCGATCTTCGACCTCGTCGGCACGACGGGCCGGGTGGAGCGCCTGGAGCTGGAGAAGACCCTCAACATGGGCGTGGGCATGATCGCCATCGTCCCCGAGGAGTCGACGGACGTGGCACTGGCGACCCTGGCCGACCGCGGCGTGGACGCCTGGGTGGCCGGCGAGATCACCGACCGCGGCGACCACGGGACCGGCGCCGCCCTCGTCGGCGACTACGCCGGCTGAAGCGACGGCCGTACGGGTGGTGACGGTCCTGCGGGTAGCACAGAACCCGGTCGGTGACGTGAGTCACCGACCGGGTGAGTGTTCAGTGCAGGGTCAAGCGCCGCGTCGCTGTTGCGGGGACTGGCCGTCCTCGTCCTGGTCGTCGGCCCCATAGAGGTCGGCGTACCGTGCGTACACGTCATCGTCCTGCTCATCGTCCTCGAATTGCTCGCCGTTAGGCGGTTGCGGATTCGACGGCGATGCGCCCAGCTCCTCGGCCAGGCGGGAGAGATCAGTCCCACCGCTGTTGTACTTCAGCTGGCGGGCGACCTTCGTCTGCTTGGCCTTGGCCCGGCCGCGCCCCATGGCTCGACCCCCTCAACGACGGGGCTCGACGGCCCCAGAGTCTTGACACGCGTTCATGGTCCGGAACGGGCTCCCCGTGGAGAGACCGGTCCGTAGGGCTTCCACGGTACCTGAGCCCACGCCCATACGGTACGTCGCCCGCAGGACGTGGCTACGCCCAGGACCTTCGAGGCACCCTGTCCTCGCTGGTCAACGGCGATTTTAACCACCTTTCGACGGTCGACCCGCCGGGATAAGTGAGAGTTCTCTCTAACTGCCCCCCGGCGGGTACCGGTCAAACCTGCGAAGACACCGCTCCGACCTGCGGGTGATCACTGCGGGATGGCCGCGCGATCACCGTCGGGTACGTGCCTCCGCCATCCGCTGCTCGGCGATCCGGTCGGCCGCCGCGGCCGGCGGAATACCGTCTTCCTTCGCACGTGCGAATATGGCCAGCGTGGTGTCGTGGATCTTCGCGGCCTTCGCCTTGCACCGGTCGAAGTCGAAGCCGTGCAGCTCGTCGGCGACCTGGATGACTCCGCCGGCGTTCACCACGTAGTCCGGTGCGTAGAGGATCCCGCGGTCGGCGAGGTCCTTCTCCACGCCCGGGTGGTCGAGCTGGTTGTTGGCCGCGCCGCAGACCACCTTGGCGGTCAGTACCGGCACGGTGTCGTCGTTCAGCGCGCCGCCCAGCGCGCAGGGGGCGTAGACGTCGAGGCCGTCGACGCGGATCAGTTCCCCGGTGTCCCGCACGGCCAGCACGTCACGGTGCCGCTCGGTGACGCGCCGCACGGCGTCCTCGCGCACGTCCGTGACGAAGACCTCGGCGCCCTCCGCCACGAGGTGGTCGACCAGGTGGTGGCCGACCTTGCCGATGCCGGCGACGCCGACGCGCCTGCCGCGCAGCGTCGGGTCGCCCCACAGGTGCTGGGCGGAGGCGCGCATGCCCTGGTAGACGCCGAAGGCGGTGAGTACGGAGGAGTCGCCCGCGCCGCCGCTTTCGGGGGAGCGGCCGGTCGTCCAGCGGCACTCGCGTGCCACGACGTCCATGTCGGCGACGTACGTGCCGACGTCGCAGGCGGTGACGTACCGGCCGCCGAGTGAGGCGACGCACCGGCCGTAGGCCAGGAGCAGCTCCTCGCTCTTGATCTGCGCCGGGTCGCCGATGATCACGGCCTTGCCGCCGCCGTGCTCGAGCCCGGCCATGGCGTTCTTGTACGACATCCCGCGCGCGAGGTTCAGCGCGTCGGCGACGGCGTCCGCCTCGCTCGCGTACGGGTAGAAGCGCGTACCGCCGAGCGCGGGGCCCAGGGCGGTGGAGTGGATGGCGATGACGGCCTTGAGACCGCTGGCACGGTCCTGGCAGAGCACGACTTGCTCATGACCTCCCTGCTCCGAGCGGAACAGGGTGTGCAGTACATCAGCAGGTGCGCCGGTTACGTCGGTCACGGTGGTGACTCCTGTGTAGTTGCGGCGGGTGGAGACGGGCCCCCGTGCGGGTGGCGGGGACTTTGGCATGAGATTAGAGCCTGGCGGTGACCGCCCGCCGCACAGTGCCCAGGATCACCTCCGCACGGAGTACGGGCGTGCGACGATTTGCAGAGGTTCCCGCGCGTTTGTGATCGGCTACCGCAGGTTTTCGAAGCGGTGCGCGGGGGAGGGAGCAGGCGTGCCCAAGGTGTCCTCGGTGATCGTCCCCTACGCCGCGTACCTGCGCGTGTACGAACCGCTGGCCGCCTTCCCGGAGGAGGAGCGCGGCCACTGGGCCCGCTACGCCCGCCGCACCGACCTGCCCTCCTACCAGGACGAGCTGCGGCGCTCGCTGGCCGACCTGCTGCCCACCCCGCCCGTGGCGGTTCCGGTGCACGAGAGCGCGGACGCCTTCGTGACCGAGCTCGACGGCGTGGTCTGCGTCTGCCCCTGGCGGACCCGGCTGCGCGGCTGGCAGATGCTCGGGGAACTGGCCGAGGACTTCCCGGAACCGGTGCTGGACGCCCTGATCCCGCCGGTCGTACGCCGCGAGACCACCCAGGACTACGAGCGCTGGCTGGAGCGCAACCCGGACGCCCGCCCCTGGATCCGCACCGCGACCTGGCAGGTGCCGATCAACTGGTTCGTGCTGGTCTCCGACGCGGAGCGGGAGTACGACAAGGGCGGCGACGGCGAAGGGGCCCCCGCGCCGGTGCTGCGCTACCGGACGCCCATGGTGCAGGCCCGCCGGCGAGTGGCCCGGGGCCTGCGGGCGCTGAAGGAGGCCATGGACGAGGGGCCGCTCATCGACGGCCTGGTGGACGTGGGGCGCTGGCTGGAGGAGTTCCACCCGCGCTCACTGGTCGAGCTGGACTACGGCGGGCTCGTGCACGCCCTGCCGGCCGGCGAGTTGGAGGCGGACCACTCCGCGGCGGACGTGGCCGAGGGCATCGAGGCGCTGCGGCACGGCGACGGAGCCACGGCGGGGGCCGCGTACGGGCGGCTGGTGGAGCGCTGGCGGGCGGTCCGGGACCGGCGGTCGGCGAACTGACGTTTGACGTACCGCCCGATGTGGGGTTTGGTCTTCCGGTCCGACACGTGCCCCGGGTGTGCTGATGTTCTGCCAACAAGGGACGTAGGTCCCGATCCGGGCTTAGGTACCGATCCGGGCGTATGAGTCAAGCGTGACGGACCGCACGTACATCACTCTTGCGCCCCTTCCCCCTCCTCATGCCAAAATAGGACAAGGAGCCCGGGGAGGGCTCCTTCCGTCCTGCTGTGACGCACCGTGGGCGGAATCTCCGCATCGCACGCTTTGGGGGGTCTCGTGATGGGTCTGATGACTCCCGTTCGCCCTGTGACTGATCGTCACAAGGGCGTGACTGTCCGCTATGGCATGGTCCATCGGCTTCCGTCGCTGATGAACACCTGGGAGGGCAATTCCATCGGTTTGGCCGACGCGGCTGGACGGATGGTGTAGTTGTAGTGCCGAGGACAAGCCGTTCGTCCTATAACCGACTCGACTCGCGTCCGCCATTTCGGGCAACGCGGGTCAAGGTGCAGAATTTAGAGGAAAGAACCGAGAAGGTTCGGTTCTCCCGAGGAGGCCGCTCATGACCGCTCGCACCCCTGATGCCGAGCCGCTGCTGACCCCGGCTGAGGTCGCCACCATGTTCCGCGTCGACCCGAAGACGGTCACGCGCTGGGCGAAGGCCGGCAAGCTCACGTCGATCCGCACGCTCGGCGGGCATCGCCGCTACCGCGAAGCCGAGGTCCGCGCTCTGCTCGCGGGCATTCCGCAGCAGCGCAGCGAGGCCTGAACAACTGAATAACCGGGCAAAACGGCAGGTCCCCCAACCCGCCGAGGCGCTCGGAACCTACAGCTCCAAATGATGCCGCTCCTGCCCCAACAGGGGTGCGTCGTTGATCGCGCTGGACTCCGCCGGGTCCAGCGCGATCTTTTTTGTGCCCGGTCCTGTGCCTGGTGAGTGCCTGCCGACCGGCCCTGTGGGCGGGCTTGTCGGAGTCTGGGGAGCGCTGTCGGATCGGCTGTGCGCGGGCCCTGAGGAGCAGTGCAATTGCACATATTAAATTGACCAGTTGTAGAGGAGTCGTAAGTGCCACGGTTTCAAAAACTCATGCGGTGACACCCGTCACACGGCGCGGTCCTTGTTGGCTCTGGCATATGTGCGCTAGTGGACGGGTGGGCTCCAGCAGGTCTGCGTGGCAAGGGCGTTGAGGCCGGCGCGGTTCACTCGGTGGGTGCGCTCCCGCCGCCGGCGCCCTCTTGACGGCCTGTCGGAGACTGCGGGGCGGGCGAGTCCAACGCCAGCCGCAGCAGCCGGTGGCAGATCGGACAGTGCCGCGTCAGGTGGCGGTACGACGAAGCGGCCGACAGATGCGCGCGGAGCAGGGCCCGCGTCTCGTGCCTGACCGATGCCGCCATACGCCACCTCCAGGGGTCGCACGGAGAACGTGCCTTGCCTTTTGGAGTACCGAGCGAATGTGACGCCGTCAAGGCCGCGAGAGGGCCGGGGAGGGCTTCTGGGGGCCGTGGGGTGGGACGTGTCGGGGGAGCACGAGAAGAGGCCCGCACCAGTCGGTGCGGGCCTCTTCGCTGCGGTCCTGACGGGATTTGAACCCGCGGCCTCCACCTTGACAGGGTGGCGAGCACTCCAAACTGCTCCACAGGACCAGGATTTGCGGCGCCCACGCGACGGAGTCGCTTATGGATTCTGCTGCGTTGCGCTGCGAGAAGAGACTCTACAGGAGGGCGAGCCCCTGGGGCGAACTCACCCTCCGTACGGACCTCGTCACGGGTTCCGCTATGGCGCGAGCGCGTCGATCGCCTTCACGATCCGCTTGTCGGAGACCGGGTACGCCGTGCCCAGCGCGTGCGCGAAATAGCTGACCCGCAGCTCCTCGATCATCCAGCGGACGTCCAGGACCTGCTGCGGAACCGGCCGCCCCTGCGGCATCTGCTCCAGCAGCCACGCGTACTCGTCCCGCATCTCGTGGACCTTCTCCATCCGGGAGGTGTCCCGCTGGACGCCGGTCGGCATCTGCTGCAGACGCCGGTCGGCGGCGACCAGGTAGCGCAGCAGGTCCGGCAGCCGCCTGATCCCAGCCTCCGTGACGAAGCCGGGCTTCACCAGCGCGTCCAGCTGTCCCCGCACGTCCTGGAGGTTCGCCAGCAGCGCGGGGCTCCGTACGGCCTTCAGGCGGCGCTCACAGGCCTGCCAGGCCGCCAGCACCTGCTGTACCTGGCCCACCGTGCGGACGGTCGTGTCGACGATCTCCGCGCGGACCTTGTCGTAGAGCTTCCTGTACGACTCCTCGTCCCACGCCGGCCCGCCGAAGTCCGCGATCAGCTTGTCCGCCGCCGCGGTCGCGCAGTCGTCGAACAGCGCCTGGATCGAACCGTGCGGATTCGCGGACAGGTTCAGCTTCTGCTGGTTGGTCAGCTTTTCGGACGCGAACTTCGCGGGACTGACCGGAATGTTGCGCAGGATCAGCCGGCGCGTGCCCTTCCACATCGCCTGCGCCTGCTCGGCCTCCGTGTCGAAGAGGCGTACGGAGACGGTGTCCGCCTTCGGCCCGTCGTCGACCAGCGCCGGGTAGGCCTTCACCGGCTGACCCGCCCGCCGTGTCTCGAACACCCGGGACATCGTGCCGATCGTCCAGTCCGTCAGCCCGGTGCGCTCCAGCGACTCGCCGCCACTGCGCTCGGCGGTGGCCGCCGCGGCCTGCGAGAGGGCCTTGCGGGCCTTCGGCCTCAGGCGCAGCTTGAGCGCCTCCAGGTCCTTGTCCTCGGCGAGCTTGCGGCGCCGCTCGTCGACGATCCGGAACGTGATCCTGAGGTGGTCGGGGACCTTCGCCCAGTCGAAGTCCTCCGCGTCGAACGGCACTCCCACCATGCGCTTCAGCTCCCGCGCCATGGTCACCGTCAGCGGCTCCTGGAGCGGCACGGCCCGGTCCAGGAACGCCTGCGCGTAGTTCGGGGCCGGCACGTAGTTGCGGCGGATCGGCTTGGGCAGGGACCGGATCAGCTCCGTGACCACCTGCTCCCTCAGTCCCGGGATCTGCCAGTCGAAGCCCTCGTCCGTCACCTGGTTGAGCACCTGGAGCGGCACGTGGACGGTCACGCCGTCGGCGTCGGCACCCGGCTCGAACTGGTAGGTCACCCGGAACTTCAGCGGCCCCTGCCGCCAGGAGTCCGGATAGTCGTCCTTGGTGACCGCCCCCGCCTTCTCGTTGATGAGCATCTCGCGCTCGAAGTCGAGGAAGTCGGGCTGCTCGTGCCGCTTGTGCTTCCACCACGAGTCGAAGTGCGCACCCGAGACGACGTGTTCGGGCACCCGCTGGTCGTAGAAGTCGAACAGCGTCTCGTCGTCGACCAGGATGTCCCGGCGCCGCGCGCGGTGTTCCAGCTCCTCGACCTCGGTCAGCAGCCGGCGGTTGTCCGCGAAGAACTTGTGATGGGTGCGCCAGTCGCCCTCGACCAGGGCGTTGCGGATGAACAGCTCGCGGCTGACCTCCGGATCGATCCGCCCGTAGTTCACCTTGCGCTGGGCCACGATCGGCACGCCGTACAGCGTCACCTTCTCGTACGCCATCACCGCGGCCTGGTCCTTCTCCCAGTGCGGTTCGCTGTACGTGCGCTTGAGGAGGTGCCCGGCGAGCGGCTCCACCCACTCCGGCTCGATCTTCGCGTTGACGCGGGCCCAGAGCCGCGAGGTCTCCACCAGCTCCGCGGACATCACGAAACGCGGGGGCTTCTTGAAGAGCGCCGAGCCCGGGAAGATCGCGAACTTGGCGCCGCGCGCGCCCAGGTACTCGTTCTTCGCGCCCTCCTTCACGTCCTTCATGCCGACGTGGGAGAGCAGTCCGGCCAGCAGCGAGACGTGCACCCGGTCGTCGGGGGCGTCCTGCTCGTCGAGGTGGATGCCCATCTGCTTGGCGACCGTGCGCAGCTGTGTGTAGATGTCCTGCCACTCGCGGATCCGCAGGAAGTTGAGGTACTCCTGCTTGCACATCCGGCGGAAGGACGACGAACCCCGCTCCTTCTGCTGTTCACGGACGTACCGCCAGAGGTTGAGGAACGCCAGGAAGTCGCTGGTCTCGTCCTTGAAACGGGCGTGCTGCTGGTCGGCCTGGGCCTGCTTCTCCGCCGGGCGCTCCCGCGGGTCCTGGATGGACAGCGCCGCCGCTATGACCATGACCTCGCGGACACAGCCGTTCTTGTCGGCCTCCAGGACCATGCGCGCCAGCCGCGGGTCCACGGGCAGCTGGGCCAGTTTGCGGCCGGTGTCGGTGAGCCGCTTGCGTGCGTCCTTCTGCGCCGGGTCCAGCGCGCCCAGCTCCTGGAGGAGCTGCACACCGTCGCGGATGTTGCGGTGGTCCGGCGGGTCGATGAAGGGGAACTTCTCGATGTCGCCGAGGCCGGCCGCGGTCATCTGCAGGATGACGGAGGCGAGGTTGGTACGGAGGATCTCGGCGTCCGTGAACTCCGGCCGCGCGGTGAAGTCGTCCTCGCTGTACAGCCGGATGCAGATTCCGTCGCTGGTCCGTCCGCAGCGGCCCTTGCGCTGGTTGGCACTGGCCTGCGAGATCGGCTCGATGGGCAGCCGCTGCACCTTGGTGCGGTGGCTGTACCGGGAGATGCGGGCGAAGCCGGGATCGATGACGTACTTGATGCCCGGGACGGTCAGCGAGGTCTCGGCGACGTTGGTCGCCAGAACGATCCTTCGCCCGGTGTGCTGCTGGAACACCCGGTGCTGCTCGGCATGCGACAGCCGGGCGTACAGGGGCAGTACCTCGGTGAATCTGTACTTCTTCTTCTCCAGCGCGTCGGCCGTGTCCCGGATCTCCCGCTCACCGGAGAGGAAGACGAGGATGTCGCCCTTGCCCTCCCCCATCAGCTCCTCGACGGCGTCGGTGATCGCGGTGATCTGGTCGCGGTCGGCGTCGTCGCCGTCCTCTTCGAGGAGCGGCCGGTACCGGACCTCCACGGGATACGTCCGCCCGCTGACCTCGATGACCGGGGCGTCGCCGAAGTGCCGGGAGAAACGCTCGGGGTCGATCGTCGCCGAGGTGATGACGACCTTGAGGTCGGGACGCTTCGGCAGCAGCTGCGCGAGGTAGCCCAGCAGGAAGTCGATGTTGAGGGACCGCTCGTGGGCCTCGTCGATGATGATCGTGTCGTAGGCGCGCAGCTCGCGGTCGGTCTGGATCTCGGCGAGCAGGATGCCGTCCGTCATCAGCTTGATGAAGGTGGCGTCCGGATTCACCTGGTCGGTGAAGCGCACCTTCCAGCCGACGGCCTCACCGAGCGGAGTGTCCAGTTCGTCCGCCACCCGCTCGGCGACGGTACGGGCGGCGATCCGCCGCGGCTGGGTGTGTCCGATCATGCCGCGGACACCGCGACCCAGCTCCACGCAGATCTTCGGGATCTGCGTGGTCTTCCCGGACCCGGTCTCACCGGCGACGATGACGACCTGGTGATCACGGATGGCCTCCGCGATCACGTCCTTCTTCTGACTGACGGGCAGCTGCTCGGGATAGCTGACGGCGGGCACACGGGCCCGGCGCTCACCGATGCGCTGCTCGGCCTTGGCCACCTCCGCCTCGATCTCGGCGAGAACGGCGGCGCGGGCCTCCGGCTTACGGATCTTCCGCGCACCCTCGAGCCTGCGGCCGAGCCGGTGCGCGTCGCGCAGGGACAGCTCGGTCAGCCGGGGGGCGAGGGTGCCGAGGGCGGGGGCGGGGTGCGTAGACATACGGGTTCCAGGATCTCATCCCCGCGAATTTCGTGGCGAACGATTTCCGTCCGGCCGCGCCGCCCGCCCTCTGCGCGGTACCTGCGCGGTGCCTGAGCGGTATCTGTGCAGCACTCGCGTAGCACCCGCGCAACACAAAACCCCCGTCGATGATCTCGACGGGGGTTGAATGTGGCTGGGGCCGGGGTCGAACCGGCGACCTATCGCTTTTCAGGCGATCGCTCGTACCAACTGAGCTACCCAGCCGCGAGGTTTCACGTGAAACCTCAGCGGTCCTGACGGGATTTGAACCCGCGGCCTCCACCTTGACAGGGTGGCGAGCACTCCAAACTGCTCCACAGGACCAAGCTTCGTACGACAGTGTCGCACACCGTACTGCGTGCCCCCAACGGGATTCGAACCCGTGCTACCGCCTTGAAAGGGCGGCGTCCTAGGCCGCTAGACGATGAGGGCTATCGGCCCGCCTGGGCGCTTCGCAGCGCGTCGGGGACGTGAGAAGCATATGGGATGGCGGGAGGTATCGCCAAAACGGTTTACGGAGGGCTGGGCGTCGGGCCGGTCGGGGTGGCGCCCGAGGGGCCGGTGCCGGTGGGGGACGGGCCCGTGCCGGAGGGGGAGGGGGTCGCGCCCGGCTGGTTCTCCTTGGGCAGGTGGCGGCTGACCTCGGCCGTCGTCAGGCCCAGACCGCCCAGCTTGATCTGGTCCCAGGCCTGGAGGCGCCGGCTGTCCCGGTCGAAGTAGAGGATCGACGCCTGGATCGGGTCGGGGTGCTCGCCCTCGACCGCGCGCAGGCCGCTGCCGCCGGTAGAGCCCTCGATGCGCAGACGGGTGCCGTACTTCATGACCTCCATGTCCTCGCGGTGGACGTGACCGGCGAGGACCAGCGGCACCTCGCCGTCGACCTCCCGGGCCGCCGACGGCTCGTGGGCGACGGCGACGTCCACGGGGGTGCCGGCCGCGCTCTGGTCGCGCAGGGCGGAGGCCAGGCGGGCGCCGGCCAGTTCCTGGGAGGCCTCGGCGCCGTCCGGCTTGGAACGGTCGGGGGTGAACTGCGGGTCGCCGATGCCGGCGAAGCGCAGGCCCGCGACGGTCCGGGCCCGGCCGTCGTCCAGGACGTGCACGTTCTTGAGGCCTTGCAGGTACTTCTGGGTGATTCGGGAGTCGTGGTTGCCCCGGACCCAGACGTAGGGGGCGCCGAGGTCCTCGACGGGGTCCAGGAAGCCGTTCTCCGCGGCCGTGCCGTGGTCCATCGTGTCGCCCGAGTCCACGATCACGTTCACCTTGTACTGCTCCACCAGCGAGGCGATGATCTTCCAGCTCGCCGGGTTCAGATGGATGTCCGACACGTGCAGGACACGGATCGTGGTCGGGTCGGGCTGGTAGGCGGGGAGCGTGGAGGTGGCGTCGTAGAGCTTCGTCACGTTCGTCACCAGGCGGGCCAGCTCCTTCTGGTAGACGTCGAACTCCGTGACGATGCTGCGCGCGTTGCCGACGAGGGAGGGCGCGGAGGAGAGCAGGCCGGAGAACTTCGGTTCCAGGACGGAGTCGGGGTTCCAGGTCGCGTACGCGGTGCCGCCGGAGGCGACCAGGAGGGTGAGGGCGAGACCGCCGGCCGCGAGGGCGCGTCGGGGGCGCCGGTAGACGGCGAGGCCGAGGGCGGTGGCGCCGGTGACGACGGCGACGCAGGAGCGGACGGCGAGGTCGAGGGTGCCGTGCTCGACGTCCTGGGCGACCTCGTCCTGGAGACCGGAGAGGCGCTCGGGGTGGTCGACGAGGGCCTGGGCGCGGTCGGGGTCGAGCTGGTCGACGTTGACGTCGAGGCGGACCGGGGCGATGTGGCTGTCGAGCTGGAGGGCGCCCAGCGGTGAGACGTTGATCTTCGTGCCGCCGGCGAGGGACGGGCGCAGGGTCATCGTCGTGTTCATCGGGCCGACCGGGACACGGACGTCGCCCACGATCAGCAGGCCCATCCAGGCTCCGAGCAGGACGACGGCGACGAGGCCGACGGCGCGGGTCCAGGGGCGCGACCGGGGGGCGAGTTCGGCCGACGGGGACGTCCGGCGGGCGTGGTGGCGGCGGATGAGGGCGCGCGGGGCGTTGCGGATGGGTTTCATCACCTCGGCCAGGGCGTGCAGGGCTGCGGCGGGGACGCGGACCATTGGTCCCGTATGCCCACGGCCCGGGGCGGATATGCGGGCGGCGGCCTCCGGCTGCCGGACGCGGGGGGAGGCGGTGGGAATCGGTGGGAATCGGTGGGAGCGCCCGGGAGCGGCGCGGGTGCGCATGGGGTGCGCTGAAGTGGCTTGGGACGACGGCGGGAACGACGGCGGGGACGACGGCGGGGACGACGGGAAGGATGGCGGGGCCGACGGCTGTGTCGTATGCCACGGTCGTACCTGACAATGGGCCTGTGCTGGAGATGACGCGCGAGGAGTTCGAGGAACTGGTCGCCGAGGCCCTGGACCGGATTCCGCCGGAGCTGACGCGGCTGATGGACAACGTCGCGGTGTTCGTCGAGGACGAACCGCCGACGGACGACCCGGAGCTGCTCGGGCTGTACGAGGGGACACCGCTGACCGAACGCGGGGAGTGGTACGCGGGGGTGCTGCCGGACCGGATCACCATCTACCGGGGGCCGACGCTGCGGTTCTGCGAGACGCGTGAGGACGTCGTCGCGGAGACGGAGGTGACGGTGGTGCACGAGATCGCGCACCACTTCGGGATCGACGACGCGCGGCTGCACGCCCTCGGGTACGGGTGACGCGCTCGGGTCAAGGTCCGCGGCCCGTGGCGCGTGTCCTCTTGCGGGTGACGGGAGTTGGGCACGGCGACTCCTGACCCCCGGAGGTGGCCGCCCGTGCGCCCCTTGTACGTTCCCGTCCGTCTGGCCGCCACAGCCGTGGCCGTAGCGGCCGCCGCCGGCTGCATGAGCATCGGCGACGACGCGTCCGGCGGGGGCGCGAAGCCGTCGCACTCCACCGGGGAGCGGGGCGGCGCGGTACCCGAGGGCGGCCCCGCGGTGACGGGCGGAAACGCCGGGTACGACGCGGCGGCCGACGAGCACCGGGGGCGCGCCAAGGGGAAGAAGGGCAAGGGCGACGGCAAGGGCGAGGCCGAGGGCGAGGGCGAGAAAGAGGCCGGGAGGGGGAAGGACGCCACCCCTTCCGCTCCGCCGCCCGCCCGCCCGTCCGGGGCCCCGCCGGCCAAGGGCGGGGACGATGATCCGGCGCCCACCCGCACACCGCCCGCGGAGCCCACCCGGACGGTCGAGCCGGAGCCGACGCCGCCCCCGGAGCCGCCCGAGTCCCCGACGCCGGAGCCGACGACGGCGGAGCCGTCCTCGTCGGCGCACGAGCCTCCGGGGACGCAGCTGGCGCAGCGGGAGCCGGCCCCCGAGGCCGGGGCGCCGGCGTAGGCGAGCGTGGCCGCGTGAGGGCTCGGACGCGGCCCGGCGTGATTCGGGAGTGGCTCGGGAGTGGCTCGGGAGCGGCCCTGGCGTGGCTCCGACGTGGGGTGACAGCCCGGCTGAGCTGGGCATGTGCTACTCGGTTTGCCTTCGGGGGTGGGGGGTGCGTATGGTGGCAGATCGTTTGATCCCATTTGCCCGGCGCCACCGCAGAGCGCGCCGTGTGGCGCGTACTCTCTCCCTTGCCGTGGTGGACCGCATTGAGGCGGTCGTATTGCGAATCGCGATTCACGGAGTTGACGGGCGCGTGCCGACGAGAGACTCCGGAAGGTTTCGCATTCGCATGTCCATCATCAGTACTGATCACGTCGTCGTGCCCGAGAACGCCGACATCCCCGACCTCACCGAGACGGTCGAGGAGACCGGGACCGAGGCCGTCGAGGCCGCTCCCGAGGTCACCTTCGCCGCGCTGGGTCTGCCCGAGGGTGTCGTGCGCAAGCTCGCGCAGAACGGCGTGACCACCCCCTTCCCGATCCAGGCCGCGACCATCCCGGACGCCCTGGCCGGCAAGGACATCCTCGGCCGGGGCCGCACCGGCTCCGGCAAGACCCTCTCCTTCGGTCTGCCGGCCCTGGCCACGCTGTCCGGCGGTCGCACCGAGAAGCACAAGCCGCGGGCCGTCATCCTGACGCCGACGCGTGAGCTGGCCATGCAGGTGGCCGACGCGCTCCAGCCGTACGGGGACGTCCTCGGGCTGAAGATGAAGGTCGTGTGCGGCGGCACGTCCATGGGCAACCAGATCTACGCCCTCGAACGCGGCGTCGACGTCCTGGTCGCCACCCCGGGCCGGCTGCGCGACATCATCAAGCGCGGCGCCTGCTCCCTGGAGAACGTGCAGATCGCCGTTCTCGACGAGGCCGACCAGATGTCCGACTTGGGCTTCATGCCCGAGGTCACCGAGCTCCTGGACCAGGTGCCGGCGGGCGGTCAGCGGATGCTGTTCTCCGCCACCATGGAGAACGAGATCAAGACCCTCGTCGACCGGTACCTGAACAACCCGGTCAGCCATGAGGTCGACGCCGCCCAGGGCGCCGTGACGACCATGTCGCACCACATCCTGGTCGTGAAGCCCAAGGACAAGGCGCCGGTCACCGCGGCCATCGCCTCCCGCAAGGGCCGCACCATCATCTTCGTCCGCACCCAGCTGGGCGCCGACCGCGTCGCCGAGCAGCTGCGCGACTCGGGCGTGAAGGCCGACGCGCTGCACGGAGGCATGACGCAGGGCGCGCGCACCCGCACCCTGGCCGACTTCAAGGACGGGTACGTCAACGTCCTGGTCGCCACCGACGTCGCCGCCCGCGGCATCCACGTCGACGGCATCGACCTGGTCCTGAACGTCGACCCGGCCGGAGACCACAAGGACTACCTGCACCGCGCCGGCCGTACGGCGCGCGCCGGTCGTACCGGCACCGTCGTCTCCCTCTCGCTGCCGCACCAGCGGCGCCAGATCTTCCGGCTGATGGAGGACGCGGGCGTCGACGCCACGCGCCACATCATCCAGGGCGGCGCGGCCTTCGAGCCGGAGGTCGCCGAGATCACCGGGGCCCGGTCGATGACCGAGGTCCAGGCCGAGTCCGCGGGCAACGCGGCGCAGCAGGCCGAGCGCGAGGTCGCCCAGCTCAACAAGGAACTGGAGCGGGCCCAGCGGCGCGCGACCGAGCTGCGCGAGGAGGCGGACCGGCTGGTCGCCAGGGTCGCGCGGGAGCGCGGCGAGGACCCGGAGGCGGTGCTGGCCGAGGTGGCCGCCGCCGCGTCCGAGGCGCAGGCCGAGGTCTCGCTGCCCGAGCAGCCGGGCGCGCGGGACGCGGAGAAGGGGGAGAAGACCGAGCGGAGCGGCGGTGGCAACGGCCGTGACCGCTTCGCCGACCGCGGCGACCGTTCGTTCGACCGTCGTGACGACCGTGGTGGGCGTTCCTTCGACCGTCGTGATGACCGCGGTGGTGACCGTGGTGGTTTCCGTCGTGATGACCGTGGTGACCGTGGTGGTGACCGTGGTGGGCGTTCGTTCGACCGTCGTGACGACCGTGGTGGGCGTTCCTTCGACCGCCGTGACGACCGCGGCGGTGACCGTGGCGGATTCCGTCGTGATGACCGTGGTGACCGTGGTGGTGACCGCGGTGGGCGTTCGTTCGACCGTCGTGACGACCGTGGTGGGCGTTCCTTCGACCGCCGTGACGACCGCGGCGGTGACCGTGGCGGATTCCGTCGTGAT
>NZ_JBVHVP010000004.1:0-29313 GCF_055564775.1 Streptomyces sp. NPDC028991 | reverse complement strand
ATGACCGTGGTGACCGTGGTGGTGACCGTGGTGGGCGTTCGTTCGACCGTCGTGACGACCGCGGCGGTGACCGTGGCGGATTCCGCCGTGACGACCGCGGTGACCGCGGCGGGCACCGTGGCAGCGACCGTCCGTTCAACCGCGACCGTCAGGGTGACCGCCCCGGCAGCGACCGTCCGTTCAACCGCGACCGCCAGGGCGACCGCCCCGGCTTCCGCTCCGGCGGCCACGACCGTCCGTACGGCCGCCGCGACGACCACCGCGGTTCCTCCTTCGGCCGCCGTGACGACAAGCCGCGCTGGAAGCGCAACGGCTGACGTCTGACCGTCTGAACGCGCCGTGGCCTCCGCCCCACCGGGTGGAGGCCACGGCGCTTTCTGCCGGGCTGTTTTCGGTCATTGAGTGACGCATGTCACGCCCCGCGCAAGGGAATTGCTGGGGGCATGACAGACGACGCCAAGGCGAGTGGACTCTCGGACGAGGAACGGCTGGCTCAGCTCGGCTACACTCAGGTGCTGGCCCGCCGCATGTCGGCGTTCTCCAACTACGCGGTCTCCTTCACCATCATCTCGGTCCTCTCGGGCTGCCTGACCCTCTATCTGTTCGGCATGAACACGGGCGGCCCCGCCGTCATCACGTGGGGCTGGGTCGCCGTCGGCCTGATGACCCTCTTCGTCGGCCTGGCGATGGCCGAGATCTGCTCGGCGTATCCGACCTCGGCGGGCCTGTACTTCTGGGCGCACCGCCTCGCACCGCCCCGTACGGCGGCGGCCTGGGCCTGGTTCACGGGCTGGTTCAACGTGCTGGGACAGGTCGCGGTGACCGCCGGCATCGACTTCGGCGCGGCGTCCTTCCTGGGCGCCTACCTGAACCTTCAGTTCGGCTTCGAGGTCACGCCCGGCCGCACGATCCTCCTCTTCGCCGCCATCCTCGTCCTCCACGGCCTGCTGAACACCTTCGGAGTCCGCATCGTCGGCCTCCTCAACGGCATCAGCGTCTGGTGGCACGTCCTCGGCGTCGCGGTCATCGTCGGCGCGCTGACCTTCGCGCCCGACGACCACCAGTCGGCGTCCTTCGTGTTCGGCGAGTTCGTCAACAACACCGGCTGGGGCAGCGGCGTCTACGTCGTCCTCATCGGCCTGCTGATGGCCCAGTACACCTTCACCGGATACGACGCCTCCGCCCACATGACGGAGGAGACGCACGACGCCTCCACGGCCGGCCCCAAGGGCATCGTCCGATCCATCTGGACGTCCTGGATCGCCGGCTTCGTGCTCCTCCTCGGCTTCACCTTCGCCATCCAGTCCTACGAGGGCGCCCTCACCTCCCCGACCGGTGCGCCGCCGGCCCAGATCCTGCTCGACGCGCTCGGCGCGACCGCGGGCAAGCTTCTCCTCCTCGTCGTCATCGGAGCGCAGCTGTTCTGCGGGATGGCGTCGGTGACGGCCAACAGCCGCATGATCTATGCCTTCTCCCGCGACGGCGCGCTGCCCTTCTCCCACGTCTGGCACACCGTGAGCCCGCGCACCCGCACGCCGGTCGCGGCGGTCTGGCTGGCGGCAATGGCCGCGCTGGTCCTCGGCCTGCCCTACCTGATCAACGTGACGGCGTACGCGGCGGTGACGTCGATCGCCGTCATCGGCCTCTACATCGCGTACGTCATCCCGACCCTGCTGCGGGTCCGCAAGGGCGCCGCCTTCGAACGGGGCCCGTGGCACCTGGGCCGTTGGTCCCAGTTGGTGGGCGTGGTGGCGGTGGCGTGGGTCGGCGTCATCACGGTCCTGTTCATGCTGCCGCAGGTCTCGCCGGTCACCTGGGAGACCTTCAACTACGCGCCGGTCGCGGTCCTGGCAGTCCTGGGCTTCGCCGCGACCTGGTGGCTGGCCTCGGCCCGCCACTGGTTCCTCAACCCCGGCCACGAACGCAACCGGGCCCGCGCGGCGGCCCGCGCGAACGCTCCCGAGCCGGTGGACCCGTAACCACCGCGTCCCGCGACACCGGCCCGACGCGGCCGTGACCCCGATACCCGATCGGCGTCCCGGCCGTGTCGGGCTATGCTCGGTGTGGCAACATCACGCAACACCGCGCGACACAACGCCTGGGCCCTTAGCTCAATTGGCAGAGCAGTGGACTTTTAATCCATTGGTTGTGGGTTCGAGTCCCACAGGGCCTACCAGCTGGGCCCCAGCTCACGCAGGAAGTGAGCTGGGGCCCTGTCCGTTTTGACCGCCCCTCATGATCGCTAGCTGGCCCGTCGCTGGGCCCGAGTGGCCACGGGTGTGTCGAGGATGAGCTGGTTGCGGCTGCTGGACACGTCCACGGCCAAGGCCACCCTCGACTCCTCCAACCGGGCTCCGGAGTAGGCCCGGACGCACGAAAAACGGCCCCGCCCTCCCGGAGGACGCTGTTGGTGACGCTGGCGTCCCGGAGGACCCCTGCCTGGTGGAGAAGCCGCTCGTGGAGGACTTCACGACCGGGCTGCTCGGCACCGGCCTGCGTTCCCTGCGCTACACGCAGACCGAGGGCGACCGCACGATCGTCGCGGGCGTGCGCTACGCCTGGCGTGTGGAGCAGGCCGGCTGCGACGTGCTGGTCGTCGTCGCCGCTCCGGGCCCGCGCCGGGTCCTCGGCGCCATGGACGACGTCGACGCCTTCGCCGGGCGGATCAGCGTGCCGGTGTAGAAGGCCCAGGAGTCCTGGCCCAGACGCCAGCCGCAAAGTAGGGCGCGGGTAGTGGGCGCAAGAGCGGGGCGACCAGGCTCGGCTTCAGCCTGTTGCCGAAGTTCTTCGCCGCGTGGACAACGCTACGGGGCGATGCGGCTAGACCGCGGGTGAAGCCGCCGTCGGCGGCGATCACGGCTCCTGTGATGAAGCTCGAGCGTGGTGAGGCGAGGAAGCACAGGACCTCGGCGATCTCTTCGGGCTGTGCGACTCGGCCCAGGGGCTGTGCGTCGGCGAAGGACGCCAGGTACGCACGGCTGTCGGAGCGGATCGTGTCGAGGAAATCGGTCTCGATGACGCCTGCGGCAACGAGGTTGGCGCGGATGCCCAGTGGCCCGCCCTCCACGGCGAGCACCTTGGTCAGCTGGGCCAGAGCACCCTTCGACGCGCTGTAGGCGGCGCCTTCGGGCAGGGCGACGGTGCAGGTGTAGGAGCCAGTACTGACGATGGCGCCGCCGCCGCGGTTCTTCATGGCCCGGAAGGCTTCGCGGGTGCAGAAGAAGGCGCCGCGGGCGTTGACCGCCATCACGGTGTCCCAGTCCTCGGCGGTGGTTTCGGTGACGGGCTTGTTCAGGGCGCGTCCGGCGTTGTTCACCAGGATGTCCAGTCCTCCGAAGGTGTCCAGGGCGGATTGCACCGCGCGGGCGGCGGTCTCTTCCTGCGTGATGTCGCCGCGCATCGCCAGTACGCCGGGGAATTGGTCCGGCAGAGACGTGATGTCGGGGCGCAGGTCGACGGCGACGACGCGGGCGCCGCGGGCGTGGAGGAGTGCCACGGTCTCCTTGCCTACGCCGCGCGCGGCCCCGGTGACGAGGGCGTTCTTCCCAGCGAACTCGGCGGATTCGGATGCTTCGCTTGCTTCGGCGGACGCGGTGGCAGGTGTCATGGTGCGGTCCCTGGAGATGGTGAAGGTGAGTGCAGGCGCCGGTGCGGGGCAGCACCTGGGGTGTTGTGCAGTGGCGCGGTGAACGGGCCAGGCTGGGCCAAGCCGTCGGCGCGCTCACGGGGGCGCGGCGTTCACGGCAGGACGTCGTGGACGTCGTACGGCCGGGCTGTTCAGTGCGCGGTGAGCCCGCCGTCGACCACCAGCTCCGAGCCGGTGACGAACGAGGAGTCGTCGCAGGCCAGGAAGAGGATCGCGGGTGCGATCTCGTCGGCGCGGCCGGCTCGGCGCATGGGGGTGCGTCGGATGTCCGGCTGCTGGTCGCCCTGGTCGCCCTGGTCGTCCAGGAGTTCCTGGATCATCGGCGTGGCGATCACCCCGGGATGCACCGAGTTGATCCGTACTCCCTGCCGGGCGTACTCGACCGCGGCGGTCTTGCTCAACAGGCGCACGGCCCCCTTGGACGCCTGGTAGGCCGCAGCCGCACCGCTTCCCACCAGGCCGAGTACCGACGACGTATTGATCACCGACGCGTTGCCGCTCGCACGCAGGAGCGCCATCGCCGCCTTCATGCCGAGCCATGTGCCTTTCTGGTTCACGTCGATGACGCGGTCCCAAGCCTCTTCCCGCGTGTCCTCGATACCTGGCCAGTCCAGGATGCCGGCGAGGTTCACGAGCACGTCCAGCGTTCCGAACCGGTCGCGTACGACGGTGATCACTTCATCCCACTCCCGCGCGGAGGAGACATCGAGGCGGGCAGCGACGACCTCCGCGCCGCGTGCCCCGATCCGGTGGGACAGGTCCCACAGGGGGCCTTCGGCGACATCGGTGATCACCAGCCGGGCGCCTTCGCGGGCGAAGAGTTCGGCGGTCGCTGTGCCGAGGCCGCCGGTCGCGCCCGTGATCAGCGCGACCTTGCCGTCGAGTCGTTGTCCTGTCATGGATATGGTCCTTGATTCTCGTTGCTGCCGGCTGGCTGACTGATTGCCGTGTCGGGACCTCTTGGTCCGCCGACGGCGGATCGGCCCCCGGGTGACAGGGCGGGCGGGGGCGCGCGCCCCGGCCTCCTCTACGACGACTTCTGCTCCCGGTAGAGCACGAGGTGCTCGTGATGGAGCACTCCGTCCCGGATGTCGCCCGTGGCGGTGAACCCGGTGTCGTCGACGTAGTCCAGGTGGCTGCCGGTCACCGTGTACCGGCCGGTGTACGCGCTGCGCCGCTCGCCACGAGCTTCGTCGTAGCGGCCGTCCGGCAGCAGCTCCTGACGGATGTGACCATCCGCGGTCACCCACATCCCGACCACGTCGACGTGGTGGCCCTCAACGGTCCCGGCCATGGCGGACTCCTCTCCTCGAGTAGGGCGGTCTTTCCCGCTCCACCGAGTCTGGGCAGGTCAGCGGCCATCAACCAGGACGCGTGCTGCCTGGGTGCGGCACACCCAGGCAGCACACCGGGCCGCCGCCTAGCCTGAACACATGGACGACAACCACCTGGGAGACTTCCTGCGCACACGCCGCGCCGGCCTGCGGCCGGAGGACGTCGGTATGGCGAGTTACGGGGCCCGCAGAGTCGCCGGACTGCGCCGCGAGGAGGTCGCCGTCTTGGCCGGAGTGAACGCCGACTACTACACCCGCCTGGAACAAGGCCGCGAGCGCAACCCCTCACCCCAGGTGGTCGACGCGCTCAGCCGCGCGCTGCGCCTCGACGTGGACGCCCGCGCGCACGTGTACCGACTGGCCGGGGCCACGCCGAACGACCGGCCCTCCGTCCACGCCGCCGAGCGGGTCAGCCCGGCGCTGCGACAGCTGATGGACGGCTACCCGAACACTCCGGCGTTCGTCATGAGCCGGACCCTGGACCTCCTCGCCGTCAACGCTCTGGCCGACGCCCTCTACGCCCCGTTCGAGCCGACGGACAACCTGGCCCGCATGACCTTCCTCGACCCCGCGGGCCGCAACTTCTACACGGACTGGGACCGGGCAGCGCAGGCCACCGTCGCCAACCTTCGCGAGGCGACCGGATTCGACCCGGACAACCCACGGCTGCGTGAACTCGTCCGCACCCTCACGGAGCACAGCGCGGACTTCACCCGCCTCTGGAACGCCCACACCGTGCGCGGCAAGACCCAGGACGCCAAACACTTGCTCCACCCGGACGTCGGCCCCCTCACGCTCACCTACCAGGCTTTCGACGTACGCGAAGCACCCGGCCAGCAGCTCGTCATCTACCACGCCGAACCAGGCAGCCCCAGCGCCCAGTCCCTCAATCTGCTCGGTTCCATCCATGCCACCCGGCGCCGGCCCGACCCCCGGCCCCACCGCTGATCAGCCGACGGAACATGGAGATCGGCGGCAAGGTGCCCCGGCCGGCTTCGCCTCCGCGTGCTTCACAGGCGGTCGCCGAGCTACGCGGTACCGGCCGCCCGGTGGGCTGCTGCTCGCCTCCGTTCCGCCGTTCCCCGGGCCCGAACTGGCAGGATGGGCGGGCACGCCGTGTCCACACGGCGGGTCGGTCGGGATGGAGAGTGTTCACCGGTCTCGTCCGCGGAAGTCCAGGGCCATCCCACCGGAGTCGCCTCGATGCCCCTCCCCTACGTCCTCCTCTCCGCCGCCGTCTCCCTCGACGGCTACCTGGACGACACCGGCCCCGAACGGCTCCTGCTCTCCTCCCCGGCCGACTTCGACCGCGTCGACGAGGTGCGGGCCTCCGTCGACGCGATCCTCGTCGGCGCCGGCACGATCCGGGCCGACAATCCGCGTCTGCTGGTGAACTCCGCCGAGCGGCGGGCGGCCCGGGTCGCGGCCGGGGAGGCGGAGTACCCGCTGAAGGTGACGGTCAGCGCCACCGGCGAGCTGGACCCGGCGGCAGCGTTCTGGCACACGGGTGGGGAGAAGGTGCTCCTGACCACGGACGACGGCGCCCGGCGGGCCCGCGCGCTGGGGATCGCCGCCGACGTCGTGCCGCTCGGGGCCGCACTCGACTGGCGCACGGCGCTGGAGTACCTGCACGACCGACGGGGCGTGCGGCGGCTCATGGTCGAGGGCGGCGGGACCGTCCACACCCAGCTGCTGCAGCGGGAACTCGCCGACGAACTGCAGCTCGTCCTCGCGCCGCTGTTCGTGGGCGACCCGGACGCGCCCCGGCTGTTCGGGCCCGGCGCCTACCAGAGCGGGCGGCTGCGGCTGGTGGAGTCGCGGCGCATCGAGGACGTGGTGCTGACGCGGTACCTGCCCACCGCCCCCGGCACCGGCGACCGCGTCACCGCCGCCGACCGGCACTGGCTGGAGCTCGCCTGTGAGCTGGCGGAGCTGTGCCCGCCGTCGGAGACGGCGTTCAGCGTGGGGGCGGTCGTGGTCGCCGCCGACGGGACCGAGCTGGCGCGGGGCCACTCCCGGGAGGGCGGCGACCCCGTCGTGCACGCCGAGGAGGCCGCGCTCGCGAAGGCCGACCCCGCCGATCCGCGCCTCGCGACCGCCACCGTGTACAGCAGCCTGGAGCCGTGCGCCCGCCGCGCCTCCCGCCCCGCGCCCTGCGCCCGGCTGATCCTCGACGCCGGGGTGCGCCGCGTGGTCACGGCCTGGCGCGAGCCGGACACCTTCGTGCCGGGGGCCGACGGCAGCGGGGTGCTCGCGGCCGGGGGCGCCGGCGTCGTCGTACTGCCGGAGTACGAGCAGCGGGCGAAGGCGCCGAACCGCCACCTGGAGGGGTAGGGGGATACGGATGTGCATTCCACCCCCGGGATGACGTACAGTAGAGACACAACGGCGCGGGGTGGAGCAGCTCGGTAGCTCGCTGGGCTCATAACCCAGAGGTCGCAGGTTCAAATCCTGTCCCCGCTACTCAAGGCCGAAGGCCGGAATCCATGAGGATTCCGGCCTTCGGTGCGTTCACGGACGTGATCCCGGCACCCGCCACCCTCACCCGACCGGCCCCCACGGCTCGCCCCCCGCCCCCGCTCCGGGAAACCTGGGGGACGGGACGGCAAGCGGCGCGGACGTGCGGGGTGGCGGGAGACGAGTGGTGCGGCCAGGTGACGTGGACGACGAGGGAGCCTACGCCCGGGCCGGCGGCCGGCTTCCCCGCGATCCCGTGCCCGACCCCGGCCTCGGTGACCGGCCGGAGCCCCTGCCGGTCACCGAGGCCACGGGGCCGGTGCGGCGGTGGCGGGCCTCGTACGGGCGGACCTTCTTACGCCTGCTCCCCGTGCTGCTGATCGTCGTCGCCATCCTGTACGACATCTTCACCCCGAGGTACTTCACCGCGGGCCCCCTCTACACGGCCGCGCCCCTGGTCGCCGCCCCGGTCTACTCACGGCGCGGCACGGCGCTCACCGGCCTGGCCGTGGTGGCCGCCGTCGTCGGACTGCAGCTCGGCAAGGGCGTCATCCACTACGTCGACTCGCTCACCGAGTTGATCACCATCGCCACGGTCGCCGTGCTCGCCGTACTCGTGAACGGCTTCGTCCGCCGCACCGGCGAGCGTCTCGTCTCCGTCCGCGAGATCGCCGAGGCCGCCCAGCGGGCCGTGCTGCCGGAGCCCGCCGAGCGGATCGGCGGTTTCGAGATCGCCGCGTGCTACGAGGCCGCGCAGGCCGACGCCTTCATCGGCGGTGATCTGTACGCGGTGCAGGACAGTTCGCACGGCATCCGGCTCATCGTCGGCGACGTGCGCGGCAAGGGCATGGGCGCGGTGGCCGCCGTCGCCGTCGTGATCGGCGCCTTCCGGGAGGCCGCCGAGCAGGAGGCGACCCTGGAGGCGGTGGCGCAACGGCTGGAGCGGGCGCTGGCCCGCGAGGGCACCCGGCGGGAGGGGCTGGACGCCTTCGAGGGGTTCACCACCGCCGTGCTCGCCGAACTCCCGCACGGCGACGGGACCGTACGCATCGTCAACCGCGGCCATCCGCCGCCCCTGCTGCTGTACGCCGACGGCACCCTGCGGCCGCTGCCCGCCCGCGAGTCGGCGCTGCCGCTCGGCATGGGGGAGCTGGGCGTGTGGCCCGACCGTGCGGAGGAGGCCGAGTTCCCCGGTGGGGCCACGCTGCTGCTGTACACCGACGGGCTGTCGGAAGCACGGGACACGCGGGGGGAGTTCTACGATCCGCACGTCCGGCTGGCCGGCCGGGTGTTCCGGCACCCGGTGGAACTGCTCGACACCCTCGCCGACGACGTGCGCCGGCACTCCGGGGGCGGCATGGCCGACGACATGGCACTGCTCGCCGTACGACGACCTTGATCGATATCACCGGACGTGACGGACCGACCGCCCTCCGCATAACAACTGATACACCGTCAGAAATTTGTGATGGAAGGGGGAATACCGAGAGCCGGTCAACTCGCCCGGTTTTCACCGGTCACGAGGCGTACGTCCCGGCCGGATTCGTTAATGATCAAGAGGAACGGCTTGGAATCCGAGCCTCACGTCTATTAACGTTCGATAACGCAGCGCGGTCGTCCCAGCCGTCACAGAAGGCGGCTCCGTGCGCACGCGCCGAATCCCGCAAGGGAACCGGGGAACCACCACATTGGGGTGAATCGCTCGTACGACGCCGTGGAGACACGGCGGATATACGCGCGTAGGAGACCTTCCTGCTCCGAACCCGTCAGCTAACCCGGTAGGCGAAAGGAAGGAAAGGAGTACGCCCACGTGGCGTCCAACCGGCCTGCCCCCGAGGCCCCGTTCGTGCCCAGCGGGCACGACACCGACACCTTCGGCTACGACGGCTACCGCACCGAAGAGGGCCCCTGGGAGGAGTGGAATCCCACCGCGGACTCCATCCGCCCCGTACGCGGCCGGCACCGCGTCGCCAAGCAGCGCGGCGGACTCGCCCGCAGCTCCACCGTCCTCGGCGTCGGTGTCATAGCCGCGGTCGGCGCGGGCGGCATGGCCAGCGCGCAGACCGGCAAGCCGCCGGTGTCGATCTCCGTGCCGGACCTGCCGAACGTCGGCTCGCTCATCTCCGACGAGGAGGAGCCGGAGCCGGAGGGTTCCACCACCCCGCTCAGCAGCATCGCCACGGTCTCCGCCGACACCACCTCGGAGAGCACCACCGACGCCGGCGAGTCGCTGCGCGCCCGGATCCTGGCGCAGGCCGAGCAGCAGCAGGCCCAGGTCGAGACCAAGGCCGCCGCCGAAGCCGCGGCCGCCGCCGAGAAGAAGGCAGCGGAAGCCGCCGCCAAGGCGGAGAAGGAGGCCGAGGCCAAGGCCGCCGCCGCCAAGAAGAAGGCGGAGGAGGAGGCCGCGAAGAAGGCCGAGGCCGAGCGGCTCGCGCAGCTGGCCAAGCAGTACACGCTGCCGACCTCCTCGTACACGATCTCCTCCACCTTCGGCCAGGCCGGCGCCTACTGGTCCTCCGGCCACCACACCGGCCTCGACTTCGCCGCCCCCACGGGCACGCTGCTCAAGGCGGTGCACAGCGGCACGATCACGTCGGCCGGCTGGGACGGGTCGTACGGATACAAGACCGTGCTCACCCTCGACGACGGCACCGAGGTCTGGTACGCCCACCAGTCCTCCATCAGCGTCAGCGTCGGCCAGAAGGTCACCACCGGTGACGTCATCGGCCGTGTCGGCGCCACCGGCAACGTCACCGGCGCCCACCTCCACATGGAGGTCCACACGGCCGGCGGTGGCGGTATCGACCCGATGGCGTGGCTGCAGAGCAAGGGCCTCACCCCCTGATTCCCGCCTCACCCCCGATTCCCGCCTCGCGCGCTGCCCGTCTCCGCTGATCCCCGGCGGTCCTGACGGCGTCCCCCCGACGTCAGGGCTGCCGGTGCGCGATGGGCGGTTTGCGGGAACTTTGCCCCGTTTCCGGAATCGCCCCGTCCAGTACGGTCGTTGACGCAGGACATGACTTCTCTGCGCAAACTCGGCTCCTCCGACCTGGAGGTCTTCCCGCTCGCCCTCGGCGGCAACGTCTTCGGCTGGACCGCCGACCAGGACACCTCCTTCGCCGTCCTCGACGCCTACACGGCCGCGGGCGGCAATTTCCTCGACACCGCCGACTCCTACTCCGCGTGGGTCGACGGCAACAGCGGCGGGGAGTCCGAGACCCTCATCGGCAAGTGGCTCGCCTCCCGAGGCAGCCGAGGCGACGTCGTCCTCGCCACCAAGGTCAGCCAGCACCCCGAGTACCCGGGACTGACGGCCGCGAACATCAAGTCCGCCGCCGACGCCTCGCTGCGCCGCCTGGGCACGGACCACATCGACCTCTACTACACCCACTTCGACAAGCCCGAGGTGCCGGTGGAGGAGATCATCGGCGCGCTCGACGAGCTGGTGAAGGCGGGCAAGGTCCGGCACATCGCCGCCTCCAACATCTCCGCCGAGCGGCTCGCGGCGTCCCTGGAGTTCTCCGACCGAGAGGGCCTCGCCCGGTACGTGGCCCTCCAGCCGCACTACAACCTGGTCTCGCGCGAGACGTACGAGGGTGAGCTCCGCGAGCTCGCGGAGCGCGCGGGCCTGGCCGCCGTGCCGTACTACGCCCTCGCGTCCGGCTTCCTCACCGGCAAGTACCGGACCGGTGCGGCGGTCGACAGCCCGCGGGCGGGCGGAGCCGCGAAGCACCTCGGGACCGAACGCGGCCGACGGGTCCTCGCCGCCCTGGACGAGATCGCCGGGGCCCACGACGCCCCCGTCGCCACGGTCGCCCTGGCCTGGCTGGCCGCGCAGCCGACGGTGGCCGCGCCGATCGCGTCCGCGCGCACGGTGGAGCAGTTGCCGGCGCTGCTGGGCGTGGCGGAGCTGAGCCTGACGCAGGGCGAGGTCGGGAGGCTTACCGAGGCGTCGGCCTGAGACCGTACGGCTGCGGGTCTACGGCCGGTAGGGACGGGGCGGGGCGTACGGCGCGTACGGGCTGTACGGGGCGTAGGTTGTCGGCGCGGGGTACGGCGTCGGGGCCGACGTCGGCCGGCCGGGGCCGTACGGTCCGTGCGGGAACGGCCCGGGTGGGAGGGCCCCGTGCGGAAGCGCCCCGTGCGGGAACGGCCCGTGCGGGAACGGTCCGTGCGGATGTCCCCAGGGTGGTACGGCCACCGGTACGGGCGGTGCCGTGGCCCGGGCCGCGTAGTCCAGTGCCGGGCGCGCCACGTCGCGTCGGTGCCACAGGGCGTCCAGCAGTTCCCGTTCCCGTACGGCGTAGTCGGCGCCCGCCCCGCCCCTCAGCCCGCGCTGCCGCAGGAACGCCAGCGAGGTCGCGTACGCCTCGTACCGCGCCACCGTCCGGGCCACCTCCTTCCCGGCGTGCCGGCGGGCGTGCTGACGGGCGATCCGGCGGGCGCGCATCGAGCCGAGCGCGTAAGACTCCGTCGGCGTCAGCCACCCGGCCACGACGTACACGGGGAGCGCGTCGCGTACGGCGCCCAGTTCGCGCTGCCGGGTCCAGATCGCCAGCCAGGTCAGCAGGCCGAAGGAGGGCACCATGAACGCCCCGTACACGGCGAGGAAGCCGTACTCGCCGAACGTGGCCGAGCCGTTCCACAGCGCGTGCATGCCCATCGCCAGCAGCAGGCCGGCCGGCGGGAGCAGGGCGCGGCGCAGGCGGTGGCGGCCCGTGGAGAGTGCGGCGATGCCGAAGCCGATGCCGGTGAGCACGGTGAAGAGCGGGTGGGCGAACGGCGACATCACGATGCGGACGAAGAAGGTCGCCGCGGTGACGGAGGCGATGCCGCTGCCGCCGGTGAGCTGGTCGGTGCCGAAGGCGTTGCCCAGGTAGAGGATGTTCTCGGTGAAGGCGAAGCCGGTGGCGGTGACGCCCGCTATGACGATGCCGTCGACGATGCCGGTGAAGTCCCGCCTGCGGAAGAGGAAGACCAGCAGGACGGCGGCGGCCTTCGCGGACTCCTCGACCACCGGGGCTATGACCGTGGCGCCCAGGGTGTCCGCGCCGGCCGGGTCGGCGGTGGCCGTCGCTATCCATCTCGTCGCGAAGCTGTTGGCGACGATCGCGATCAGCGCCGCCGCGCAGGCGCCCCAGGCGAAGCAGAACAGCAGGTTCCGCCAGGGTCCGGGCTCGACCCGGTCCAGCCAGCGGAACGCGGTGATGAGCAGCGGCACGGGCAGGACCGCGAGGCCGAGCCCCACCAGGAACCCCTGCGTGCCGGTCTGTTCGCGCACCAGGGCCAGGATCACCAGACCGGAGAGCGCGAGCAGGGTGATCAGCGCGCCGTAACGCACCCAGGTGCGCTGCCACCAGTGCGGATGCGTACGCGTCCGCGTCGGTGGACGCGTCGGATACGGGGGACAGGTGGCCACGGCATGGACCCTAACCGGTGGGGGGCAGCTCCTTGTGCTGGTCGCGATGCTGATCGCGATGCTGATCGCGGTGCGGTACGGCCTGCTGTACGCGGCGGAAGAGCAAGTCGTTCACCACATGACCCTTGTCCAGTCCCTGGCCCTCGAAACGGGTCAGCGGCCGGTGGGCGGGGCGTGGCGCGAACCCGCCGCCCGGCTCGGTGTTCTCGAAGTCGGGGTGCGCGGTGAGGACCTCGAGCATCTGCTCCGCGTACGGCTCCCAGTCGGTGGCGCAGTGCACGAGGGCCCCCGGCGCGAGGCGGGTCGCGGCCAGGCTCAGGAACTCCGGCTGGATCAGGCGGCGCTTGTGGTGCCGCTTCTTGGGCCAGGGGTCGGGGAAGTAGACGCGCAGGCCGGCGAGGGAGCCGGGGGCGAGCATCTCGCGCAGGAGGATGATCGCGTCGCCGTTGGCCACCCGGATGTTGGACAGGTCGTTCCGCTCCGCGAGACCCAGCAGGTTGCCCTGGCCGGGGGTGTGGACGTCCACGGCGAGGATGTTGGTGTCCGGGTCGGCGGCGGCCATCCGGGCGGTGGCCTCGCCCATGCCGAAGCCGACCTCCAGGACGACGGGGCGGGCGTTCCCGAACAGTTCGTCGAGGCCGACGACCCGCTGACCGTCGATGTCCAGGCCCCACACGGGCCACAGCCGCTGCAGCGCGTCCGCCTGCCCGGCGGTCACCCGGCTCCGCCGGGGCTGGAAACTCCTGATCCGTCGCTCGAAGTGCGATCCGGCGGGATCGGCCTTCGGCCCGTCGGGAAAACGGGGCTCACCCTTGGCCCGGGTGTGCCGGATGGGCACCCCGGTGTGCGGTGCGGCGGGCTGGGGGGCTTCGGGGGCGTGGTGGAAGTCAGACACAATGCCTCAATTTTACGGCCACCGGTCCCCGTGGCCGCGGGCAGTCACGTCCCGTCCCCTCGCGGCGGCGGGCAGCCGCCTCCGGCCCCAGCTGCGGAGCCGTGCCTCCCCAGGGCCTGAACGGCCCGGGTCCATGCCGGGTCCGGGCCCACGCTGGTCTCTCCGGGTCCGGGTCCATGCCGGTCTCTCCGGGCCCGGGCCCGCGCTGGTCTCTCCGGGCCCATGCCGGTCTCTCCGGGTCCGGGTCCATGCCGGTCAACGAAGACGGCCCCGGATCAACGCACCGCCCCCAACATCACCAGCGCCCTCCGCCCCACCTCCCGCCCGATGGGCAGCGCCGCCGTCGCGGCAGGCGAGGGCGCGTTCAGAACATGCACCGCGCACGCCCCCTCGCGGATCAGGAAGTCGTCCACCAGCGTCCCGTCCGCCAGGACCGCCTGCGCCCGCACTCCCGCCGGCGCCGCCACCAGGTCCCCCTCCGCCACCCCGGGCAGCAGCCGGCGCACGGCGGTGGTGAACGCCCTCTTCGACAGTGACCGCCGCAGCTCGCCCGCCCCGTACCTCCAGTGCCGTCGGGCTATCCGCCACGAACCGGGCCAGCTCAGCGTCCCGCCCAGCTCGCCGGGCCGCACCACACCCCAGCCGTAGCCCTCCCGGGCCAGCGCCGGCACCGCGTTGGGCCCGACGTGCACGCCACCGTCGATGCCCCGGGTCAGGTGCACCCCGAGGAACGGGAACGCCGGGTCCGGCACCGGATACACCAGTCCCCGCACCAGCTCCGGGCGCGCCAGCTCGTAGTACTCGCCCCGGAAGGGGACGATCCGCATGCCGGGGTCGTCCCCGGTCATGCGGGCGATCCCGTCGCAGTGCAGTCCGGCGCAGTTGACCAGGACCCGGGCGCGGAGCACGTCCCCGGAGCGGGTGCGCACGGCGACACCGAGGTCCGGGCGCCGGTCGATGTGCCGCACCTCGGCGCCGTAGCGGATCTCCGCGCCCGATGCCCGGGCCAGCTGCCGGGCCACCGCGACGTAGTCGCAGACGCCGGTCGTGCCGACGTGTATGGCGGCGAGGCCGCGCACCTCCGGTTCGTACTCCGGGATCTGTGCCGCGCCCAGCTCGCGGACCGGTATGCCGTTCTCCCGGCCGCGCTGCACGAGGGCGTGCAGCCGGGGCAGCTCGGAGCGGTCGGTGGCGACGATCAGCTTGCCGGTGACGGCGTGGGCGATGCCGTACTCGGCGCAGAACTTGACCATCTCCGCCGCGCCCCGCACCGCGTAGCGCGCCTTCAGCGAGCCCGGGCGGTAGTAGACGCCGCTGTGGATGACGCCGCTGTTGCGGCCCGTCTGGTGCCGGGCCGGTCCCGGCTCCTTCTCCAGCACCGTCACACGGGTGCCCGGCGCGGCGCGGGTGATCGCGTACGCCGTCGACAGGCCGACGATTCCGCCGCCGATCACCAGCACGTCGCAGTCGTACGCGACGCCGTGCGCGCCGCCCTGCGCGGTCGCGGTCCGCACTCGTTCCATCTCCCGGCCCACCTCCCGGCTTCGATAGTGCACTGCGCCACTGACAATGCCCTCAAACCCGGGAGGGGACGGTGGATCAGGCCGGGGTCACCAGGAGCGGCCGGGCGCGCTCGCGCAGCTCGACCACGCGCGGTTCGTCGCCGTACGGCTCCAGGCGGTGGAGGAGGTCCTTCACGTACTCGGTGGTGCGGGCCGAGGAGATGCGGCCGGCCACCTCGACCGCCCGCACGCCCTGCTCGCAGGCCGCGTCCAGGTTGCCCGACTCCAGCTCGGCCACCGCCGAGACGACGAGCCTGAGGCCGTGCGAGCGTACGAACTCCTCCGTCGGTTTCGACAGGGCCTGCTCGGTGAAGCGGCGGACCTGGCGTGGTGCCTTCAGGTCGCGGTAGCACTCGGCGGCGTCGGCGGCGAACCGGTCGTAGGAGTAGAAACCCAGCCACGTCGGGTCGCTGTCGCCGGGGCGGGCGCGCTCCAGCCAGCTCTCGGCGGCCTTCAGGGCCGCGCCGGCCGCCGGGGCGTCACTCGCGCGCGCGTGGGCACGGGCCTCGACCAGGCGGAAGAAGCTCATGGTGCGGGCCGTGGCCAGGCCCCGGTTGCGTTCGAGGGCGGCCTGCGCGAGGTCCACGCCCTCGTCGCCGAAGCCGCGGTAGGTGGCCTGGAGCGACATGGAGGCGAGTACGTAGCCGCCCAGGGGGACGTCGGCCGCCGCGCGGGCCAGGCGCAGGGCCTGGATGTAGTAGCGCTGGGCCGCCTCCTGCTGGCCGGTGTCGAAGGCCATCCACCCGGCCAGGCGGGTCAGCTCGGCCGAGGCGCCGAACAGCGCGCGGCCGACCTCGTCGGAGTAGGAGCCGAGGAGCAGCGGGGCCGCCTCGACGCGTAAGCACTCGGGGACCATGGAGGATCGCCAGTCGCCGCCGCCGTACTTGGAGTCCCAGCGTCGCGCGTCCTCGGCGGCCTCACGCAGCTTCTGCACATCGCTGTGGCCGACTTTGAGCGGTGCGCCGGTGCCCTCGGCCGGGCTCGCGTCACGCGCCACCGAGCTGTCGGCCGGGGTTATCAGCCATCGAGAGGCGGGCGTCGCGTACGCGCTCACCGCGAACGAGCCGGCCAGCGACTGCCAGATGCCGCCGCCGGCCCGGCGGCCGGCGAGGTCGAGACGGTACAGCTCGGTGGCCGACCTGACCGCCTGGCCGACGTCCCGGGGGAAGGCGAGGCCCACTTCGGGGGCGGGATCCGCGTCCGCCAGGCCGATCTCGTGGAGCGGCACCGGACGGCCGAGCTTCTGCCCGATGGCGGCCGCGATGAGGTGCGGCGCCGCACCCTGCGGCACCATGCCCTTCGACACCCAGCGCGCCACCGACGTCTTGTCGTAGCGAAGCGTCAACCCGCGCTGGGCGCCGAGGTCGTTGACGCGCCGGGCGAGTCCTGCGTTGCTGATTCCCGCGAGGGCGAGAACGGCGCCGAGCTTTTCGTTCGGCCCGCGTTGCTCCCTGGACATGCGCCACCCCTCGACACAGACGGCTGCCGCCCTGGCATAACCACGCGGCATTCGTAAACCCAGCGTAGTTCGCCGGATCCCATGCGTTAAGAGGCATTGTTCCGGATGGCGGGATTGTGGTCCGTACCCAAGTGCGGCTTCCGCACGGTCTGTTGCCACGTGCTCCCAGTGTGTGGCCGTGCGCCCGCCCGTGCGCTCTTCTCCGGCCACGGCGGGAGCGGTTCCATGGGCGATGCGTGGGTCGGCCCGCTGTACTGGATCCAGTGGGCTGGGGGACACCGCCGCCTACATCCCCGCGGGCGGCGGACCGGTCCGGGAGGCGTGCCTCGCCTCCCGGACTGCGCGCCGCCGGTCGGTGCGCGAAGCCTGTACGCAGCGTGTTCGAACGTGTCCGCGTGACGCCGATTTGGCTGAAAATCGCCCCCGGTCATTTCGGGGTACTACGGCCCTCACCATGGGAGTTGAGGGCGCGTTGGGTAGCCAAGGGGCGCGTTGCGGGGGCGCATTCGAGTCGCCTTGGCGCCCTCCGACGAGGCGCGGAAAGGCGGTTGACATCCTCGCGTGAGTCTCCGCGGGGGCGCACTCCCGGGAGCACATGCGGCTCCGCCGATGCTCTGCGGCGCGCCCTTCATGGCAGCATGGGACCAGTTCGTACGGTGCACTGGTTGTCCCCAGCCTGTGGAGGCGTCGATGCGGTGGTTGGTGGGGTGGAGCAGCGCCGCCGTGGGAGCAGCGGGGATCGCCGGGGCGGGTGGCTCCGCCGGTGCCACCGGCTACGACGGCGAGTCCGTGCAGCCCGTGGGCGCCCAGCCGTTGTGGGGCGACCCCGACCCCCTGTGGGCGGTCGGCGACTGGCGTCCCGACGAGGTGCGCGTCGTCACGGCCGATCCACAGACCCGGATCGCCGTCCTCGGCATCTGCGGCGCGACCGACGAGCAGCTGCGGGTCGGCCTGTTCGCCGCGCGCGGCGGAGCCCTTCGGCACCTGACGGCGTGGCCCGGCAGCTACACGGCCGTCGTCCAGGTGGGCCGGCGGATCACCGTCTGCGGCGATCTCGCGGGCGTGCGGCCGGTGTTCCACACCCCTTGGGAAGGCGGCACGGCGTATGCGACGGCCGCCCTGCCCCTGGCCGACCTCGTCGAGGCCAACCTCGACTTCGGGCATCTCGCCGCACTGCTCGCCGCGCCCGACGTGCCGGCCGCGCTGGACGACTCCACCCCGTACGACGGCGTGAAACGCATTCCGCCGGGGCATGCGCTGATCCTGCGCGCCGGGGCACGTGAGATCGCCGGGTACGAACCGGTGGCCTCGCTCGCCGTGGCGGCGCCCTCGGCCGACCCCGACCGGGCGGTGGACGGCGTGCGGGACGCCCTGGTGGAGGCGGTGCGTACGCGCCTCGCCGCGCCCCGGCACGTCCCCGGGGACGGCATCGACCCCGGCCCGGTCCCCGGCATGGGCCCCGCGGAACGGCGCGCCGCGCGCGGGATGCCGGTTCCGGGAATCGGCGCCGACCTGTCCGGCGGACCGGCCTCGGGGACGCTGGCGCTGCTGGCCGCCGGGCTGCCTGGGATGCCCGGGACCGTGCTCGGGCACGGCACGGGTGCGGGGGAGCGGCTGCTGGCCGTCACCTTCAACGACCTCACCGTCGGCGGGCAGGAGGCCGAACTGGAGCGGGCGGGCGCCCTCGCGGCCAACCCGCGGCTGCACCACGTGGTGGTCACCGGAGGCGAGGACGTACTGCCGTACGCCGCGCTGGACGGGCCGCTGACGGACGAACCGGGTTCCGTTCTGGTCGCGGCGGCACGGCACCGGGCGCGGCTGGCCGCCGGCAGCGCGGACCACTTCACCGGGTACGGGGCGCGGCAGGTGCTGGACGCCCATCCGGCGCGGCTGGCCGACCTGCTGATGGACCGCAAACGGCGCCATCTCGTACGGCCGGTCGCCGCGCTGGCCAAGGCGGACGGGTCGGTTCTGGTCCCCGCGCGCGTGTACGCCGCGGCGCGACGGCTCGCGCGCACCCCGTACCGCAGCGGGCTCGAAGTGCTCGCCGAACGGCTGCTGCGCCGGCGCTTCGACACGCCCGGGGAAGGCAGTGGGGCCACGGAGGCGTCGCTCGCCGTGCTGACCTGGGCCGGACCGGGGCCTGCGGCGCGGTGGCTGACCGGAGAGGCCCTCGCTGAAGTATCGGTTCGCCTTCAGACGTCCTCCCAGCGGTCCGGAGTGGGGCCGGGGCAGCGGCCGGGCGACTTCCGCGCGCGTGCGGCACTGGCGCGGCAGGCCGCGGACGTGCGGGTGTTGGAACAGGCCGCCGAGATCCGCTTCCAGCGGCTGCACACGCCGTTCCTCGACAACCAGGTCGTCCGCGCGTGCCGCGCGCTGCCGGAGGCGCTGCGGGTGCAGCCGGGGGCGCGGGCGGCGATTCTGCGGACGGTGCTGGAGGGCGCGGGGGTGAGCGAGTTGCCGAGCGGCTGGGGTGCGCCCACGCAGGCGCTGGCGGCCTCCGCCGCGCGCACGGGGCTGCGGGTCGCCGCGGACTCGCTGCTGGGACTGTTCGACACGCCGCTGCTCGCGGAGGCGGGGCTGGTGGAGGCGCGGGTCGTACGCAAGGCGGTGCGTGCGGCGGCCGCGGGCGAGGCGCTGCCGCTGGACGGGCTGGCCGACCTGATCTCCCTGGAGCTGTGGCTCCGCCGCCTCCTGGCCCGCCGCGGCACCTGCTGGACGGGAACCCCGGCCCGCCAGCGCGCGGTACCCGCGGGCATCGCGCCGCAGCGGGGGGCGCTGGGTGGGGCGGGGGCGGTTGTGCGGCGGGGGTGACGGGGGCGGTGCGGGGTTGCGGTGCGGGGTGTGGTGCCTCGGGTGGTGGTGCCTCGGGGAGGTGGTGGGTGCGGTCGTGCGTCGGGGTGCCTGCGGCCGTCCGCCGGGGTTTCTGAGGCGGGTTTCTGGGGCCCCGTCCGTCGGGGTGCCTGCGGCGGCCTGTGCGGGTCGGGCGGGGGCCGGGCGGGGGCCTGTGCGGGTCGGGCGGGGGCCGGGGTGACACCGACACGTCCCCTTCCCGCCGTAGGCGGCTGTCCGTCCGCGCTCCGTAGGACCTACTCGCAGGTGAACCGCGACTGAGCCCAGTCCGCGAGCGCCACCGAGTCGAGGTGACCGTGCGGCTCGACCACCAGCCGTACGGTCTCGCGCCCCGCGATGTCCACGTGGACGGGCAACGCCGGGTCACCGCCCTTGACCATTCCGGAGCTCCACAGCCGCACGCCGTCGGCGTGCACCGAGAAGTGGACCTTGCCGAGCTTCAGCGTCAGGTCGTCCACGCCCACCAGCGCGTCGTAGGACGAGCAGGAGCGGTTGAGGTCGATGGTGACGGAGGAGCGTCCGTGCACCGTGACGCCGTGCGCGTACCGCTCGCCGCCGATCGACAGGGCGGAGCGCTGCCATACCCAACCGCTCCCGGCCAGCCTCATCTCGGGTCCGGTCCCGTCGCCGCCCACGTCATACGCCAGCTTGCTCCACTGGTAGACGGTCGGAGCGGGCGGTGGTGTGGGGGACGGAGTGGGAGTGGGGGTGGGAGTCGGGGTTGGAGTTGGGGTCGGCTTCGGTGTGGGGGTCGGTTCGGGGGTGGGGGACGGTGTGGGGGTGGGCGTCGGGGGCGGGGACGGCTCGGGTGCGGCCAGTGGTGGGCGGGGGCGGGGTGTCGGGGTCGGCGTGGGGGTGTCCGGGGCGGGCTGCGCCACCGGTGAGGAGGGGGGAGGGGCCGCCTTCGGCGGCTGTTCGGCCGGGGCGTCGCCGCCGACGAGCGCGAAGACCAGTGCCGCCGCCGCGGCCACCGCCACCACACCGGCCGCGATGCCGGCCTTCACGGGTGCGCCCAGCCCCTCGGAGGCCGCCGCACCGCCGGACGCGCCACCGCCCGCCGCCGCCGTGCCCGCGGCACCGGCGCCCGCGCCTCCGGCGATGATCCCCGCCGCCTTGGCGTACCCGGCGGCGCCGAACCAGCCGATGACCGCGACCGGCACCACGGCGGGAATCCCGCTCGCGACCTCCTTGATCTGGCTGGCGGCCAGCCGGCACCTGGCGCACTCGTCCAGGTGCTTGCGCAGCCCCCGCTCGGCCCGGATGCGCAGTCTGCCGCGCGCGTAGGTGCCGAGTTGGTCGGCGTAGCGGGCGCACTCCTCGTCGGTGGCGAGGGCCTCGCTGACATGGGCCTGGAGGTAGGCCTGTTTCAGGCCCTCGCGGGCCCGGCTGGCGAGCACGCGCGTGCCGTTGGCGTCCAGCCCGAAGAGCATGGCCACCTCACTCGGCGACTCGTCCTCTACCTCGGTGTGCCACAGCACGGCCTGCCACCGCTCCGGCAGGGAACGGAAGGCCCGCATGGCCATCGACTGCTCGGCCTCGTGCATGGCCCGGACCTCGGCACCCAGTTCCAGGGTGTCGTCGTCCGGCGCCTTGGCGGTGTGCGCGGCCTGCGCGGCGAACACAGCGAAGTCGTCGACCAGCTGCTCCCGTCCGGCAGACCGGGTCCAGCCGGCGGCGACGCGCCTGACCGCGGTGAGCAGGTAGGCGCGCACGGCGTGCTCCGGGCCCGAGCCGCCGCGCACCGCCTGGAGCATGCGGGCGAAGACCTCGGCCGTGAGGTCGTCCGCGGTGTGGGCGTCGCGGCAGCAGGTACGCGCGTACCTGCGCACCGCGTCCGCGTGGCGCCGGTACAGCTCCTCGTAGGCCGCGTCGTCGCCCGAGCGCATCCGCTCGATCAGCTCCGCGTCGGACGACGGCAGTTCACGGGGCGGCGGCAGGATGCCACTGTGGTGAAGGTCGCGGGGCGGGGGCAGGTCGCCGTCCTCGTGCAGCTCGCGAGGCGGCGGCAGGACACTGTCCTCGTGGAGCTCACGCTGTGCCGGGACGCCGCCCTCCGCCGGGATATTGCCCTGTGCCGGGACGCCGCCCTCCGCCGGGCCACTGCCCTGTGCCGGGACGCCGCCCCCGGCCGGGACACTGCCCTGTGCCGGGCCACTGCCCTGTGCCGGGACGCCGCCCTCCGCCGGGATATTGCCCTGCGCCGGGACGCCGCCCCCGGCCGGGACACTGCCCTGCGCCGGGACGCCGTCCCGCGGGGTCTGGGCCGGCCCGCCCTGGCCGGGCACCTGCGGCGGGTCGCCGGGTCCGGTGTCGCCGTCACCTAGTGACCCGTCCCGCCCGTCAACGCTCATCGCGGAAAGCCCCCGCCACCTGCCCAGCCAGTCCCGAACACCGGGTCAGCGTGCCATATTGGCTTTTGGTCAGGACAGCCCAGGGACGACCATCACTCGTCCGTGGCAACTTGCCGCGACGGGGTGATAACGCTCAGCCGTTCGGGGAAGGAGAAGGTGCCCCGTCCCGACAGGCGTTGAGCGAGACGCGCGGAATGCCGTACCCCGGCCCGTCCGCGCCTGGATCCTCCCGCGCCTGGATCCTCCCGCGCCTGGATCCTCCCGCGCCTGGATCCTCCCGCGCCCGGATCCCTCCCGCGCCTGGATCCCCCCGCGCCTGGGCCCGTCCGTGCCCGCCTGGGCCCGTCCGCCGCCGTCCGCCCGCGAGACGCACCGTCGGCGTCGGCTCACGCCGGTCGGGAACGCAGCCCCTCCAGCAGGATGTCCAGCAGCCGGGCCGAGGCCGCCGCCTGCTGTGCCGCGTCCGGAAGCGAGGGCGCCGCCGTGGCTATCACCAGCAGCACGTCCGACACCGACACGTCCGGCCGCAGCTCACCCGCCGACCGCGCCCGCTCCACGAGCCGGCCCACGACGTCCAGCAACTCCGCCGCCCCGTCGTCTCCCTCGACGGAAACCGGCCCGACCGCCGGTCCACCAGCCGACGTACCCGTCGACGCGGTCCCCTCGGACACCAGCCGCAGCTCGCCGGAGCCCGGCTGTATCCGCTGCTGCGGCACGCGCGGCTCACCGGCTACCGCGCCGCCGGCGTCGGCGGCGCCGTCACCGTCGTCGGACACCCCGACCCGCAGCACCTGCGGCGGCAACAGCCGCCCGGCGCCCGAGGCCACCGACGTCCGCAGGAAACGCGACAGCGCCGACCACGGCTCGTCCTCCTGCCCGAGCGCCGCCCGGGCCTGGTCGGTCAGCCGGGCCGTCTCCTCCTCGGCTATCCGCCGCACCAGGACGTCCTTGCTCGGAAAACGCCGGTACACGGTGCCGACACCGACCCGCGCGCGCCGCGCCACGTCCTCCATCGGCGCTCCGTACCCCAGCTCGCCGAACACCTCGCGCGCCGCACGCAGCACGTGCTCCAGGTTGCGCTGGGCGTCCACGCGCAGAGGCGCGGTCCGAGCTCCGTCACCGCGTGCGCCGCCCGCGCCCTCACTCATCGCGCCACGGGGCGCGACAGCGGACACTGACGACCAATGAGAGTCCTGAACATGCATGACAATCCCCCGGTAATGACGTCTCCCCCCGGAGACTCTCCCCGCCATCGAAAGCCGGAGTGCGCGGAACAGGCCCGGTACCGCGGTCCGTCCGTCGCGGACCGATGAGCACATCCCCTTACACCCCGTGGGAAAGAACATAGTTGAGCGGGAGTCAATTCAGAAGGGGCACGTTCCGCACGGAGCGCCCCCCGATCGGAGTACGGACCGGATACGCCCCGAATGTGCCGCGTTCCGAACCCGCATCCACCCCCACTGACCTGCGCGGCCAGCCCACTCCACGGCGATCCTGCCAGCCCCGCGCCGTCCCGATCTCCGGTCACACAAATTGACGAGCCTGTGGACAAACGCAAGCGTCGGGTGCGTCATGGGATGGTGAAGGAACGTGCGCGCATTCTCGTTGTCGGCGGTGGCTACGTCGGGATGTACACGGCTCTGCGTCTGCAGCGGAACCTCAGAGGCGAACTGAGGCGGGGCGAAGCCGAGATCACGGTCGTCACCCCCGATCCCTACATGACGTATCAGCCGTTCCTCCCCGAGGCGGCGGCCGGCTCCATCTCGCCCCGGCACGTCGTGGTGCCGCTGCGCCGTGTCCTCGACCAGTGCCACGTCGTCATCGGCGAGGCGCGGTCCATCGACCACGCGGCGCGCACCGCCACCGTCGCCACCCTCGCCACCGAGGAGGAGGGCGCGGACGCCCGACGGCTGACGTACGACGAACTCGTCCTCGCGCCCGGCTCGGTCTCCCGCACCCTGCCCGTCCCCGGCCTCGCCGACCACGGGGTCGGCTTCAAGACCGTCGAGGAGGCCATCGGCCTGCGCAACCACGTCATCGAGCAGATGGACATCGCCTCCTCCACCCGTGACCCCGCCATCCGCGACGCCGCCCTCACCTTCGTCTTCGTCGGCGGCGGCTACGCGGGCGTGGAGGCACTCGGCGAGCTCGAGGACATGGCCCGCTACGCCGCGCGGTACTACCACAACGTCACACCGGACGACATGAAGTGGATCCTCGTCGAAGCCTCGGGCCGCATCCTGCCCGAGGTCGGCGAGGAACTGGGCCGCTACACGGTCACCGAACTGCGCCGCCGCAACATCGACGTACGCCTGGAGACACGCCTGGAGTCCTGCACGGACCGCGTCGCCGTCCTCAGCGACGGCGCCCGCTTCCCCACCCGTACGGTCGTCTGGACGGCCGGCGTCAAACCCCACCCGGTCCTCGCCGCCACCGACCTCCCCCTCGACGGCCGCGGCCGGCTCACCTGTACTCCCCACCTGTCCGTCGAGGGCGCGGCGCACGCGTGGGCCGCGGGAGACGCCGCCGCCGTCCCCGACGTCACCGCCCCGGAACCGGGCCGGGAATGCGCACCCAACGCCCAGCACGCCGTCCGCCAGGCCAGGGTCCTCGGCGACAACATCGCGCACGCCCTGCGCGGCGAGCCCCTCGACAGGTACGCGTACAAGTACGCCGGCTCCGTCGCCTCCCTCGGCTTCCACAAGGGCGTCGCGCACGTCTACGGGCGCAAGCTGAAGGGCTACCCCGCCTGGTTCATGCACCGCGCCTACCACCTCAGCCGGGTTCCCACCGTCAACCGCAAGGCGCGCGTACTGGCCGAATGGGCCCTCGCCGGACTCTTCAAAAGGGAGATCGTCTCCCTGGGTTCACTCGAACATCCGCGAGCGGAGTTCGAACTCGCGGCCGGTGGAAAGCCTTCTCAGGAACCTCCGCGCAACCCGAAGGGGTCGTCCTGACCGGAGTCAGGAACTCCCCCGGCCGGTCCGGCGTCTGACGGATGTCGGCCCGGTCGGCACCTACCCTGCCAGACTGGTCCACCACCGCGGGCGCGCCGCCGCTCGCTCCCGCGCGGTCCCCGCGGCCCCGGCCGTTCCCGGTCCGCCCCGGCCCGGCCGCCGACAACTACACGAGGCAAGGATTCGTGAACTTCACGCGCTGGAGCGCCCGACTCCCCGGAACGCAGCGCCGCGCCGCAGCGCGGACCGACACGACGGTCTCCCCGGACCGGCGGAGCGACGGCTCCGTACCCGCCGCCCGCGCCGAACAGCTGACCGACGAGGCCCCGCCCGTACCCGCCGTCGACGACCTCCCCGTGCGCGACGTACTCGACCGCGTCCCGGCCCTCGTCGCCCTCATCCACGGCCCCGACCACCGCCTCGCCTACGTCAACGACGCCTACGTCGCGGCCTTCGGCATGCGTGACCTGGGCAAACGGGCCCGCGAGGCCCTCCCCGAACTGGACGAGCTCGGCCTCTTCCCGCTCCTGGACCAGGTCCAGCGCAGCGGCAGACCACGCACCCTCAAATCCCGCAAGGCCACCGACGGCCGCTCCTACACCTTCACCTGCACCCCGGTCACCGAGAGCGGCAGCGGCGGCAGTGGCGTACTCGTCTTCGCGACCGACGTCACCGACCACGCCGAGGCCGCGGCCCGCCTGCGCGCGAGCGAGGGCCGCCAGCGCGAGACCGCCGTCACCCTCCAGCGCTCCCTGCTCCCGCAGGAACTGGAGGAGCCCGACGACCTGCGCGTCGCCGCCACCTACCACCCCGGCGGCACCGAGGCCGCGGTCGGCGGCGACTGGTACGACGTGATCACCCTCGGCGGCGGCCGCACCGCCCTGGTCATCGGCGACGTCATGGGCAGAGGCGTCCGCGCGGCAGCGGTCATGGGTCAGCTCCGTACGGCGGTCAGGGCCTACGCCCGCCTCGACCTGCCCCCGCACGAGGTGCTCCAGCTCCTCGACGGCCTCGCCACCGAGATCGACGCCAACCAGATCGCCACCTGCGTCTACGCCATCCACGACCCGAACGAGGGCCGGTTGGTCTACGCGTCCGCCGGGCACCTGCCCATCCTGGTCCGCGACGAGAACGGCACCGTCCAGCGCGCCGACGAACCCACCGGCCCCCCGCTCGGCACAGGCGGCTGGATGCACTCCTCCGGCTCGATCGCCCTGACCCCCGGCTCCACGGCCGTCCTCTACACCGACGGCCTGGTGGAACGCCGCAACGAAGACCTGGACGACGGCATCGCCGCCCTGGAGCGCGCCCTGTCCGGCGCCACCGGCGCCCCCCAGGTGATCTGCGACCGCCTGGTCCGCTCGGCGGGCGTCACCCCGGACCACGACGACGACGTGGCCGTCCTGGTCCTCCAGCACCCCGCCCGCAAGGGCGCCGAGGCCGAGCGCTTCCGCAACGCCGCCCTGGAACTGCTCGGCGGCGTGGAAGCGGCACCACGCGCGCGTGCCTTCGCCTCCGGCGTCCTGACCAGCTGGCGCTTCCCCATCGACCTGCACGATCTGGGCGTCCTGGCCACCAGCGAACTGGTCGCCAACTCCCTCCAGCACGGCACGCCCCCCATGCGGCTGCGCCTGCGACGCACCGACCGGCGCCTGATCGTCGAGGTCACCGACGGCGACGACCACCTGCCCAGACGCCGCCGCGCCGAGCCCGGGGACGAGTCCGGCCGGGGCATCGCCATCGTCGCGACGATCGCCTCCAACTGGGGGTCCAGGCGCACCCCCGGGGGCGGCAAGGCGGTCTGGTGCGAGTTCATCCTGCCGAAGCCGTGACCAGGGACCCCGGACGGGACCGTGACGGGGCGAACCCGTCACTGCCCCGCTCGCTCACGCCTCCGCGGCCGCCACCGACTCGGCCGGTGCCCCGCTCTGCGTGACCACCCGGCTCCTGGCGAGCGACGGCTGGTTCTGTACGTCCGTGAGCTGCCGCCCCAGCCGCACCGCCAGCACCGTGATGCCCAGCGAGAACAGCAGGAACGCCACGATGTACGGCGTGTGCAGCGAGGCCCCGAGCGGCCCGCCGACCGCCGGCCCGATCGCCAGCGCGAGCTGTTTCACCAGGGCGAAGGCGGAGTTGTACTGCCCGGCCAGCCCGGGCGGCGCCAGATCCGCCACCAGCGGCGCCACCGTCGGCGACAGCAGGGCCTCGCCCAGTCCGAACAGCGCGTACGTCGAGATGAACGCGGCCGTCGCCATCGTCTGGCTGCCGTGTCCCAGCCCGGCGTACCCGGCCACGGCCCACGCCACGGCCCAGATCAGACCCACCGCGGCGATCACGCGCGACCGCTTCCGGCGCTCCACGAACCTCAGCACCGCGAACTGCGCGATCACGATCACCAGCGTGTTCGCCGCCAGCGCGGTACCCAGTGCGGACGTGGAGATCCCGGCCGCCTCGACGCCGTACGCGCTCAGCCCCGACTCGAACTGCCCGTAGCAGGCGAAGAACAGCACGAAGCCGAGTACGCACAGTTGCACCATGGCCCGGTTGCCGAGCAGCTGCTTCCAGCTGCCACCGGCGGACCGCCCCGGCGCCCCCTCCATACGCGGCGCGCGCGGTGCGCGCACCGTCGCCATCACCGCGACCAGCAGCAGGAACATCGCCGCCTCGATCGCGAACAGCAGTGTGAAGGAGGCGGCGCTCGACGTGTCGACGAGATGTCCGCCGATGAGCCCGCCGACGCCGAGACCCAGGTTCTGCAGGAAGAACTGCGTCGCGAACGCCCGCGACCGCGTCTCGGACGGCGAGCAGTCCACGATCATCGTCGCGAGCGCCGGCTGCATGACGGCCTGCCCCGCACCCAGCGCGGCGGCGGACCCCAGCACGGTGGCCGCCGAGGCCGACAGTCCCAGGCACAGCGCACCGAGCGCGGCGGTGACCAGGGCGGCGAGCAGTACCGGCAGCGGGCCCCGCCGGACGATGGCCCGCCCGGCGAACGGCAGCACGATCAACGCGGCCACGGCGAAGACGGCGAGCACGAGGCCCGCCGTAACAGAACCGAGTCCCCGTACCTGCGCCACATAGACGTACAGGTAGGGGACGGTGAAGCCGAGCCCGAACGCGCTGAGTGCGTTGCCCACATGAATCCGGCGCATCGCTGCGCCCATTGCCCTGGTCACGTTCACCCTCTCTGGGTCGATGCTCCATCCCTTAGAGATGAAGACTTAGAAGCTAAAGTTCGATACTAAAGAGTACATAGCGAAGGACTTCAACGCAAAGGAGCCGCATGCCATACTGCGGCCATGGGCGACACCTCCGGCGCCGGCGAGCCGCCACTCGAAGAACAGATCGCCGCCTACCAGCGCGAGTTCCAGGACCTCGATCCGCAGGTCGAGAAGATCGTCTCGGCGCTGTCCCGCCTCAACCGCCGCATGAACGTCGCGTACGGCCGCCAGACCGCCGAGCTCGGCATCAGCAACACCGACTGGGAGGTGCTGAAGGCGCTCGTCCTCTCCGGCGCTCCCTACCGGCTGGGCCCGGGAGACCTCGCCAAGCGCCTCGGCCTGACCCCTGCCGCGATGACCCACCGCATCGACCGCATGGTGGGAGAAGGGCTCGTCACCCGGGACCGCGACGAGACCAACAGGGTCCGCGTCATCGTCGAGCTGACGGCGGAGGGGCGCGAGAAGTGGCTGGAGGCCATGCGCCTCGCCACGGTCTTCGAGGAGGACCTGCTCCAGGATCTCTCCGCGGACGACCGGACCGCACTGGGCGACGTCCTCACCCGCCTTCTGCGCAGGGTGGAGCACGCCCAGCCGGACGCGGGCGGCCGGCTCAGCGACCTCGATTAAAGATCTTGACAGGCTTCCTTGACAGCCCCCTACGGGATCCGTAGAGTTCTTCGGGTTGCCACGGGGCCGTAACGGTTCTGCGGTAGCACCTCCCGCCGCACCAGCGGCAACCAAACCACCAGCACGACCTCCCAGTGGGAATGGTTTCGGCATGTCCGAATTCAATTCCGAATGGGGCTCGACGGTCCGATCGACTCGATTGGGAATCGCCGAGAAGATCCGCTAAGGTTTGAGACGTCGGAACGGCCCAACAGCCGGGAAGGCAACCCCCTCTGACGGGGAATCAGAGCCCGAAAGGATCTGATAGAGTCGGAGCCGCCGGAAAGGGAAACGCGAAAGCGGGAACCTGGAAAGCACCGAGGAAATCGGATCGGAAAGATCTGATAGAGTCGGAAACGCAAGACCGAAGGGAAGCGCCCGGAGGAAAGCCTGAGAGAGTCTCTCGGGTGAGTACAAAGGAAGCGTCCGTTCCTTGAGAACTCAACAGCGTGCCAAAAGTCAACGCCAGATATGTTGATACCCCGACCTGATC
>NZ_JBVHVP010000003.1:0-549437 GCF_055564775.1 Streptomyces sp. NPDC028991 | reverse complement strand
AAACGCCCGGTTACATTTCGAACCCGGAAGCTAAGCCTTACAGCGCCGATGGTACTGCAGGGGGGACCCTGTGGGAGAGTAGGACGCCGCCGAACTCCTTTTAGAGCTCTGGCTCTTGGGCATGCAGCCCGAGAGCCAGAGCTTTTTTGCGTTGAGGTAAGGTCAGTGAGCATCATTGGCTCGTTTCCCCCCAGGAGGCCCCCGCGTGGAGGTCCAGGAGACCCGCGTGCAGACCGACCGGGTCCTCACCATCCCGAACATCCTCAGCATGGCGCGCCTGGCCGGCGTACCGCTCTTCCTGTGGTTGATCCTCCGGCCGGAGTTCGGCGGCCCGCAGAGTGACGGCTGGGCGCTGTTGGTGCTGGCCCTGAGCGGAGTCAGTGACTACCTGGACGGGAAGCTCGCGCGGCGCTGGAACCAGATCAGCCGCCTCGGCCGGCTCCTGGACCCCGCGGCTGACCGGCTTTACATTCTGTCCACTCTGGTGGGCCTCACCTGGCGCGAGATTCTCCCGCTTTGGTTGACGCTTGTACTGCTGGCCCGAGAAGCCGTCCTGCTCGTGATGGTGGGCATCCTGCGCCGCTACGGCTATCCGCCGCCGCAGGTGAACTTCCTGGGGAAGGCCGCCACCTTCAACCTCATGTACGCCTTCCCGCTGCTTCTGCTCAGTGACGGGAGCGGGTGGATCGCGTCACTGGCCGCTGTTTTCGGATGGGCGTTCGCCGGATGGGGTACAACCCTGTACTGGTGGGCAGGTGTTCTCTACGTGGTGCAGGTCCGCCGCTTGGTCCGTGCGGACACCATGGCCGATTGAACTCGCCGATTGACCGGCCCCAGCGGCCGGATGGCCCCCGCTGCAAAAGTGCGGGAGGCTGGACGGGGGAAGTCGGTCAATCCGTCGTCTCTTAGAGGAGGACGCTTCCGACATGAAGGCCGTCGTGATGGCTGGAGGCGAAGGCACACGCCTTCGTCCCATGACCTCGAGCATGCCCAAGCCGCTCCTGCCGGTGGCCAACCGGCCGATCATGGAGCACGTTCTGCGGCTGCTCAAAAGGCATGGGCTCAACGAGACCGTCGTTACCGTGCAGTTCCTGGCCTCGCTGGTCAAGAACTACTTCGGTGACGGCGAGGAGCTCGGAATGGAGCTCACCTATGCCAATGAGGAGAAGCCACTCGGTACCGCCGGGAGCGTCAAGAACGCCGAGGAGGCGTTGAAGGACGATGCCTTCCTCGTTATTTCCGGCGATGCCCTGACCGACTTCGACCTCACCGACCTGATCAATTTCCACAAGGAAAAGGGCGCGCTCGTCACCGTCTGTCTGACGCGTGTGCCCAACCCGCTGGAATTCGGCATCACGATCGTCGACGAAGAGGGCAAGGTCGAGCGCTTCCTGGAGAAGCCGACCTGGGGCCAGGTCTTCTCGGACACCGTGAACACGGGTATCTACGTCATGGAGCCCGAGGTGTTCGACTACGTCGATCCCGACGTGCCCGTGGACTGGTCCGGCGATGTCTTCCCGCAGCTGATGAAGGAAGGCAAGCCCGTCTACGGCTACATCGCCGAGGGCTACTGGGAGGACGTCGGCACGCACGAGAGCTATGTGAAGGCCCAGGCGGACGTACTGGAGCGCAAGGTCGACGTCGACATCGACGGCTTCGAGATCTCGCCCGGCGTCTGGGTGGCCGAGGGCGCCGAGGTGCATCCCGACGCCGTGCTCCGCGGGCCCCTCTACATCGGTGACTACGCCAAGGTGGAGGCCGGTGCCGAGATCCGGGAGCACACGGTCGTCGGCTCCAACGTCGTCGTCAAGAGCGGTGCCTTCCTGCACAAGGCCGTCGTGGCGGACAACGTGTACGTCGGACCGCACAGCAATCTGCGGGGCTGCGTCGTCGGCAAGAACACCGACATCATGCGCGCCGCGCGGATCGAGGACGGCGCGGTCATCGGCGACGAGTGCCTGGTCGGTGAAGAATCGATCATCCAGGGCAACGTCCGGGTCTACCCCTTCAAGACCATCGAGGCCGGTGCCTTCGTCAACACTTCGGTCATCTGGGAGTCCCGGGGCCAGGCGCATCTCTTCGGAGCTCGCGGAGTGTCCGGCATCCTGAACGTGGAGATCACGCCGGAGCTGGCGGTACGGCTGGCCGGCGCCTACGCGACCACGTTGAAGAAGGGTTCCACCGTCACCACGGCCCGCGACCACTCCCGTGGTGCACGCGCGCTGAAGCGGGCGGTGATCTCCGCCCTGCAGGCCAGCGCCATCGACGTACGGGACCTGGAGAACGTACCGCTGCCCGTGGCGCGGCAGCAGACCGCGCGGGGCAGCGCCGGCGGGATCATGATCCGGACCACCCCCGGGGTGCCGGACTCCGTGGACATCATGTTCTTCGACGGACAGGGCGCCGACCTGTCTCAGGGAAGCCAGCGGAAGCTGGACCGGGTGTTCGCTCGGCAGGAGTACCGGCGTGCGTTCCCCGGAGAGATCGGGGACCTGCACTTCCCGTCCAGCGTCTTCGACTCGTACACCGGGTCGCTGCTGCGCAACATCGACATCACGGGGATCGCCGAATCCGGGCTCAAGGTGGTCGTGGACGCGTCCAACGGCAGCTCGGGGCTGGTCCTGCCCAGTCTCCTCGGGAAGCTGGGCGTGGACTCGCTCACCATCAATCCCGGCCTCGACGAGTCCAGGCCGACCGAGTCGGCCGACATACGGCGCTCGGGGCTGGTGCGCCTCGGGGAGATCGTGGCGTCCTCGCGGGCGGCGTTCGGTGTGCGGTTCGACCCGGTCGGGGAGCGGCTGTCGCTCGTCGACGAGAAGGGCCGCATCATCGAGGACGACCGGGCGCTGCTGGTGATGCTCGACCTGATCGCGGCCGAGCGGCGCAGCGGGCGGGTGGCGCTGCCGGTGACGACGACCCGGATCGCCGAGCAGGTGGCCGCGTACCACGGGACCCAGGTCGAGTGGACGACCACCTCTCCCGACGACCTGACGCGGGTCGGCGGTGAGGAAGGCGCGATCTTCGGTGGCGACGGCAAGGGCGGCTTCATCGTCCCGGAGTTCAGCAGTGTCTACGACGGTACGGCGGCCTTCGTGCGGCTGATCGGGCTGGTGGCGCGGACACAGCTCACGCTGAGCCAGATCGATGCGCGGATCCCGCGTGCGCACGTCCTGAAGCGTGATCTGGCCACTCCCTGGGCGGTCAAGGGTTTGGTGATGCGGCGGGTCGTCGAGGCGGCCGGAGACCGCTTCGTGGACACCACGGACGGTGTGCGCGTGGTGGAGACCGACGGGCGCTGGGTGATGGTGCTGCCCGACCCGGCCGAGGCGGTCACGCATCTGTGGGCCGAGGGCCCCGACGACGCCTCCGCGCAGGCGCTTCTCGACGAGTGGTCCGCGGTGGTGGACAGCGCGGGCCGTTAGAACACCCGCACGCGTGCGTGCCGGACAAGTGTCCCCAAGGGGGCCTGTCCGGCACGCCGGTGGGGCCGTTCGGAGGTAGTGGCCGTGGCGTGCGACGATGTGCGGCATGCCGCAGCAACCCCCCGTTCGGAGCACATTCACGCGGCCCGCACGCCCGGACGCGTCCATGTCTTTGCTCACCAACGTCATGGACCACAGCCTCGACGACGGATACGCCGAGGCCGCCGCGCGGAAGAAGGCCGACGGCACCGGTGGAATGCCCAAGACCCTCCGCGCCAAGCTGGGACTGGCCGCCGGTCTCGTGCTGGCCGCCCTGGTCGTGACGGTCGGCGCGGCCCAGGCGCGGGTCGCGGCTCCCGCCGTGGCCAAGGAGCGCGAAGAGCTCATCGACCGCATCGAAGGGGAGACCTCGGCGGCCGACAGGCTCGAGGAGAGCGTCGACAAGCTGCGCGACGACGTGCACGCGCGGCAGCGCGAGGCCCTCGAGAAGAACGGCGAGGGTGGCCGCTCCGATCTGATGGGCATCCTGTCGGGCGCGGTCGAGGTGCACGGCCCGGGCGTGAAGCTCGTGGTGAACGACGCCAAGGACACGGGCACGGGCGGTGACGGGCAGCCGCGTGGCACCTCCGGGTTCTCCGACACGGGCCGGGTGCGGGACCGGGACATGCAGCGCGTGGTCAACGGACTGTGGGAGTCGGGGGCCGAGGCGGTCTCCATCAACGGACAGCGGCTGACGGCGCTGTCCGCGATCAGGGCCGCCGGTGACGCGATACTGGTCGACAACAGGCCGCTGGTGCCGCCGTACACGGTGCTCGCGGTGGGGGACGGCGAGCGGCTCAGCACCAGGTTCCAGGACAGTGCCGACGGGCTCTACCTGCACGCCTTGCAGGAGAACTACGGCATCCGGACCGCCATCTCCGTCGCGGACGACCTCGAGCTGCCGGCCGCGACGAGCGTGATCGTACGTACAGCACAGCCGATAACCGAGAAGGGCACATCGTGATCGCCGTACTGGGCCTCGTCGTGGGAGTCGTGGCCGGCCTCTTGGTCCGGCCCGAGGTGCCGGCGGCCGTCGAGCCTTATCTGCCGATCGCCGTCGTGGCGGCGCTCGACGCCGTCTTCGGCGGTCTGCGGGCCATGCTCGACGGCATCTTCGACGACAAGGTCTTCGTGGTGTCGTTCCTGTCGAACGTGGTCGTGGCCGCGCTGATCGTGTTCCTGGGCGACAAGTTGGGCGTCGGGGCCCAGCTGTCCACCGGTGTCGTGGTCGTGCTCGGTATCCGGATCTTCTCCAACGCCGCGGCGATCCGACGCCACGTCTTCCGGGCGTGAGGCCGATGAGCGACCACGACGAGCGGAACGCGGACCGGCTGCGCAAGGAACTGCCCGACGAGGTGCCGCCGGCGGCGTCCTCGGCGGCGCCCCCGGCGGAGGAGACACCGGCCGGAGACGCACCGAGCGAGGAGCGGACGGAGCGGCGGCCCGGGCCGGTGCCCGGACCGACCGGCAGGCAGCGGCTCGTCAAGGGGCTGTGGCCGCCGCGTCTCACCCGGGCCCAACTCATCGTCGCCCTCCTCCTGTTCGGCCTCGGATTCGGCCTTGCCGTCCAGGTGGCCTCGAACAGTGAGGGCGACAGCGCGCTGCGCGGCGCCCGGCAGGAGGATCTGGTCCGCATCCTCGATGAACTGGACGACCGCACTCAGCGTCTTGAAGACGAGAAGCAGGGCCTCGAAAAGCAGCGCGACGAGCTGGAGAACAGCTCCGACCAGGCAGAAGAGGCCCGCAAGCAGACGCTCGAGAAGGAGCGGCAACTCGGCATTCTCGCGGGCACCGTGGCTGCGCAGGGGCCCGGCATCACGGTGACGATCGAGGACACGAAGGGGGCGGTCGAGGCGGACATGCTGCTCGACGCGATACAGGAGCTGCGCGCGGCAGGCGCGGAGGCGCTCCAGGTGAACGGCGTACGGGTGGTCGCCGGCACGTACCTCACGGACTCCGACAAGACCGTGAGCGTCGACGGGAACAAGATCAACGCGCCCTATCGTTTCCAGGTCATCGGCAAGCCGCAGGACCTCGAACCGGCTCTCAACATTCCTGGAGGCGTGGTGCAGACTCTGGAGAAGGAACAGGCCACCGTTACTGTTGAGCGGTCGAGCAAGATCGTTGTGGACGCCTTGCGAGCGGCGAAGCGGCCTGACTACGCTCGGTCGTCCTCCCAGTGAACCGGCGGTGCATGGGGGACGACAGGCGAGGGCATGAGGTTGCGGGGGGTCGGCGCACCGATTGGGTGGTGCGTGGTGGAAACTGTCTGGTGGAGACGGACGTTGTGAAGGTGTCCGGGTCGGTCAGTACGGTCAGTCAGGGTTCGTCCTGCCCCACGGGCGGGTCTGTTTCGGTCAAGGGGAATCGCCCGTGAAGTTGTTTGCGAAGTTGTTCGGCAAGAGTGCGCGAGAGGGGCGCGAGAACGCGACCGCTCGCCATCGGGCACAGCCTGACGCGGAGGGCGGGCGCCCGATGTTCCGGGACCAGGTGGCTGGTCCGGGCGGTGACATTTCCGGTGGTCAGGGCGCGTCTGTTGACCCTGCGCAGTCCGGCGACATAGGTTTCGGGCAACCGTCGACCTCAGGTACGGGTGGAGGTTTTGCCCCCGGTCCGTACGCGTCGAACGCCCCGTCGGGGCAGCCGCGGCAGGAGGATCCGTCCATGTCGGCCCTGGTGTGTACGAGGTGCGGTAACCGCAACGCGGAGAACAGTCGCTTCTGCTCCAACTGCGGCGCGCCGCTGCGTGCCGGGGCGGTTCCGGAGCGTGCGTCCGAGACGACCTCCACGATCTCCATCTCCGGCCTGGAGGCGTACGACGCCGAGGTCACCGGCCAGACGGCGATGCCGGCGCTCTCTCCCGAGGCGCAGGCGGCCGTCGACGCGCTGCCGCTCGGCTCCGCGCTCCTGGTCGTGCGCCGCGGTCCCAACTCCGGCAGCCGCTTCCTGCTGGACGGTGAGCTGACCACCGCCGGACGTCATCCGCAGAGTGACATCTTCCTGGACGACGTGACGGTCTCGCGTCGGCACGTGGAGTTCCGCCGCAGTCCCGACGGCTCGTTCACGGTTGCCGACGTCGGCAGCCTGAACGGCACCTACGTCAACCGCGAGCGCATCGACCAGGTCGCCCTGTCGAACGGTGACGAGGTGCAGATCGGCAAGTACCGACTGGTCTTCTACGCGAGCCAGCGGGGTTACTGACCCGCCCCCGGGCACCCGCCCGGGGTACAGGTACCTCAGGGAAGGTCCATGCTTCAAACACCGAGCGACGGTGCCGGGCACGGCGCCGTCGCCACGGACAGTGGGCTGATGAGCATCGGCGCCGTGCTGAACGCGCTGCGTGACGAGTTCCCCGACGTCACCATCTCCAAGATCCGCTTTCTGGAGTCGGAAGGCCTCGTCGAGCCGCGGCGGACCCCGGCCGGGTACCGCAAGTTCAGCGCGCACGACGTCGAGCGTCTCGGCCAGGTGCTGCGCATGCAGCGGGACCACTACCTGCCGCTCAAGGTGATCCGCGAGCACCTGGACGCGATGGAACGCGGCGAGGCCGTGCCGTTGCCGACGCTGGGCCGGCAACGGGACGGGGAGACCTTCCCGGACCTCGCCGAGGGGCCCACGGTGGCCCGGATCGGGCGGGACGAGCTGCTCGCCGCGGCGGGCGTCGGCGAGCAGGAGCTGAAGGAGTGGGAGTCCTACGGGCTCCTCACTCCGCTGCCCGACGGGGCCTATGACGCCGAGGCGGTCACCGTGGCGTCACTGGTGGTGGAGCTGGGACGGTTCGGCATCGAACCGCGGCACCTGCGGGTGATGAAGGCCGCCGCGGACCGGGAGGCCGGGCTCGTGGACCAGGTGGTGGCCCCTCTGAAGCGCCACCGCAACCCCCAGACCAGGGCCCACGCGGAAGCCCGTGCCAAGGAACTGGCGGGGCTGGCGGTGAAGCTGCACGCGGCGCTCGTGCAGACCGCCCTCGGGGTACGGCTGCCCTGAAACGGGCGCGTTCGCGGACCCGGAACGTCCACCCGGCCCCGGCCCGACTACCCAAATGTCCCGGGCACGGCCTAGGGTTGCTGTGTGAACGAGCTCGATGTCGTAGGTGTCCGGGTCGAGATGCCCTCCAACCAACCGATCGTGCTGCTGCGCGAGGTGGGAGGCGACCGCTACCTCCCCATCTGGATCGGGCCGGGGGAGGCGACGGCGATCGCCTTCGCCCAGCAGGGCATGGCTCCCGCACGGCCGCTGACCCACGACCTGTTCAAGGACGTGCTGGAAGCCGTCGGCCAGGAGCTCACGGAAGTACGCATCACGGACCTGCGTGACGGGGTCTTCTACGCCGAGCTGGTCTTCGCGAGCGGCGTCGAGGTGAGCGCCAGGCCGTCCGACGCCATAGCGCTGGCCCTGCGCACCGGAACGCCGATCTACGGCAGCGACACGGTGCTCGACGACGCAGGCATCGCCATCCCGGACGAGCAGGAGGACGAGGTGGAGAAGTTCCGCGAGTTCCTCGACCAGATCTCGCCGGAGGACTTCGGGACCAGCAATCAGTGAGGCGCGCGGGGCAAGATCCTCCAAGGCGCCGCGCGGACCCTCCTCCGGGCACATTCGGCTAGCCTTTCCCCGCGGTTGGGCACGCGAAACCACTCGTAGGGTGATTATCACTCGGCGTGCCGAGTGTGGCGATCGTTGACGCACCCTTGGTGACTGCCTACCGTCGAGGAGGCAGGTCAAGGACGGAGGTCGGCGTGAGAATCAGCGGCGACGGTACGGCTGGGGGTGGCCCCGGGCAGAGCCTCGGGGCAAGCGGTCCGTACCCTCCCACGAGCTCTCGGCTCCGCGCCGGCGGGGGGCATCCCCGGCACGGCGGGGCGGCCGACCCCGCTCCGCAGCGACCGGCTGCCGTGCCGAGCAGCGGAGGGGCTACGTCCATGGCGTCCGAGCAGATCGGCTACCGCGGGCCGACGGCCTGCGCGGCCGCCGGTATCACCTACCGGCAGCTCGACTACTGGGCCCGTACGGCTCTGGTCGAGCCCAGCGTGAGACCCGCGCACGGATCCGGCACGCAGCGTCTGTACGGCTTCCGCGACGTGGTCGTGTTGAAGATCGTTAAGCGCTTCCTGGACACCGGGGTGTCGCTGCAGAACATCCGCTCCGCCGTCCAGCACCTCAGGGAGCGCGACTTCCGTGACCTGGAGCGCGTGACGCTGATGAGTGACGGAGCCACGGTCTACGAGTGCACCTCGCCCGACGAGGTGCACGCCCTGCTCCAGGGCGGGCAAGGCATCTTCGGTATCGCCGTCGGCGTGGTCTGGCGCGACGTGGAGAGCGCCCTCTCACAGCTGCACGGGGAACGGATCGACACGGGGGAGACCCTGGTCGGGCACAATCCGGCCGACGAACTGGCGCGGCGGCGCAACCGGGCGGTCTGACACACGCGGGCTGAACCGCGGTCTGCACACGCGCCCTGAACACCACAGCGGCGCGAGCGGGGCATTGTCAGTGGCGTAGGGCAGCATCGGAGATGTGAGAACCGCGCCCACGATCCTGCATCTCGACATGGATGCCTTCTTCGCCTCGGTGGAGCAGGCGTCCAAGCCGAGTCTGCGCGGGAAGGCGGTCGTCGTGGGCGGGCTCGGGCCGCGCGGCGTGGTCGCCACCTGCTCCTACGAGGCGCGGGTCTTCGGCGTCCACTCGGCGATGCCCATGGGCCAGGCGCGGCGGCTCGCACCCAACGCCGCGTACCTCGTCCCGCGCTTCGAGCTCTACCGGTCGATCAGCGAGCAGGTGATGCGGCTGTTGCGCGAGCTGTCACCGCTGGTGGAGCCGCTGAGCCTGGACGAGGCCTTCGTGGACCTGGAGGCCGGTGGGACGGCCCGGGACGCCGAATCGGCGCGGCTGGCCGGGGCGAGGCTCCGCGCGGACATCCGCGCCGTCACCGGCGTCGCCGGGTCCGTGGGACTGGCCGCCTCCAAGATGCTCGCCAAGATCGCTTCGGAACAGGCCAAACCCGACGGGCTGGTCCTCATCCCGCCGGGGACGGAGCGGGCCATGCTCGAGCCGATGACCGTGCGGACGCTGCCCGGGGTGGGGCCGGCCACCGGAGACCACCTGCGGCGGGCCGGGATCACCACGGTCGGGGAAATCGCCGAGGCGGGCGAGGACGAGCTCGTACGGCTGCTGGGCAAGGCGCACGGGCACGCCCTCTACGCCATGGCACTGGCCCGCGACGAGCGGCCCGTGGTGGCCGAGCGGGAGACCAAGTCGGTGTCCGTCGAGGACACCTACGACGTGGACATCCACGACCGGGTGCGGGTCGGCGTGGAGGTCGGGCGGCTGGCCGACCGGTGCGTGCGGCGGCTGCGCGGGTCCGGGCTGTCCGGGCGGACCATCGTGCTCAAGGTGCGCCGGTACGACTTCTCCACGCTGACCCGCTCCGAGACGCTGCGCGGGCCCACGGACGACCCGGCGGTGGTGCGGGAGGCCGCGGCCCGGCTGCTGGACTCCGTGGACACCACCGGGGGCGTGCGGCTGCTCGGGGTCGGCGTCAGCGGGCTCGCCGACTACACGCAGGAGGACCTGTTCGCGCAGGCGGCGGGGGACCGCGCCGACGAAGTCACCGAGGAGCCCGACGCCGAGCCCGTTCCCGAGGACCGGCCGGTCCCCGTCGAGCGCCGCTGGCCGTCGGGTCACGACGTGCGGCACGCGGAGTACGGACACGGGTGGGTGCAGGGCAGCGGGCTGGGGCGGGTCACCGTGCGGTTCGAGACGCCGTACTCGGAGACCGGCCGGGTGCGGACCTTCCCGGTGGACGACCCGGATCTGACACCGGCGGATCCGCTGCCGCTGGTCCCGCCGCCCGTGCCGCGAAGACCTGGGGACACCGGGCCCGCGACCGCCGGGGCCGACCGGGGCCTCGACACGGGCATCGACACGGGCATCGACACGGGCCTCGGCCCGGAGGCCGGCCCGGGCCACGGTACGGGGCCTGACGCGGAGACCGGCACCAAGCCCGACGCGGAGACCGGCATGGGGGTCGGAGTGGGAATCGAAACGGGGATCGGTATGGAGACGGGCATGGACACCGGCATGGGGATCGGCATGGGGAACGGCACGGGGCCCCATGCGGGGGCCGGCCCGGCAGGGCGGGAGCATGCGGCCCCCGGTCAGGGCGTCGTCCGGCGTACAGGGGCGCCGGAGGCCGGTGGCGCCTGATCGGCGAGGCCGGCCGAGCGGGGTCCGCCGCATCCGGGACGCGCGGGCGGGAAGGAGGGCACCGACGAGAGCGCCGCCCAGGCCGTCAGCTCTCCTCCTTGCCCTGGCCCGCCAGTTTGCCGAAGTCGTGGTCGGGGGCCGGGGGAGGAGCGGCCACGTCGAGGCCGTAGTGGTGGTAGAGCTGGAGTTCCTGTTCCGGCGAGAGGTGGCGGCCGACACCGAAGTCGGGAGCCTCCTTGATCAAGGCCCGGTCGAAGGGCACGCGCAAGGTGCCGTCGACCAGCTCGCTCGGCTCCAGGGGCACGAAGGCGTCCCGGCTGAACAGCCCGGTGCGTATGGCCGCCCATTCGGGGTCGCCGGTGGCGTCGTCGAGATAGACCTCGTCGACGGTGCCGATCCGGGTGCCGTTGCGGTCGAACGCTTTTCGGCCGATCAGGTTGCGCGGGTCGATGTCGGTACGCACGAGGCCCTCCACTTGATCGCACTGGGGTCGCGCACCAGCCGACCAACCAGCCGCCGAAATCATCCGTAGTACTACAAAAGAGCACATAGGGCCGGTCGGCCACTCGAGGTCCGTCGGCGACCTCGCTGGTACCCTGGCAAACGGCTGCTGACCCCGCGCGGGAGAGTCCTCCGGACACCACCGGAGGCGCCGAAGGAGCAAATCCTCCCCGGAATCTCTCAGGCTCACGTACCGCACGGACGAGGTCACTCTGGAAAGCAGGGCGGGTGTCGACGGCTTCCGCTCTCACCGACGGTGAAAGCCGGGAGAGCCTTCGGGCCCGCCCGGTGAAGCTCTCAGGTCGAGATGACAGAGGGGGAGGCCGTACGGGTACCCGCGCCGTGGTGCCCCTCGAAGGTCGTCAGACCAGGAGGCCTCCGCAATGACCACCCATCGCACTCCGCTCTCCGAGCTCGAACAGGCAATGCCTTTCGAGCAGCGCCACATCGGCCCCGACCACGAGGCACGGGCCAAGATGCTCGCGCAGGTCGGTTACGGTTCGCTCGACGAGCTGACGGCCGCCGCGGTGCCGGATGTGATCAAGAACGCCGACGCGCTCGACCTGCCCGGCGCGCGATCCGAGGCCGAGGTGCTGGCCGAGCTGCGCTCGCTCGCCGACCGCAACCAGGTCCTCGACTCCATGATCGGCCTCGGCTACTACGGCACCTTCACCCCGCCGGTGATCCTGCGCAACGTCATGGAGAACCCGGCCTGGTACACCGCCTACACGCCGTACCAGCCGGAGATCTCCCAGGGCCGTCTCGAGGCCCTGCTGAACTTCCAGACGATGGTCGCCGAGCTCACCGGTCTGCCGACCTCCGGCGCCTCGCTGCTCGACGAGGGCACCGCGGCCGCCGAGGCCATGGCACTCTCCCGGCGCATGGGCAAGAACAAGAAGGGCCTCTTCCTGGTCGACGCGGACGCCCTGCCGCAGACCATCGCCGTGATACAGACCCGCGCGGAGCCGACCGGCGTCGAGGTCGTCGTCGCCGACCTGAGCGAGGGCATTCCCGCCGAGGTCGCGGAGCGGGAGATCAACGGCGTCCTGATCCAGTACCCGGGTGCCTCCGGTGCCGTCCGCGACATCAGGCCGGTCGTCGACCGGGCGCACGAACTCGGCGCCCTCGTCACCGTCGCCGCCGATCTGCTCGCGCTCACCCTGCTCACCTCGCCCGGCGAGCTGGGCGCCGACATCGCGATCGGCACCACGCAGCGCTTCGGCGTGCCGATGGGCTTCGGCGGGCCGCACGCCGGCTACATGGCGGTGCACGAGAAGTTCGCGCGCAGCCTGCCCGGCCGCCTGGTGGGTGTCTCCGTGGACGCGGACGGCAACAAGGCCTACCGCCTCGCCCTGCAGACCCGCGAGCAGCACATCCGCCGTGAGAAGGCCACCAGCAACATCTGCACCGCGCAGGTGCTGCTCGCCGTCATGGCCGGCATGTACGCCGTGTACCACGGGCCCGAGGGGCTGCGGGCCATCGCACGGCGCACCCACCGGTACGCCACGGTCACCGCCGCGGGTCTCGCGGCCGGCGGCGTCGAGATCGTCCACGGCGCCTACTTCGACACCGTCACCGCCCGGGTGCCCGGCCGGGCCGCCGAGGTCGTCCACGCCGCTCGCGAGAACGGCGTCAACCTGCGGCTCGTCGACTCCGACCACCTGTCGTTCGCCTGCGACGAGACCACCACGCGTGCCCAGGTCGGCGGCGTGTGGAACGCCTTCGGCGTCGAGGGCGACATCGAGGCGCTGGACGCGGCGACCGAGGAGACGCTGCCCGAAGCGCTGCTGCGCACCGACGACTTCCTCACCCACCCCGTCTTCCACCAGTACCGCTCCGAGACCGCGATGCTGCGCTACCTGCGCCGCCTCGCCGACCGGGACTACGCGCTGGACCGCGGCATGATCCCGCTGGGCTCCTGCACCATGAAGCTCAACGCGACCACCGAGATGGAGCCGGTCACCTGGTCCGAGTTCGGGCAGCTGCACCCCTTCGCGCCCGCCGAGCAGGCGCAGGGCTACCTCACCCTCATCCGTGAGCTGGAGGAGCGGCTCGCCGAGGTCACCGGGTACGACAAGGTCTCGCTGCAGCCGAACGCCGGGTCGCAGGGCGAGTTCGCCGGCCTCCTCGCCGTGCGCGCCTACCACCGCGCCAACGGCGACGACCAGCGCACCGTCTGCCTCATCCCGTCCTCCGCCCACGGCACCAACGCCGCGAGCGCCGTCATGGCCGGCATGAAGGTCGTCGTCGTCAAGACCGCCGAGGACGGCGAGATCGACGTCGACGACCTGCGCGCCAAGATCGAGAAGCACCGCGACGAGCTCTCCGTGCTGATGATCACCTACCCCTCCACGCACGGCGTCTTCGAGGAGCACGTCGCCGACATCTGCGCCCGGGTGCACGACGCCGGCGGCCAGGTCTACGTCGACGGCGCCAACCTCAACGCCCTGGTCGGCCTCGCCAAGCCGGGCCACTTCGGCGGCGACGTCTCGCACCTGAACCTGCACAAGACCTTCTGCATCCCGCACGGTGGCGGCGGTCCCGGCGTCGGCCCCGTGGCCGTACGGTCGCACCTGGCGCCGTACCTGCCCAACCACCCGATGCAGCCCGCGGCCGGTCCGCAGACGGGCGTCGGCCCGATCTCGGCGGCGCCGTGGGGATCGGCCGGCATCCTGCCGATCTCGTGGTCCTACGTCCGGCTGATGGGCGGCGAGGGACTCAAGCGCGCCACACAGGTGGCCGTGCTGTCCGCCAACTACATCGCCAAGCGCCTGGAGCCGCACTTCCCCGTGCTGTACAACGGCCCCGGCGGGCTGGTCGCGCACGAGTGCATCATCGACCTGCGCCCGCTGGCCAAGGCGACCGGCGTGAGCGTCGACGACGTCGCCAAGCGGCTGATCGACTACGGCTTCCACGCGCCGACGATGTCCTTCCCGGTGGCCGGCACGCTGATGATCGAGCCGACCGAGTCCGAGGACCTGGCCGAGCTGGACCGGTTCTGCGACGCGATGATCGCCATCCGCGCGGAGATCGAGAAGGTCGGCTCCGGCGCCTGGCCGGCCGACGACAACCCCCTGCGGGGCGCGCCGCACACCGCCGGTGCGCTGGCCGGCGACTGGGACCACGCGTACTCGCGCGAGGAGGCCGTGTTCCCGGCCGGGGTGTCCGCCGCCGACAAGTACTGGCCGCCGGTGCGCCGCGTCGACCAGGCCTTCGGTGACCGGAACCTCGTCTGCTCCTGCCCGCCGCTGGACGCCTACGAGGACTGAGCCCCGTATACGACGAGAGGCTTCGCGCGCGCCCCCAGGGGCCGTACGGAGCCTCTTGTCGTGCCGTCGTGCCGTCGTGCCGTCGTGCCGTCGTGCCGTCGTGCCGGGTCGTGCCGTGCGCCCTCTCCGGCATCGGGTCAGGCGGTCGCGAGTGACACCTCGGTCGACTTGACGAGCGCGACGACGGGGACGCCGACGGACAGCCCGAGGTCGTCGGCGGCCTCCCGGGTGATCGCGGCGGTCAGCTCGGCGCCCTCGACGGCGACCCTGACGGAGGCCATCGCGTCGCCGGCGGCGAGGGCGGTGACCGTACCGGGCAACTGGTTGCGGATGGACAGCCCCTGGACGCGCGCGGTGGCCAGGGAGACCTCGGTCGACTTCACCAGGGCGCGGACGGCGCTACCGGCGGCGAGGGACAGGTCTTCGGCCGCGTCCCTGGTGATCGCCGCGGTGAGGTCCTGGCCGCCGGAGAGGCGGACCCTGACCGTCGCCATTGCCTCGCCCGGGGTGACGGCGGTGACGGTGCCGGGGAGCTGGTTGCGGATGCTCAGGCTCATGGGGGCACCGTAGCCCGCGGATGGTGTCATGCCGGGTATGCGTGGGTCTGCGTCGCCTTGACCGTCGCCCACACCGGTGCGCCCGGGTGCAGGCCCAGCTCGGCCGCCGCGACCGTGGTGAGGTCGGCGGCGAGCGGGAGTTCGCCGGTGAGGTCCACGCGGATCTGGTCGCCGTGGGTCTCCAGGCCCGCGACCTCGCAGTGCCACAGGTTGCGGGCGCTGGAGCCGGCGGGGCGTTCCCCGTACAGGGTCACGGCGCCCGGCGGGAACGCCACGAAGACCGGACCGGACAGGTCCTCGGTGGTGGTGATGGCGGGACCGGTGTCGAGCCGCACGGTGTGGCCGTCTGCCCGGCCGCGGTAGAGGTTGAGGCCGACCAGCTGCGCGATGTAGTCCGTACGCGGCCGGCGGGCGATGTCGGCGGGCCCGCCCTCCTGGACGACCCTGCCGTTCTCGACCACCACCAGCCGGTCGGCCAGCACCATGGCGTCCAGCGGGTCGTGCGTGACCAGTACGGCCACGGCCTCGAACTCGGCCAGGTGACGGCGGAGCTGGGCCCGGACCTCCAGCCGCGTGCGGGCGTCGAGTGCGGCGAGGGGCTCGTCCAGCAGGAGCAGCCGGGGGTTGGTGGCCAGCGCGCGGGCGAGGGCGACGCGCTGGGCCTGGCCGCCGGAGAGCCGGCGCGGCTTGGCGCCGGCGTGGTCGGCGAGCCCCATGCGGTCCAGCCACGCGGTGGCCCGGGCCCGGGCCACCGCCTTGCTCGCGCCCCGGCAGCGCGGCCCGAAGGCCACGTTGTCGAGCGCGGTCAGGTGCGGGAAGAGCAGGTAGTCCTGGAAGACGACGCCGACCGGGCGGGACTCGGGCGGTATCCGGTCCAGCGCGGTGCCGTCGAGGCGCAGACGGCCGTCCGTCAGCGGTTCCAGGCCGGCGAGCGCGCGCAGGGCGGTGGTCTTTCCGGCGCCGTTGGGGCCGAGGAGGGCGACGACGTCGCCGGGGGCGGCGGTCAGCGCGACGTCCAGTCGGAAGGCGCCGCGGTCCACGACGAGCCGCGCGTCGAGGCCGCCGCCGGGCGCGTGGCCGCCGGTGGGGTCCGTGGCCGCGGTCGGTTCGTCGGTGTCGGTCATGTCGTCCTCGTCCACTGGGCCGGACGCCTCGTCCGGCCCGTCACGATGCCCTCGTCCGACCTTCGTGTGACTGGTCGCGGTGGCCTTGCCTGGTTGGTCGTGGCGCCTTCGGCCAACCTTCGTGTGACTGGTCGCGGTGGCCTCGTCCGGCCCGTCACGATGCCCTCATCCAGCGGTCCCGGAGACCGGCCAGTACGGCGATGGAGACGGCCAGCAGCACCAGGCTGAGGGCGATCGCCGCCGCCGGGTCGTTCTGAAGGGCGAGATAGACCGCCAGGGGCATGGTCTGGGTCTGTCCCGGGAAGTTGCCCGCGAACGTGATCGTCGCCCCGAACTCACCCAGCGCCCGCGCCCACGCCAGGACGGCGCCCGCCGCGATGCCCGGCGCGATCAGCGGCAGCGTGACCCGGCGGAACGCGGTGAAGCGGGAGGCCCCCAACGTGGTGGCGGCCTCCTCGAAGCGCGGGTCGGCGGCGCGCAGGGTGCCCTCCACGCTGATGACCAGGAACGGCATGGCCACGAACGTCTCCGCGAGGATGACGCCCGTCGTCGTGAACGGCAGCGTGAGTCCGAACCACGCGTCCAGCCACTGCCCGATGACGCCGTTGCGCCCGAACGCCAGCAGGAGTGCCACGCCGCCCACCACCGGAGGGAGTACGAGCGGCAGCGTCACCAGCGCGCGGACGAGGCCGCGGCCGGGGAAGTCCGTGCGGGCCAGCAGCCAGGCCAGCGGCACACCGACGACCAGGCTCAGCGCGGTGGCCGACGTGGCGCACAGCAGTGACAGCCGCAGGGCCTCCCACACCTCGGGGCTGGTCAGCTGGTCCGGGAGGCTGCGCCAGGGTGCCCGTGCCAGCAGGGCGAGCAGGGGCAGCAGCAGGAACGCCAGGCCGGCGAGGGCGGGGACCAGCAAGGGGACCGGAACCATGCGGCCGCCGGTCCTGGCGGGGCCGGACTTCCTCATGGCGTGCGGAACCCGGAGTCCGTCAGTACGCGCTGCCCCGCGGCGGATTTCACCAGCGCGACGAAGGCCTTCGCCGCGCCGGCGTTGGGCGCGTCCTCGAGGACGGCGATCGGGTAGTCGTTGACGGCCTCGGCGGCCTCGCGGAAGTCCACGCCCGTCACCTTGTCACCGGCGGCCTGCACGTCGGTCCGGTAGACGAGGGCGGCGTCGGCCTCCTTCAGCTCCACCTTGGTCAGGGCGGCCTTGACGTCCTGCTCGTAGGAGACCGGGGTGAGTTCCAGGCCGCCGGCTTCGAGTGCCTTGCGTGCCGCGGCGCCGCATGGCACGGTCTCGTCGCACAGCACGACCTTGAGGCCGGACGCGGTGAGGTCCTTCAGGGAGGAGACCCCCTCGGGGTTGCCCGGCAGGGTGGCGATCTCCAGCTGGTTGCGGACGAAGACGGATGGTTCGCCCGCCGTGGCACCGGCGTCGGTGACGGCGGCCATCGTCTTCGGGCTGGCGGAGGCGAAGACGTCCGCCGGGGCACCGCTGGTGATGCCCGCGGCGAGGGAGTCGCTGCCGCCGAAGTTGAAGGTGACCTCGGTGCCCGGGTGCTCCTTCTCGAACTTCTCGCCGAGCGCCGTGAAGCTCTCCTTGAGCGAGGCTGCGGCGAAGACGGTGACCTGGCCGGAGACCTTCGCGGAGGAGCCGGCGGAGCCCGGTTCCTCCCGCGAGCCGGTGGAGGACGAGCAGGCGCTCAGGGCGAGCAGCATGGCGGCCCCCGCACCGGTCGCCCGCAGGCTCCGGCGGATGCGGCGGGACCTGCACACGGAACGGGTCATCACGGGCCACTCCCTCTGCGTTCTCTGGCAGGAGTCCGACAGGCCCGGTGACCGGGCGCACGGCGGGCTCCCCGTTGCGCCGATCATACTTCCGCATCTGCCAGGGATAAGTCTCCTGTCGCATCGCATAAGCGAGCTGGAGTCGTCGAACGTCTTGCATGTGCGTTCGTACGGGATGCGATGCGGTCGTCACGCCTTGTCGATATGCACGTTCGTCGACTTCACGCGGGCGGTGGCCTCCATGCCGACCTCCAGGCCGAGTTCCTCCACCGCCTCACGGGTCAGGAGTGAGACGAGCCGGTGCGGGCCGGCCTGGATCTCCACCTGGGCGGCGACGTCACCGAGCTTGATCGCGGTCACGATGCCGGGGAACGCGTTGCGAGCCGAGGTGTACGGGGTCTCCTCGTCGGTGCCGCCGGAGCGGGCGAGTTCGACCGAGAACGCGGCCAGGCCGCGTCCGTCGACGAGCCGCCGCCCACCCTCGTCGCGGTGCGTGGCGAGCCGGCCCGCGTCGGCCCAGCGGCGGGCGGTGTCCGGGCTGACGCCGAGCAGCCGCGCCGCCTGGCCGATGGTGTAGGACTGCATGCCGGTCACGATAGGGCGCGGTAGGGGGACCGCGGACGCGGGGTCGGCCGTATGCCATAACGCGATGCAGCTGGTGCCCGGCCCGGGTGCCGTAAGAGATCCGTCAAAGCGGCACAGGCCACCGTATGGGACCCGTCAACGGTGGCCGTATCCGGTCGAACAGGGGCTTTGCTCGAAGCGTCCTAGTCGCAACCGAATCTCATTCCAGGAGCTCACGATGGCCGACCTGGCCTTCGTCGTCACCACGATCGCGGTCTTCGCGCTGGTGGCCCTCGTCGCCAAGGGGGTGACGAAGCTGTGACCCCCGAGCACATCATCGGCCTGCTCGTGGCCGTCGCCCTGCTGGGCTATCTCGTCCTCGCCCTGATCTTCCCGGAGAGGTTCTGAGAGTGCCCATGGGTTCCGTAACCGCCGGCGTGCTCCAGCTGCTCGCCCTCATCGGCGCACTGGCTGTCGTGCACGTCCCACTGGGCAACCACATGGCCCGCGTCTACTCCTCCGACAAGCACCTGCGGGTCGAGAAGTGGATCTACAAGGGCATCGGCGCCGACCCCGACACGGAGATGCGCTGGACCGCGTACCTGCGCGGTGTGCTCGCCTTCTCCTTCGCCGGGGTCCTCTTCCTCTACCTGTTCCAGCGCGTCCAGGGTGTCCTGCCTGGCTCGCTCGGTTTCGACTCGGTGGAGCCGGCGCAGGCCTTCAACACGGCCGCGTCCTTCGTGGCCAACACCAACTGGCAGTCGTACAGCGGCGAGCAGACGATGGGGCACGTCGTGCAGACCGCCGGTCTCGCCGTGCAGAACTTCGTCTCCGCGGCGGTCGGCATGGCCGTGGCCGTGGCCCTCGTCCGGGGCTTCGCCCGCGCTCGCACCGGCGAACTGGGCAACTTCTGGTCGGATCTGGTGCGCGGGGTCGTCCGGGTGCTGGTGCCGCTGGCCGTCGTCGGCGCGCTGGTCCTGGCCGCCCGCGGGGTCATCCAGAACTTCTCCGGTATCCACGAGGTCGGCCAGTTCACGGGCGGATCGCGGCAGTGGAACGGCGGTGCGGTCGCCTCACAGGAGGCCATCAAGGAGCTGGGCACCAACGGCGGCGGCTACTTCAACGCCAACAGCGCCCACCCCTTCGAGAACCCGACGCCGTTCACCAACCTGTTCGAGATCTTCCTGATCCTGCTCATCCCGGTCTCCCTGACCCGGACCTTCGGTGTCATGGTCGGCTCGGTCCGCCAGGGGTACGCGATCCTCGCGGCCATGGCCACCATCTGGGTCGGCTTCGTCGCCCTGATGATGTGGACGGAGTTCGCCCACCACGAGGGCGCGCTGCGGATCGCGGGCGGCGCCTTGGAGGGCAAGGAACTGCGCTTCGGGGCCGGCGGCTCGTCGATCTTCGCGGTGACCACGACGCTCACCTCCACCGGTGCCGTCGACTCCTTCCACTCGTCGTACACCGGGCTCGGCGGCGGCATCGCGATGCTGGGCATGATGCTGGGCGAGATCGCGCCCGGCGGCGTCGGCTCCGGGCTCTACGGCATGCTGATCATGGCGATCATCGCGGTGTTCATCGCGGGGCTCATGGTCGGCCGCACGCCGGAGTACCTCGGCAAGAAGACCGGCCCCCGCGAGATCAAGCTGGCGGCCGTCTACATCCTCGTCACCCCGGCGCTGGTGCTCGTGTTCACCTCGCTGTCGATGGCCCTGCCGACCCCGCCGAACTCGATACTCAATCCCGGCGCCCACGGCTTCTCCGAGGTGCTGTACGCCTATACCTCCGCCTCCAACAACAACGGCTCGGCCTTCGCCGGTCTGAACGCGAACACCGACTGGTTCAACACCACGACCGGCCTCGCGATGCTGCTCGGCCGCTTCCTGCCGATGGTGTTCGTCCTGGCCCTGGCCGGCTCGCTGGCCGCGCAGCAGCCGGTGCCGGCCACCTCGGGCACCCTGCGCACCGAGCAGCCGATGTTCACCGGTCTGCTGGTGGGCGCGATCCTGATCATCGTCGGTCTCACCTACTTCCCGGTGCTGGCGCTGGGCCCGCTGGCCGAGGGGCTGGCGTGATGACCACTCGCGCACCGAAGCCCGGCGCACCGGAGCCCGGCTCGTCCGATCCCGGCGCACCGAAGCCCGGCGCACCGAAGCCCGGCTCGTCCGATCCCGGCTCGCGTGATCCCGGCTCGCGGAAGCCCCTCACACAGAAGCCCTTCACACAGAAGTCCCTCATACAGAAGCACGAGGACTCCATGTCCACAGCCACTCAGACCCGGCCGCCGTACAGCGACGTACCCACCGGCCGGCCGTCCGCCGAGAGCCGTGTCGGCGGGGGGAGCTTCGAACCCGCGCAGCTGATGGCATCGCTGCCCGAGGCGTTCCGCAAGCTCGATCCGAGGGTGATGGCCAAGTCGCCCGTGATGTTCGTGGTGTGGATCGGCTCGGTGCTGACCACCGCCTTCTCCGTCACGGACCCCGGGGACTGGTTCGGCTGGACGGTCAGCGCCTGGCTCTGGCTGACCGTGCTCTTCGCCAACCTGGCGGAGGCCGTGGCCGAGGGCAGGGGCAAGGCGCAGGCCGACACGCTGCGCAGGGCCAGGACCGGCACGGTCGCCCGCCGGGTGGACGGGAGTACCGTCCCGGGTACCGACCTGGGCGTCGGCGACCTGGTGGTCTGCGAGGCCGGTGACGTCATCCCGGGCGACGGTGACGTCGTCGAGGGTGTCGCGGCGGTCGACGAGTCGGCCGTCACCGGTGAGTCGGCGCCCGTCATCCGCGAGTCGGGCGGTGACCGCAGCGCCGTCACCGGCGGGACCAAGGTCCTCTCCGACCGCATCGTCGTCAGGATCACCAGCAAGCCGGGTGAGACCTTCGTCGACCGGATGATCAACCTGGTGGAGGGTGCGGCTCGGCAGAAGACGCCGAACGAGATCGCTCTGAACATCCTGCTCGCCTCACTGACCATCGTCTTCCTGCTGGCCTGCGCGACGCTGACACCGCTCGCCGACTACGCGGGCGCCGAACTGACGCTGGTCGTCCTCGTGGCCCTGCTGGTCTGCCTGATCCCGACCACGATCGGCGCCCTGCTCTCCGCGATCGGCATCGCGGGCATGGACCGCCTGGTCCAGCGCAACGTGCTGGCCATGTCGGGCCGCGCCGTCGAGGCCGCCGGTGACGTCTCCACGCTGCTGCTGGACAAGACCGGCACGATCACGCTGGGCAACCGGCAGGCGGCCGAGTTCGTGCCGGTGCGCGGCACCACCGAGGCCCAGGTGGCGGACGCAGCCCAGCTCTCCTCGCTGGCCGACGAGACGCCCGAGGGCCGCTCGGTCGTCGTCCTCGCCAAGGAGCGGTACGGGTTGCGTGAGCGGCACCAGGGCGAGCTGACCGGCGCCGAATGGATCGAGTTCACCGCGCAGACCCGCATGTCCGGCGTGGACGTCGACGGCCGGAGGATTCGCAAGGGCGCGGCCGGTTCGGTGACCGCCTGGGTGCGCGGGCGCGGCGGCGAGGTCGCCGAGGACACGGAGCGGCTGGCCGACGGCATCTCCGAGGCGGGCGGCACGCCGCTGCTGGTCGCTGTCGAGGACGGCGACGGGGCCCGCGTCCTGGGGGTGATCCACCTGAAGGACGTCGTCAAGCACGGTATGCGGGAGCGGTTCGAGGAACTGCGGGGCATGGGCATCAAGACCGTCATGATCACGGGTGACAACCCGCTGACGGCCAAGGCGATCGCCGACGAGGCGGGAGTCGACGACTTCCTCGCCGAGGCCACGCCCGAGGACAAGATGGCCCTGATCAAGCGCGAGCAGGCCGGGGGAAAGCTGGTCGCGATGACCGGCGACGGCACGAACGACGCGCCCGCGCTCGCACAGGCCGACGTCGGGGTGGCGATGAACACCGGCACGTCGGCCGCCAAGGAGGCCGGCAACATGGTCGACCTCGACTCCGACCCGACCAAGCTCATCGAGATCGTCGAGATCGGCAAGCAGCTCCTCATCACACGGGGCGCGCTCACCACGTTCTCCATCGCCAACGACGTCGCCAAGTACTTCGCGATCATCCCGGCACTGTTCGCGGCCGTCTACCCCGGTCTGGACAAGCTCAACGTCATGCGCCTGTCCTCGCCGGACTCGGCGATCCTGTCGGCGGTCGTCTTCAACGCGCTGATCATCGTCGTGCTGGTGCCGCTCGCCCTGCGGGGCGTGCGGTACAAGCCGATGAGCGCCGACCGGATGCTCCGGCGCAACCTCGCGGTCTACGGCCTCGGCGGACTGGTCGCGCCCTTCGCCGGCATCAAGATCATCGACCTGCTCCTGTCCCTCATCCCCGGAATCGGTTGAACGCCATGAACAACTCGGTATCGAACACCGCGCGGTTGCTCGGGGCCGGCCTGCGCGCCCTCCTCGTGCTGACCCTGGTGACGGGCGTCATCTACCCACTGGCGGTCACGGGCATCGCCCAGGCGCTGTTCAACGGCAAGGCGAACGGCTCGGAAGTCTCGGCGGACGGCCGCGTGGTGGGCTCCTCGCTGATCGGGCAGTCGTACGACCTGCCCCTGAAACCGGGGCAGGAGACGCCGGAACCCGATCTGAAGTGGTTCCAGGGCCGCCCCGCCAACGGCCTGGGGGAGAACACCGTCAACACCCGGTACCGGCTGATCCTGTCCGGCGCCACCAACCTGGCCGCCGACAACCCGGAACTCGTCGAGCGGGTGAGGGCGGCGCAGGCCGCCGTGGTCGAGGACAACTCGGTGCCCGGCCACCGCGTCGACCGGTCCGACATCCCCGCCGACGCGGTGACCTCGTCCGGTTCGGGGCTGGACCCGGACATCTCCCCGGACTACGCCGAACTGCAGGTTCCCCGGGTCGCCCACGAGAACGGCCTGCCCGTCGCGAAGGTACGGGGGCTCGTCGACCGGCACACCGAGGGCCGCACCCTCGGCTTCATCGGCGAGCCTCGGGTGAACGTCCTCGAACTGAACCTCGCCCTCAAGAAGCTCACGGCGAAGGGCTGAGCGGGAACGCCGGGCCGCGTCGGCGCGGCACGGGCGAGCGGGAGCCGGCGGCTCGGGGGCGACCCGGTGCTCAGGCCGGTGCTCAGGCCGGTGAGGGGGTGGCGGGCCTGCGGCCCGTTCAGCCGGTCCCGGGCGTGGGTGCCGTCAGCCGGTCCTGGGCGGGGTGCCGTCAGCCGGTCTTCGGCGGGGGTGCCGTGCTCGAGCGGAGTACGAGTTCCGTGCCCAGTTCCACCCGCGGGGAGTCCGGCTGCTGGTCGCGGGTCAGGCGGAGCACCGTACGGGCGGCGAGCTTGCCCATGTCGGCGAGCGGCTGGCGCACGGTCGTCAGGGGCGGGGACGACCAGCGGACCTCGGGGAGGTCGTCGAAGCCGACGACGCTCACGTCCTCCGGCACCCTCAGCCCACGTCGGCGCAGCGCCTCGATCGCGCCGAGCGCCATCTGGTCACTGGCCGCGAACACGGCCGTCGGCGGCTCGGGCAGCCCCAGCAGGGCGTCGCACCCCGCGAAGCCGGACTCGGGGCGGAAGTCACCGGGCGCGATCAGGGACTCGTCCACGGTGACACCGGCGCCTTCGAGGGCGGTGCGGTAGCCGTCGAGGCGGGCCCGAGAGCACAGCAGCCGGGGCGGGCCGGCGATCAGGCCTATCCTGCGGTGTCCCAGGGCCAGCAGGTGCTCGGTGGCCGCCATGCCGCCCGACCAGTTGGCGGCGCCGACGGTGGGCACGTCCAGGGCGGGGGAGCCCGCCGGGTCGACGACCACCAGCGGGACGCCGAGAATCCGCAGCTCCTCGTGGAGGACCGGCTCCAGGTCCGAGGTGACGAGCACGACGCCGCCCGAGGCCCGGGCACGCAGGTTCCGCATCCATTGCCGGGCGTCGCCGGAGCGTCCGTGGATCGCCGACACCACGGTGCCGATCCCGGCCGAGTGGGCGACCTCCTCCACCCCGCGGACGATCTCCACCGCCCAGGGGCTGTCGAGGTCGTTGAAGACCAGGTCGATCAGGGCGGCACCGCGGCCGGGGGCGGCGGCGCGTTTGCGGTAACCGTGGCGACGCAGCAGGTCCTCCACCCGTGCCCGGGTCCCCGGTGACACGTCCGACCTGCCGTTCACCACCCGGGACACGGTCGGCACCGAGACGCCCGCGCGCCGGGCGATGTCCGTGATCGTGACCCTGCTCCGGCTGCCGGAAGCCGCCCCGGCACCGGCCTCGTCTGCTGCCACTTCCCCCACCTCCGTCGACGCGCACCGTGAAACTTCCAGGAGTCTTCCGGAAACCGGGCGTGCGGGGGAAGGCGCTCCGGAGCGCAAAAGGACACCATGACCGCGACAGCACGGGGGATCACGCGGGGTGACCGGCCCCGGACACACGTCGGGGCCGGTTCGCAGACGATGCCTGCGGGCCGGCCCCATGGGTCACCGGGCGGAGTGGCGTCACACCGCCCGGTCCGTGCTCAGGCGGCGGTCGTCAAACCCGCACCGACAGGACGGTGCGGAGCGATGACCTGGCCGTCCGGCAGGAGCTCACCGGTGTCCTCGAAGAGGACGACGCCGTTGCACAGCAGGCTCCAACCCTGCTCCGGGTGGTGCGCCACGAGGCGGGCGGATTCCCGGTCGGCGGAGTCGACTGAAGGGCACGGTGGCTGGTGCTGGCACATGAGTGGGGTCTCTCGGTCTGTTGAGTCGGGTGAGGTCGCTGTCTTGTCTGTCCCGCGGCGTGAAGCTTCGTTCATGGCCGCCCCCCGTTGTGTAAGTCGGTCCGAACCCAGTGTTGCCCCACGGGCCTCGATCCGCAGGTATTTCGCAGCACCGCTTCTCACAGGTTGATGACGCGTCACCCGCGCGGACGGTTCATCTCAACTGCACTGTCACTTCGGATGGTTCGGTATGGCCCTCTGGGGCTAGTCCGCACGGGTCGGGAGGCGGCCGACGGAACGGGCGGTCAGGCGGGGGAGCGCAGCCGTCGGGCCGGCGTCACCCGGAGGGTGAGGACCGGCAGCAGATCGGCGACCTGGTGCGGCCGGTGGGCCGCGATGCCGGGAGGGGCCGGCGCCAGCGGCACCAGCAGGTCGGTGGCCGCGGGGTGTCCGGCGGCGGCGTCCGCCGTGCGGTCGCCGTGCAGCCACAGCGTGAGCATGTAGAGCCCGGGAACCGACAGCAGACGCGGCTGGTAGGCCTGGGGCACCGACTCGGCCTGGCGCAGCGCCTGCTCGGTCGAGGCGACGTAGGGTCCCTCGAAGAAGTGCGAGAACGCCCATCCGTCGGGGGTCAGCATGGTCTCCGCCGCCGCCACCGCGCGGTCGCCGCAGCGGATGAGGAAGCGCCAACCGGTCAGCCGCGTCGCCGCCACGCCTTCCGCCGTGATCCGGTCCAGGACGTGCACGGGAAGCGGGAGTTCGGGCGTGCCGGGCCCCTGGGCGCCGAGCAGGGAGGGGGTCCGGGCGTCACGGACCGCCGTGGGAGAAGACAGGGCGGTGAGGACGGAGCGCAGGGCGGGCGCGGGGGCCGGGGAGACGTGCAGGGGCATGATGGGTCGCCTCTCATTCGAAGGCACGGTGGCGCGAGGGCGGAGCGGGGCGGACGACGCTGTCAGCTCACGGGGCTGGGAAGGCGGAGGCCGGGGTCCGGGAACCGAGAAGGGGGTGAGGCCTGCCGCGTCAGCTCCACGGCAGGATCCATCGACCGTGGGCGCCGGTCATCCGCCTTGTCTGCGGAGTTTATACGACATGTGTTCAGACTGTGTTTCAACTAGCGGATTCCGGTAAGCCGTACAAGGCTGCATTCGGTCGTCGATATGCGGGAATCCTCCGGATTTCGCGCCGGGTGTGCGACGGTGACCTCGGGGAATGCTCACCGAGCGGTCGGCCAATTGTCGTCGGCGTTTTTCACGACTTCCCGGCCGTGGAAACTGCTCGACGCGTCATGCCGCGTGAATGTGCCACCGGTCACATCGGCACAGCGTAGCGGCTGCCGGGCCGGTGCGGGGACGTTATCGATCGCTTCGGCTGGGCATCATCCCACCTGTCCGGCCACCGGCGGCCGGATCTCCGACTCATCGCTCCGAGAAGGGACTCTTCCATGGGGGAGAAGGTCGCGGCAGGTCAGTTCGACCTGTCCGATCGCCAGCGCTACCGCGAGAAGCTCCAGCGGTGCCTGACGGGCTTGGAGCGACTTCTGGCGGAGAAGCGGTTCGATCGTCCGAAGAACCTGATGGGGCTGGAGATCGAATTGAATCTCGTCGGTGCCGACGGGATGCCGAAAATGTTGAATGCGCAAGTCCTGGAGCGCATCGCGAGCCGCGACTTCCAGACAGAACTCGCCATGTTCAACCTGGAAGTCAACATCGCTCCACATCGGCTGGGCGGCCGCGTTTTCGATCGTCTCGCCGAGGAGATCCGTACGTCTTTGGCGTATGCGGACCGCAAGGCGGGGGAGGTCGACGCCGGTATCGCGATGATCGGCATTCTGCCGACACTGGACCGGGACGACCTGGTCTCCTCCAATCTCTCCGCGGTCGACCGCTACGCCCTCCTCAACGAGCAGATCGTGGCCGCACGCGGCGAGGACTTCACCCTCGACATCGAGGGCGTCGAGCGTCTGACCTGCACCTCCAAGTCCATCGCCCCCGAGGCCGCCTGCACCTCGGTGCAGTTGCACCTCCAGGTGACCCCGGACCGCTTCGCGGCCGTGTGGAACGCGGCCCAGGCGGTCACCGCCGCGCAGATCGCGGTCGGCGCCAACGCGCCTTTCCTGTTCGGCCGGGAGCTGTGGCGCGAGTCGCGGCCCCCGCTGTTCCAGCAGTCCACCGACACCCGTCCGCCCGAGCTCCAGGCGCAGGGCGTCCGGCCGCGCACCTGGTTCGGTGAGCGGTGGGTGACCTCGGCGTACGACCTGTTCGAGGAGAACCGGCGCTATTTCCCCGCGCTGCTGCCGATCTGCGACGACGAGGACCCGCTGGAGGTGCTGGACGCGGGCGGCGTGCCCTCGCTCTCCGAACTCGTCCTGCACAACGGCACCGTCTACCGCTGGAACCGCCCGGTCTACGACATCGCCGACGGCGTCCCGCACCTGCGCGTGGAGAACCGCGTCCTGCCCGCGGGCCCCACCGTCACCGACGTCATCGCCAACGCGGCCTTCTACTACGGCGTCGTACGGGCGCTCGCCGAGGAGCCCAGGCCGCTGTGGACCCGGCTGCCGTTCGAGGCCGCCGCCGCCAACTTCGAGGCCGCGTGCCGCCACGGCATCGACGCCCGCTTCGAGTGGCCCCGGCGCGGCCGGCTGGGCGGCACCACAGAGGTCGACGCCGCCGTCCTGGTGCGCGACGAACTGCTGCCGCTCGCCGAGGCCGGGCTGGACGCGTGGGGCGTGGAGCCCGCCGACCGGGACCTGTACCTCGGCGTGATCGAGGAGCGCTGCCGGCGCCGGGTGAACGGCGCGTCATGGCAGGCGGCCACCTTCCACCGGGCACTGGAGGCCGGCCTGTCCCGCGAGGCCGCCCTGGCCGCCACGACCCGCCGCTACGTCGAGCTCATGCGCGAGGGCGACCCCGTACACCTGTGGCCGGTGGGCCTGCCGGAGCCGGCACCGCTGGGCTGAGACGCCCGGGGCGCGCTGGGGCTTGAGAGCGCCGGGGCCCGGGGAACCGCCCGGGCGCCCGTAGAGCGCCCGTGCCCTCGGGCCCGGGCGCCCGGAGAGCGCCAAGGCCCGAGGGCACTGCGCCGGCCCCGCCGTGGCCGGCGGGGCCGCCCCCGCCGTGCGTCGCCTCATACTGATCGGGCAAGCTGTGACGTCCCAGCTGGAGGCAGGTGTGCATGGCGGAGGCGGGCCCGGTGGACGATTCGTTCCCTCACAAGCCGGTGGACGGGGGGCCGGTCACCGACGAGCGGCTCTCGCGGCGGATCCTGCGTGACGAGACGCTGCTCGTCCTGGCGCTGTCGCTCGGTGCCAGTGGCGTGTCCGCCCTCATCAGCTTCATCGGTTCGGTCACCCGGCCCGGCGGACTCAAGGACCAGGCGGCCACCCTCAACGCCTCCGCCGCGCCCGGCCGTCCCTGGCTGGACCTGGCCTGGCAGCTGTTCGGGATCACCACGGCGCTCGTCCCGGTCGCCCTCGTCGCGCACTTCCTGCTGCGGGAGGGGCGCGGCCTGCGCACCCTCGGCTTCGACCGCACCCGTCCGTGGCCGGACCTCGGCCGCGGGGCGGCCGTCGCTGCCGTCATCGGCAGCACCGGTATCGCTTTCTACCTGGCCGCCCGGGGCCTCGGCTTCAACCTCACCGTGGTGCCCGAGGCGCTGCCCGAGGTGTGGTGGAAGTACCCCGTACTGATCCTCTCGGCGGTGCAGAACTCCGTCCTGGAGGAGGTCATCGTCGTCGGCTACCTGCTGCGCCGGCTCGACCAGCTCGGCTGGAGCCCCGGGGCGTCCCTGGCGGCCAGTTCGGTACTGCGCGGGTCCTACCACCTCTACCAGGGCATCGGCGGCTTCATCGGCAACATGGTGATGGGCGTCGTGTTCGTGTACCTGTACCGCCGCTGGGGGCGAGTGGGCCCGCTGGTCGTGGCGCACTCGCTCCTCGACATCGGGGCCTTCGTGGGCTACGCGCTGCTGGCCGGGAAGGTGGACTGGCTGCCGACGGCGTGATGCGGAGGGGAGGCCGGGGGAGCCTCTCCCCGTGTCCCCTCGGCGCGGTCAGGCCGGCCTCCGCCCGGCCAGGCCAGCAGCTCGCCCTCGATCACCGTCACCGCGTGCCCGTTCAGCAGTGTGCGCTCGCCGTGCAGCTCCGTGCGGACGCGGCCGGAGCGGGGTGAGGCCTGCAGTCCCGTGAGGCAGGGGCGGCCGAGGCGCTCGGACCAGAAGGGGGCGAGGGCCGTGTGGGCGCTGCCGGTGACCGGGTCCTCGTCGATGCCGACGTTCGGGAAGAAGCACCGGGAGACGTAGTCGTAGCCACGGGCGGGGTCCTCCGCGCGTGCGGTGGCGATGATGCCGCGCTCGGAGTGGGCGGCCAGCGCCTTGTGGTCCGGGGTCAGGCCGCGGACCGTTCGCTCGTCGGCGACCTCGACCAGCAGGTCCCCGATGTTCGGACCGGTGTCGAGGACCGCGAGGGGCTCGGCCCCCAAGGCCTCGGCGACACCCTTCGGGGCCTCGACGGCGGTGAGCGGCGCGGTCGGGAAATCCAGGGTGATCGAGCCGTCCTCGCGGGGCGTCGCGACGAGGACGCCACTGCGGGTGGCGAACCGCACCGCGCCCTCGTGGGCGCCGGTGGTGCGCAGGACGTGGGCCGTGGCGAGCGTCGCGTGGCCGCACATGGCGACCTCGGTGGCCGGCGTGAACCAGCGCAGCGCCCAGTCGGCCTCGCCGCCCTCGGGCAGGCGGTGGGCGAACGCGGTCTCGGCGTGGTTGACCTCCAAGGCGACTTGCTGGAGCCGGTCCTCGTCCGGGAAGGAGTCGAGGATCAGGACCCCGGCGGGGTTGCCGGCGAACGGCCGGTCGGTGAAGGCGTCGACGATTCGGATGCGCATGGCCCGAAGCTAGACGCTCCGCGAAGCCGCGGACCAAGGCCAATTCACGATTCCTGGACTGCTTCCCGGGCGGGGAAGGGCTGCGTGGACCGGGTCCCGCAACAGGCGGCGAAGACCGGGTCGCGATCCCGGGTCCATCGGGGAGGGCTTGCCGCCTGCGGCATACCGATATATCGTTGAAGCATCGCGACAGATCAACGACTGGATGGAGTGATGGCGATGCGTAACCACGGATACGAGGGTGGACACGGTGGGCACGGCCGGGGAGAGGGTGGCCCCTTCGGCCACGGTGGCTCCGACGGCCGGCGCGCGGCCTTCGGCCCGTTCGGGCCGGGTGGCCCCGGTGGTGGCCGTGGCCCCGGCGGTCCCTTCGGGCCCGGATTCGGCCACGGCGGGCCCTGGGGCGGCCGAGGGCGCGGCGGTCCCCGGGGGAGGGCACGGCGCGGCGACGTACGGGCGTCGATCCTGGCCCTTCTGAAGGAACGGCCGATGCACGGCTACGAGATGATCCAGGAGATCGCCGAGCGTAGCGGCGGGGCGTGGAAGCCGAGCCCCGGCTCGGTGTACCCCACCCTTCAGTTGCTCGAGGACGAGGGCCTGATCGCCAGCGAGAGCGAGGGCGGCAAGAAGCTCTTCGCGCTCACCGAGGCGGGCCGCACCGCGGCCGAGGAAGGCCCGGACGCTCCTTGGGAGGAGGCCTCGCGGGGCGTCGACTGGGAAGCCCTGAACGACGTCAGGCAGGCCGGGTTCGGGCTGATGGAGGCCTTCGGCCAGGTCTGGAAGACCGGCAGCAAGGAGCAGCGGGAGAAGGCGCTCGCCGTCATCGGTGACGCCCGCAAGAAGCTGTACCTGATCCTCGCCGACGAGGACTGACCCGGTACGGCCGTCGTCGCGAGGGTGCCCCGCGGATCGCTCCGCGGGGCACCCTCGTGTGTGTGGGGGCGTTCAGTCGACCCGCCGTATCACCGCCGCGTCGAAGAGATCCCACGCGCGCGGGAAGGGGCTCTCGTCATGGCAGTGCCACGCCTCCCAGAACAGGTCGGCGAGCAGCGCCTCCGCCGGGGCGTCCACCCGGTACACGTACTGCCTGCCGTCGACCGCAGGCAGGGCCACGAGCCAGCACCTGCTCCTCATGCCCCTGTTGGACCCGCGGCGGCACGCTTCGGTTGCCCCCCGGGGCGCACTGCAAGGCGGCACGCGCCCGGCAGGGCGAAACGGCTTGATCTCCTCCCCAAGGAGGAGATTCCGGCCCGCCGCGTCCACTCTGCGTGGGACGGGAAAATGCTTCCCGCCGGGGATGACCCGCTCTCGAAGGGCTGATGAGCTAGGGGATGTGCAATCCCGTATCCCCCGGCAGTCGGCCGGCGAGCAAGGCGGCCGGCGCTCGGACGGCACCGACCTCGACGCCCGGTCCAGCGAAGAACTGGCATCGGTGGTCTCCGGCGCCCGCCGCAGAGCGGTGCGGGACGGGGACCGGCAGATCGACACGGCCCATCTGCTGCACTCCCTCCTCGAGTGCGACCCCGAGGCCCGCGCTGTCCTCGGCGACGGACCCCAGGTCGCCCGGCTGCTCGGCTACCTCGTGCAGCGCAGCATCGGGTACGGCCTGCGCTGGCAGAGCACCGTGGAGGACTCCGGCGCCGTACCCGTGGTGACCGGGGTCGCCGGTTTCTCGCCACTGGCCGCGGCGGCCATGGAGGGCGCCCGCGCACGCGCCGTCCGGCGCGGAGCGGACCGTCCCGGCGGCGTCGACCTCCTCGCCGCCCTCGTCTCGGACCCGCAGGCGCGGGCCGTCGAGGTGCTCGGCCGCGCCGCCATCGACGCACGCACGGTGCTCGCCCGCGTGGAGAACCGCTGCGAGCCGACGCCCTGAGCCCGTCCCGGCCGAACGGTGGCCGCGCGGTGGATCACCAGCGGCTCGCAACGACTCGGCACCCGCTCGCACCGGTTCGGGATCGGCCCGGCAGCGGCTCGCACCGGGTCGGGACCGGCTCGCATCGGCTGATCGGGGGCTTGTCCTCCGGTGTCGTCACCGGCTCGTTCCCGTGGGCGTGGTCCTCGTGGACGTCCAGTCGGTGAGACAGGGGTCATTGGGGGTGACGGTCATGTCGTCCCCTGCCATCATGTGCCGGTGCATACGTCTGAAAGCGCCGGCGGCCGCCGCGGCAGGGGCGCCGGGCTCGGCCTGGCGCTCGCGTCCGCGGTCGCCTTCGGAGGGTCCGGGGTAGCGGCCAAGCCGCTGATCGAGGCGGGACTCGACCCGCTCCACGTGGTGTGGCTGCGCGTGGCCGGCGCCGCTCTGGTGATGCTGCCGCTCGCCGTGCGCCACCGCGCGCTGCTGCGCCGTCGGCCCGGGCTGCTGGCCGGCTTCGGGCTGCTGGCCGTGGCCGGTGTCCAGGCCTGCTACTTCGCCGCGATCTCCCGCATCCCCGTCGGCGTCGCGCTGCTCGTCGAGTACCTGGCGCCCGCGCTGGTCCTGGGCTGGGTGCGGTTCGTGCAGCGGCGGCCGGTGACGCGGGCCGCGGCGCTCGGCGTGGTCCTCGCGGTCGGCGGACTCGCCTGCGTCGTGGAGGTCTGGTCGGGACTGGGCTTCGACGCCCTCGGACTGCTCCTCGCGCTCGGTGCCGCCTGCTGCCAGGTCGGCTACTTCGTCCTGTCCGACCAGGGCAGCGACGCCGGCGACGCGGCGCCCGACCCGCTCGGCGTCATCGCCTACGGTCTGCTCGTCGGGGCCGCCGTGCTCACGGTCGTCGCCCGCCCCTGGTCGATGGACTGGTCCGTCCTCGCCCGCTCCGTCCCCATGGACGGCACACCCGTCGCCGCCGCCCTGCTGCTGGCCTGGATCGTGCTCATCGCCACGGTTCTCGCCTACGTCACCGGCATCGTCGCCGTGCGCCGCCTCTCGCCGCAGGTCGCGGGTGTCGTGGCCTGCCTCGAAGCGGTCATCGCGACGGTCCTGGCGTGGGTGCTGCTCGGCGAGCACCTGTCCGCCCCGCAGATCATCGGCGGCGTGGTGGTCCTGGTGGGCGCCTTCATCGCCCAGTCGTCGACGCCCGCGAAGGGCTCCGCGGATCCGGTGGCGAGCGGCGGACCCGAAAGGGAGTTGTCCAGCAGGGGAACGGCGACCTAAGGTGCGGATCATGCATTCCGACGCACTCGTCCTCCCGCCTCCGGCCGCCTGAGGCGGGCCCTCCGATCAGCCCGGCGCGCTGTCGCCGGGCCGGACGATGCTGCCCGCAGACGCAAGTCCCCGCGCCCCCGGCCGTTCCGGGGCCGCTTCGAACTTCCGCGCCCTGTGCGCGTCTGCGGAGAGAACTCGTGTCGAATGCCGTCTCAGGCCTGCCCGTCGGGCGTGGCCTCCTCTATCTGATCGTCGCCGGTGTCGCCTGGGGCACCGCCGGTGCCGCCGCCTCGCTGGTCTACCGGGCCAGCGACATGGGGCCCGTCGCCCTGTCCTTCTGGCGCTGCGCGGCCGGGCTCGCCCTGCTGCTCGCCGTCCGTCCGCTGCGCCCGCGCGGGCGCAGCGGACGGACGGCCGTGCGCGAGCCGTTCGCCCGCAAGGCACTGCGGGCGGTCGTCACCGGCCTCGGCCTCGCGGTGTTCCAGACCGCCTACTTCGCCGCGGTGCAGTCCACCGGACTCGCCGTGGCCACCGTGGTCACGCTCGGCGCCGGCCCGGTGCTGATCGCGCTCGGCGCGCGCCTCGCCCTCGGGGAGCACCTGGGCCGGGGCGGGGCCGCCGCCGTGGTCGGGGCGCTCGCCGGGCTCGTGGTGCTCGTCCTCGGTGACGGAAGCACGACGGTCCGCCTGCCGGGCGTACTGCTCGCGCTGCTGTCCGCGGCCGGGTACTCGGTGATGACGCTGCTCACCCGCTGGTGGGGGCGGGACGGCGGGACGGACGCCGCCAGTACGTCGGCCGGGGCGTTCGCGGTCACCAGCCTGTGCCTGCTGCCGTTCGCCCTCGCCGAGGGCCTGGTGCCGTACACCGCCGAGCCGGTCCGGCTCGTGTGGCTGCTGGCGTACGTCGCCGCGGTCCCGACCGCCCTCGCCTACGGGCTCTACTTCGCCGGCGCGGCCGTCGTCCGGTCCGCCACCGTCTCCGTGATCATGCTGCTCGAGCCGGTCAGCGCGGCGGCGCTGGCCGTCCTGCTGCTGGGCGAGCACCTCACCGCGGCGACCTTGGCGGGAACGCTGCTGATGCTCGGCTCGGTCGCGGGGCTCGCGGTCGCGGAGACGCGGGAGGCACGGACGCGACCGGCGCCGGCGTGACGGCGGGGGGCCTCTCGACAGGGGAGGCCCCTACCCGGCCGCGCACGAGGGCCGGCTCCGGTCAGACCGTGCCGCGGCGCACCAGGTGCTCGCGCGCCGCGGCGTCACGCGGGCCGCACGCTCGGCGAGCCCGGCCGCGATCCGGTTCCGGACCTCATCGGACCGCTTGCCGGCGTACCTGAACTTCGCCCGCACGCCGGTCACCTCCAGCCGCAGCCCGCAGCCCGCAGCCCGCAGCCCGCAGCCCGTGGATCGCGGATCGCGGACAGCAGCCTGGCGTACGGGTGGGCCGCTCACGGCGAGTTGGCCGAAGTCGTGTACGGACAGCCACTGCCGCCATTCGGCGTCGCCGTACGGCGCGTCCCGGGGATGGACCAGCATCACGGGGCAGAAAGGTAGTCGGGCAGCGCCGTGCCGGCGTCCAGACCCGGGTCGGCGACCGGGGTGCCGTACCCCTTGCGCAGCGGGACGAGGCCCGCCCAGTGGGGGAGGGCGAGGTCTTCGGGCTCGTCGTTCACCCCGCCGGTGCGCAGCTTGGCGGACACCTCGTCCAGGTCGAGGCGGATCACGGCCGTGGCCGCCAGCTCCTTCTTGTCGGCCGGCCGGGAGTCGGCGGAGCGGCCGGGTACGACGTGGTCGACCAGGGCGTCCAGGGCCGTGCGCTTCTCCTCCGGGTCCGTCACTTCGTACGCGGTGCCGTGCACGACCACCGACCGGTAGTTGATCGAGTGGTGGAAGGCCGAGCGGGCCAGCACCAGCGCGTCCACGTGGGTCACCGTCAGGCACACCGGCAGGCCCGGGTCGGCCGCGCCCGTCATCCGCAGCGGGCGGGAACCCGTCGACCCGTGCACGTAGAGCCGCTCGCCGACCCGGCCGTAGAGCGTCGGCAGCACCACCGGGGAGCCGTCGCGGACGAAGCCGAGATGGCAGACGTAGCCCTCGTCGAGTATCGAGTGCACCAGCTCCTTGTCGTAGGAGGCCCGGTCGGAGGAGCGGGTCGGGACGGTGCGGTCGGTGGGCGTGTAGGCGGTGGCGGGCGACGGCGGCTGCGTCCGCGTGGTCTCCTGCATGGCGCTCTCCATTGCACTAGTGCATAATTGGCTTTGTGCTAGGAGAGTATATGATCACGGGACGGGGCGCAGCGGAGATCTCCGCGAGCGTCGAGCGTGCGGTGGCCTCGGGGGAGCTGGAGCCCGGGCAGGCGCTGCCGCCGATGCGGGAGCTCGCGCAGCGGCTCGGGGTGAACCCGAACACCGTGGCCGCCGCCTACCGCACCCTGCGCGAGCGCGGAGTCATCGAGACGGCCGGGCGCCGGGGCAGCCGGGTGCGCTCGAAACCGGCCACCACGGGGCGCGAGTTCATCCGGGTCGAGGTGCCCGAGGGTGTGCGCGACGTGTCCGCCGGGAACCCCGCCCCGGCGCTGCTGCCCGCGTTGGGGCCGGTCTTCGCCGCGGCGGCCGAACAGGGCGACCGGGAGCCCGTGCTGTACGGGCACGCGCCCGAGGATCCGGAACTGGTGCACCTCGCACGGGCCGAACTCGACGCCGACGGAGTGCCGGACGGGCCCGTGGCCGTCACGTCCGGCTCCCTCGACGCCATGGAACGAGTGCTCGCGACCCACCTCAGGCCGGGCGACGCCGTCGCCGTCGAGGACCCGGGGTGGGGCAGCCTCCTCGACCTCGTCCCCGCGCTCGGCCTGCGTACCGTCGCCGTCGCCGTGGACGACGAGGGGCCGTTGCCCGACGACGTGCGGCGAGTCCTCACGGCCGGCGCCCGCGCCCTCGTCGTCACGGACCGCGCGCAGAACCCGACGGGCGCCGCGGTGAGCGCCACGCGCGCGCGTGCCCTTCGGTCGGTACTGCGCGACCACCCGGAGACGCTGCTGATCGAGGACGACCACGGCTACCGCATCGTCGACCTGCCCCTGCACCCACTGGCCGGTACGACGCACAGCTGGGCCTTCGTCCGCTCGGCCGCCAAGGCGTACGGCCCCGACCTCAGGCTCGCCGTCCTCACCGGGGACGCCGTCACCCTCGACCGGGTGCGCGGGCGGCAGCGGCTCGGTCCCGGCTGGGTCAGCCGGGTCACCCAGCGGGCCGTGGCCCGGCTGTGGGCGGACGGCTCCGTGGACGCGCACGCGGTGGCCACGGAGTACGGGCGGCGCCGGAACCGGCTGCTCGGCGCCCTCGCGGAACGCGGGATCGCCGCCCACGGGCGCAGCGGCATGAACGTGTGGGTCCCGGTGCCGGACGAGACCGGCGCCGTCGCCCGGCTGCTGCACGCCGGGTGGGCCGTGGCCCCCGGCGCGCGCTTCCGCGTGAGCGCCCCGCCCGGCATCCGGATCACCGTCTCGACGCTTACGGACCAGGACACCGGCCCACTGGCGGACGCGGTCGCGGCGGTGGTCGGGGCGGGGGCGGGGGCGCACCGGCGCTATGTCTGACGGGTGGGTCGGTCTGTGTCGTGGGCCGGGCGTGTGGGGCGGGTCCGCGTCGTTGCCTGGCGGGTGGTCCCGCCTACGTCGTGGCCTTCTCGCTCTCTCGTGTCCGCCGGGCCGGCTCCGCGGTGCCCTTGGCCGCGCCGGGCCGGGACTGGGTCAGTGCCGCACCGGCGAGGACGATCACCGCGCCGACCGGCGTCGACCAGGACAGCGACTCGCCGAGCAGCGCGACGCCCGCGGCGGTGGCGATGACCGGGGTGAAGTACGTGACCATCTGGGCCGTCGTCGGGCCGACCTCGGCCACCAGGTCGTACTGGATCAGGAAGGCGAGTCCGGTGCCGAGGGTGCCCAGCGCCGCGACCGCCAGCAGGGGCACGGCCGGGAAACCGGTCGGCATCGAGGTGAAGAGCGGCGTCACGACGGCCAGTTGCAGCGTGGCGAGCCCCAGCTGGGCGCCGGTGAGCGAGAGGTGGGAGTGGCTGGAGCCGGCCAGTGTGCGGCGGACGTAGATCCAGCCGATCGGATAGCTGAGCGAGGCCAGCAGGGCCAGTGCCGTGCCCGTGACGTCCAGGCCGTGGAAGCCCTGCCAGACACCCAGCACCGTCAGGACACCGAGGAAGCCGATGCCGAGGCCGGCCACTCGTCGGCGCGTGGGCCGGTCCTCGGACAGGGCGACCAGCGACAGGGCCATGCCCCACAGCGGCGAGGTCGCGTTGCAGATGCCCGCGAGCGACGACGGGATCGTCAGCTCGGAGAAGGCGAACAGGGAGAACGGCAGCGCGTTGAGGAGGAACCCGGCGACGGCCAGATGCACCCAGGTCCACGCCCCGCGCGGCAGCCGCTCCCGCTTCACCGCCATCGCCACGGCGACCACGGCCGTACCGAACACCAGCCGTCCCAGCGTGACCTGGAACGGGGCGAAACTCTCCGTCCCCACCTTCATGAAGAGGAAACTGAAACCCCAGACGAGGGAGAGGAGCCCGAAGCGGAGCCGCCAGTCGAAGACACGGCGGGCTGCGGGGGAGGACGTGACGCTGCTGCTCATGCAGGCAACGATGAGGGAGTCGTCCTCGTAGCACAATCGAAATTCTGCAAGCAATATCTCGTAGTATTGCTTACATGTTGAATCTGGAGCGCCTGCGCACCCTCGACGCCCTCGCCCGGCACGGGTCGGTGAGCGGTGCCGCCGCCGGCCTGCACATCACCACCTCGGCCGTCTCCCAGCAGATGGCCAAGCTGGAGCGGGAGGCGGGGCAGCGGCTGCTGGCCAAGAACGGGCGGGGGGTGCGGCTCACGGACGCGGGCCGGCTGCTCGCCGAACACGCGGCCCGCATCCTCTCCCAGGTCGAGCTGGCCCAGGCCGAACTGGAGGCGCAGCGCGGGCAGGTGGCGGGCGAACTGAGGCTGTCGGCGTTCCCGACGGCCGCCCGCGGGCTCTTCCCCGCCGCGCTGGCCGCTCTGCGCGCCGAGCATCCCGCGCTGCGCATCCGCTCCTGCGAGCTGGAGCCGGAACGCGGCGTCAACGGCGTGGTGCGCGGCGACCTCGACGTGGCCGTCGTACTCGACTGGTACAACAAGCCCATGCCGCTGCCCGACGGCCTGGTCAAGGCGAGACTCCTGGACGACCCCGCCGACGTGGCCCTGCCGGTCGGCCACCGGCTCGCGGGCCGGGACGAGGTGGACCTCGCCGAGTTCGCCGAGGACGAGTGGATCACGTGGGGCGAGGGCGAGTTCTGCCACGAGTGGCTGATGTTCACCCTGCGCTCGAAGGGCGTCGAGCCCATCATCGGCCATCGCGCCGCCGAGACCCATACCCAGCTCGGCCTGGTGGCCGCGGGGCTCGGCGTGTGCATCGCGCCGCTGCTCGGGCGCCATCCGATGCCCGAAGGGGTCGTCACCGCCCCGCTGAGGCAGCGGGTGCGTCGGCACGTGTACGTCGTCTGGCGCGCGGACGCCGACCGCCGCCCGTCGATCCGGGCGGCGGTGGAGGCGTTGCGGGCGACGGCGAGGGAGGTCGAGGAGGTGGGTCAGGTGAGCGGTCGGGTGGGCGGTCGGGTGGGCTGATCCGGTTGCGGCGGCGCCAGCTTGCGGAAGTCCCAGGAGACGACCTTCTCGGGCGTCAGCCGCAGCCAGGCGTGCCGGCCGTCGTGCGGCATCTCCTCCAGGCCGAAGTTCTTCCGGGCGAACAGTGTCTCCGGGAAGTCGAGTTCGGCGTACAGCTCGCCGGTGCGTGGTGCCTCGCCCACGAACTCCACCCGGCCGGACAGCTCCGCGCCCCGCAACTCGTCGTACTCCTCACCGGTGTCCACCACGATCGCCAACCGGGGGTCGCGCCGCAGGTCCGTCCAGCGCCGGCTGCGCACGACCGAGTAGAGCCACATCGAGGAGCCGTCCCAGGCGAACCAGAGCGTGCTCACGTGCGGTGCGCCGTCGGCCGAGACGGTGGCGACCCGGCAGGTGCGCTGGGTGGTGAGGAACGCGTCCAGTTCGCCGGACGTCATCATGATCTTCCGGCCCCGGCGCTGGGTGACGGTCATCCGGCCAACTGGATCGAGTCCCCGCTGACCGTGATCTGCACGGCGGGCAGCGGCTTGGGTGCCGGACCGCTCTGCACGCTGCCGTCGGTGATCGAGAAGTTGCTGTTGTGACAGGGGCAGTTGATGACACCGTCGGACACGCTCTTCACCGCGCACCCCTGGTGGGTGCAGGTGGCGGAGAACGCCTTGAACTCGCCCGCCGCGGGCTGGGTGACCACCACCTTCTGGTCGGCGAAGACCTTCCCGCCGCCCTCGGGGATGTCGGCGGTCGCCGCGAGCGCCGCTCCGGCGTTCTCACCGCCGTCCGAACCGTCGCCGCCCGCCGATTCGGAGGCGGGAGCCGAGCCGGCGGCGCCGGTGTCGCTCGACGCGTCGTCGTCCGAGCCGCCGCACGCGGTCAGCGCGACGGTGAGCCCCGCCGCTCCGGCCGCCGCCATGACGGTACGACGGGCCGGTCCCGCTGCGGGGTGAAACGATGCGCTGGTCATGCTGGGGTTCCCTTCCGGGGTGGATGCGTGATGATCTGCCGAGAGGTACGGCCCCGGGGCACGTGCTGTTCAGACCGTGCCGTGATGCTGTCGTGCCGCCGGTCGGGCGGGCGTAAAACACGCCTGTCGTTTCGCTGTCGGCCGGGCACCGGCCACGGTTCCACGCACGGAGAGCTCCGGTATCCGGTGCCGTCGGTGAACTCCTCGTCGGCGTCGTGGTGCCACTGCCCGCCCCGGCCCGGAAGTCGGGCCCGGGCAGCGGGGTGGGCCTTCTCCGGCGGCGCCCGGGCGCTTTCGTGCTCATGACAGGAATCCCAGGCCGGCCACGAGCCAGAACCCCCGGGCGGACCAGTGGGGCGTGTCGAGTCGTCCGCCCGGGTACCCGACCCAGGCAGCGGACAGGCTCAGGGAAGTGAGCGCCCATGGTCTGCGAAACCGTACGTGTCCCCTCGGGAGACGTGGCCCTGACGGGGGACCTGGACACTCCCGCCGGGCCGCGCGGCATGGTTCTGTTCGCGCACGGCAGCGGCAGCTCACGTCTCAGCCCACGCAACCGGGCTGTCGCCGCCGGCCTGCGCCGGGCCGGAATGGGAACGCTGCTGCTGGACCTGCTGACCGAGGACGAGGCACGCGAGGACACCGTCACGGGGCGACTTCGCTTCGACATCGCCTTGCTGGCCCGGCGTCTGGTGGACGTCGTCGACTGGCTGGAGCGGCGCCCGGACACCGCCGACCTGCCCGTGGGCCTGTTCGGGGCGAGCACGGGAGCGGGGGCCGCCCTGATCGCGGCGGCGCGACGACCCGCAAGGGTGTCCGCGGTGGTGTCCCGGGGAGGCAGACCGGACCTGGCGGGCGACGCGCTCCCGTTGGTCGCCGCACCGGTCCTGCTCGTCGTCGGGGGCGGCGACCTGCCGGTCCTCGGTCTCAACCGTGAGGCCGCAGGACGGCTCTCGGCCTTCCACCGGATCCACGTCGTACCGGGCGCCACGCATCTCTTCTCCGAACCCGGGGCCCTGGAAAACGTCACCGAAGCCGCTGCCGACTGGTTCCGCGACCATGTCAGGGAGGGAGCGGACGATGAGCGTCCGGGCTGAGAGCACGCCGGGCCCGGACGAGCAGCGAGCCGTGCGCGAGGACGGCCCCCGAGCCGACCGCCCCCAGGTCGCTCGGCCCGTTGCCGGAACGGATCGGCGACGCAGAGAGGCGGACACGACATCATGCGATTCCACAACCGCCGGGCAGCCGGGCAGGAACTCGGTCTGCGACTCACCGAGTGGGCAGCCGACGGCCGGCTTCCCCACCCTGCCGTCCTCGCGCTGCCCCGCGGCGGCGTGCCGGTGGCCGCCGAAGTCGCCTTGGCTCTCAGCGCCCCCCTGGACGTGCTGGTGGCACGGAAGATCGGGCTCCCCGGCAGGCCGGAGACAGGCATCGGCGCAGTCGTGGGCGACGATCCGCCGCTGTTCGACCAACGGGCCCTTCAGATGCTGGGCCTGAGCGAGGACCGCCTCGTCCAGGACGTGGCCCGGGAACGCGAGGAACTCAAACGCCGCGCCCTGCTCTACCGGGGCGACCGTTCCGCACCCGACGTCGAGGACCGCACCGTGGTCCTCGTCGACGACGGGCTGGCCACCGGTGCCACCGCACGCGCCGCCCTCCGCCATCTGCGGCGACTGCGGCCTGCCCGGCTCATCCTCGCTGTTCCCGTCGGCGCCCCGGAGACCGCCGCGGAGATGCGCTCGGAAGCCGACGACGTCGTTTGCCTCCGGCAGCCCTCGCCCTTCCAGGCGGTCGGCCTCTGGTACGACGACTTCGACCAAGTCGGCGACGACGAGGTCATCGAGATCCTGAACGGGCACCGGGCCTCGACACGCAGCAGTTGATGACCGGCGGCCGGTGCCGACCGCGCCTCCTCGGCGACCGAGGCCGTGTCCATGGATGCCGGGGTGTCCGCCTCCCGACGTCATCGGCCCGCGGAACCGGACAGGCGTCGTGCTCGGTCCCGGCCGTGGTCTCCGGCGGGGTGCCGTGTCGGGGCCGAGTCCCGCCGTGGCCGGTGGCCTGGACGCGCCTCACCGACGATCACACTCGGTTACTATGCACACTTCGTGCCAGAAGCCAGAAGCCAGAAGCCAGAAGCCAGAAGCCAGAAGCCGGAAGCAAGGGGCGGACCGCCATCGATGTGCTGCTGGGAGGCAGGGAGGCAGGGAGGCAGGGAGGTCAGCATGCCGGTCCGAACTCCCCAGCGGGCGACCATGGAAAACAAGGGCAAACAAGCAGGTTGACTTCGGGAATGCTGAAACATGTCACCGCCACCCGCTACAGCACCCCCCTGTACGAAGGCGGTTCGCTGCCGGGACTGATCGAGGCAGACGACCTCGGGACCTACGTGCTGAAGTTCACCGGCGCGGGACAGGGGCGCAAGACGCTCGTCGCCGAGGTGGTCTGCGGCGAACTCGCCCGCCGGCTGGGTTTCCGGGTGCCGCGCCTGGTGACGGTCGGCCTCGATCCGGTGCTCGGGCTCGGTGAGCCCGACCAGCAGGTGCAGGTACTGCTCAAGTCGAGCGGCGGCACCAACCTCGGCATGGACTTCCTCTCCGGCGCGCTCGGCTTCGACCCGCTCGCCTTCGAGGTGAGCCCCGAGGAGGCCGGGCGGATCGTGTGGTTCGACGCGCTGGTGAACAACGTCGACCGGTCCTGGCGCAACCCCAACCTGCTGCGGTGGCGGGGCGAGGTGTGGCTCATCGACCACGGCGCGACCATGATCTGGCACCACAACTGGCCCGGCGCCGAGACTTCCGCCGCCCGCTCCTACGACGCCTCCGACCACGCCCTCGTGCGCTTCGCGCCGGACGTCCGCGCGGCCGCCGCCGCACTCGCGCCCCTGGTCACCGAGGAACTCCTCGCCGAGGTCACCGCCGAGATCCCGGACGCCTGGCTGCTGGACGAGCCCGGCTTCGCCACACCGGACGACCTCCGGCGCGCCTACGCCCGGCCGCTGCTCGCGCGGGCCGCGACGATCCACGACCGCATCGAGGGGGGCCGGTGAGCGACCGCCACGTCTTCGAGTACGCGCTGCTGCGCGTCGTACCCCGCGTCGAGCGCGGGGAGTGCGTCAACGCGGGGGTGCTCGTGTACTGCCGGGGCAAGTCCTACGTAGGCGCCCGCACCCACCTCGACGAGAGCAGGCTGCTGGCCCTGGACCCACACGTGGACCTGCCCGGCGTGCGTGCGGCCCTCGGTGCCGTGGAGGGCGTCTGTGCGGGCGGCGAGGCGGCGGGCCAGGCGGCCGGCGACGACCCCGGCCGGCGTTTCCGCTGGCTGATCGCCCCCCGCTCCACGATCGTCCAGCCCGGCCCCGTCCACACCGGACTCACGGCCGACCCGGCGGCCGAGACGGAACGGCTCCTCGATCTGCTGGTGCGGTAGCGGTGCCCGCGTGCCCTCTGGTGCGGTAGCGGTGCCCGCCTGCCCTCGCCTCAGGCGCGCCGGCGGCGCCTGATCGCGTAGCCCGCCGCGAGCACGGCACTCGTCACGCAGCTCAGCCCGATGCCGATGTCCCAGCCGCTCGGCCCGGTACCCGAGGCGCCGCCCAGGCCGCCCTGAGTGCCACGCGTCGGCGCGACGGTGGGGGAGGCGGCGGGAACCGGGGTGGTGGCGACCGGGGCCGGCGTGGCCGGCGGGGTCGAGGTGGGACGCGGCATGGAAGTCGCGGAGATGGTCGGGAGCGAGTCCCCCCTCGGCGGCGCCCCGCCGACGGCGACTCCGTCCGCCTTCCCGGCGGCGTCGATCCCGCCGTGGCCGAGGCCGCCCTGGTCGAGCCGGCCCTGATCGAGCCGGCCCTCGTCGAGTCGGCCCTCGTCGGGCCGGCCCTGGCCGATTCCGCCCTGTTCGGGTCGACCCGAGTCGACTCCGCCCTCGTCAGGCCGGAACTCGTCGAGTCGGCCCGCGTCGACTGCACCCTGTTCCAGCCTGCCTTCCTCGGCGAGGCCGTCTTCGGGGCGGCCCCCGTCCGACACGTCTTCGGCAAGTGCGTCCAGATCAGGGGCGAGATAGTCCGGTGCGTCCGGATCAGGGGCGAGGTAGTCAGGTGCGAACGGGTCCGGGTCGACCGGTTCGCTGTCGAAGACGGACTGGGACGCCTTCGGGTGGGTGAGATTCCAGGAGCCCGGTTCCTGGGGATGTGCGGGGTAGGCCAGCGGCACGATCGCGGCGATCGCGACGGCTATGCCTGCGGCACCGGTACGACGGCGCATGGACGCCTCCTCTCCGGCCACGAGTGGCTCGCGCTTCGAACGCTAGGGCGCCGGTGGCCCGGGGGCCCGCAGCGCTGGGCCGATCGGGTGGGCCGGGCGTGGTGACGCACCACGGGGCCCGGGTAATGGATCACACCGGCCCGGTGTCCCGTTGACACCGGGTGCCAGGGCTTCTAGCGTCACGTCTGCGGAAGGTACTAAGCGGTCGCTCACCACCGGGCGCCCCGCGTCGCTCCGCATGGGCCGCATCCCCAGGACGAGGAGAAGCAGCAATGTCCACCACTGAGCAGCGGGTCGCCGTAGTCACCGGAGCCGCGCGCGGCATCGGTGCCGCCACCGCCGTACGACTGGCCGCCGAGGGCCGTGCCGTCGCCGTCATCGACCTCGACGAGGCGGCCTGCAAGGACACCGTCGAGAAGATCACCGCGGCCGGCGGCAAGGCGCTCGCGGTCGGCTGCGACGTCTCCGACGAGGCGCAGGTCGAGGCGGCGATCGCCCGGATCGCCGAGGAACTGGGCGCGCCGACGATCCTCGTCAACAACGCGGGCGTGCTGCGCGACAACCTGCTGTTCAAGATGAGCGCCGCCGACTGGGACACGGTCATGAACGTGCACCTGCGCGGCGCCTTCCTGATGTCGAAGGCCTGCCAGAAGCACATGGTGGACGCCGGCTTCGGCCGTATCGTCAACCTGTCCTCGTCCTCCGCGCTCGGCAACCGCGGCCAGGTCAACTACTCCGCCGCCAAGGCCGGTCTGCAGGGCTTCACCAAGACCCTCGCCAAGGAGCTCGGGAAGTTCGGCGTCACCGCCAACTCCGTCGCCCCCGGCTTCATCGCCACCGAGATGACCAAGGCCACCGCCGACCGCGTGGGCATGGGCTTCGACGACTTCAAGGCCGCCGCCGCCACCCAGATCCCGGTCGCACGCGTCGGCGAGCCCGACGACATCGCCAACGCCATCGCCTTCTTCACCGGCGAGGCGGCCGGCTTCGTCTCCGGCCAGGTGCTGTACGTGGCCGGCGGACCGCTCGACTAGGGGACACGGAGACTAGGGAACACGGAGACTAGGGAACACTGGGACTAGGGACCACTGAAATGACTGAACTCCCCGGACTCTCCGGCAAGGTCGCGCTCGTCACGGGCGCCAGCCGGGGCATCGGCTACGGCGTCGCCGAGGCGCTCGTCGCGCGCGGCGACCGCGTCTGCATCACCGGCCGCAACGAGGACGCCCTGAAGGAGGCCGTCGACAAGCTCGGCGCCGACCGGGTCATCGGTGTCGCCGGCAAGGCGCACGACGAGGCCCACCAGGCCGTCGCCGTCGAGCGCACGATGGAGGCCTTCGGCCGCGTCGACTTCCTGGTGAACAACGCCGGCACCAACCCGGTGTTCGGGCCGATCGCCGACCTCGACCTGAACGTCGCGCGCAAGGTCTTCGAGACCAACGTGATCTCGGCGCTCGGTTTCGCCCAGCGCACCTGGCACGCCTGGCAGAAGGACAACGGCGGCGCGATCGTCAACATCGCCTCCGTCGCGGGCCTGTCGCCCTCGCCCTTCATCGCCGCCTACGGCGTCAGCAAGGCCGCACTGATCAACCTGACCGCGCAGCTGGCGCACGAGTTCGCGCCGGGGGTGCGGGTCAACGCGATCGCCCCGGCCGTCGTGAAGACAAAGTTCGCCGCCGCCCTGTACGAGGGCCGCGAGGAGGAGGCCGCCGCGGCCTACCCGCTGGGCCGGCTCGGCGTGCCCTCCGACATCGGCGGCGCCGCCGCGTTCCTCACCTCGGAGCAGTCCGGCTGGGTCACCGGTCAGACGCTCGTCGTCGACGGCGGCATCTTCCTGAACGCCGGCGTGGCCTGATACCGCCTGTCGCCGGCCCTCGAGGCCGATCCCGGGCACGGGTGCCGCCCACGAAATCGGCACCCGTGTCCGCGTTTCGAGACCACGGGGTGATGACAACGTAGTCATCGCCAAATGATCAAAACCCCTGTTCAGAAGGGGGTTCAGGTGGCGTGGCGCTGCGGTATGGTCTGCCGACCCTTGGTACGGCGGATCGAGGAGCGTGCGCGTGTTCAACCGGAACCGAGGCCTGCGGCGGGTGGCGGCCATCGTGTCCATATCGTCGCTGGTCACCGGATGCGGCATCCTGTCGTCCGACAGTTCGGACGACGAGGGGCCGATCGTGGTGGGGACGACCAGCCCTCCCAGCACGCTGGATCCCGCCGCTTCCTGGGACGGTTCGTGGGAGCTGTTCCGCAACGTCTACCAGACGCTGCTCAGCTACCCCAACGGCGCGACCGCGCCCGAGCCCGACGCCGCGGAGCAGTGCGCGTTCACCGATTCCACGAACCAGGTGTACCGCTGCGAGCTGCGCGAGGGCCTGACCTTCTCCAACGGGGACGCGCTGGACGCCCAGGCCGTCAAGCACTCGATAGACCGGATCAAGGACATCAACGTCAACGGCGGTCCCGCCGGTCTGCTGGGCAGCCTCGAACGGGTCCAGGCGCCGAACGAACGCGAGGTGGTCTTCCATCTCAACAAGCCCGACGCCACCTTCCCGTTCGTGCTCGCCACGCCGGCCATGTCGATCGTCGAGCCCGACGGCTACCCGGCCGACGCCCTGCGCGAGGACGGCGAGGTCGTCGGCTCCGGCCCGTACACGCTCGAGTCGTACCAGGAAGGCGAACGGGCCGAACTCCTGCGCAACGACCGCTACAAGGGCTTCGCCGACCGCCACAACAACGCGGTCACCGTCCGCTACTTCGAGGATTCCGCCGGCATGGTGAAGGCCCTGCGCGACGGGGACATCCACGTCACCTACCGCGGTCTCGCGGCCGACGACATCATCACGCTGCAGGGCAGGACCAGCAAGGACGAGAACCTCCAGCTCGTCGAGGGCAGCGGCACGGAGATCCGCTACCTCGTCTTCAACCCCGAGGACCCGTGGGCGAGCCGGAAGGAAGTGCGACAGGCCGTCGCCCAGGTGATCGACCGGGCCGCGATCGCCCACAAGATCTACCAGGACACGGTCGACCCGCTGTACTCGATGGTCCCCAAGGGCCTGACCGGCCACACCACGGGCTTCTTCGACGACTACGGCGACCCCAGCGTCGACAAGGCCCGCGAGATCCTCACCGACGCCGGCATCACCGAGCCCGTCCCGCTCACCCTCTGGTACACCACCGACCGTTACGGCTCCGAGACGGCGCGGGAGTTCAAGGAGATCAAGCGTCAGCTCGAGGCCTCCGAGCTGTTCACGGTCACCCTCGAGAGCCGTCCGTGGAAGACGTACGTCACGGGCTACCAGAAGGGCGAGTACCCGGTGTTCGGGCGCGGCTGGTCCCCCGACTTCCCGGACGCGGAGAACTTCATCGCGCCCTTCGTCGGCAAGCAGAACGCCCTCGGCACGCCCTACCTCGCCCCGGAGATCACCGGCGAGCTGCTCCCGCGCTCACGCCGGGAGAGCGACCGCGCCAACGTGGAGAAGGAGTTCGAGCGGGCGCAGCAGATCCTCGTGAACGACGCGCGGCTGCTGCCCCTGTGGCAGGGCAAGCAGTACGTGGCCGCCAGCGCGGACATCTCGGGCGCGGAGCGGGCCATGGACCCCTCGACGATCATGATGATGTGGCAGCTGTACCGGAAGACCAGCTGGTAGGGCCGGTACGTGCGGGTGGGCGCTTGGGTTGTCAGTGGTCGCCGGTAGGTTTTCCGGGACTGGAAGCGACCGCACAGCGTAAGGAAGTTGACGTGACCGACACCGCCATGCTGCCCGAGTCCTGGCGCGAGGTGCTGGGCGGCGAGCTGCAGCAGCCCTACTTCAAGGAGCTGATGGAGTTCGTCGAGGAGGAGCGGGCGACAGGCCCCGTCTACCCGCCGCGCGAAGAGGTCTTCGCCGCGCTGGCGGCCACGCCGTACGACCGGGTGAAGGTGCTGGTCCTCGGGCAGGACCCCTACCACGGCGAGGGGCAGGGCCACGGGCTGTGCTTCTCGGTCCGGCCCGGCGTGAAGGTGCCGCCGTCCCTGCGGAACATCTACAAGGAGATGCACGCGGAGCTGGACACCCCGATCCCGGACAACGGCTATCTGATGCCCTGGGCGGAGCAGGGCGTCCTGCTGCTGAACGCGGTGCTCACGGTCCGGGCCGGCGAGGCCAATTCTCACAAGGCACGCGGCTGGGAGCTGTTCACCGACGCGGTGATCCGCGCGGTGGCCGACCGGGCCGATCCGGCCGTCTTCGTGCTGTGGGGCAACTACGCGCAGAAGAAGCTGCCGCTGATCGACGAGACGCGGCACGTCGTGGTCAAGGGCGCGCACCCCTCGCCGCTGTCGGCGAAGAAGTTCTTCGGCTCCCGTCCGTTCACGCAGATCAACGAGGCGGTCGCGCGGCAGGGGCACGAGCCGATCGACTGGACCATCCCCGACCTCGGCTGAGCCGACGCGCGGGCCGGCCACCGACCGGCCCGCGCGCGTCACGGGCCGCCTGACCGGGAATACCGGTATGGGCGGTTAGCGTCTTCGGGAACAGCCGACGACGGGCACGGAGGACGCGGTGGCCAAGGGACAGGAGCAGGCGGCGCCGGACGCCGTGCTGACGCGGATCGGACAGGTCGTCATGCTGCACCACGCGGGCGACCGGGAGGAGGCCCGGCACCGTTTCCTCGGCCTGTGGGCGGAGATCGGCGAGCACGGCGACCCGCTGCACCGCTGCACCCTGGCCCACTACCTGGCCGACACCCAGGACGACCCGGGGGACGAACTGGCCTGGGACCTGCGGGCATTGTCGGCCGCCGAGGAACTCACTCGGGACCGGTGCGGGGACCGGGGCGCCGACCGGCAGGAGAGCGCACTCCCCGACCGGCACGAGAGCACACTCGCCGCCCGCGCCCTCTACCCCTCGCTGCACCTGAACCTGGCCGCCGACTACGACCGCCTCGGCCACCGCGAGGCCGCCCGCGCACACCTGCGGCGCGCCCGCGGCGCGGCCGGTTCCCTCGCCCCCGACCGCTACGGCGAGGGCGTACGCGCCGCCATCGACCGACTGGAACTACGGTTCGGCGGCGCCGGCCCCACCACGGACGGGCCGCCGGACCGCCCCGACGGGCGGTGGGGACCACCACGGCAGTGGCCGTAGTCCGCGCCCGTTCAGTAGTCCTTTCCCGGTCTCAGCGGGCGTCAGCTCCCGGTCTCAGCGGGCGTCAGCGCTCAGTGGCCGTACGCCTGCTCGCAGATGACCGCCTCCGGGCTGCCCGGACGCCAGCCGCCGTACTTCTTGCCGAGCGAGCAGACGTCGGCTTTCCCGCCGGTGTCCCGGCCGGTCGGCCGGGGCACGTCGGGGACCTTTTCGCGAGGTCGCTCCCGGCCCCGCTCCTGCTCCTTCTCCTGCTCCGGTGTGCCGGGGCGGGCGGGCCGCGGTCGCCGTTCGGGACGGGACCGGGCGGCGGTGGGTTTCCGCTGCGGTGGGTCCGCCTCCGCGGGTTTCGTACGGCGCGTCTCGCCGGACGTGTGGCCGGGGGCCGGGGAGGGCCCGATCATCTCCAGCGCCTCACGGGCCGGGGCCTGCACGACCCGTGGCTCGGCCGGGCCCTCCGGGCGCGGCGCGGACGAGCGGGCGCCGGTCGCCGGCGGGTCGGACGCGGCCGGGCCGTGGACCGTCGTACAACCGGTCAGGGCCGAGACCGCCACGGTCACCAGGAGCGTTGCGGTGGTCGTCGTTCGATGCACCCGCGCCACTCTGCTGGGTCGGGCTCCGGCCACGGCGCCGGACAAGCGGAGGTTGCCCCGCACGGGTGATCTCCGGCCCCGTACGGAGGCTCCGGGGCCGTCGAGGCTGACGTCAGTCGCCCGTGGCGCCGTCGAGGCGTTCGCGGATCAGGTCGGCGTGTCCGTTGTGGCGGGCGTACTCCTCGATCATGTGGGTGTGGATCCAGCGCAGCGTGTAGCGCTCACCGGTGCGCCGGTGCCTGCCCCGGGTCGGTTCGTCGAGGGGGACGCCGGCCGCGTTGCGCCGGGCGGCCTCGATCTCGGCCTGCCAGGTGGTGTGCGCCTCCTGCCAGGTGTCCGCCTCGGTGAGACGGAACTCGCCGTCCGGGTCCTCGTCCGTGTAGTAGATCGGGTCCGCGTCCTCGTCCGCCAGCACCCTGCGGTACCAACTGCGCTCCACCTCCGCCATGTGCCGCACCAGTCCCATCAGGGACAACGTGGACGGGGCCACGGAGGCGGTCCTGAGCTGGGCGTCGGTGAGGCCCTCGCACTTCCACGCGAGGGTCTGCCGGTGGTACTCTAGCCAGCCCTCCAGCATGGTGCGTTCGTCGGCGTCGGCGGCGGGTTCACGGCGTTCGGTCGTCATGTCCGCATCCTCGCTGATGAAGACCCACGCCCACCAGGGGATTTCAGCCGCCCAGCATGCCGTCCAGCACTTCGCGCAGGCCGGCCCGCACCTCATGGAGGCTCGGCAGCTCCGCGTGGAAGGTCCCGGCCACGCAGCTGAACATCAGTCCGTCCGCCCAGGCGACCAGCGACAGCACATGGCGTGCGGGGTCGGCCGAGCCCATCGCCGTGACGAGGGAACCGAGCTGCTCCCGGAAGCGGGCGCCGGCCGCGTCGAAATGGGTCCGCAGCTCCGGGCGGCGCGTGGCCTCGAGGGCCAGCTCGTACCGGGCCAGCGTCAGTTCGCGGTTGCGGGTCAGCGCGCGGTGCGTCGCCAGGGCCAGCGCGTCCACCAGGGGGGCCCGGCCCTGGCGCGGGTCCGGCAGCTCGTTGAGCGCCAGCACCCGCGCCTCCCGGTCGGCCAGTCTGCGCACCGTCAGTTCCAGGAGGGCCTGCCGGGTCCGCGCGACGTTGGACGTGGAGCCCTGGGGGAGTCCGGCCGCCTCGTCGACCGCACGGTGCGTGAGTCCGCGCATGCCGCGCTCGGCGAGCAGGGCGAGAGCGGCGTCGGCGACGAGATCGGCCCGGGAGGCGCCGGCGGCGGGCACGGGGGATGCGGTGTGTGCGGACATGGAGATCAACCTACCTGTCTCACTACGGCTGTAGTACAGTCGAGGCGACGAGGTTCACTACATCTGTAGTGCGCGTTGACGAGTCCGAGGAGGAGCCATGACACGGACAAGGCAGGCCGTCGTGATCGGCGGCGGAATCGGCGGCCTGACCGCGGCGGCGGCCCTGCACCGCGCCGGTCTGCGGGTCACCGTCCTGGAACGCACCCCCTCGCTCCAGCCGATCGGCGCGGCCATCTCCCTGTCACCCAACGCCTTGCGCGCCCTGGACGTCATCGGCCTCGGCGACGAGATCCGGGCCCTCGCCGCCTGGCAGGGCGACGGAGGCCTGCGCACCCCGGGCGGGCGCTGGCTCTCCCGCTCCAGCGCCGAGGCCGCGGCGGCCCGGTTCGGAGGGCCGCTCGTGCTGCTGCACCGGGCCACCCTCATCGACCTCCTGGCGGCACAGCTGCCGCCCGGCGCCGTCCGCACCGCCGCCGACGCGCTGCTCGCCGACCCCGGCGGCAGCGACCGCCCGGCCCGGGTGCGCACACCCGACGGCGAACTGGAGGCCGACCTGGTCGTGGCAGCCGACGGCATCCACTCCGCCGTACGCGGCACGCTGTTCCCGCACCACCCGGGCCCCGTCTACTCCGGCTTCACCACCTGGCGGGTGGTGATCCCGGTGCCCGGCGCCGAGTTCGCCTCGCACGAGACCTGGGGCCGGGGCCGCATCTGGGGCACGCACCCGCTCAAGGACGGCCGGGTCTACGCCTATGCCGCCGCCGTCGCCCCGGCCGGCGGACACGCGGCCGACGAGAAGGCGGAGCTGCTGCACCGGTACGGCGACTGGCACGACCCGATCCCCGCCATCCTCGCCGCAGCCCGCCCCGAGGACGTCCTGCGCCACGACGTGCACCACATCGCCGAGCCGCTGCCCGCCCACCACCGGGGCAGGGTCGCTCTCGTCGGGGACGCCGCGCACGCCATGCCGCCGAACCTCGGCCAGGGCGGCAACCAGGCCATCGAGGACGCGATCGTGCTCGCCCACCACCACGACGACCTCGCCGCCTACACCGCGGCCCGCCTGCCCCGTACGACCGCGGTCGTACGCCGGGCCGTCGGGGTCGCCCGGCTCAACCTGATGACCAACCGCGCCGGGATCGCCGTACGGAACACCGCGCTCGCCGCGCTGTCCAAGGCCGGACCGGCGCTCTTCCTGCGCGGATTCGACGGCATCGCGGACTGGCGGCCCCCGCGAGCGCCGTATGCTTCCCGGCAGACCCAGGTCGGCGAGCGTTAGAGGAGTACAGCCCGTGAAGGTCGGCGTCATCGGACTCGGCGACATTGCGCAGAAGGCCTACCTGCCGGTGCTCGCCACCCTGCCCGGCGTCGAACTGCACCTCCAGACCCGCACCCCGGCCACGCTCACCCGGGTCGCCGACGGACTGCGCGTCCCGGACGGGCAGCGCCACGCCGGCCTCGGCCCACTCCTCGCCGAGGGACTCGACGCCGCCTTCGTGCACGCGCCGACGGCCGCCCACCCGGAGATCGTGACCCGGCTGCTGGAGGCCGGCGTCCCGACCTACGTCGACAAGCCGCTCGCCTACGAACTCGCCGACTCCGAGCGCCTGGTGGCCCTCGCCGAGGAGCGCGGCACCGGCCTCGCCGTCGGCTTCAACCGGCGGTACGCCCCCGGGTACGCGCAGTGCGCCGAGCACCCGCGCGAGCTGATCCTCATGCAGAAGAACCGCATAGGCTTGCCCGAGGAACCGCGCACGATGATCCTCGACGACTTCGTCCACGTCGTCGACACCCTGCGCTTCCTGGCGCCCGGCCCGATCGACGACGTGACCGTGCGCGCCCGCGTCGAGGACGGCCTGCTCCACCACGTGGTGCTCCAGCTCGCCGGGGACGGCTTCACCGCGCTCGGCGTCATGAACCGGCTCAGCGGCTCGGCGGAGGAGATCCTCGAGGTGTCCGGCCAGGACACCAAGCGCCAGGTGGTCAACCTCGCCGAGGTGATCGACCACAAGGGCCAGCCGACCGTGCGACGGCGCGGCGACTGGGTCCCGGTCGCCCGTCAGCGCGGCATCGAGCAGGCGGTGCTCGCCTTCCTCGACGCCGTGCGCGCCGGCCAGGTGCTCAGTGCCCGGGACGCGCTGGAGACCCATGCGTTGTGCGAGCGGGTGGTGCGGGCGGTGGCGGAGCGCTCCGCCTGAGCCGCACCGCCCGTACACCCTCGGCGGCGGCCCAGGTCGCGAGGATCAGCAGCGCCGCGTGCACCGTCCAGTCGCCGTAGCGGACGTACGGCGTGCTGCCGTGCGTGAGCGGCACCTCGTACACCCGCGACGCGCTCGCGTCGGTGCCGAGCCACGCCCCGATCCGGGCGCCGTTCGCGTCGTAGACCGCGGAGACGCCGGTCAGGGTGGCGTGCACCATCGGGCGGCCGGTCTCGGCGGCGCGCAGTGCGGCGAGCGAGGCGTGCTGCTCGGGGGCCCAGGTGTGCTGGAAGGTCGACGTCGACGACTGGGCGAGCAGCACCTCGGCTCCGTCGGCGGCCAGCCGGCGGCTCATGTCGGGAAACGCGCTCTCGAAGCAGACCATCGGCCCGATCCGCAGCCCGTCCGCGACCTCCATCACCACCTGCTCGGTGCCCCGCCTGCGGTCCTCGCCCGCCGCCTCGCCGACGGAGGTGGCCCAGCCGAGCAGGGAGCGGGCCGGGACGTACTCGCCGAACGGGACGAGCCGCATCTTGTCGTACCGTTCGCCGGTCGGGCCGTCGGGGCCGACGAGCACGGAGCTCTTGTAGATGCCGGGCTTGTCGGAGCGCCGTGCGTCCACGTTGACCAGGATGTCCGCGCCGGTCTCCCGCGACAGTGCGGCGAGCCGCCGCGCCAGGTCGGGCCGGTCGTCCAGGTCGAAGCCGACGCTGCTCTCCCCCCAGACGATCAGGTCGAGGTCGCGGCCGGCCAGCCGGCGGGTCAGCTCCTCCTCGCGGTCGAAGCGCCGGTCGGCACTGGCCGCCCCGGCGACGATGCCGGGCTGGACCACGGCGATCGCGGCCCTCTCGCCGTCGGCATCGGGGCGCGGCGACCAGACCCAGACCGCGGAGGTGGCGGCGGCGGTGGCGACCAGCCCGGCCAGAGCGGGCACCCGGGCCCGCCGGACGGCGACGAGCACGGCGACGGCGACGTTCACGGCCACCACCAGGAAGCTCAGCAGCCAGACCCCGCCCACCGAGGCGAGCCGCAGTGCCGGCGCCGCCTGCCACTGACTCGCGCCGAGCATGCCCCAGGGGCCGCCGAGCCCTTCCCAGGAGCGGACCAGCTCCACCGCCAGCCAGCCCGACGGCAGCACCACAAGCGACGTGGCGACCCGGCGGACCGAGGGCGCCCCGCCCAGCAGCCGGCGCACCAGCCACCCCCACGGCGCCCAGAGCGCGCCGAGCAGCGCGGCGACGACGAACGTGAACACGTGCAGGTTGGGCAGCAGCCAATGGTGCATGGCCAGCATGAACCCGAACCCGCCGCACCATCCGTCGTACACCGCCCGCTTCCCGCTCGGCGCCGTCCGGACCAGCAGCAGCCAGGGGACCAGGGCGACCCAGGCCCACCACCACAGGGCCGGGCCCGGAAAGGCGAGCACGGGCACCGCGCCGGCGAGCGTGGCGGCACCCGAGCGCCGCCACGGGGAGGCGAACCAGCCGCCGATCGTCTTCATGGGCGCCTCCCTACCCCGTGGTCTCTCCAGTGTGCGCACTCGACGAGGGCGAATTGCAGTTGATCACATCGGATGACCGGGCCCGGGGAAGCGCGACCTCGTCTAAAATGATCGATGATCGATCAAACTGGGAGCGGATCGGTCCCTCGATCCCGCGACGATGTTCTGCTGGAGGTACTCATGGAGCGTCCCATCACGGTGGTCACCGGTGGCAGCCGGGGGATCGGCGCGGCGGCCTGCCTGCGGCTCGCGGCGGACGGGCACGATGTCGCCGTGGGCTACGTGCGGGACTCGGCGGCGGCGGAGGCGGTCGTCGCGGGGGTGCGCGAGGCCGGCGGCCGCGGTGTCGCGGTCCGGGCGGACACGTCGGTCGAGGCCGACGTCGAGCGGCTCTTCGAGAACGCGGAGGAGCGGCTCGGACCGGTGACCGGGCTGGTGAACAACGCGGCGGTGACCGGCCCGCTGGGACGCCTCGCCGACAGCGACACCGCGAACCTGCGCCGGGTCCTCGACGTCAATCTGCTGGGCGTGCTGCTGTGCGCCCGGCGCGCCGCGCAGCTGATGACCGCCCGGGGGAGCGGTGTGATCGTGAACGTGTCGTCGGGCGCCGCGACCATCGGCAGCCCGGGGGAGTACGTGCACTACGCGGCGAGCAAGGCGGGCGTCGACGCCCTGACCCTGGGCCTGGCCAAGGAACTCGGCCCGGACGGCGTCCGCGTCAACGCCGTCGCGCCCGGGATCGTCGACACGGAGATGCACGTGGCGATGGGCGCCCCCGACCGGGCGCGGGTGATGGGGCCGGCCGTTCCACTGGGGCGTGCGGGGCGGGCGGAGGAGATCGCCGCGGCGATCTCCTGGCTGATGTCCCCGCACGCGTCGTACACGACGGGGGCGGTGCTGCGGGTGGCCGGCGGGCGCTGACCGCCCAGGCCGGTCAGGCCGCCTCGATGACCTCGCCGCGGATCGCGGTCGCCCACTCGACCACCAGCAACTCGTACTCCACACGCTCCTGGGCCGACAGCGTCCCGCCGGCACGCCGCCACAGCGCACGGATCTGATCGTTCAGCTCCGCGGCGGACCGCACGGAACCAGGGGTCACGGAATCGGGGGACATGCGGACAAGCCTAGGGGCAAGCACTGACAGTGCGCTACCGGACGGCTACGGAAGCGGTGGCGGTCAGCCGGACGACTCCGCGGCGTGCGGGCTGAGCGCACCCGTCGCGACCAGGGCGATGATGACGACACCGAGCGCGATGCGGTACCAGACGAACGGCATGAAGCTCTTGGTCGAGATGAACTTCATGAACCAGGCGATGACGACGTACCCGGTCGCGAAGGCGATGACCGTCGCGAACAGCGTCGGCCCCCAGGACACGTGATCGCTCTCCATCGCGTCCGTGAGCTCGAACAGGCCGGAGGCGAGCACCGCCGGGATCGCGAGCAGGAACGAGTAGCGGGCCGCGGCCTCGCGGCGGTAGCCCATGAAGAGACCGCCGCTGATGGTCGCGCCGGAGCGGGAGACGCCGGGGATGAGGGCCATGGCCTGGCAGAGCCCGTAGATCAGGCCGTCCCGGATGTTCAGGTTCTCCAGCTCCTTGCGCTGCTGGGGCGCGCGGTGCCGGCCGCCCTTCTCGTCCCGCGCGGCCATCCGGTCCGCGACGCCGATGATCACGCCGACGACGATCAGCATGGTCGCGGTGATCCGCAGGTCGCGGAACGGGCCCTCGATCTGGTCCTTCAGCGTCAGGCCGAGGACGCCGATCGGGATCGAGCCGACGATCACCAGCCAGCCCATGCGCGCATCGGGGTTGTGGCGCATCGACTTGTCGGTGAGCGACCGTGTCCACGCCGAGATGATCCGCCCGATGTCCTTGCGGAAGTAGATGAGTACGGCGGCCTCGGTGCCGATCTGCGTGATCGCCGTGAACGCCGCGCCCGGGTCGTGCCAGCCGGAGAACGCCGCGGTCAGGCGCAGGTGCGCGCTGGAGGACACGGGGAGGAACTCGGTCAGCCCCTGGACGAGTCCGAGGATGAGTGATTCGAACCAAGACATGAAGTTACGGAGTCCAAGTGCCGATCGAGAAACGGGCGATGGGCACGCCGAACCGCCGTCTGCGGTGATCAGGACCAGGCGTGCCGAGGGGCAGCGTAGCGCCCTTGGGTGAAATCCAGGAGACAGGGGTGGACGGTGTGAAGGGAGTGCCTGGGAGGTGTCGCTCGGATCAGGCCTGGGCCGCCGTCGGGCCCGTCACCGTCCAGCCCGGGACCTGCGGATGGGCGGTCAGGTCCTCGTGCCGGACGGTTTCGCCGCAGGCCCCGCAGGCGACCCGCGGGACGAGTTCGCAGCCGCAGGAGTGCTCGATGACCATGGGGCGCTCGTCGTCCCCACGCAGGTGCCGGTCGCCCCATGACATGAGGGTCATCAGGACCGGTTCCAGCTCCAGTCCCGCCGTGGTGGGCCGGTACTCGAAGCGCTGCGGGCGCTCGCTGTAGGGCTGCCGGGTCAGGATTCCCGCGTCGACGAGCCGCCGCAGCCGGGTGGCGAGGATGTCGCGCGGGGCGCCGATGTTGCGCGCCAGCTGGTCGAAGCGGCCGTTGCCGAGACACACCTCGCGCAGGACGAGCAGGGAGTACTTCTCGCCGACGAGCGCCAGGGTGTCGGCGATCGAGCAGGGGCGCGGGTTCTTGGGGGCGGCGGCCATGGCGCAAGTCTAGGTGAGGGTCCGGTTTTCCAACCCGGCCGCGGGCCGGGCACGCCTGTGGGTTTGATTTCCAAACTCTTCGCGCTAGAGTGAGTCCAGATTTCCTACTCACTGGTAGTCACCGGCCATCGGAGGTCCGCACCATGCGTGACGCAGTCGTCGTCGAAGCCGTACGCACTCCCATGGGCAAGGGCAAACCGAACGGCGCCCTCGCGCACGTCCATCCCGTGGAACTCCTCGCACACACGCTGCGCACCCTCGTCGAGCGGACCGGCGTCGACCCGGCGCTGATCGACGACGTCATCGGCGGCACCGTCGACCAGGTGGGCGAGCAGGCCATGAACACCACCCGCTACGCCCTCCTGTCGGCCGGCTTCCCCGAGTCCGTCCCCGCGACCACGGTGGACCGTCAGTGCGGCTCCTCCCAGCAGGCCGTCCACTTCGCGGCCCAAGGGGTCATGGCCGGGGCGTACGACCTCGTCGTCGCCTGCGGGGTCGAGTCGATGAGCCGGGTGCCGATGTGGTCGAACGTGCCGCCCGGCGCGGACCCCTTCGGCCCCGGCGTCGGCGCCCGCTACCCGGACGGACTCGTCCCGCAGGGCATCAGCGCCGAACTGATCGCCGCCAAGTGGTCGCTCACGCGGGAGCGGATGGACGCCTTCGCCGTCGCCTCCCACCACAAGGCCGCCGCGGCCTGGGACACCGGCCGCTTCGACGCCGAGGTCGCGCCTCTCGACGGCGTCGCGCGCGACGAGTGCGTACGCCCCACCAGCAGTGTCGAGATCCTCGCCGGGCTCAGGTCCGCCTACCACGACCCGGCCTTCGCCGAGCGCTTCCCGCAGATCGAGTGGAACGTCACCGCGGGCAACGCCAGCCCGGTCAACGACGGGGCCTCGGCCGTGCTGATCGCGTCGGGCGAGACCGCCGCACGCCTCGGCCTGCGTCCGCTCGCCCGCCTGCACGGCTTCGCCGTCACCGGGTCCGACCCGCTGCTGATGCTGACCGGCGTGATCCCCGCCACCGAGAAGGTGCTGCGCAGGGCGTCGCTCTCCCTCGCCGACATCGACCTGTTCGAGGTCAACGAGGCCTTCGCGAGCGTGGTGCTGGCGTGGCAGCAGGAGACCGGCGCCGACCTCGACCGGGTGAACGTGCACGGAGGGGCGATCGCCCTCGGCCATCCCCTCGGCGCGAGCGGCACCCGGCTCACCACGACGCTCGTCCACGCCATGCACGAGCGCGGCGCCCGCTACGGCCTGCAGACGATGTGCGAGGCGGGCGGACTCGCCAACGCCATGATTCTGGAGGCCGGGTGACTCCCGGTCAGCGCCCGCGCAGTTGCTTCCGCTTGCGCCAGGCCACGACGGCACCCGCCAGACCCGGCAGGGCGATGCAGGCCAGCGCGATCAGGAAGGCGGGGGAGGTCGGCGTCGAGGCGCGGGCGCCGGCGACGGCGTAGGCGGCGGTGTTGGGGATCGACCCCAGCGCGGTCGCCAGCAGGAACGGCAGCAGGCCCATACGGGACACGGCCGCGCAGTAGTTGGCGGCGGCGAACGGCACCCCCGGGAACAGCCGCGCCGCCAGCATCGAGCGGAAACCGTGCCGGCTGAGCTGCCCGTCCGCGGCCTTCAGCCACCTGCCCCGCAACAGCGGACGCAGGGCCTCCTGGCCCAGCACCCGGCCGAGGCAGAAGGCGATCCCGGCACCGAGCACCGTCCCCGCCAGCGCCGAGGCGAGACCCAACTGGGAACCGAACAGGGCGCCCGCGGCAAGGTTCAGCAACGGACGCGGCACGAAGGCGACGGTGCACAGCCCGTACGCCACCGCGTACGCGACCGCCGCCGCGGCACCCCCGAGCTGCGGCGGCCAGCCGTTGGTCAGCAACTGCTGCGGCTGGAACAGCAGAACCGCGGTCGCGGCCGCCGCGAGCAGGGCGACGAGCAGGGAGAAACGCGACCACGGAGAGAGCAGGACTCTCGTCACGCGAGCGGCGAAGCCGGTCGGCGCGACCGGCGCGACCGGCCCGGCGGCGGTGGCGACGGCGAGCTCCGTCGCCGCGGTCCGGGGAGAGGCCGCGGCGGTGCCCCCAGAGCGGGTGGTGGCATCGAACATCCGGTGACACTAACCGACAAATGTGTGTGATCGCCGTATGGTGCGTCTCATGAGCGTCACAGCCAAGGGAATTCCGGACGTGCCGCGCAGCCCCCTCGCCGACACGGTACTGGAGCGGCTCACCGACGTGTACGCCGCCGCGGCCGATCCCGGGCGGGCCGTGGCGATGCGGGCGTACATGAAGGACGTGGCGCCCTTCCTGGGCTTGACCTCCCCGGTTCGCCGCTCCCTGTCGCACGCCGTCCTCGCGGGACTGCCCCGCCCGGGCGAGTCGGACTGCACCGCGGTCGCGCTGCGCTGCTGGCGGCTGCCCGAGCGCGAGTACCACTACTTCGCCGTCGATTTCCTGCGCCGGTATGTGACGCATTGCTCCTCCGGTTTCCTGCCCGTGGTCCGGCACCTGGTCACCACGGTGCCGTGGTGGGACACCGTCGACCTGCTCGCCGCGCACGTCGTCGGTGGGCTGGTCGCGGCCGACCGCGACCTCACGGCCGACATGGACGCCTGGATCGCGGACGAGGACCGGTGGCTGGTCCGCACGGCGCTGCTCCACCAACTGCGCCACAAGGAACGCACCGACACCGACCGCCTCTTCGGCTACTGCCTGCGCCAGTCCGGCCACACCGACTTCTTCGTCCGCAAGGCCATCGGCTGGTGCCTGCGCGAGTACGCCAAGACCGACCCGCACGCCGTACGGGCCTTCGTGGCCGAGCACGGGCAGGGCCTCGCGCCGCTGTCCGTGCGGGAGGCCCTGCGGAACATCGGCCCGTAGCGGACCGGCGCGATCGTCGACCGCCCGTGCCATGAAAACCATTCGACGTGGGGCGAGGCGTCGGCAAGGATCGGCGTCATGTTCCGGTATGCCTTCCACCTCGCAGCATCCGCGGTCGCGGATGCCCCGAAGGCTGCCGTCCCCTTCTTGCCGGCCGCCGTCGACGGCGCCCGAAGCTGACCCTCCCCGGATCGTCCGGCGGACCCCGCAGGGGGAGGGTCGGCCGGTCCCCGGGGTCCCCATCCACCGCCACGAGGCTTCGAGGTACCGCCATGTCCAAGACGGCGTACGTCCGCACCAAACCACACCTGAACATCGGCACGATGGGCCACGTCGACCACGGCAAGACCACCCTGACCGCCGCCATCACCAAGGTGCTCGCCGAGCGCGGCGCCGGCACCTTCGTGCCGTTCGACCGCATCGACCGCGCTCCCGAGGAGGCGGCGCGCGGCATCACCATCAACATCGCGCACGTCGAGTACGAGACCGACACCCGGCACTACGCGCACGTGGACATGCCGGGCCACGCCGACTACGTCAAGAACATGGTCACCGGCGCCGCCCAGCTCGACGGGGCGATCCTCGTCGTCTCCGCGCTGGACGGGATCATGCCGCAGACCGCCGAACACGTCCTGCTCGCCCGGCAGGTGGGCGTCGACCACATCGTGGTCGCGCTCAACAAGGCCGACGCGGGTGACGAGGAGCTGACCGACCTCGTCGAGCTGGAGGTCCGCGAACTGCTCACCGCTCACGGCTACGGCGGCGACGCCGTGCCCGTCGTGCGTGTCTCGGGTCTGAAGGCCCTCGAGGGCGACCCGCGGTGGACGGCGTCCGTCGAGGCGCTGCTCGACGCGGTGGACACCTATGTGCCCATGCCCGAGCGGTACCTGGACGCGCCGTTCCTGCTCTCGGTGGAGAACGTCCTCACCATCACCGGCCGCGGCACGGTCGTGACCGGCGCGGTCGAGCGCGGCACCGTCCGCGTCGGCGACCGGGTCGAGGTGCTCGGGGCGTCCGTCGAGACCGTCGTCACCGGGCTGGAGACCTTCGGCAAGCCGATGGACGAGGCCCAGGCCGGGGACAACGTGGCGCTGCTGCTGCGCGGTGTCGCCCGTGACACGGTGCGTCGGGGGCACGTGGTCGCCGCCCCCGGCAGTGTCGTGCCCGCGCGGCGGTTCTCGGCGCGGGTGTACGTGTTGTCGGCACGTGAGGGCGGGCGTTCGACGCCGGTCGCCACCGGCTACCGGCCACAGTTCTACATCCGGACCGCGGACGTGGTCGGCGACGTCGACCTCGGCGAGGTGGCCGTCGCACGGCCCGGTGACACCGTCACGATGACGGTGGAACTGGGGCGGGACGTGCCGCTGGAGACGGGGCTCGGCTTCGCGATCCGCGAGGGCGGCCGGACCGTTGGGGCGGGGACGGTGACCACCGTGGAGTGAACGGTTACGACGGTGAAGACGGCGGGGCGGCCGACGGGCCGGGCCGCGGTCCTTCACCCGGCACAATGGCGGGGTGAACGAGCCCATACCCGTCAGCCGCGTCACCGACCACGGCACCGCCAAGCTCATGCCCGACGTCGACCGGAAGCGGGCCTGGCTGCTCACCGTGGACGGGGCGCCGCAGTCGTACGTCGACCTGGACGAGCCGGCGCACCTGGAGTTCGAGTACACGCGCCGGCTCGGCCACGTCCTGGACACGGTCGCCGAGCCGGGCCGTGCGCTGGACGTCCTGCACCTCGGCGGCGGCGCGTTCACCCTGCCCCGGTACCTGGCCGCGACCCGGCCCGGCTCGCGGCAGGACGTCGTGGAGGCCGACCGGGGGCTGCTGGACCTGGTCGCCGAGCACCTGCCGCTGCCGGAGGGCGCGGGCGTCACCACGCACGCCGCCGACGCCCGCGCCTGGCTGGAGGCCGCCCCCGCGGACTCGGCCGACGTCCTGGTCGCCGACGTCTTCGGGGGTTCACGGGTGCCCGCGCACCTGACCTCCGTCGCCTACGCCCGTGAGGCGGCACGGGTCCTGCGCGCCGACGGCGTGTACGTGGCCAACCTGGCCGACTCCGCGCCGTTCCCCTTCCTGCGCCCGCAACTGGCCGGATTCGCCACGCTCTTCGAGGAGCTGGCGCTGATCGCCGAACCGGGCGTGCTGCGCGGACGCCGCTTCGGCAACGCCGTCCTCGTCGCCGCGCACCGTCCGCTCGACACGGCCGGGCTGGCCCGGCGCACCGCCGCCGACGCCTTCCCCGCCAGGGTCGAACACGGGCCCGCCCTGCGGGACTTCGTGGGCGACGCGCGGCCGGTGCGGGACGAGGAAGCCGTACCGTCGCCCGAGCCTCCCGCCGGGGCGTTCGGCATCGGCTGAGCGGCGCGCGCGGCGCCGCCCGCCGGGTGCCATGTGCCTACGACTCGGTCGGCGGTTCCTCGGTCAGCCGGACGGTGCTCAGGATCTTCTGGATCGTGGCCTCCGGGACCTCGTCGTCGACGCCCTTGGCGCCGTACAGGTTCCAGGTGACGAAGTCGCCCGCGCTGTTCTTGAACGCGAAGGTGATCGCCTTGCCCTCGGTGTCGCACTTCCCCTTCTGGGGCGTGCCCTCGGAGTGCGCCGTGATGACGCTGCCCTTGATCCCGGACGTGGTGGTGTACGCCTTCGGCTTGCCGTACTTCACGCTCTTCTTGTCCGGCTGCGTGTAACCGCCGAAGATCCACCACGGCACCCGCGTCTCGGCCGCCATGTCGGTGTCCTTCGCGCCGCTCTCACCACGCGTACCGGTGGTGGCGAGGGCGGTGCTCTCCTTGCGGCCGTCCTTGTTCTCGTCGGTCGTACACCACTCGGACTTCAGGTAGGCCGGGGCGGTGACGGTGGTGCGGTCGGTCTTGCCCTTCTCTTCCCACTCGAAGCCGACGCTGGTGTCGGTGCTGTCGATCTCCCAGTCGGCGGGCACGTCGAACATGGTGCCGAAGCGCGGGTTCGCCACGACCTTCCAGCCGTCGATGGTCGCCTTCAGTCCGTCGCCGCCGCGCGGGTTGTCGTCGTCGCCGGACGCGCTCGGATCGGCGGACGGGGTCTCGGACTTGTCGGCGGACGCGCTCGCGGACGGCTTCTTGTCCTTGCCGTCGTCCGCCTGGTCGTCCTTGTCACCGCCCAGCACCAGGAACCCGGTGACACCGGCGGCCACCACCACGGCGAGCGCCGCGACGATCGCGACCACCTTCGTCCGGTTGCCGCCCCCGCCACCGCCCGGAGACGGCTGCGGGGCCCCGGCAGGCTGCGGAGCACCCCACTGCTGCTGCCCGTAAGTGCCGGGCTGCTGCTGGTAGCCGGGCTGCTGGTACGGATTCGGCTGCTGGTACCCCGGCTGCTGGTACGGATTGTCCTGCGGGTTCTGCTCGCCCCCGGGCGGCTGCTGTCCTGGCCACATGAGGAGTCACCCTAATGCCGTCCAGGACACGATTCGGTCACCGGCCCTTGTCAGGGACGTACCGAAGTCGTGAACGTGGCTCCTCAGGAGTCCGCCGGCGTGAACTCCCTGACGGTGGCGAGGATCTTCTCGACGGTGGCGTCCGGCACCTCGTCGCCGACGTCCGCCGCACCGAAGAACGACCAGGAGACGAGGTCGCCGTCGGCGGCCTCGAAGGCGAACGTCGTCGCCTTGCCGTCCCCGTCGCACTCGCCCTTCTTCCCGACCCCGGACGACCGGGAGGTGGCGACACTGCCCTCGATGCCGGAGGCGGTGGTGAAGGAGGTCACCGGCCCCGTGGTGACCTTGTCGCGGGCCGGCTGGGCGAAGGCCCCGTAGACCCAGGCCGCCGAGTCGTCCCGGGCGATCGCCTCGGTGCTCCGCGCACCGTTGTTGCCGCGGGTGCCCGCGCTCGCCAGCGGCGTGTAGTCGACCGAGCCGTCCCGGTCGTCGTCGGCCCCGCACCACTTCTCCTCGAGCACGGCCGGGGCCTTCATGGCGACCAGCGGCTTCTCCTCGGGGTCGTCGTCCTCGGCGACGTAGGTGACCCAGTCGCGCGAGCGGAGCGCCCAGGATGCCGGTACGTCGAAAGCGATGCCCTGGCCGGGGTTGGCCACCACGCGCCAGCCGGCGACGGTCGGCTCCGGTGCGTCGTCCCCGCCCCGCGGGTCGTCGGCGGCCGGGGTGGGCGCCGAAGCGGCGGTGGGGCCGGGCTCCGCCCGGTCGTCCTCGGCGCCGCGCAGGAGGACGGTTCCGGTCACGGCGGCGGACACCACGACGACCGTGGCGGTGACGACCGCCACCAGCTTCGTACGGCCACCGGGACCCCGGCCGGGCGGCGGTACGGCCGTGACCGTGGGGGCGTTCCAGGGGGCGGGGTGCTGCCCGGCGTACGGCTGTTGCCGCTGGTGGCCAGGCCGCTGGTACGGGTCGGGCTGCCGCGGGTCCGGCGCGCCGCCGGATGACTGCTCTCCTGGCCACATGGGCGGGAAGCATACGGCGATCATCCCGGACACCTGGCCCCAGGATGCTACTCATGGGTAACCTTCCGTCATGAGCGCAGATCAGATGTCGATCGGCGAGTTGCTCGCCGCCACGGTGCCGATGGTCCGGACCCTGAACCTCGAGTACCTGGAGACCACTCCGGAGAAGGCCGTACTGGCCATGCCGGACCAGAGCGAGTACCGCAACCACGTCGGCGGACCGCACGCCGGAGCCATGTTCACGCTGGGCGAGTCGGCCAGCGGCGCGATCGTGCTGGCCGCCTTCGGCGACCAGCTCTCCCGGGCGGTGCCGCTGCCGGTCACCGCCGAGATCGCCTTCAAGAAGATCGCCCTCGGCCCGGTCACGGCCACCGCGACGCTCGGCCGCCCGATCGCCGACGTCGTCGCGGAGCTGGACGAGGGCAGCCGCCCGGAGTTCCCGGTGCGCGTCGCCATCCGGCGAGAGGACGGTGCCGTGACCGGTGAGATGACGGTCATATGGACCCTGCGTCCCAACAGCTGACGCCCCTCGGACCGGTAGGCTTCCCGGGTCGCCTCGTTCGGAGGCGACCCGGGAAGCGGTGCGAGACCCACCCGGAACGCAGCAGGGACGCGGATCGGAGGGCCTGGCCTTGCACGTCCAGGAATGGCTCGGCACGGTGCCCGCGGCGGCCGTCTACGCCGTCGTCGGACTGGTCATCGGTCTGGAGAGCCTGGGCATTCCGTTGCCGGGCGAGATCATCCTGGTCTCGGCGGCCCTGCTCTCCTCCCAGCACGGCGGCGTCGACCCGTTGCTGCTGGGCGTCTGCGCCGGCGCCGGCGCGGTGACCGGCGACTCCATCGGGTACGCCATCGGCCGCAAGGGCGGCCGGCCGCTCCTGGCCCGGCTGGGCGGGAAATTCCCCAGGCACTTCAGCGAAGGGCACGTCGCCACCGCCGAGCGCTCCTTCCGGAAGTGGGGCATGTGGGCCGTGTTCTTCGGCCGCTTCGTCGCCCTGCTGCGCATCTTCGCGGGTCCGCTGGCCGGCGTGCTGCGGATGCCGTACTGGAAGTTCCTGATCGCCAACGTCCTCGGCGGCATCGTCTGGGCCGGCGGCACCACCGCCGTCATCTACTACGTCGGTGTCGTCGCCGAGTCCTGGCTCAAGCGGTTCTCCTGGCTGGGCCTGGTGGCGGCCGTGGGCATCGGCGCCGCCTCGATGCTCGTCGTCCGGCGCAAGGCGACCAAGGCCCGGGCGGGAGCCGGACCGGTGGCCGCCGGCGAGTGAGGCCCCGGCAGCGGCGCGGGGCCGTGCCGGTCCGAGGGTGCGCCACGCGGCCGCGACCGGCCGCGGACGACCCGCGGCCCGCCTCCTACCGGACGTCCCCCGACGCGTCCCCCGACGCTCCCCGGTGCTCGACGGCCAGGGCCGCGTACATCGTGCCGTTCAGCGTGACCCCCTGACGCTCCTCCTCCGTCAGCTCCCGCTTCACCTTCGCCGGCACCCCCGCGACCAGCGAGCCCGGCGGCACCCGCATCCCCTGCGGGACCAGGGCCTGCGCCGCGACCAGGGAACCGGCGCCGATCACCGCGCCGTTGAGGACCGTCGCGCCCATGCCGATCAGGCAGTCGTCCTCCACGGTCGCGCCGTGCACCACGGCGTTGTGCCCGATGGAGACGCGCTCGCCGACGGTGACGGGAAAGCCGGGGTCGGCGTGCAGCGTGCAGTTGTCCTGGACGTTGCTGCTCGCGCCGACGGAGATCCGCTCGACGTCGCCGCGCAGCACCGCGCCGTACCAGACGCTCGCCCCCGCGTGCAGCGTCACGTCCCCGACGACCGATGACGTCGGCGCCACGAAGGCCTCCGCGTCCACCTTCGGAGCCTTGCCGCCGATGCCCGTGATCAGCGCCTTCTGCGTCATCTTCGCCTCCTGCTCGGGTGATGTACGGCACCGTACGCCACCCGGTGGGGTGAAGATCACAGGCCTCCGCGGTCATGGCCGCACCGCGCGCCGACTACCGTGAGCGGGTGCCGAAGCGCAAGAACACGTTCTCGTCCTGGTCCAGCCGCCTCGCGCAGCGCGCCGTCCACGCGGGCTGGGCCTGGGTCCAGCGCACCGGCTCCGTCACCGCCGCGCGTCCCGGCCGCTTCCGCTTCGGCGCCCTGGGCACGGGCACCCGGCTGGCCTTCCCGCTCGGCACGGTCTTCGGCGAGCCCTGGATCCACGTCGGCGCCCACTGCATCATCGGCGAGCAGGTCACGCTGACCGCCGGACTCATGCCCGACCTCGACCTGGGCCCGGAGCCCATCCTGCGCATCGGCGACGGGGTCGTCCTGGGCCGCGGCAGCCACGTCATCGCGGACACCACGGTCACCATCGGCAGCGACTGCTACTTCGGCCCGTACGTCTACGTCACCTCCACCAATCATTCCTACGACGACCCGCACCAGCCCATCGGCAAGCAGTGGCCGCGGATGCACCCGGTGGAGATCGGCCCCGGCTGCTGGATCGGCACCGGAGCGGTGATCCTGCCGGGCGCGCGGATCGGGCGGAACGTGGTGGTGGCCGCCGGTGCCGTGGTCCGCGGCACGGTCCCCGACCACGCCGTGGTGGCGGGCGCGCCCGCCCGTGTCGTACGGCGCTGGACATCCGACGAGGGCTGGCAGCCACCGCTGCGGACCCCGGCTCCGGTGCCGGTACCCGACGACGTCACACCGGGACAGCTCCGGGCGCTGTCGAAGCTGGACGACGAGGCGGTGGCCCGGCTCGCCGAGCTGGGCGACCGGACGGGCGGGACGGGCAGGCTCGCGGAGCCGGCCGCCGAGAACTGACCGCGGCGGTCCCGGTGCCGCCCGTCCACCGAGACGGCGGCGACCGGCGAGACCGGCATGGAGTACGGCGGCAGCACCCCGGTCGGCCTGCCCGGCGACTGGCCCGTGCTGGTCGACTCGGCCGTCGTCGACCTGCCGTACGTGCTCGTCGGCAGCGGACGCCGGCGCGGCAAGCCGCTGGTGCCGGGCGAGGCCTTCGCCGAGCTGCCGGCGGCCGTGGTGCTGGAGGGGCTGGGCGTCGCCTGACCGTTCAGGCCGTGGCGTGGTGGGCCAGCGCCAGATGCGGGTCCGTCTCGCCCGGGGCCGGTGCCGGGTCCGCGTGGACGAGCGCGGCGGTGAGCCGGGGGACGGCGTGCAGCAGGGCGTGCTCCGCCTCGACGGCGATGTGATGCGCCTGCCGGACCGTCGCCTCGCCGTCCACCACCAGCGCCACCTCCGCCCGCAGCCGGTGCCCGATCCAGCGCAGCCGCAGTTCACCCACCCCGTGCACACCGGGCACCCCGGCGAGCACCCGCTCGGCCCGGTCCACCAGCGCCGGGTCGACGGCGTCCATCAGGCGCCGGAACACCTCGCGCGCCGCGTCCCGCAGGACCAGCGCGATCGCGGCCGTGATCGCCAGCCCCACGACCGGGTCGGCGAGTTGCCAGCCCACCGCCGCACCCCCGGCGCCCAGCAGTACGGCCAGCGACGTGTAGCCGTCCGTCCGGGCGTGCAGTCCGTCGGCGACCAGCGCGGCGGAGCCGATCGCCCGGCCCACGCGGATCCGGTAGCGGGCCACCCACTCGTTGCCGGCGAAACCGACCAGGGCGGCCACCGCGACCGCCGGTAGGTGCGTGACCGGACGCGGGTCCAGCAGCCGGTCCACCGCCGTCCACGCCGCCAGGACCGCGGACGCGGCGATCGTCAGGACGATGACGATGCCGGCCAGGTCCTCCGCCCGCCCGTAGCCGTACGTGAAGCGCCGGGTGGCCGCGCGCCGGCCCAGGAGGAAGGCGATGCCCAGCGGCACGGCGGTCAGCGCGTCCGCGATGTTGTGCACCGTGTCGCCGAGCAGCGCCACCGACCCGGAGACCACCACCACGGCCGCCTGTACCACCGCCGTCGCGCCGAGCACCGCCAGTGACACCCACAGGGCGCGCAGTCCGCGGGCCGAGGACTCCAGGGCCGGATCCACCTTGTCGGCGCTCTCGTGGGAGTGCGGGGCGAGGCGGTGGGTGAGCCGGTGCCCGAGGCGGTGCCACGGGCGGGCGGGGGAGTGGTGCCCGGGAGTGCGGGCACCGTCGTCCTGGTGCCCGCCGTGCTGATGGTGCGTGTGGTGGTGAGGTCGATCGTCGCGCTGATGCCGGTGCGGGTCGCTCACGGGATGCCCCTTCCGGTGGTCCGGTGCGGTTGCCGGGTGCGGTGGTCCTGTGCCGGGTTCGCGTGCGGTGTCGTGCGGTGGTCCTGTGCCGTGCTCGTCCGCGGTGGTGGACGCCGGGTGTCCACCACGCCATTATGTGCGTATGAGCGCACGCATGCATCTGTCATCTGCGGACGATGCGCACCCGCGCACACCCGGCGAGGAGCAGTTCGCGCTCGCCGCCGAGATCCTCGCCCTGCTCGGCGACCGCACCCGCCTGACCCTGCTGCACTCACTGACCGCCGGGGAGGCCGACGTCACCACTCTCACCGAGGCGTGCGGGGCCGCCCGGCCCGCGGTCAGCCAGCATCTGGCCCGGCTGCGGCTCGCGGGGCTCGTGAGCACCCGCAAGGAGGGACGGCGGGTCGTGTACGCGCTGCGTGACGGGCACCTGCGCCGTCTGGTCGAAGAGGCGCTGAACGTGGCCGACCACCGGCTCGGCGACCGGCCGCTCCACGACTGAGCGGGAACCTCAGCCGTCGGTGCGGGTGCCGAGGTACTGCTCGGCGAACGCCGCCGCCGCGGCGGGTGAGTCGAACAGGCGCCGCAGCCTGGCCGGCGCGGCGCCCGCGCGGTACGGGTCGCCCGACGCCGTGCCGTGGCACATCTCCGCGAGCCACTCGGAGAACTCCCCGCACCGGACGCCGTCGTGGTCCTGACCGACGGGCAGACGCCCTGGCCGGACGCCCGGCCGTCCTGCCGGACGGTGGTGGGCCTGTTCCCCCGGCACGGCACGCACGAGTCCCGGGGCGAGGACCACCCCGACTACGTGCCCGGCTCACCGCCCGACTGGGCGCGCGGTGGAGATCGGCGCGGCCCCGACCGGTGGCCGGTGGGGCGTGGCGGGGTCAGCCGAGCCGCGGGATCTCGATCGCCGGGCAGCGGTCCATCACCATCTCCAGTCCCGCGGCCCTGGTCCGCTCGTACGCGGCCTCGTCGATCACACCGAGCTGGAACCAGACGGCCCCGGCGCCCTTGGCGACCGCCTCGTCGGCGACGGGTCCGGCCAGGTCGCTGTTGACGAAGACGTCGACGACGTCCACGTCGAAGGGGATTTCGGCGAGCGAGGCGTACCCCCGCTCGCCGTGCACCGTCTCCGCCTTGGGATGCACCGGCACGACGCGCTTGCCGAAGCGCCCCAGCACCTCGGCGACGCCGTACGCGGCGCGCCCCCGGTTGGACGACAGGCCCACCACGGCCCAGGTGTCGCCGAGCCCGGTGAGGATCTTGCGGACCGTTGCCTCGTCGCCGTACACGGCGGCCTCCTTGAACTCCTGGGGCGACTCGGGTGTCGCGTCCTCCGATCCGTCAACGGCCGGCGGTATGCGGAGATTCCCCCGCGGCGGCGGAGGGCGGTGAGCGCGCCCCTGTGCGCCACCGCCCGGCCCCGCCTACGCTCGCCCCGTGCTGCGCATCATCGACGCCCGGACCTCAGAGCCCGTCCCCGCCGCCCCCGCCCGGCGGGGACCGACCCGTGTCGAGGCGCACGCGCCGGGCCGCGACACGACCGGACTGCGCGTGCTGCTCGTCGCCGACCTCATGGTCCGTGCCCTCGAACTCGACGGCACGCCCACGTGGGCCCTGCTGACCGGCGCGGACGAGAGGGCGGGGCTGAGTGCGGACGCGGCGGCCCTCGGCATCCGCCCCTTCGAGGACGGCGGCGCCGCGGGCACCGGACCCGGCGCGGGCCAGGCCGTGCACGTGGTGCGGGAGGGCGGGGCCATCCCGGACGGGACTACGGTCGCCGTCGCCCGCGTGGACGCCGCCGAACCGGGCCCCGACGATCCCGACGCCCTGCGTCTCGCCCTGCTGGAGCGGCACCACCACGCGCGCGTGCGGCTCGACGCGGCCGTGCTGGACGATGCCCGGGACACGCTCGCGCGCTGGCGCGGCGCGGTCGCCGCCTGGGCGCGGGAGCCGTCGCGTCCCGTCCCGGGCGAGGTGCGCGACCGACTCCGTGCCGCCTGGGAGGACGACCTGGACGCCCCCGGCGTGCTGCGGGTCCTGCGCCGGGTGGAGACCGATCCGCACCTTCCGGACGGAGCCCGGTTCGAGACCTATGCCTACGCCGACCGGTTCCTCGGCCTGCACCTCGCCCGGGACATCGGGGCCCCGGCGTGATCGCCCGCCCGGGGCCGGGCCCGCTGCGCCGCCCGGCCGCGCCGCGGTACGCCGAGTCGGCCCGACCCGGCGGCGTCGCCGACCACGCCCCGCCCCTCGCCGGACGAGGCCGCCGCGACCGCACCGCCGCCGTACGCCCTCGCCCCCCGGTGCGGCCCTGCCGGCCGCGATGACCGTGCCGGGAGGCGGGCGACGGTGAGCGCATAGGGTGGCCGGATGCAGGACGAGTACCGCACGGTCGCCCGCGCGGGTGTGCACGAAACCGAGGTCAACCGCTCCCGCTTCCTGTGCGCCCTCGCCCCGGCAGCCACCGAGGAGGAGGCCCGGGCGTTCGTCGCGGCCGTACGCAAGGAGCACGCGGACGCCAGCCACAACTGCTGGGCGTACGTCATCGGAGCCGACGCCGCCGTGCAGAAGGCCGGTGACGACGGCGAGCCCGGCGGCACCGCCGGCGCCCCGATGCTCCAGATGCTGCTGCGCCGCGACATGCGGTACGTCGTCGCCGTCGTCACCCGCTACTACGGCGGCGTCAAGCTCGGTGCGGGCGGGCTCATCCGCGCCTACGGCGGTGCGGTCGGCGAGGCCCTGGACGACCTGGGGACCCTCACCCGCCGCCGGTTCCGCCTGGCCACGGCGACCGTCGACCACCAGCGGGCGGGCAGGCTCCAGAACGACCTGCGCACGGCGGGACGCGCGGTGCGCGACGTGCGGTACGCCGAGGCCGTCACCATCGAGATCGGCCTGCCGGAGGCCGACGTGGACACGTTCCGTGCCTGGCTCGCGGACGCCACCGCCGGATCGGCCGGGTTCGAACTGGGTGGCGAGGCGTACGGGGACACGTGACAGCACGACAAAAGGGGCGTAACGGCCTTTGGGTGGCAGGGATGAGGGGCGAAACAGGAGATACCACCCGGGCTGTCGGACCCTGCGGTTAGTCTCGGGGATCATGCGACTGCTGCACACTTCCGACTGGCATCTCGGCCGGGCGTTCCACCGGGTGAACATGCTCGACGCCCAGGCCGGGTTCGTCGGCCACCTCGTCGAGACCGTGCGCGAGCACGGCGTCGACGCCGTGGTCGTGTCGGGAGACGTGTACGACCGGGCGGTGCCGCCGCTCGCCGCCGTCGAGCTCTTCGACGACGCCCTGCACCGCCTCGCCGGCCTCGGGGTGCCGACGGTGATGATCTCCGGCAACCACGACTCGGCCCGCCGCCTCGGGGTGGGCGCCGGCCTCATCGACCGGGCGGGTATCCACCTGCGTACCGATCCGGCGGGGTGCGGGACGCCGGTCGTGCTGGAGGACACGCACGGGGAGGTGGCCTTCTACGGGCTGCCGTACCTCGAACCCGCCCTGGTGAAGACCGAGTTCGGCGTCGAGAAGGCGGGCCACGAGGCCGTGCTCGCCGCCGCCATGGACCGGGTCCGCGCCGACCTCGCCACGCGCGCGCGGGGAACGCGTTCCGTCGTCCTCGCGCACGCCTTCGTCACCGGCGGCGAGCAGAGCGACAGCGAACGGGACATCACCGTCGGCGGGGTGGCCGCCGTGCCCTCCGGTGTCTTCGACGGCGTCGACTACGTGGCGCTCGGGCACCTGCACGGCTGCCAGACCCTCACCGAGCGCGTCCGCTATTCCGGCTCCCCGCTGCCGTACTCCTTCTCGGAGCACCGCCACCGCAAGAGCATGTGGCTCGTCGACCTGGACGCCGGCGGCTCGGTCACCGCCGAGCGGATCGACTGCCCGGTGCCGCGCGGTCTGGCCCGGCTGCGCGGCACCCTGGAGGAGCTGCTCGCCGATCCCGGGCTGACCCCGCACGAGGAGGCGTGGGTCGAGGCGACCCTCACCGACCCGGTCCGTCCGGCCGACCCCATGGTCCGGCTCACCGGCCGCTTCCCGCACACGCTGAGCCTCCTCTTCGATCCCGAGCGGGCCCCGGGCGACCCGGCCGTGTCGTACGCCCGGCGTCTCGCCGGCCGCGGCGACCAGCAGATCGCGGAGGACTTCGTGCGGCACGTGCGCGGCGCCGGACCCGACGACCACGAACGGACCGTGCTCCGGGACGCCTTCGACGCGGTGCGCGCGGACGAGACCGCGCGGGAGGTGGCCCGGTGAGGCTGCACCGGCTGGACATCACCGCCTTCGGACCCTTCGGCGGATCGCAGGGCGTCGACTTCGACGACCTGTCGGCCGCCGGGCTCTTCCTGCTGCACGGGCCCACCGGCGCGGGCAAGACGTCCGTCCTCGACGCCGTCTGCTACGCGCTGTACGGCTCGGTACCCGGCGCCCGCCAGAGCGGCCAGGGCACGAACCTGCGCAGCGACCACGCCGCCGTCGGCACGCGCACCGAGGTACGCCTCGAACTCACCGTCGCCGGACGGCGGCTGGAGGTCACCCGGCAGCCGCCCTGGGAGCGCCCCAAGCTGCGCGGCAGGGGCACGACGCTCGACAAGGCCCAGACCTGGCTGCGGGAGTACGACGCGGGCGCCGGGACCTGGAAGGACCTCAGCCGCTCCCATCAGGAGATCGGCGAGGAGATCACCCAGCTGCTCGGCATGAGCCGCGAGCAGTTCTGCCAGGTCGTGCTGCTGCCGCAGGGCGACTTCGCGCGCTTCCTGCGCGCCGACGCGGAGGCGCGCGGCAAGCTTCTCGGCCGGCTCTTCGACACCCGTCGCTTCGCCGAGGTCGAGAAACGCCTCGCCGAGCGGCGCCGCACCACCGAGGCGCGGGTGCGCGAGGGGGACGCCACGCTGCTGGCCGACGCCCACCGGATGCAGCAGGCCGCGGGCGACGCCATGGAACTTCCGGAGCTGGCGCCCGGCGAGCCCGGACTCGCCGAGGCCGTCCTCACCGCCGCCGCCGTCGCCCGCGGCACGGCCCGCGAGCTGCTGGCCGTCGCCGACTGCCGGCTCACGGCCGCCGAGTCCGCCCAGGCCACCGCCGAACGCGACCTGGCGGGCGTACGGGAACTGGACCGGCTGCAACGCCGGTTCGCCGAGGCACGGGGGCGGGCCGCGCGGCTGGCCGAGCGGGCCGACGCCCACCGCGCCGCGCAGCTACGCATGGAGCGCGCCCGCAAGGCCGAAGCGGTGGCCCCCGCACTGGAACTGCGGGACGCCGCCGACGCCGAACACCGGCGGGCGGTGGTCGCGGAGGAACACGCGCGTGCCCTGCTGCCCCAGGACCTCGCGGACGCCGGCGCCGCGGGACTCGCCGCCGCCGCACGCCGGACCGCCGAGGAACTGGGCGGGCTCGACTCGGCCCGCCGGGCCGAACAGCGCCTCGCCGAGCTGGTCGAGGAGCGGACCCGACTCGACCGGCAGGAACGCGCCGACGAGGACGTCCTGCACGAGGCGGAGACCTGGCTCGCCGACTGGGAGGTCACCCGCACCGTACTGCAGGCCCGCGTCGACTCCGCGCGGGAAGCGGCCACCCGCGCCGAACAGCTGGCCGTACAGCGCGACCCGGCACAGCGGCGGCTGAACGCGGCCCGGCAACGCGACCGGTACGCCGCCGACACGGAAGAGGCCCAGCGGCACGCCCTCGCCTCGGCCGAACAGGCCGTCGAGGCCCGCGCCCGGTGGCTCGACCTCAAAGAACAGCGACTGAACGGCATCGCCGCCGAACTCGCCGAAGGCCTCTGCGAAGGCGCACCGTGCGCCGTGTGCGGCGCCACCGAGCACCCCGCCCCCGCACGCAGGACCGCGGGGCACGTGGACCGCCAGGCGGAGGAGCGCGCCCTCGCCGCCTACCAAGACGCCGACGAGCGGCGCGCGGACGCCGAACGGCGCCTGGGCACCGTACGGGAGGCACTCGCCGCCGCCACCGCGGAGGCCGGGGACGCGCCCACCGCCCGGCTGGCCGAAGAGGCCGAGGAGCTGGAGCGGCGGTACGCGCGGGCGCGGGCGAGCGCCTCCGGGCTGCATGCCGCGCAGGAGGAACTGCGCCGTGCGGAGCACGAGCGGGAGCAGCGGATCGCCGCCCAGCAGCAGGCCGCCGTCCGGGCCGCCTCCCGGGTCGGCAACCGGGAGCGACTGGAGAGTGAACGGACCGCGCTGGAGGACGAGTTGGCGCGCGCCCGCGGCGCCGCCGACAGCGTGGCCGCACGGGCCGCGCAGCTGGAGCGCCGGGCCGCGCGGCTGACGGAGGCCGCCGACGCCGCCCGCGTCGCCGAGGACACGGCCCAGCGGCTCAAGGACGCCGACGCCCGTCTCGCCGACGCCGCCTTCCGCGCCGGCTTCGACACCCCGCGGGAGGCCGCCGCCGCGCTGCTCGACGACACCGCCCACCGCGAGCTGCAACGCCGGCTCGACGCCTGGGACTCCGAGGAGGCCGCCGTCCGCGCGGTCCTCACCGAGGCCGACACCGCCGCCGCGGCCCAGCAGCCGCCCGCCGACCTCGCCGCGGCGGAACACACCGCGGCCGACGCGGGCCGGCGCCTGCGCGAAGCCTCCTCGTCGCGTGACGCCGCCGCCAGGCGCTGCGCAGAGCTGGACCGGCTGTCCGCGCACGCCGCCACCTCCGTGCGCCGGCTCGCCCCGTTGCGCGAGGAACACGGCCGGGTCACCCGCCTCGCCTCCCTCGCGGCGGGCACCTCCGCGGACAACGAACGCCGGATGCGCCTCGAGTCGTACGTGCTGGCGGCCCGCCTCGAACAGGTCGCCGCCGCGGCCACCGCACGGCTGCAGCGGATGTCCTCCGGCCGCTACACCCTCGTCCACTCCGACGATCGCACCGGGCGCGGCCGCAGCGGCCTCGGCCTGCACGTCGTCGACGCCTGGACCGGCCGCGAGCGGGACACGGCCACGCTCTCCGGCGGTGAGACGTTCTTCGCCTCTCTCGCCCTCGCGCTGGGCCTCGCCGACGTCGTCACGGACGAGGCCGGAGGCGTCCGCCTGGACACCCTCTTCATCGACGAGGGCTTCGGCAGCCTCGACGACCAGACCCTCGACGAGGTCCTCGACGTCCTCGACGCACTGCGCGAGCGGGACCGCAGCGTCGGCATCGTCAGCCACGTCCCCGACCTGCGGCGGCGCATCCACGCCCAACTGGAGGTCGTGAAGGGCCGGTCCGGCTCGGTGCTGCGGCAGCGGGGCGACGGCTGAGCCCGCCCTCAGCGGCCCAGCGGGCGCCGCGGGAGCGGCGAGGAATAGACGATGCTCGTCGTGACCGAGCCCAGCGCGCCGATCCGGCCCGACACCTCCTCCAGGTGCCGCATGGACCGCGCGGCGACCTTGATGACGAAGCAGTCGTCCCCCGTGACGTGGTGCGCCTCCAGGATCTCCGGCGTGACCGCGACCAGGTCGTGGAAGGGCTTGTAGTTGCCGGTCGGATAACGCAGCCGGACGAAGGCCAGGACCGGCAGGCCGAGCCGGTCGGGGTCGACGACCGCCGCGTACCCCTGGATCACCCCCGCCTCCTCCAGCCGCCGCACCCGCTCGGTCACCGCGCTCGCGGACATCGACACGGCGCGCGCCAGCTCGGCGAAACTGGCCCGTCCGTCCCGCTGGAGGACGTCGAGGATGAGCCAGTCGGTGGCGTCCGGGGAAAACGTCGTCATCCGGGATGGATAGCAGGCGATCCCCGGCGAAACAAGAGGGGGGCCGGGGAATCCCCCTTCTGGGGAGGCGCTCGCCGACCATAGGTTTCCGGTCAGGAGATCCACCGAGGAGAGGCCGGACCGGACCATGAACCCCACCACCGTGAACCCCACCACCGTGAACCCCGTTCTGCGCGTCGCCCCCGCGGCCCCCGCCGAGGCCGCCGCGTACTTCCGGGCGAGCCTCGCCTTCCACGCCGACGTCTCCGACGTCGCCGCCGCGCTGGCGGACGGGAACGGCCCCGGGTTCGTCCTCGTGGACATCCGCTCCACCGAGTCCTGGGACCAGGGCCACATCCCCGGCGCCGTCCACCTGCCCACCGCGCTCGTCCCCGAACAGGCCGGCCGGCTCCTCGACCCGGCCGTGCCGGTCGTGACGTACTGCTGGGGCCCCGGCTGCAACGGCGCGACCCGTGCCGCCCTCGCCCTCGCCGAACTCGGTCACCCCGTCAAGGAGATGCTCGGCGGCTTCGAGTACTGGGCGCGCGAGGGCTTCGCGTACGAGACCCGGCAGGGCACCGAGCGCCGCCCCGCCGACCGGCTCACCGCGCCGGTGAACGCGGCCGACTGCGGCTGCTGACGGGCGTGTAGGTTCTGCCGCATGGTGCGATACGCGGAGCCGGGCGCGGTGGAGTGGGTCGAGTCGGGCGGCGGTCCGCTCATAGCGGTCCCGGAGACGGTCCTGCCGTTCTGGAGCGGCGCCGACGGCGAGGAGACGGCCTCCGACTACGACCGGGCCTGCGAGGTCGACGGTCAGGTGGGGCTCCTCCCCGTCGGTGACTGCGCGGCCCTGGTGCTCGGCGACGAACCCGCCTCCACCGCCTACCTGCCCGACCACGCCGCCTTCGTCCGCTGGTGCGCCGCGGACACCGAGGACGAGGTGCTGGCCGGCGTCCCCGCGGCCCTCGACGCGGCCGAGTGGGAACCCGAGGTGTGCTGGCGGGTGCCCGGCCCCGTGCTCCTCTTCGACGCGGCCTGGCCCGGCACCGCCTGCGACCGCGCCGACCACGTGCGGGTCGCCCTCGACCCGGGCCGGTACGCGGTACGCGCGGCCGAGGTGCGCCCCGGGCCGGAGACCTGGCTGAACGTCGTACAACTGCGGCGGCTCGCGGACCGGTAGCCGACCGCCGGGCCGGGCCTCGCGACGGCGGAAAGAAACCGGAGTGCGAGGCGGTGGCGGGCCGCCCATCATGGTTGCCCATGCCACGACTTCCGCACCCCGCCCCCGAAGAACTCCGCCGCGACCCCCTGCCCCTGCGCGGCCGGACCGCCCTCGTCACCGGGGCCAGCCGGCGCGGCGGCATCGGCCACGCCGTGGCCCGGCGGCTCGCCGCGTACGGGGCCAGTGTCTACCTGCACCACCACGTCCCACACGACGCGGCCATGCCCTGGGGCGCCGACCGCACCGAGGACGTCGTCGCCTCCGTGCGCACCGCGCTCGGCGACCCGGACGCCACCGTGCTCGCGGGCCCCGCGGACCTCGGCGAACCCGCGGCCCCCGGCGAACTGATCACCACCGCCGCCGAGGCGCTCGGCGGACGGCTGGACATCCTCGTCGCCAACCACGCCCTCAGCGGCTCCGACGGCACCCTCGATACCATCGACGCCGCCATGCTCGACGCGCACTGGCAGGTCGACACCCGCTCGGTTCTGCTGCTCGTCCAGGCCTACGCCCGGCTGCGGGCCGCGCTGCCGCCCCGCACCCCCGGCGGACGCGTCGTGATGATGACCTCCGGCCAGGACATCGCCGCCGGCATGCCCGGTGAGATCGCCTACGCGCTGCAGAAAGGCGCCCTCGCCTCCATCACGCGCTCCCTGTCGACGACCCTCGCCGAGCACGCCGTCACCGTGAACGCGGTCAACCCCGGGCCCGTGGACACCGACTACATGACCGGCGAGGACTACGAGGCCATCGCCGCGCTCTTCCCCGCCGGACGGTGGGGCATGCCCGACGACCCGGCCCGCCTCATCGCGTGGCTGGCCACGGACGAGGCGGAGTGGGTCACCGGTCAGGTCGTCGACTCGGAGGGCGGTTTCCGGCGGTGAGCGGCCCGGTTCACAGCCGCGACAGCTCGTCCACCAGGTCGTCCAGACCCAGCGAACCCTGGGACAGGGCCGCCATGTGCCAGGCCTTCGGGTCGAAGGCGTCACCGTGCCGCTTGCGGGCGTTCTCACGGCCCAGCAGCCACGCCCGCTCACCGAGCTTGTAGCCGATCGCCTGGCCCGGGATCGTCAGGTACCGGGTCAGCTCGCTCTCCACGAAGTCCGCGGGACGGCTGCTGTGCGAGCCGAAGAACTCCTGTGCCAGCTCCGGCGTCCAGTGCTCACCCGGGTGGAACGGGGAGTCGGCCGGGATCTCGAGCTCCAGGTGCATGCCGATGTCCACGATGACCCGGGCGGCCCGCATCATCTGGGCGTCGAGGTAGCCGAGCCGCTGCTCCGCGTCCGTGAGGAAGCCCAGCTCGTCCATCAGCCGCTCCGCGTACAGCGCCCAGCCCTCGGCGTTGGCGCTGACCATGCCGACCGAGGCCTGGTAGCGGGAGAGGTCGTCGGCCACGTGCGCCCACTGGGCGAGCTGCAGGTGGTGCCCCGGGACGCCCTCGTGGTACCAGGTGGAGACCAGGTCGTAGACCGGGAAGCGGGTCAGGCCCATCGTCGGCAGCCAGGTGCGGCCGGGACGGGAGAAGTCCTCCGAGGGAGGCGTGTAGTAGGGGGCGGCCGCGCTGCCGGGCGGGGCGATCCGCGACTCCACCTTACGCACCCGCTCGGCGAGTTCGAAGTGGGTGCCGTCCAGCGCCTCGATCGCCTGGTCCATCAGGCCCTGCAGCCAGTCGCGGACCTCGTCGACGCCCTCGATGTGCCTGCCGTGCTCGTCCAGGTGCGCCAGTGCCACCCACGGCGTCTCCGCGCCCGGCAGGATCTTCTCCGCCTCCAGCTTCATCTCGCCCAGCAGCCGGTGGTACTCGGCCCAGCCGTAGGCGTACGCCTCGTCCAGGTCGAGGTCCGTGCCGTTGTAGTAGCGCGACCAGCGGGCGTAGCGCTCGCGGCCCACCGTGTCCGGGGCGCCCTCGATCGCCGGCGCGTACACGTCGCGCATCCAGTCCCGCAGCTCCACCACGGCGGCGGTCGCGCCCCGGGCGGCCTCGTCCAGCTCCGCGCGCAGCGCGTCGGGGCCGGCCGACGCGAAGTCCTCGAACCAGCCGCGGCCCGCACCCGTGTCCGCCCACTCGCCGAGTTGCCCGACGAAGGTGGCGGTCGGGCGCGGAGACGCGTAGAGCTTGCGCTCCAGTCCGAGGGCCAGGGATTCGCGGTAGCCCGAGAGCGCGGCCGGCACCGCGCGCAGCCGCTCGGCGATCCGCGCCCAGTCCTCGTCCGTCTGCGTCGGCGTCACGGTGAAGACCTCGCGCACCGAATGCGCGGCGGTGCCCATGTTGCCGACCGACCGCAGGCCCTCCTCGGCCTCGTGCACGGCGAGTTCGACGGTGAGGCGCTCGCGCAGCAGCCGGGCGCAGCGCCGCTCCACGTCGCTGTCCCCGCCGGGCCGGCGCTCCGCCTCGTCCAGCCGGGCGAGCGTGGCCCGCGCCAGCTCCGCGAGGGCCTCCTGCCCCGCGGGTGAGAAGTCGGGCAGACGGCTGGAACTTGCCTGCACGCCGAGGAAGGTACCGGTGACCGGGTCGAGGGCGATGAGATCGTCGACGTAGGCGTCGGCGACCTCGCGGGGCAGCGGGCTCATGGTCTCTGACATGCGGACATACTCATACGGATACCGGTGCCGCGTCAGCCCGGTTCGCCGGGTCCGCTGCCGCGGGCGGCCGGATTTCGCTCAGGGCGTGGCAGCAGGCGCGGCGGGCGGCAGCAGGGGGCCGCACTCCCACTGCTGGAAGATCAGCCGCGTCTCGACGCGGGCCACCTCCGGCCGGGAGGTGAACCCGTCCAGGACCAGCCGCTGCAGATCCGTCATGTCCGCGACCGCGACGTGGACGAGGTAGTCGTCCGGGCCGGTGAGATGGAAGACGGTGCGCGACTCGGGAAGCGCCCGGATCCGCTCCACGAACGGGCCGACCAGTTCCCGCCGGTGCGGGCGCACCTGCACCGACAGCAGCGCTTGGAGCCCCCGCCCCAGCTTGGCCGGGTCCAGTTCCAGCCGATGGCCGAGGATCACCCCCGCACGCCGCAGCCGGGTCACCCGGTCCAGGCAGGTCGACGGGGCCACCCCGACCTGGGCGGCGAGATCGCGGTAGGTGGCCCGGGCGTCGTTCTGCAGCAGCCGCAGCAGATGAAGGTCCACCGGATCCAGTACGACGGATTCGGCCATTGGCCGAACGTAGCACGGCCTCCCGTCCTGAAGCGCCGGTCGGTGTTCACTCTTCGGGTCATGGACTCTGCGCGCACGCACACGTCACCATCCGACGACGTACGCACCACCGCACCCGGGGGCAGGGCGCTGGCCACCGAGGCCGTGCACGCCGGCCGCGACGACCTCGCCGCCCAGGGACTGCACGCCCCGCCCATCGACCTGTCCACGACCTACCCGTCGTACGACAGCCGCGGCGAGGCCGCCCGCATCGACGCGTTCGCCACCACCGGCGCCGACCCGGAGGGACCGCCGGTCTACGGCCGTCTCGGCAACCCCACCGTCGCCCGCTTCGAGACGGCCCTGGCCAGGCTGGAGGGCACCGAGGCCGCGGTCGCCTTCGCCAGCGGCATGGCCGCGCTGAGCGCCGTGCTGCTGGTCCGCGGGTCGATGGGGCTGCGGCACGTCGTGGCCGTTCGCCCCCTGTACGGCTGCAGTGACCACCTGCTGACCGCCGGACTGCTCGGGTCGGAGGTCACCTGGACCGACCCGGCGGGCATCGCGGACGCGCTGCGCCCGGACACCGGCCTGGTGCTCGTGGAGTCTCCGGCCAACCCCACGCTGGCCGAGGCCGACCTGCGGGCCGTCGCCCACGCCTGCGGATCGGTGCCGCTGCTCGTGGACAACACCTTCGCCACGCCCGTGCTCCAGCGCCCTGCCGAACAGGGCGCGCGCCTGGTGCTGCACAGCGCCACCAAGTACCTCGGCGGGCACGGCGACGTGCTGGCCGGCGTGGTGGCCTGCGACGAGGAGTTCGCGGGGCGGCTGCGGCAGGTCCGCTTCGCCACCGGTGGCGTACTGCACCCGCTGGCCGGATACCTCCTGCTGCGCGGGCTGTCGACGCTGCCCGTGCGGGTCAGGGCCGCCTCCGCGAACGCCGCCGCACTCGTCCGGCGCCTCGCCGCCGACCCGAGAGTGGCCCGCGTCCACTATCCGCGCATCGGTGGCGCGATGGTCTCCTTCGAGGTCCACGGCGATCCGCACGAGGTCATCGGCCGCGTCCGCCTGATCACCCCGGCGGTGAGCCTCGGCAGCGTCGACACGCTCATCCAGCACCCGGCGTCCATCAGCCACCGCATCGTCGACGCCGACGACCGCAGGGAGGCCGGGGTGGGCGACCGGCTCCTGCGGTTGTCCGTGGGCCTGGAGGACGTCGACGACCTGTGGGGCGACCTGGACCAGGCGCTGGGGGAGCGGGCGGCCGGGGCGATACCGCTGCGGGAGGCACTGTCGCGCGCGGACTGACCGGCGCGCGGGCCGGCCGACCCTCGAGGGCCGGCCGGCCGGCCGGCCTGCCGCCCGCGCCGCACCCGCCCGCGCCGCACCCGCCCGCCGGCTCACTCCTTGCCGACCGGCTCCCCGTGCGGAAGCCGCGCCGCCGCCCGGGCCGCCGGGTCCAGGCGGGCCGTGACGACCAGGGTCCCCTCCTCGATCTGATAGTCGAGGGGGAGGCCCAGGCCGCGCATCGCGGCCACCATGCCGGTGTTGGACGCCTGCGTCACGGCGTACACGCTCTCGCAGCCCGTCTCCGCCGCCATCGCCACCAGCCGGCCGAGGAGTTCGCCGCCGACGCCACGCCGCTGCCACGCGTCCTCGACCAGCAGCGCGACCTCCGTCTCGTCCCCGTCCCACAGCAGGTGACCCAGCCCGACGATCCGGCCCGAGGCGGTCTGCACGGCGAGGGTGCGGCCGTGGCGGGGGCCGAGGAGGTGGTTGAGATACCGGTCGGCGTCGCCGACCGGGCCGTGGTACCTCATGCTCAGCGTCCGCGCCGAGCACCGCTCGTGCATCGCCTTCGCCGCCGGAACGTCGCGGGTGTCGGCCCGGCGGACCGTGATGTCGTGCCCCTCGGACAACGTCAGTACGTCCCGGCTGTGCGGCAGGCGCGGACCGAGCCGGGCGTCCAGCTCGACCAGCGCCCGCGCCCGGGCGAACTCGGCCGGGGTGAACGGCAGATACGGCCGCTCCACGCTGATCACCCCGCCCTCCGGCGCGCGCAGCCGCAGCACGGTGTCCTCCAGTGCGCCCTCCGGCGGCACACCGTCCGCGGCGTCTGCCCCGGCGGCCGGAGGCAGCGACCGGATGGTGCAACGGCCCAGCAACTGCCGCAGCGCCAGCGGGAGTTCCGCCGAGTCCAGGGCCGTACGGGCGGCCAGGCCCAGCACCCGGGTCGGCGCGTCCACCAGGTCGTGGGCGTCCGCCCGCTCGGTCCAGGTGCGGTCACCGCCCGCCGCCGACACCGCGTCGGCCAGCTCGGAACCCGTCAGGTCACCCGGGGCGCGGAGCAGGAACTCGTCCACCGTGCCCTCGGCCAGCGGGTGCGTCTGCAGGCTCAGGATGTCGACCCGCCGGTCGGCGAGGGCCGCGCACAGCACGGCCAGCGACCCCGGCGTGTCCCGTACGGTCGTCCGCATCCGCCACAGCGCGCTGTCCCCGGCCGCCGCGCCGGATTCCGCCGCCGCCCCGTCCTCCCGGCCGGACGGCCCGGCCTGCCGCCGGGCGGCCGGGGGCCGGGTGCCGGTATCGTCCGCCGGCGGGGCGTGTCCGTGGCGGCGTGACCACCAGGCGTGGAAGCCCGCCGTGACGACCAGGGCGGCCACCGAGGCCAGCAGCAGGGCGGGTACTGCGGAGCCGTGCTCCACGAGGTGCGCCGCGGCGCCCGTCACATCAGACATGTCTCGACTCATGCCGCTACTGTGAAGGAACGGTGTTGCGTGATCACGAACGCTCTGTGACCGATGGGTAAAGAAGGCTTCTGGGGCATTTGTTGCTCTTTTCACCAGTGCGGTGTCAGGGTCCTGCCAGTGTGGGCTCTCAGGCCGCGTCCCCCTCCCGCGCCAGTGCGCCGCGCAGCCGCCGGGCCTGCGTCACCAGCCGGGACGAACCGCGCCGGTCCGCCGCCACCGACAGGTGCGGCAGGTCGCCACGGGCCCCCGTCCGCTCGGCGCACTCGGCGGCCACGGCGAGCAGCTCGCCGAGCCCGCGGGCGGAGGGGCCGGCCGCGCCGGTGGTGAGATCGGCGAGCAGGAGGGGCAGTGCTTGGCGGAGCACGCCCCAGATGGTGGCGTTCGCCCCCGTCGCCGCCGCGGTCCGCACCGCGTCGGCGAGCCGCACCGGCTTCACCGCGCCGCCTCGCACCAACTGGCCCAGGTCCGCCCCCAGCCGGTCGGTGTCGAGCCGGCCGCGCGCCGCCAGCACCAGCAGGGCGTCCACCGCGGCCAGCCGGTCCTCCGCGTGCCGGGCCCCGAGCCCGTAAGCGACGCACAGGTGCACGGCCTCGCCCGCCTCGCCGTCCGTCTCGGCGAGGCGCGGCAGTACGGCGGTGGCGCCCCGGCCGTCGTCCACGGCCACCGTGGACACCTCACGCAGCAGGCGCGCCGCCACCAGCTCCGGCCTCTCGGGCAGCAGGGCGAGCCAGTGCTGCCGTATCTCGCCGTTCCAGTGAGGGCAGTACCAGCGCTCCCGGTACGCACTCACCGGCTGCCCCAACGGCCGCAGAGCGGCCGGGAGATCGTCCCGCAGCTCCGGCACCTCGCCGAGCTCCACCAGGACGCGGGTGTTCGCCGTCCGCCGTGAGGCGGGCAGCCCCGACCCCTCGGCGGTCAGCCACCGCGCGAGCCGCTCACCCTCCTCGGTGCCCAGCGCCGACGCCGTACCCGCAGCAGCGCCTGCCCGAACTGCGGACACAGTGCCGCACGGCCGGGAGTCGGGGCAGGCGCGAGGCGAGTGGAGGCAGGCGGGGCGGGAGCCGCGCACCAGGGGATGACGCCGGTGCGCGGCACACCCGACAGGCTACGGGAACTACTGGCCGACCCTGCCCGGCTGGAGCACCTTCGTATACAGCACCGTGCCGTCCTGTTCGCGCAGCCGCACGGTCATCTCGGCGCTGCCGCCGTCGATGTCGACCTCGCCGAAGAACTGGTAACCCTCCGCGGGCGAGACGTTCGAAGCGGTCGGAGCCTTCACGAACACCCTCTCCGGGCCGAAGGTGCCGTCGAGGGAGCTGGCCGGGAAGGCACCCGCGTTGAGCGGCCCGGACACGAACTCCCAGAACGGCTCGAAGTCGGTGAACGCGGCCCGTGAGGGCTGGTAGTGCTGGGCCGAGGTGTGGTGCACGTCGGCCGTCAGCCACACCGTGCCGGTGATCCGGCGGTGCTTGACGAAGCGCAGCAGTTCGGCGATCTGCAGTTCGCGCCCCAGCGGCGCGCCGGGATCGCCCTGCGCCACACCCTCGATGTTCGCCTTGCCCTCGGTTCCGTCGGGCACGACCAGGCCGATCGGCATGTCGGCGGCGATCACCTTCCACACCGCACGGGACCGCGACAGCTCCCGCTTGAGCCACTCCAGTTGCTCGCGGCCCAGGATGCCCTGCGGGTCCACGGCCTGACCGCCCGGGGAGTTGGCGTTGCGGTACGTCCGCATGTCCAGCACGAACACGTCGAGGAGCGGGCCCTGGCGCAGTACCCGGTGTACACGCCCCTCGCGCGCGCCGGGGCGCAGGGTGGAGATCGGGAAGTACTCACCGAACGCGCGCCGGGCCCGGGCGACCAGTACGTCCACGCTCTTCTCGGTGTAGCGGGCGTCCGTGTCGGCGATCACCTGGCCCGGGTACCAGTTGTTGCGCACCTCGTGGTCGTCCCACTGGACGACCGAGGGGACCTGGGCGTTGAAGCGCCGCACATTCTCGTCGAGCAGGTTGTAGCGGAAGTTGCCGCGGAACTCGGCGAGGGTCTCGGCGACCTTGGATTTCTCTTCGGTGGTGATGTTCCGCCAGGTGCTGCCGTCGGGGAGGGCCACGGTCTCCGCGATGGGTCCGTCGGCGTAGACGCTGTCGCCGCTGCACAGGAAGAAGTCCGGGTCCAGGGCGCCCATGGCGTCGTAGATGCGGTAGCCGCCGAGGTCGGGGTTGATGCCCCAGCCCTGGCCCGCCAGGTCACCGGACCACACGAAACGCACTCCCTCGCGCCGGCGGACCGGCACCGTGCGGAAGGTGCCGGCGACCGGCTCGCCGGTGCGGCGCGGGTCGTCCGGGTCGGCGAGGAGCACGCGGTAGTGGATCTGCTCGCCCGGCGGCAGGCCGCGCAGCCTGGTCGTGCCGGTGAAGTCCGTGTCCGCTCCGAGCAGCGGGCCGCGCCATCTGCGCGGGTTGCGGAACGACTCGGTCGCGGACGTCTCGACGACCATCCGGGCCGGCCGGTCGGACCGCACCCAGACCAGTCCGGAGTGGGAGGTCACGTCTCCGGTCTGCACGCCCCAGCCCGCTCCCGGCCGCCCGGAACGGGCGAACGCCGGTGCCGCCCCGAGGGCGGTGGGCAGGGTGAGGGCCGCCGACGCGGCGAGGGATCCGCGCAGCACGCTGCGGCGACCGGGCAACGGACGGTGTGACATGGATGCGCCTCCAGGGACGGGATCCGGCCAGTGTTCGGGCCAGTGTTCGGGCCAGCGTTCGGGCCAGTGTGCAGAGCCAGACCTACTGGTGCGGCGCGGCGGCCAAGCCAATTCCGGGTGAACAACCGGCCGCCCGCGTGCGTGGACGCCGACCCGCGCGCCCGCCCACCCCGCGTCGGGAGTCTCCCCCGCCGGTTTCCCGGGCGTCACGCGTCCTGCGCCATCATCCCCACCCCCGCCCGAATCCGCCCCGGCGTCAGGTGGGCGTACCCCAGTACCAGCCGCACCTCCTTCGCCGCCGCCTCGTCACCGCCCGCCCCGTGCCCGTACTCCGCCAGTGAACGCACCGCGACTCCGGCCTTCGTCACGCGCGCGAGGAAGCGCTCCTCGGGGCCGTACCGTTCCGGGAGTGCGGCGATGGCGTGGAGCCCGGCGGCGATGCCGGAGACCCGGGCGCCGGGGAAGTGCTCCTCGAGCGCGGCGACCAGCGCGTCGCGCCGCTCGCGGTAGGCGCGCTGACAGACGCGCAGTTGGCGGTCGTAGTCGCCGCGTTCCACGAAACGGGCGAAGAGTGCCTGGTCGAGGGCGGGATGCCCGAGGTCGGTGGTGCGTTTGCGCTCGACCACGTCGTCCGCCAGCCACTCCGGGACCAGCAGCCAGCCCAGCCGCAGTCCCGGGGCGAGTGACTTGCTGACCGAACCCGTGTAGGCGACGCGTTCCGGATCGAGCCCCTGGAGTGCGCCCACGGGGGCACGGTCGTATCGGAAGTCGCCGTCGTAGTCGTCCTCCAGGACGAGACCGTCCACGGAGCGCGCCCAGTCCAGGAGCTCGGCGCGCCGCCGCGCGGAGTAGGCGATCCCGGTGGGGAACTGGTGTGCCGGAGTCGTCACGACGGCCCGTACCCCCGAGGCGCGCAGCGGTCCGACGGCGAGTCCCTGGCCGTCCAGGGGCAGCGGCACGGTGCCGACCCCCGCCGACGCGTACAGGGCGTCGTGCTGAGGGCTGCCGGGGTCCTCGACACCGGCGGTGCGTATCCCGCGCGCGTGGAGCACGCTCGCGAGCAGCGCCGTCGCCTGCGCCACCCCGGAGACCACCACGATCCGCTCCGGGTCGGCCACCACGCCCCGGCGCCGCGCGAGCAGCTCGGCCAGCGCGGTCCGCAGCCGGGGCAGCCCGCGCGGGTCGGGGTAACCGAGGCTCTCGTGCGGCAGTTCCGTCAGCACGCCCCGCTGCGCGGCGGCCCACGCCGAGCGGGGGAAGAGCGACAGGTCCGGCGTCCCCGGTACGAAGTCGACGCGGTCGGCGGGGGAACGCGGGGCGAGGTCACGCGCGCGCGGACGGGCGGCCCGCACCGCGTCCCCCACCCAGGTCCCGGCGCCCCGCCCGCTGCGCAGATAGCCCTCGGCCGTCAGCTGCTCGTACGCCTCCGTCACCAGCCCCCGCGACACCCCGAGGTCGGCCGCCAGGTCCCGGCTCGACGGGAGGCGGGTGCCCGGCGCGAGCCGGCCCGAGCGGACCGCGTCCCGCAGCGCCTCCCGCAGGGCGCGGCCACGCGCGCGTGCCGGTGCCGAGGCGGCGGGCAGCAGCAACTCCCAGGCGGCGCTGCGGTCGGCGGAGCCCGGACGGCCACCCGGGCCGGTCGACGGCGTCATGAAGAGCTCCCCCGTGTGTCACGTCTTCCTCCAGGCACCAATCGCCCCCACTTTACGAGGGGTTGGACCCACTGGTGCGTAAACCGAAGTGACAGACCACAGCGAGGGGGCAGGCCGAGGTCGCGCCCCGGAATCGTACGCGCAATCCAGGAGCGCCCGTGGACGCCAAGAACCGTTTCGAGACGAAGACCACCTTCGCTCTCTCCCGACTCGAATGGCTGGGCTTTCTCACCGTATCGCTCGTGCTCGCATTCCAGCACCTCACGGAAATCCGCTGGGCCGTCTTCGTGCTGCTGTTCGCGGTGATCGACGTCGTCGGATACCTGCCCGGCGCGATCGCCTTCCGGCGCAGCCCGGACGGACACGTTCCGCGCGGCTGCTACGTGGCCTACAACACGATGCACAGCCTGGTCACAGCGGGTGTCCTGGCCGGGGCGTGGGCGCTGTTCGTCCGGCCGGAATGGGCACTGCTGGCCCTCCCGATCCACCTCATGGGCGACCGGGCCCTCTTCGGGAACTCCCTCAAACCCTTCGGTGTCGCCTTCGAGCCGGAAACCACCCCGGAGTTCCGCAGGTTCGAGCAGCGGTACCACTCGGCGGCGGATTCCGGTGAAAGCGCCGCCGTGCGGACTTCCGTGGAGGACGCCGATGCCGTCCGTGCTTGACACACTCGCCGCGCACAGCGACAACCCCAGTTCCTTTCTCGCCCTCAACAGCGGGAACGCGTACTTCCACGACGGCGGGTTCGACGGCGCCTGCGCCTATCGCACCTCGGGCCGCTACGTACTGCAATTCGGCGGCCCGTTCACCGCGCCGGAACACCGTGCACGCCTGCTGGACGCGTTCGCCGCCCACGCCGGCCGCCGTCTGGTCGCCGTGCAACTGCAGCGGGCGGACGCCGAGCTGTACGCGGCGCACGGCTTCACGGTCAACCAGCTCGGGGCGTCGTACGCGGTGGACCTGAGCCGTTTCACGCTGCGCGGCTCACGGTTCGTCCGGCTGCGGAACAAGATCTCGCGCGCCCGGCGGGCGGGCCTGGAGGTCGCCGAGGTGATGGCCGGCGACGACTGCGCCGAACTGGACCGGATCGACCAGTGCTGGCTGCGGGACAAGGGCCGGCACGTCAAGGAGCTGCGCTTCCTCGTCGGCCAGCGCAACGGGAGCCTGCAGAGGCACCGCCGTCTGTTCGTCGGCCGGATCGACGGCGAGACGGCCGGCTACATCAACTACTCGCCGGTCTACGGCAGCCGTTCCGGCTGGCTGCACGACCTCAGCCGGCGCCGCCCCGACGCACCGCCCGGCGTGATGGAGGCGCTCAACGCCACCGTCATGGAACGGCTGACCGCCGAGGGAGCGGGCTGGCTGCACTTCGGCTTCACCCCGTTCACCGGGCTCGACCCGGAGCACGAACTACCCGGTGCCAGCCGTATGTTCACCCGGTTCGCCCGTCTCCTGGCCGAGCGCGGCGATGTGATCTACCCGGCGGCCTCCCAGCTCGAGTACAAGCAGAAGTGGGCCCCGCACGTGGTCCTGCCGGAGTACATCGCCTTCCGCGGCAGGCCCCGCCCCGGCGCGGTCTGGCAGTTGCTGCGCGCCACCAACGCCCTCTGAGCCACCGCGTCCACGGCCGCGCGAGCGCCGCGCCGATTCCGCATTCATCCCACCCTGGAGGACCGCACGCCCATGAGATTCCTAGAGCGTGAACGCGCCACCCTCGCGAAGCTGCTGCCCGAACTGGACCCCGCCCTGCGCGAGGCCCCGCTGATGGAACTGGAGCGGCCGGGCAGCCCGGGCATCCGGCACTTCCGGGACAGCGGTGGGCCAGGACTGCTCGTCCCCGAGTCCCACCAGGGCCGGGGCGCCACCGCGCTCGATGCCCTGCGCGTGCAGCGGGCCATCGGCAGCCGCTCGCCGTCCCTGGCCGTGGCCACCACCATGCACCACTTCTCCATGGCCACCCTGGTCGGGATCGGCGGCCTCGGCGACGGCCTGGAGTGGATGCTGATCGAGGGCGTGGCCTCGTCCAACCGCGTGATCGCCTCCGGCTTCGCCGAGGGCCGCAGCGGCGCGGGCATCCTCGACCCGTCGATGACCGCCACGGTGACCGCGGACGGCGTCCGGATCAACGGCGTCAAACGGCCGTGCAGCCTGGCCCACTCCATGGACGTGCTCACCGCCAGCGTGCTGATCCCGCGCGAGAACGGGCAGGGCGACGAACTCGCCGTAGCCCTCGTGCCCGCGGAGAGCGAGGGGATGAGCGTCAGCGGCTTCTGGTCCAGCGCCTTCCTCGCCGGGGCCGAGAGCGAACAGGTCACGCTCACCGACGTCCTCGTACCGCCGGAACTCCTGCTGCGCACCGGGACGACCTCCGGTGAACAGCTCGACGAACTTCAGACGGCCGGTCTGATCTGGTTCCAGACGCTGATGACGGGCAGCTACCTCGGCGCCGCGAGCGCGCTGGTGGAGCGGGTGCTGCTGAACGACCGCATCCCCGAGCACGAGCGCGTACGCCTCTTCGTCGAGACCGAGGCCGCCATGGCCACCGCCGAGGGCGTCGCCCGGCGTATCGACGCCGGTGACCTCGACGAGCCGGCGCTCGCACAGGCGCTGTACGTGCGCTACGGCGTCCAGGACGCCATCGCCCGGGTCGTCCCGCGCGCGGTCGAACTCCTCGGCGGCCTCAACTTCATGACGTCCGACGAGGTGGGCCACCTGGCCGCCTGCGCCAACGGACTCTCCCTGCACCCGCCGTCGCGCTCCCGGATGACCGCCCCGTTCTCCGCGTACCTGGCCGACCGGCCACTCGCCATCGCCTGACCGCGCCCCCCACCGTCCATCGGTGGGCCGAGACCCGTTGGGAGAACACACCCCCCATGCCGTCAGACAACCAGCGTCTCGCCCTCCTGCCCGTCGGCCGTACGGGACGGCGCGACCGCCCCTCCCTGCTGCTCACCGGCGGTTCCGGAGTGCTCGGGCGTGCCCTGATCGACGAGCTGTCACCCGACTTCGACCTGCTGTGCCTGCGCCGCAACACACCGTTGCGCGATCCGCGGGTGCGCGAGCTCCAGGGCGACCTGGTCGCTCCCCGGCTCGGCCTGAGCCCACTGGCCTGGCACGAACTGGCCCTTGAGGTGGACGTGGTGCTGCACTGCGCCGCCGAGACCAACTGGCATGCCCCGCCACAGGACATCACGCGCACCAATCTGCGCGGTGCCGACAACATGCTCGACCTGGCGGCCCGGGCCGACGCCCCGCTGTACCTGGTGAGTACCGCGTTCGTGGCCAACACCCCCACCGAGGAGGACCGCCGGCGCTTCCCGGGTGCAGCCGCCTACCTCGACTCCAAGGCCAGGGCCGAACAGATGACACGCGAGGCGGGCGTGCCCGGCGCCATCGTCCGGCCCTCGGTCGTCATGGGCGACTCCGTCAGCGGGCGGATCGCCGGTCGGCAGGGGCTGACCAAGACGATCGGCTCGATGGTCCTGGGGCAGGCCCCGGTGCTGCCCGGAGCCCTCGAGACCCGGATCGACATGGTGCCCCAGGACTACGTCTCGCGGGCCATCGGCGACCTGGTCCGGGGCGGCGTGGCCGACGGCGAATACTGGCTGACGGCCGGCAAGGAGGCCATCGACCTGCGGGAGTTCGCCGACGTCTGCGCGGACGTCGCCGTACGCCACGGCCTCCCCCGGCCCCAGCGGCCCCGGCTCATCCCCGTCGATGCCGTGCACCGGCTGCTCCTGCCCATGCTGGAGGGCACCTCGCTGCCCGCGTCCCTCCGGCGGCGGCTGGAGTACTACGCGGAACTGCTGCTGGTGTTCCAGCGGGAGTTGCCGTTCGACACATCCCTCGGCGAACCCGACTGCGGCACCCGCCTGACCCGGACCGACATCAGGGCCGCGCTCGTACGCAACGCGGAGAGCTGGGCGGGGGACAGGGCCGACCTGCTCACCCGGAACCGGACCGCCGCGGCCGCTGCGATGGAGGTGGCGTCATGACCGTATCGCCCCCGTCCACCGGGCCCGCCGGGCCGCGCTCTGAGACCGCGACGCCGTCCTCTGAGACCGCGACGCCGTCCTCTGAGACCGCGACGCCGTCCTCCGGGGTTGCCGCCGCGTCCTCCGGAACCTCCGCCCCGCACTCCGGGACCGCCGCGCCGACCGACCGGCCCGACATCGTGGACCTCTACCTCAAGCACATCGGCTCCGGCCGTGCCGTGATGGGCCGTGTCATGGGCGGCATGGCCGAGGTCCGCTCCGAGGGGGTCTGGATCCACACCGACGACGGCCGCCGCTTCCTGGACTTCGGCGGCTACGGCGTCTTCATCATGGGCCACCGCCACCCGGCCGTCGTCGAAGCGGTGCACCGGCAGATCGACACCCACCCGCTGGCCAGCCGCGTCCTCCTCGAACCCGTCGCCGCCCTGGCCGCCCAGGCCCTGGCCGCCCACACCCCGCCCGGCCTCGACTACGTCCACTTCGTCAACTCCGGCACCGAGGCCACCGAGGCGGCCCTGAAACTGGCCCGCGCCCACGGACTCACCTCGGTGATCACCACCCGCAGCGGCTTCCACGGCAAGACCCTCGGCGCGCTGAGCGTCACCGCCAACGCCACGTACCAGACGCCCTTCAAGCCCCTGCTCCCGGACGTCACCCAGGTGGCCTACGACGACCCGGCCGACCTCGAACAGGCGCTGGCCGCCCGCCGCGACCGGGCCTGCGTCATCGTCGAACCCGTCCAGGGCGAGGGCGGCGTACGCATCCCCCGCCACGGCTACCTCAGCCAGGTGCGGGCGCTGTGCCAGGCGTACGGCGCCTTTCTGGTCGTCGACGAGATCCAGACCGGCATGGGACGGCTGGGCACCTGGTGGGGCGCCGACGCCGAGGGCGTTCGTCCGGACGTGCTGCTCGTCGGCAAGGGACTCAGCGGCGGTGTCGTACCGGTCGCCGCGATGGTCGCCACCGCGGAGGCCTACGCCCCCTTCAGCCGCGACCCCTACCTGCACACCTCCACCTTCGGCGCCTCGCCGATCGCCTGCGCCGCCGCCCTCGCCACCGTACGGGCCATGGAGGAGGAGGACACCGTGGCCCGGGCCGCCGCGCTCGGCCTGCGCATCCTCACCGCCGTACGGGACGTGTGCGCGCCGTACCAGGGCGGACTGGTCCGCGAAGTGCGCGGCCGGGGTCTGCTGATCGGTATCGAGTTCGCCGAAGAACAGGCGGTCGGCGAACTCCTGCTGGAACTGATCTCCCGCGGTGTGCTCGTCAACAACTCCCTCAACTCCACCCGGGTCCTGCGGCTGACCCCGCCGGCCGTGGTCGAGGACTCCGCGCTCGACCTGTTCCTCACCACCCTCGGCGCGGCCCTGCGCAGCACGGCCGACCGTATGACCAGCTGACACCGGCTCCTGGCGCCGGCGCCAGCCACCAGCTCCGGACACCAGCGTCCGGAAACCCTCCGGGAAGGAACCGAACGAACCATGCGCCACGTGGTCCTGCACGCCCTGGCCGACGGACTGGCACCCGCCGACGTCTACGACCGCATCAGCGACTTCCGCCGCTATCCCGAGTACAGCGACACCTTCCGTGAGGTGCACGTCGCGCCTCCGCTGCCCGACGGCTCCACGGTCTCGGACTGGACCGTCAAGTTCCGGGGAGGCCTGATGCGGTGGCGGGAACGCGACACCTACTCGCCCGAGACGTACTCCATCGCCTTCGAACAGCTCAGCGGCGACTTCCGGACCTTCGAGGGGAGCTGGCGCTGCGAAGCGAGGGGCGGCGGCACGCTCGTCGTCTTCACCGCGGCCTTCGACCTCGGCATCCCTTCCCTGGCCATGATCCTCGACCCGGTGGCCGAGTCGGCCGTGCGGACCAACATGGCCCGCGTGCTGCGGGGCCTTGCGGGCGCGGAGGTGATCGATGAGCGCGCGGCTGCGGCTCGTGACTGACCGGGCGGCCGTCGCGGGCGCCCCGCCGACGGCCGCCGACCCACCGCGCGAGGAACCGCTGCACGAGGAACCGGGGCCCGGCGCTGCCCGCTGTCTCGGCCTGTACGCCAAGCTGGCCGCCGGCGTGACGGTCGTGACCGCCCGCGGCGAGGACGGCCCGCTGGGCATGACGGTGTCCGCCGTCACCTCGCTCTCCGCCCGCCCGCCGCTGCTCCTTGCCTGTCTGCGCGACGGCTCCCGCACCCTCGCCGCCGTCCGCGCCCGCCGGGCCTTCGCCGTGCACCTGCTGCGCGAGGAACAGCGGGAGCTCGCGGGCCGGTTCGCGTCCCCCACCACGACCGCGGCGGAGCGGTTCGCCGGTACCGACACCCGGCAGGTGCTGGGCGTCCCCGTGCTGGCCGGCGCGCTCGCCTGGTCGGTGTGCCTGACCGAGGACGTACGCCGCTACGGCGACCACCACCTCGTCGTCGGCCGGGTCGCCGCCGTGCACGTGGGCGGCGGACGCCCGCTGCTGTGGCACGACCGCCGGTTCGGTGCGCTGACCGAGCCGGTGCCGGACGCCGCCGGATGACCAGGCCATCGGCCGGGACGCCGTACTGGGACCCCGCGGAACTGCCGACGCAGCCCCAGCTGCACGGCGTGGTCACCGCCGACGTGGCCGTCGTCGGGGCCGGCCTGGCCGGGTTGTCCTGCGCCTACCACCTGGCGGAACGCGCCCCGGGGCTTGACATCGCGGTGGTGGACGCCGAGTACCCGGCCGCCGGCGCCAGCGGCCGGGGCACCGGTCTGCTGGGCCCCCGGGCCGGCCCCGCGGTCGACCGTGCGGTGCGCCGCTTCGGCCCGCAGACGGCGCGCAGGATGCATCGGGCCAGCGAGCGGGCGGTGCGGGACGTCCTCGACCTGTGCGCCCGGCTCGACGTGCCGTGCGGGCTGCGGCCCGGCGAGCAGCTGGTGGCCACGCGGTCGTCCGCGGGCTTGGTGGCACTCGCCCGCCAGGCCCGCGCCTGCCGCGAACTCGGTCTGGACGTCCCCGTCCTCACCCCGGCCGGCATCCGCGACCGGGTCGGCGTGCCCTACCGGGCGGCACTCCTGCACCGCCCCGCCGCGACCCTCGACCCGGCCGCCCTGACCTGCGCCCTCGCCCGTGCCTGCGCCGACAAGGGCGTGCGGTTCTACGGCCGCAGCCCGCTGCTGGCCCTTCGCCCCGGCGATCTGGTCGGCCCCGAGCTGGTCCTCCCGCACGGCAGGCTCTACGCCGGTCAGGCGGTGCTGGCCGTCAACTCAGCCGCGCAGGCACTGGACCTGCCGGTCGGCACCGTCCTGCCGCTCGAGGTGTACGCCGTCGCCACCGAACCGCTGAGCGCCCCGGCCTACGAGGCCCTGGGCGGGCGCGCCGGACACTCCGTCGTCGACGCCGTCCCGCTGGCGCCGTACTTCCGGCTGCTCCCGGACCAGGGCCTGGTGGCGGGCGGCGGTACCGCCACGGTCCCGGCGGGTATCGGCGCTCCCCGTCTCCAGGCCGTCAGGGAGCGTGCCTGGGCCCGGCTGGAGAGGTGGCTGCGGTCCCTGCATCCGGACCTCGCCCGGGTACGGGTCACCCACCGCTGGTCCGGCCGCATCGGCATGACGGGCGACGACCTGCCGGTGGTGGGGCCGGTGCCGGGCTTCGACGACGTCTGGTACATCGGCGGCTGCTGCGGGCACGGACTCGCCCTGTCCGTGGCGCACGGCGCGCACGTGGCCGCGGCCCTGCTGGGTGAGCCGGACCCCGGCGAACCGCTCCCGTGGCACCGTTCCCGGGCCCCGCGGCTGCCCGCACGCGGCCCCGTCCGGCCCCTGCTGCGGGCGTACGTGGACGCAATGGGGCGAATCGCGCGGCATACATGCTGACGGCGGACGCGGCCCGCATCCGTACCCCAGCCCCGCAGACCCCAGCCTCGCAGCCCCGCAGACCCTCAGAACCCGACCAGGAGGTTCCACCATGCGACCCGACTTCGGTACGGACGGCCGCCTGCCGCCGTCCCTGTCCATGGGAACCGTAGATGTCGCCTTCCACCTGGCGACGGGCGGAAGCCCCGTGCCCATCGCGTTCTCGTTCGGGTTCGAAGGCCGTGCCCCCACTCTGGACTCCGTACGCGCGCGGGTCGCCGAACGCGTCCACCGCGTCCCGACGTTGCGCTACCGCATCGCACGGGACCGCAGGAAATTCCGGCGAGTGGACCGGATCGCGGTGGACCGGCATGTGCACGAGGCGTGGCTGCCCGAGGACACCGACGGGTCGGCGACCAGCCGCCTGATGCTGTCCCGGCCGATGAGCACGGACGACCGGCCGCCCTGGGACGTGTGGCTGGTCCACGGCCCGGCGGACCGCCACACCCTGGTCTACCGAACCGACCACACCTTCCAGGACGGCATGGGCGCCGCCTACACCGCCCGCGCTCTCCTCGGAGACCACCCCGAGGGCGGACCGGCCCCGCAGCATCCCGCCCGGCCCACCGCCCACGGCCTCGCGGATGCCCTGGGCGAGGTGGTGGCCGCCTTCCGCGCGCCCACCCCGAAACCCGCGTTCGACGGAGAATCCACGGGCCGCGTCGACGTCTGCCACGCCGACACCCCGCTGGCCCGGCTGCGCGCCATCGCCCGCGCCCACGGCGGCACGGTCACGGACGTCTACCTCGCGGCTCTGTCCCACGCCGTCCGCACCTGGTACCTGAAGGACACCGGCTCGGCCCATCCGCCGCTGCCCGTGTCGATCCCGATGTCGGTCCGGGCCGCGGGAGAGGAGTACGCCCCGGGCAACCGCATGGTCACCGCCCGGCTCCTGCTGCCCTGCGACGAGGAGTCACCCCAGCGGGCCCTGGCCCGGGTCGTCGCCCGCACGGGCCGGCTGCGGGAGAGCCGGCGGCGCGACGCCATGCGCTTGCTGCTGTCCGCCGCCCCGCGGACGCTCGGCGCCACCGTCGGCACCCGCCTGGTCCGCGGGGCGTTCGTGGCCGGCCCGGTGAGCAGCGTGAACTTCGGCACGGCCCTGGTCCACCAGGGGGTCGCGGCCCGTCGCGCGGCCGCCTTCGCCGGCGTCGCGTCAGGCATCCGGTGTGTGACGACGCTGACGAGCCAGCACGACACCGTGTGCCTGACCGTCGTTCACGACGAGGCCCTGGCGACCGCGGACGAACTCCCCGACCTGTGGCTCGCGGCGCTGCTGGAGCTGGAGCGGCCGTAGCCACGGCACCACGCGCAGGCCCCGGACGCACCGTTCGGGGCCTGCGCGTGGTGCCGTGTCAGGGAGTGCCGCGCAGCGTTCCGGTGGTGAGGAAGACGCTCTCCGCGGCGGCCGTGCCGATCAGCGGCAGATACGGGGAGAGGCGCTGGACCGCGTACGGCAGCGTGTACAGGTCGGCGGCCGCCGCGTCCCAGCCGTGCTCGGCCCACCAGCGCTCCGGCTCGGTAATCTGCCAGTTCCAGGCCAGTCCGATCGTCGACAGGGCGTCCATGAAGGGCGCGACGAACGGAGAGGACGTGGTGGCGGAGTTCACGCACTCGGCGCCGAACATGCTGCCGGGGGCGGAGAGTTCGGTCATCGCGGCGACGACGGCCTCCACCTCCGGGGGGTGAAGGAAGTACAGGGGTGCCTCCCAGAGCCATGCGGTGGGCCTGCCGGGATCGAATCCCGCCGCCCTGAGTTCCTCCTTCCAGGATGCTGTGCCGTCGGCCCCGACGGCGGTGCGGCGTCCGCAGGAGAGCCGGCTCCCGTCCAGTACGCGTTCCTTGAAGGCCAGTACGGCCGTGTCCTCCACCTCGAAGACGTGCACCCCGGTCGGCCAGTCGAGCCGGAAGGCACGGGTGTCCAGGCCGGCGCCGAGCAGCACCACCTGGCGGCAGCCCGAACGGGTCGCGGCGAGGAGGTAGTCGTCGAAGAAGCGGGTGCGTACCACCTGATAGTCGGGCAGCAGGCGCTGCATCGGTCCGTCGCCGGGCGGGCCCCCGTCGAACCCGGCCGCGTGGAGGAAGTCGGCGGCCCACGCGTCGCGGACGAGCGGCGCGGGCCGGAGGTACTCCGCCGCGTGCGCGGCGGCCGTCCAGAGCGCCGCGCGGGGAATGCCGTGCGGGGTTGCGGCGGCCGGCGCGAACGGTGACTGCGGACGGGTGGATTCCGGCATGGGATCTCCTTGAGGTGGGGCGGGGTGGCTGTGCGGACCCGGATCATCCGGAGCGGCGACGGCCCAGCAGGAAGGCCGCGGCACCCAGCGCGAGCAGACTTCCGGAGGGGCGGGTGGGCCGCTGGCCGCCCATCGCGGCGGGGGTGCGCGGCTCGTGGACGTTCAGTGCGAACTGGCGGTTGGCCACGTCGGAGAGGACGCCCCGGACCTGTTCCGGACTGGTGACGGCGGCCAGCAGAAGCTCCATGGAGTTCCGGGCGAACTGGTTGCGGCCGAGGAACTCGCGGCCCAGTGCGAAAAGGATCTTCGGCACCTCCCCCTGGAACACCTCGGGCAGCGTGATCTCGGGAGCCAGGCACCGCACCGAACCGTCGAGGTTCGCGAAGGACTTGCCCAGCAGTGAGACGGCCGGCGGCGAACCGATCCCGCGCTTGGTCGCCTTGCCCAGCACGGTGGTGAGCGCGATGCCGAAGTTCATGTCCTCCAGTGAGAGATGGGAGACCTTGGGCACGAACGCGGCCATGTCGGCGGCGAACGCGGGCATGTTGGCCCACGGCGTCATCCGGCCCATCTCCGCCCAGTGCTGCGCCAGCCCGGCCCCGTCGTTCTGCGCCAAGGTCATGAACAGCGGCAGCAGCTGAAGACTGGTCCTGCGGTCCAGGCGGCCGACCATGCCCCAGTCGATCAGCGTCGCGGGTCCGCCGGGAGCGGCGAAGACGTTGCCGGCGTGCGGGTCTGCGTGGAAGAAGCGATGGACGAAGTACCCGTGGTACATGAACCGCAGCAGGTCCTTGCCGATCTCCACGCGCTCGTCGTCCGTGAAGTGGGCGCGGTCGACGTGCCGCACCGACTTCCCGTCGGCCAGCGACTGGACGAGGACCCGGGGGCTGGCGTGCAGTACCCGGGGCACCTCCAGCGAACGGAACGACCGGACCTGCTCGCGTGCCTCGTCCATGTTGCGGGCCTCGCCGTTGAAGTCCAGCTCCGGCTCCATGGCGTCGAAGACCGAGCCGAGCATCGCCTCGATGTCGATGACCTCGTTGAACCGGGGAGCGACGCGGGCCACGATCTTCGACGCCCGGCGCATCAGGGCCATGTCCGCGAGTACGCCCTCGCGGATGCCGGGGCGCTGGATCTTCACCACGGCCGCGCGCCCGCCGGGCAGCGTCACGCGGTAGACCTGGGCGAGGGACGCCGCCCCCAGCGGGGCGACGGTCTCGATGTCGTCGAAGCGCAGCTTCCAGTTCGGCCCGAGGTCCCGGGCCAGTACCGGCTCGAACTCCGAGAACGGCTGGACGTCGACCTCGTCGTGCAGGTTCTGCAGTTCGTCCCGGATGGACTGGGGGACCATGTCGGGCCGGGTGGAGAGGACCTGGCCGAGTTTCACATAGAAGGGGCCGAGGCTCTCCAGGGCATGCCGTACCGCCTTGGCGCGGCGCTGCTCCGCCCCGGCGGTGGCCTCGGCCGCGGACCCGGCGGAGCCAACGAGGCCTTCCGCCGGGGACCGCGTGTCCCGCTTCGTACGCCTCCGCAGCCGGGTCGCCTGTCCCACCTCGTCGGCCACGAGACTGCCCAGGACCCTGACCACGAGACGCAGCCGATCGCCGACGACAGACGTCATCGTGTGTGATCCTCCTCAGATCGGGACCCGGGTACGGAACGGCGGTCGGCGTGCATCGCGGAGACGGCCGGGCGGGACGGTGGCACGGCCGGTCAGCCCGAGGTCGAGGACTGTCCGCCCTGGGACGGCTTTCCGCCCTGCCCCTGCTGACCGGTCAGGCCTTGCAGGGCCGCCAGCCCCTGCTGACCGGTCTGGGCCGGCAGGTTGGTCAGGTTCTGCAGGCTCTGGACCGCCTCGAGGAGCTTGGGCAGCACCTGGAGCAGCTGGGTGAGCTGGGTCGGGAGCGCCATCAGGTCGCCCGCCCCGCTCGCCGCGTGTCCGAGGCCTCCGGCCAGCTGACCGAGCCCGCCGGCCGCGCCGCCGACCGCGGCGAGCGGATTGGCCGCCCCGCCCAGCGCGGCCAGGGGGTTGCCCGCCCCGCCCAGCGCGGCCGCGAGCGGGTTGCCGCCGCCCGCGGCACCGGTGAGCGCGGCCAGGGGGTTCTGTGCTGCGCCTGCGACGTTCCCCAGCGGGCCCGCGGCCCCCGAGGCGAGGCCGGCGAGCGGGTTGCCGGCTGCGCCGAGGGCAGCCAGCGGATTGGTGACACCCGCGAGCGCGGTCGCCGGGTTGACGGCCCCGGCCAGTGCGGCGAGGGCGTTCGGGGGCAGCCCGGCCAGTGTGCTGACGGCGTTGCCGGAGCCGCGCGACGACCCTGAGTCGTCGTCGTCTCGGTTCAGGAGGTCGTCGAAAGCCTCCTTCCAGCTGTCGGTCATATCACCGACCAAATCCTTGAAGATGTCCTGGACGTTCTTGCTGTTACCCATGAGTGGGGTCCCTTTCCGTTTCTCTGCGATGGGAGGTGTGCGGGTTTCGGGTGTTATCGGGCGCAGCCTTCCAAGGCTTTCGCGCAGACGTTCTTCAATCGCGCGCGGCCCCTGGTGAAGGCGGCTTCGGCCGCCTTGACGGAGATGTTGTGTATGCGGGCGAATTCCGCAGTGGAAATACCCTTGGCGCGGGCGAGTATGACTTCCTGCTCACGCCCCCGCAGGTGTTGTACCTGGCCCAGAAGCCATCTGCCGAAGTCCTCGTCGCAGACGTCCTCCTCTGTCGTACCCGGAGTGTCCGCGAGCGCCGCACGCTGGAGGAGTCTGCTGCGACGCTCCATGTCTCGGTAGAAGTCGATGCAGAGGCGAAGCGCCACGGACGTCAGAAAGGCACCGAGTCGGTTCCTGTCCAACGTGGCGTGGGCAGCTGCCCGGGCCATGGTTTCCTGAACGCAGTCCTCGGCGTCCTGAAAACTTGGTAGTCTTCGCCGAACCAGCCGCATGAGGCGGTCCTGATGCTGGAAGATTTCTTCCCAGGAGCATTCAGCGGGCGATTGGCAGGTGGAATGTCGCACCATCGTGGATTGCAGCCCGTTGTCTCTCGGATTGAGCAGGGAGAACCGCGGCCGACTTTCCATTTGTTCGGCCATGTGGTTTTCCTACCCGAGGCCCTGGAGCGGCAAACCGGAATATGCGCCTCCGTCAGTCGGCAGGAATGTTTTTCCGTGCTCATTTCCGAGGAGCGGGCCGCCGCGCCCAGTCGCGGTTCCAGTTGAGCCACATGTCCCGTACGGTCTGGTGCACTTGGGAGCTGCCGGCGCGCAGCTCGGTGGTGTAGGCCTGGACCGCTTCCTTGCCCACCAGCCGCGCTCCGCCGGTGAAGTAGGAGCCCCGGACGTGCTGCGGTGAGCGGTACTTGCCCCACAGCAGGATCTTCATCAACGGCCAGAGGGTGAACACCCCGGACGGGCACCGGTCGTCGGGGTCCAGGGTGCCCCACACCGCCGGGACCAGTCCGCTCTCGCCCAGCAGCTCGTAGATGCGTGCGATCGCCTGCTCCTTCGTCAACTCGCCCGCACGATAGGCGAGTACGGCGTCCCGCGACTGGTCGAACATCCGCTCCACCCAGGGGTTGTCCATACCCTGGAGACCTCGGTACGGCGGCTGCTCCAGCATGTCGAAACAGGCCGGGTCGTGCGTCTTCTCGAACGTCACGGCGACCTGGTTCTGGGCGTTCGTGCCGTACAGCGTGGTGATGGTCCACACGCGGTTCCAGGCGTTCCACAGGTCGAAGTCGTCGAACGCGATGTAGCTGCAGGACACCAGGTCGTCGTAGAACCGGAACATGCGCTTGGTCCAGTGGTCCAGGTACGCGAACCTGGCGGTGTCGAAGTCGTCCTTGCGCACGGCGTCGATCAGCCGGTGGCCCAGGGCGTTGAGCGCCATCACGGTGACGGCGAGACCGCTGGAGAAGAGCGGGTCGATGAAGTCACTGGCGTGCGGCAGCAGACACCACCGGTCGCCGACCACCTTCTGCGAGGCGAACTGGGTGCGGTCGGTGGACACGTACGGCCGGACCGCCCGCGCGCGCTCGAACTGCCGGGCCACACTGGGGAACCGGCGCACGTACCGCCAGAACTCCTCCTCCGCCGAGATGTCCTCCGGCCGGGGGTGCTGGTCGAGATCGAGGTTGATGCCGACACTGCACAACTGGTTCGTGCTGGTCGACTGGTTGTCGAACGGGATGACCCAGAACCACCCGCCCGGGAACATGTGGTGGAGCGTTCCCTGGCTGAACGGGCTGGGCATGCCGTGCTGTTCACGCGAAGGCGCCACGGCGTCGAAGGGCCGCACGTCCACCATGTGCGTGAAGATCGTGCGCGACCTCGTGCGGTAGGGCGGTTCCTGCCGCAGCCCGAGGCGCTCGGGCAGGACCGCCCGCATGCCGCCGGCGTCGACCACGTACGAAGCCCGGAAGGTGCCCCGGTCCCGGGTGACGAGAGTCGCGCCGTCCTCCTCGAACTTCACGTCGTCGACCATGGTGTGGGTGTACGCGGTCACGCCGTAGGACACGGCGACGTGGAACATGTACGCGTCCACGTCCTGCCGGAAGTAGTGCGAGTCGGGACCGAGCGGAGGCCCCCAGGTGGGGTACTGGGTGCACTCGTCGGGCCGGGTGGGCTCACCTTCCCGGTGGTAGATGAAGCTGAAGTTTCGCTTGACCCCGCTGTTCGACGACACGTGGCGGCGCAGTGCCGCGTTGGTCGCCAGGTGCTCGAGCTCGGGGACGTCGTAGCGGCGGGCCAGGACCCGGAGCCCGAACGTGGTCTCGGGGACGGTGGACTCTCCGATGGCGAACCGGGGGTGGCCGCTGCCTTCGAGCAGCAGCACGCGCACGCCGTGACGTGCGAGTACGGTCCCCAGCATCGTCCCGCCGATGCCGCCTCCGACGATGGCGACATCGAAAACACGCTGGTCTTCTTGCATGTCTGCGGTTCCTTTCGCGACGGGAAGGGCGAGTCGCCGGGCTCCCCGGTCACCGGTGGGTGACCGGGGAGCCCGGCAGCACCCGGCGCAGCCCGCAGGCCACCACCCGGGCGGAGAAGGACGCGGCGAACCCGGGGGTGGGCGCCAGTCCGGTCAACAGGCGTCGGTCACCGGGCACTTGCCGCTCGCCGCGCCCGGTGACGTCCAGCCACACGCCGAAGTGCAGCAGCCGCGCCTCGGGTCCGGCGTCGCGAGCGGGGAACGGCCGCATGTGCTCGCGCACCGCACGCGTGAGGGTCGTGCGCCGCACCGTGCCCACCTGGTGCCGGGCCAGGAAGTGGTCGAGCAACTGGGCGGAGCGGCACGGGAATCCACCGCGACCGAGCGGAGTGCGCCCTACCAGCCCGGCGTCGTGGAACGCCGCGGCGGCCAGCAGGCCGACCCGGTCGTAGGCGGTCCCGTGGGTCCGCGCACAGGCGTCGGCGAGCAGGAACGTCCGCAGAGAGTGCACGGCGACGTGGGGCGGCAGGAGCCGGCACATCTCCGTCAGCGCGGCGCCCGCGAGGGGGTGCCCGAGCAGCTCCGCGAGGGCCGGGCGGCCGAGCAGAGGCTGCCATGCCTCGGGCAACACCCTCGGTGGGACGGAGTGTGAACTCGCCCCGCTCCCCCGGGGATCGGGGACCTCCGGCATCTCAGGCCCTGCGGCCATGGCGCAACCCCCCTTGCCTCGCGACCTATTGGCTGTGTCCGTCTCATCTGTCTTTACGCTCGGGCCGCCCTCCGCCCCCCGCCCCCCGTTTCACAACGCTCCGTCCGCGTAAGCGCGTTGGCGTGCAACCGGCGGCGCGCGATACCGGTAACGCGCGCCGGGCGTACGTTCCGGGCGTCCATTCGGAGCGGTGTCCTGTTCGAATGAATGAGCCCTACTCACCCGTTGTGGGGGTGCGGGCGCGGGTGACGGGAGGAGGATGCGCCCTGTGCTCCCACTGGTGGAAGATTTCTGTAGTAAACCTCGTGAGGCGCGGGGAGTGTTCAGGTCAGGACCGAATCTCGCCTGTGCTGAAATGCGGTGTTGGTATGGTCAGTTTCCCGATCGCCGACGATTTGCGACTTCCGGCGGAAATCGATGCGTCGTCTCTGACGGATGTTTCCGAAGGGCCGCCTGAGAGAATTCTGCTGACGGGAGCCACGGGATTCCTCGGCGGTTTCCTGCTCGCCGACCTGCTGGCTGCGACCGACGCTCGAATCCACTGCCTGGTGAGGGCGGAGTCGGCCGCTCAGGCCCGGGAGCGACTCGCCGGTCAGTTACGCGCCCGGGATGTGCCGGTGCACCACATGTCCCGGGTCGACGTCGTGCCCGGCAGCCTGGCGAAGCCGCGGTTCGGCTTGACCGACGAGGAATTCTCGGGCCTCTCGCGCGGCATCGACGTCATTTACCACTGCGGTGCTTGGGTCAATCTTCTGGCGAGTTACCCGATCCTACGCGGTTGCAATGTGTCGGGAACCCAGGAAATCCTGAGACTTGCGACCCGGACCCGCCGGATTCCCGTGCACTACATCTCGACGATGGGGGTGATCCCGGCGGCCCGAGAGGCCGGGGCCGGTGTCTCCGGTTACTGCGCCACCAAATGGGTCGCCGAGCAGTTGGTCGCGCAGGCCGCGGACCGCGGATCGCCCACGATGGTGCACCGGCCCGGTGTGATCCTGGCGGACTCGCGCACCGGCCTGGTGGGGAAGTCGGACTGGTTCGTCCACCTGACGACGGCGAGCATCCGCGCCGGCTGCGCCCCCGACCACCCCGGTCTCCTGCCGGTGGGAACGGTCGACTTCACCAGCCGCGCCATCGTCGACCTGTCCCTGAGCCGGCGTGCCCGAGGACAGGTGTTCCACGTGATCGATCCCGAACCGCTGCCCTTCCGGTCGTACTTCCAGGGCTTCGCGGACGCGGGTGTCGACCTTCCGCTCGTTCCGTTCGACACCTGGCTGGAGCGGCTTCGCGACCTGGGCGACGAGGTCCCCCGCAGCACCCTGCGGCTGGCCGGCGAGACCCTCCGGCAGATGATCCCGGGCCCGGGGCAGGACACCGCCGGCCCCACCGCGGCGTCCGCGCACCGCGCCCCGCCCGTGCTCGACTCCGACTACTTCCGCAGGATGCTCGCCTTCCTGAGCCGCGACGCCATGCTGCCCGCCCAGTGACCCACGCGCGGTTCTCTCCTCCCGTCCCTCCCGTGCACCCCTCCCGCACCTCATCAGCTGGAGTTTCCGCATGTCCCTTTTCACCTTGGAAGACCTGACGGCGATGGTGGCCGAGATCGCCGGCGCCGAAGCGGCCCGGGCGCTCTCGGAGCAGCCGGCCGACGCGCCCTTCACATCGTTGGGGTTCGACTCGATGGCCGTCATCGAACTGGCCGAGCGGATCCAGGAGCGCTACGGCGTTCCCATCCCGGACGAGGCGGTGCACGACCTGCGCACCGTCCGGCGGACCCTCGACTACGTGAACGGCCAGGCGGCCGTCGCCGCGGCGGACGGAGCCCGCTGATGGCCCGGGGCGCGGGACGGCTGACCGGCATCGGCGTCTACCGCCCCGGTGGCCTGCTCACCAGCACCGAACTCGACACCAGGTTCGGCCATGAGGAAGGCTGGATCGAGCAGATCACCGGAATCCGGACCAGGCTGAAGGCCGACCCCGACGACACCTTCGTCGAGATGGCCGCGCAGGCGGCGGACAAGGCCCTGGCCCACGCGGGCCTGCTCGCCGAGGACCTGGACTGTGTCCTGTTCTCCTCCGCCAGCAGCGTCGGCCAGGCATCGTGCCGGGCCGCCAGTCTCACCCACCGCATCGGAGCCGGCCGGGCCGGCGGGTTCGACGTCAACGGCGGGTGCGCCGGGTTCAGTTACGGGCTGACCCTGGCCTCCGGACTCATCGCCGCACAGCAGGCGCGTCAGATCCTGGTCGTCGCCGCCGAGCGGCTGAGCGACATCACCGACCCCGACGACTGCGGGACCGTCATGGTCTTCGGCGATGCCGCCGGGGCCGCGGTGGTCAGCGCCACGGAGCACGGCGGGATCGGACCGGCGGTGTGGGGAACCCACGGCCCTGGTGAGCCCTGGATGACCAGCGCCCCGCCCAAACCCGGTGCCGCCCGCCCGTACATGCACATGGACGGCACCCGGGTGGTCCGCTGGTTCGGTTCGCACATGCCGCAAGTGGCCCGGGACGCACTCGACGCGGCCGGGCTCACCTGGGACGACATCGGCGCCTTCGTGCCGCACCAGTGCAACGGGCGGCTGATCGACGCGATGGTGCGCCGACTGCGCCCGCCCGCGCACGTGGCGATCGCCCGCAGCATCGTCACCGACGGCAACACCAGTTCGGCGTCCATCCCGCTGGCTCTGGAGTCGCTGCTCGCCTCGGCCACCGTACGGCCCGGCGACAAGGCGCTGCTCCTGGGCTTCGGCGCCGGGCTGACCTGGTGCGCCCAGGTGGTCGAACTTCCGTAAGGAGCACTTCATGAACGTCACGTCCGCGTCCCCCGCGGTCGACCTCAGGCCCGCCGGCGAATCCGAAGCCGGTGTCGTGGCCCGTCCCCTGTCCCGTCTGTCCGACGCCGATCTCGGCACCCTGCTGATGATCCGCCACTTCGAACTGGCCGTGCTGGAGCTGTTCTCCCAGGGCCGGCTGCACGGCACCACGCACACCTGCCTCGGCCAGGAGTACATCCCCGTCGCGCTCTACCCGCTGCTGGACGAGGGCGACTACGTCTTCAGCAACCACCGCGGGCACGGCCACTACCTGGCCCGCTTCCACGACCCGCACGGTCTGCTCGCGGAGATCATGGGGCGGGCCGGTGCCGTCTGCCACGGCGTAGGCGGCAGCCAGCACCTCTACCGCGACCGCTACCTGTCGACCGGCGTACAGGGCCAGAGCCTGCCCGTCGCCGTGGGAGTCGGCCTGCACCTGAAGCGGGCCGAGCCGGGCCGGATCGCGGTGGTGCACATCGGCGACGGCACCTGGGGCGAGGGCGCCGTGTACGAGGCGCTCAACATGGCGCAGCTGTGGCAGGTCCCGGTGCTCGTCGTGGTGGAGCACAACGGGATCGCCCAGTCGACACCGACCGAGCGGCAGATGTCCGGCACCGTCGCGACCCGGGCGGCGGCCTTCGGCGTCGGGCACCTGCGGATCGACTCCGTGGACGTCACCGACGTACGCGCCGCCCTCACCCCCGTGGTCGAGCAGGTCCGCGACCGGCACCGGCCGTACGTGGTCGAGTGCGTGACCCACCGCGTGGGCCCGCACAGCAAGGGGGACGACACCCGCGCGGCCGAGGTCCGTGAGCGAGCGGCCCGGCACGACTGGTACCGCCGCTACCGACAGGACCATCCCGCACAGTTCGCCGCCGCCGACCAGGCACAGGCGGAGGCCGTCGCCGCCGTCGTACGAGAGGTCGGCGCGCGTCCGGCGTCCCGATGGGAGGCCCGATGACCAGGCGCCAGCGCGTGGCCGAGAACCTCAACAGCGCACTGCACCACCTCCTCGGCGCCCACCCCGGCACCTATCTGATCGGCGAGGACGTCGCCGACCCGTACGGTGGGGCGTTCAAGGTGACCCGGGGCCTCTCCGACCGCTTCCCGGACCGGGTGCTCTCCTCACCGCTGAGCGAAGGCGGCATCGCCGGCGTGGGCGCGGGCCTGGCCCTGGCCGGCAACCGGTCCGTGGTCGAGATGATGTTCTCGGACTTCGCCGCGCTGGCCTTCGACCCGCTGCTGAACTTCGCCGCCAAGTCCGTGTCGATGTACGGCCGCAGGGTTCCGATGAGCATGGTCGTCCGCTGCCCCACCGGCGGCAACCGGGGGTACGGCCCGACGCACAGCCAGAGCCTGCAGAAGCACTTCCTCGGCATTCCCTCGCTGCACCTGCGGGAAGTCTCCCCGTTCCACGACAACCAGCGCGTACTGACCGCGATGCTCGACCGCGAGGAGCCCGGTGTGCTCTTCGAGGACAAGGTGCTCTACACCCGCGCCATGTACCAGGCGGGGGTCGTGGACGACCTCTTCCGCTACGAGGTACTGGCCGATCCCAGCGAGACCGCCCGGGTGTTCGCGCCGGACTGCGGGCCCCCCGACTGGATCGTCCTGGCCCCGGGCGGGCTCACCGAACGGGCCGTCGCCGCCCTGCGCACCCTGCTCCTCGAAGAGGAGATCACGTGTGAACTGCTGGTGCCCTCCCAGCTCTACCCCTTCGACAGCAAGGCGCTGCTCCCGGTGCTGTCCCGTGCCGACCGCATCTGTGTCATGGAGGACTCCACGGCCGACGGGACCTGGGGCGAGCTGCTCGCACAGCAACTCCACGAGCAGCTGTGGAGCCGACTGGCCCGCCCGGTGCTGCCGCTGAGTGCCGAGCCGAGCATCGTACCGACCGCGGCGCACCTGGAGCACGACGTGCTGCTCCAGGCGTCCACCATCCACCGCGCGATCATGGAGGCGACGAAGTGATCGGCATCGAGCTGCCCACGCTCAACACGAACGACTCCAGCTACACCCTGGTCGAGTGGCTCGTCCCCGACGGCAGCAGTATCGAGGGCGAGGAACCGCTGGCGGTCGTGGAGACCTCCAAGGCCAGTGAGGAGATCGAGAGCACCGGCCCCGGAATCCTGCACGTCCTCGTCGTCGGCGGCCAGGACTGCAGGCCGGGGCAGACCATCGCCTACCTCTTCGAGTCGGCCGAGGAGCGCGACTCCTACCGGGCGTCGGCCGCCACCCCGGTGGCGACATCCGCACCCCCCGGCGCGGAGCTGAGCATCACCAACGCGGCCCGTGCGCTCGCCGACCGCCACGGCGTGTCCGAGGCCGAGCTGTGCGGTCTCGGGCGCACGGTGATCCGTACGGCCGATGTCGAGGCCCTGGTGCGGCGGGCCGCGTCGGCGCCCCCCTCCCCCCAGCGCCAACTGTCGAAGCGACAGCGGACGGTGGGGGCGGTGGTGACCGAGTCGATGCGGACCGTTCCGGCCGCGGCCGCCTACGCCAAGGTCGACGTCGGACAGGCGGAGGAACTGGCCCGGCAGCTGTCCGAGCGCACCGGCAGTTTCGTCTCCCTGCCCGTCCTGCTGATCAAGGCGGTGGCGCGCCGGCACGCGGCACACCCCCTGATGTTCGCCGCGCTCACCGACGACGGCGCGGTACGCGAGAGCGAACGGGCCCATGTGGGCGTCACCATGGACGCGGGCCGAGGCCTGTACACCCCGGTGGTGCACGACGCCGCCGAGCTGAGCAGCGACCGGATCGCCGACCTGCTGACCGGCTTCCGGAGCAAGGCGTTCCGGGGCACGTTCCAGGCCGCCGAACTCGCCGGTGCCAACATCATGGTCGCCCCGCACACCACCGAGGGTATGGTCCTGGCCACCCCCATCGTCTTCCCCGGCCAGACCTGCGTGATCTCCATCGGCGCCGTCGACGACCAGGTGCTCCTGGACGCGCAGGGCACCCCTCGCAGCCACCGGTTCGTCCACCTCGGCCTGGTCTACGACCACCGGGTGGTCAACGGCAGGGACGCGATGGCCCTGCTTGAGGACGTCAAGGCGGAGCTGGAGGCACCGGCCGCGCTCGGCTGACCGCCGACCCGCCACCACGGAACCCCGCCACCGCAGAACCCCACCACACGGAACCCCACCACCCCGGGGTACCGCCCGTCGGACCGGAAAGGACACCCCTGACATGACCACCGACACCAGCCCCCACAGCCGCGCCTACGACCTGCTCGCCTCGGTTCTCAGCGAGAAGTTCGAAGTGCCCCCCGAGGCCATCGCCCCCACCGCGACCTTCGAACAGCTGGACCTCGACTCGCTGGCCGTGGTGGAGCTCTTCGTCGTAATCACCGAGGAACTCGGCATCGAAGTACAGGACGGCGAGGCGGACCCGGATCTCACCCTGGCCGGCGTGGCCGACCTCATCGCCCAGGCCGTCAAGCCGTGACCGGCGCCCGGCCCGACGTCGCAGTCACCGGGATCGGCCTGGTCACTCCGGCCGGCACCGGCCGCGAGGCCACCTGGGACGGCGTGTGCGCGGGCCGCCCCACCGCCCGGTACGTCCCCGAACTCAAGGGTCTCCCGGTCGACTTCGCCTGCCTCGTACCGGACTTCTCCCCCCGCGGTCACGTCCCCGGCTCACGCCCCTGGCAGTACGACCGCTTCACCCAGTTCGCCCTCTACGCCGCCCTGGAGGCGGTCTCCGACGCCGGCCTGGACCCGGCCGACTGGGACGCGGACCGCGTCGCGGTGGTCTTCGGCAGCTCGGCCGGCGGCACCGGCACCATGCTGGAACAGCACCGTAAACTGCTCGAACTGGGCACGGCACGCGTCTCACCGATGATGCTGCCGATGTTCCTGCCCAACATGGCCACCGGACAGCTCACCATCCACCTGCGTGCCCGGGGCCCGGCGCTGTGCACGGTCACCGCCTGCGCCTCCGGCGCCACCGCCATCGGCACCGCCCTGCAACTCCTGCGCTCCGGGGCCTGCGACATCGCCGTCGCGGGGGCCTCCGACGCGGTCGTACAGCCCTTCTGGGTCACCGGTTTCGACCGGATGGGCGCGCTGTCCCGGCGCGGCGACGACCCGCGGGCCGCCTCCCGGCCCTTCGACGCCGCCCGGGACGGCTTCGTCATGGCGGAGGGCGGTGCGGCCCTGGTCCTGGAGCCGGCGAGTGCGGCCAGGGCCCGCGGACGCTCCGGCTACGCTCTGCTGGCGGGCTACGGAGCATCGTCCGACGCCCACCACCCCGTGGCACCCGACCCCGAGGGCAAGGGCGCCGCCCTCGCCGTGCGGCGGGCCCTCGACGACGCCGGCGCCCGCCCCGCGGACGTGCAGCACATCAACGCGCACGGCACCGGCACGCCGCTCAACGACGCCGCCGAGGCCCGTCTGATCCAACGCCTCTTCCCTCATCAGCCCTCCGTGACCTCGGTCAAGGGCACCCTCGGCCACCTGCTCGGCGCGGCCGGGGCGGTCGAAGCGGCGATCACCGCCCTGTCCGTGGCCCACGGCCGGGTGCCTCCCGTGGCCAACCTCGAGAAACAGGAAGGAGACGCCGAGATCAACGCCGTCACCGGCACCAGCCGGGCGCAGCCCGTCGACCTCGCCCTGAGCCATTCCTTCGGCTTCGGCGGCCACAACGCCGTACTCGCCTTCAGAAGCTGCCCCACCGAACCGGCCCGGGAGCCCGCCGCTCCTTCACCGTGAGCATCTCCAGGCGGCGGCACGGCCATCCGAACGACCGCTCCGTCGACCGCCGTTGGGAGCCTTCGCGATCAGGGCGCGGGCTTCGGCTCCGTGCACAGCCGATCGGGACAGCTCTGAGAAGGCTCGGAGGCAGGCACGGATCTCGCGGCGCCTCCACGGCCACCTGGTTCTGAAGCGTCATCACAAAAGTTCATGATCACGGTGGCCGTAACCATGCCCGCAGACACCTCGCCATCTCGCTGACCAGCCTCAACACACAACGCATCCGCATCCGCAGCTGCCGTGATGGAGTGAATTCTTTCCCCCCGGTCGAAGGAAAGTTGCGGAATTCAATGGACGCGAGACTGAGGAGCCGGATCGATCTCAGCGCCATTCCCCAACGAAAGGGAGAAGACCGTGAGTTTCCTCAATCCCCGCATCCCCGGTGCCAACTCGGACGACGTCGTCACGGACATCACCGAGGCCCCGCACCGCCTGGGTGCGGTCGCCCGGGCCGGCGGAGCGCAGGTCATCGCGACCGTCGACGTACCGGCGGGAGAGGACGACTGGAACGCCCCGCCCTCCGAGGAGCGTCCGCGTCCGGTGGTGCTCGTGCACGGCACCTTCGGAAACCGGGGCTACACCTGGAACACGGCAACACCGCTGCTACGGCAGCACGGTCACCGGGTCTTCCGGCTCGACTACGGCCAGCACGGCAACCCCCTGATCTTCGGCCTGGGCGACATCAAGCACTCCGCCCGGCAGCTCGCGGACTTCGTCGACGAGGTGCTGCGGCGGACCGGCGCCCAGGAGGTCGACGTGGTCGGCTTCTCGCAGGGCGGCATGATGCCGCGCTACTACCTGAACGCCCTGGGCGGAGGGCCCAAGGTGCGCAACTTCGTCGGCATCGCGCCCAGCAACCACGGAGTCACGGCACAGGGGCTGATGAACCTCGCCCGCCAGATTCCCGGCGCGGCGGAACTCCTCGAACAGGGCACCGTCGGGGAGGTCGTGCCCGCCTGGCCGCAACTCCAGCACGACCACCCCTTCCAGCGCGAGCTGGCCGAACTCGGCGAGACGACGGAGGGCGTCCGCCACACCGTCATCGCCACCCAGTACGACGACGTGGTCACTCCGTACACGTCGTGCGCCCTCGCGAAGACCGAGGGGCGCTACGTCAACAACATCGTCCTGCAGGACATCGACCCGGACGACCACACCCCGCACGTGAGCATGCCCTACAACGCGACCGTGCTGAACGAGGTCCTCAAGGCCCTGGCCGACTGAGCCCTGCTGCCGTCCAGGAGAACGCGGGCGACCAGCGCCGGGTCGTCGTTCATCGGGACGTGGCCGCAGCCGGGCAGCCGTACCAGGCGGGCCCGCGGAATGGCGTGCTTGGCGCGTATGCCCTGCCGGGGCAGGAGCAGCCGGTCCCGGTTGCCCCACGCCACGGTGACGGGGACGCCGGGCACGTCGTCGGTGAACCGCACGCTCCGTCCGGCCCGGAGCGTCTCGGAGAACCCCTGCGCGTGTGCGAGCGCCAGCGTCTCGGCGACGACCGCCTCGGGGGAGCGGCGGCCGGGACGGGCGTAGATCGCACTCGTCAGCGCGGTGCGGCCGACCGCGGTGCGGGACAGCCGCTCGACCAGGGGGAGGGGCAGGCCCCGGGCGGTCCGGCGCAACCCCATCAGGACGCCGAAGGCGTAGCGCCGCTCGGCCTGCGTCCAGAAGCCGGCCGGGGACAGGGCCGTCACCGACCGCACCAGGTTCTCGCGGCCGAGCTCCAGGGCCAGCAGACCGCCCAGCGAGTTGCCGGCCACGTGCGGCCGGTCGAGCCCCAGCGCCGCGCAGAAGGCGCCGAGTACCGCGCTCGTCGTCGGCAGATCGTGCGGCAGGCCGTGCGGCAGCGCGGACGACTGCCCGAACCCCGGCAGGTCCACGGCTATCACCTCGCGCTCGGTCGCGAGGATGTCGACCACCGGGTCCCAGGCCTGCCGGTGATGACCTATGCCGTGCAGCAGTAGCAGCGGCTCGCCCTCACCCACGCGCGCGTAGGCGAGGGTGATGTCCTGTGGACCGTGCTCGGTGGGGGCCGTGAAGGAGAGCGTTGCGGACATGGGGCTCCTTGTTGCTCCTTGTCGGGAACACGTGTTGTGGGAACGCGCGTTGTGGGAACACGTGTCGTCGGGAACAGATGAACGACGACGTTGCGTAGACACCTTGTCAGTAAGAACTACCGACGGGTAGCCCCCGGTCGCCGGTCGGCCTCGGGCGGGGGTGATTCCGCCTGGACACGGCCGCACGCGTCCGCTGGGATGGAACGGTGACCACCGAAACCGCGACCGATGTCTTCGAAGAGCACCGCCCCGTCCTCCTGGGGGTCGCCTACCGCATGCTGGGCCGCCTCGCCGACGCGGAGGACGTGGTCCAGGAGGCCTGGCTGCGCTGGTCCGGCGCCGACCGCTCCGGCGTCCGGGAGGCGCGCGGGTACCTGGTGCGCGTCACCACCCGCCTCGCCATCGACCGGCTGCGTCAGGTCAAGTCGCGGGGCGAGACGTACGTCGGCCCCTGGCTGCCGGAGCCCTACGCCACCGACTTCGGGGACGCCGTACCGGACACCGCCGAGCGGGCCGTTCTCGCCGACTCGGTGTCGTTCGCCGTGCTCGTCGTCCTGGAGTCGCTGTCACCGCTGGAGCGGGCGGTCTTCGTCCTGAGGGAGGCGTTCGGCTACCCGTACGCCGAGATCGCCGCCATGCTGGAACGCGGCGAGGCCGCGGTGCGCCAGCTAGCCGGTCGGGCCCGCAAGCACGTCGACGAGCGGCGGCCCCGCTACGACGTCGACCCGGCGCAGCGCCGGGACCTCACCGAACGCTTCCTCGCCGCCGCGGCCGGCGGCGACCTGGAAGGGCTGATGGCGCTGCTCGCGCCCGACGTCCGGCTGGTCGGCGACAGCGGTGGCAAGTCCAAGGCGCCCCTGCGCGTGCTGGAGAGCTCCGACAAGGTGGGCCGCTTCCTGCTCGGCGTCGCACAGAAGGGGATCCCGGACTTCTCCTACCGCTTCCTGGAGCTCAACGGCGGCCCGGCCCTGCTGGCCCTGTCCGGCGGCAGGCCCGACTCCGTCTTCCAGCTGGACGTGGCCGACGGGCGCATTCAGTCGGTGTACATCGTTCGCAACCCCGACAAACTGCGCTCCCTGGACACCCCCTAGGGCAGGCCCTGGCCGCGCCATCCGCCCATCCGCCACGGATCGAGCCCCCGTCCCGCGACGGGGGCTTCGCCGTCCTGTCGCGGGATTGGTCTTGACCAAGGGTGTGGGCCGTTTTATGGTCGCAGAGAACTGCAACAACCTTTAATAAACAAGGGCGTCAAAACGCCGCCGGACCACGGCGATTGCGGAGGACAGGGTGGGGACCACGCAGTTGGAATCGGTGCCGGAACCGAAGTACTGGCATCTCAGGACCGTGCTCAGCGAGGCCCTGGACTCGGAGTTCTCGGTGGGCGAGGTCCTGCCCAACGAGCGCGACCTCGCCGCCCGCTTCGGCGTCGCCCGCGCCACGCTCCGGCAGGCCCTGGAACAGCTCGAACTGGAAGGCAGGCTCCAGCGCCGCCGAGGCGTCGGTACGACCGTCGCCCCGCCGCGCGTCGGCGTGGCCGTCGGTACCGAGCGGCACGCCTGGCCTGGAACGGCCGGTGACGCCTGGGAACCGGCCGACTGCGTGCCGGCCGCTCCGCCCGCGGCCGTCGCCGACGCCCTGGGCACCGGCCGGGGTGAGACCGTGCACATCGTCCGCCGCTCCCGTGTGTCGCACGGCCAGCCCGTAGCGGCGGAGCTGCTCTACGTCCCGCCGGCCTCGGTGCCCGACCTCACCGCCATCGACGCGCCCTCCGGCGCCGCACGCGCGCGGGTCGTGCTCCGCGAACTGCAGCGCGGAGAACTGGAGCGGCGGGAGAGCGCCGTGGAGCTGGGGTCGGCCGGAGCGGAGGACGCGAAGGAACTGGACCGGCTCCCGGGAGCGCCCGTCCTCGTGGTCACCACCCGATACCTCGCCGAGCGCCGCACCGCCGCGCTCTCCGTCGCCACCTACCGCGCGGACACCTGTCGGCTGACGTTCGGGGACTCCGGCGACGTGGAGATCCACCACGGCCCCGAGACCCGCGCCTCCTGAGTCCCGGACGGCCCCGGACACCTTCTGAAGGCCGGACCCCGCCTCCGCTGTGGACCGGCGCGGCTCAGCGCCGGGCCGTCGCCCCCTCCACCGCGAACAACTGCTCCTCCACGTGGTCGAGGGCCAGCCGCAGCGAGCCCGTCGCCACCGCGGCCTCGCCGAGGAGCGACAGGGTCACCTTCGGCGGGCGCAGGCAGTAGCGGGCCAGCTCCCGGCGCAGCGGCTCCAGTACGCCGTCCAGCCCGGCCGCCCAGCCGCCGACGACGACGAGTTCCGGGTCGAGGGCAAGCACCAGCGCCGCCACGTCGTGCACCAGCCGCTGGATGAAACGCTCGACGGCCGCGCGTGCCCGCTGGTCGCCCTCACGGGCCTCGGCGAAGACCCTGGCGACCGCCTGCTCGTCCAGCGGGTGCAGCGGCCGGCCCGTGGTGGACAGCAGCGTCTCCGGCGTCACGTCCCGGCCCAGCAGATGCAGTGCGCCGATCTCGCCGGCCGCCCCGCCGTACCCCCGGTGCAGCCGCCCGCCGATCAGCGCCCCGGCGCCCGGGCTCAGCCCGGCCAGCACGAACACGATGTCGTCGGACTCGGTGGCGGCGCCCTTCCAGTGCTCGGCGACCGCCGCCGCGTTCGCGTCGTTCTCGACCAGCACCGGGCACTTGAAGGAACGGCTCAGCCGCTCGCCCAGGCGCAGCCCCGTCCACTCGGGCAGCGCGGTGCTCAGCCGCACGGTTCCGTCCGCCTCGACGATCCCGGGCGTCGCCGCGCCCACGGCCCGCAGCGAGCCGCGCGCGACACCGGCCCGGCGCAGCAGTTCGGCGACCGCGGTGCGCAGCCGCTCCAGCCGCTCGTCCGCCGGGGCGGTCTCGTCGACGTCCTTGGCCTGCGCGCCGATGACCCGGCCGTCCAGGTCGGACAGGAGCGCGGCGACACGGTGCGGCCCGATCTCGAGACCCAGCAGATGTCCGGCCTCCGCCCGGAACCGGAACCGCCGCGCGGGCCGCCCCTGCCGCCGGGCCGTGCCCTCGTCGGCGGCTGCCTCGACGACGAGACCGGTCTCGATGAGCCCCTCGACGACCCCTTCGACGGTCGGCCGGGACAGCCCCGTCACCCTGGTGATCTCGGTCAGCGTCGCGCAGTCCGTGGCACGCAACGCGTGCAGCACCACAGCGGAGTTGATCCTCCGCAGCAGCGACGGATCTCCGCCGGTCAGCCCGCCCAACGTCCGTCCTCCCAGCTCGTGCGCGTGTTGGCCGGATCGTACTCGGCCCGCTCCGCCCCGGCGAGTGCCGGTCCGCCGTGCGTTCCTCCGCGGGGCGCCTCAGCCCGGCGCCACGAATCCCGACTCGTACGCCGTGATCACCGCCTGCGTGCGGTCCCGGGCCCCGAGCTTCGCCAGTACCGCGCTCACGTGCGACTTGACCGTCTCCGTGCCCACGATCAGCCGGGCGGCGATCTCCGCGTTCGACAGCCCCCGCGCCATCAGCCGCAGCACCTCGCCCTCCCGATCGGTCAGCTGCGCCCGCTCCAACTCGGCGCGCGCCGCGCGGTTTCCGCCACCGTCCCCGTACTCGGCGGCGAGCTGCCGCACCGAGGCCGGGAACAGCAGGGACTCGCCCTCGGCGATCAGCCGTACCGCGTGCACGATCTCGGCCGGCCGGGCCCGCTTCAGCAGGAACCCGTCGGCGCCCGCGCGCAGCGCCTCGTACACGTACTCGTCGTTCTCGAAGGTCGTCACGACGAGGATCTTCGGCGGATCGGGCACCGTCCGCAGCAGCGCGCGCGTCGCCTCGATGCCGTCCAGCAGCGGCATCCGGACGTCCATGGCGACCACGTCCGGCCGTACCTGCCGCACCAGCGGAATGACCGCCGCCCCGTCGGCCGCCTCGCCGACCACCTCGATGTCGGGCTGTGCCTCCAGCACCGCCCGCAGGCCCGCGCGTACGAGGGGTTCGTCGTCCACGAGGAGCACTCTGACCGGCATCCGCCCAGCGTAGATCAGCCGGACGGCAGCTCGACGCGCACCCGCCAGTCACCGCAGTCGTCGGGCCCCGTGTGCGCCCGCCCGCCCAGCAGCGCGGCCCGCTCGCGTATGCCGCGCAGCCCGCTGCCGCGTCCGGGCGCGACCCTCGCGTCCGGCAGCGGATTGCGCACCTCCAGGGTGAGCGCGCCGTCCGTCACCTCGACGCTGACCCGCGCGGGCACCGTCCCCGCATGCCGCAGCACATTGGTCAGCGCCTCCTGGAGGATGCGGTAGCCCTCGCGGGAGACCGGCCCCGGCAAGGTCTCCACAGGGCCCGTGATCCCGGCGTCCACCTTCGCCCCGGAGGCACGGGCGGACTCCAGGAGCCGGTCCGCGTCCGCGAGGGTCGGTCTGGCGTTCACGGGTTTCTCCGACTCCCGAAGGACGCCGAGCACCCGCTCCAGATCCTCCAGGGCCGCCCTGCCGGTCTCCTCGATCGCGATCAGGGCCCGGTCGGTGAACTCGGCACTGTTGGCCGTGCGGGCGGCACCCGCCTGTACGACGGCGACGGTCAGCGCGTGGCCGATGGAGTCGTGCAGCTCGCGGGCGATGCGGGTGCGCTCCAGAAGCTGGTCGGTGCGTTCCTCGAGGGCCGCCATACGCTCGGCGGCCGACGGGCCGAGCAGCCGCCGCGCGGCGGCGGTGGCCAGTTCGCCGAGGCCGACCACCACCGCGCAGAGCACGATCAGCGGGACCGGCACCAGCAGGGCGTAGGCCCAGTGCGGTTCCGTACCGGCCACGGCTGCCATGTCCTCGGGCACGTGGCCGACGGCACAGGAGGCGGCGGTGTACGACAGGATCGGCAGCCAGACCGTGGCGACCGCGGTCACCGCGCCGAGCAGCAGGCGCACTTCCAGCCACAGCACGGTCCGCAACCGGTCCCGCCAGGTCGTGGCGGGCCGCACGGAGAATCCCGGCTCCGCGTCGCCCGGCGTCAGCAGGAACCGCGCCTGCAGCCCCTCGCCCACCCGCACGGCCGGAAGCAGACCGATCGGCACCACCGCGAGTACCGGCACCCAGTGCACCCCGGGTTTGACGAACATCCACAGGCTGTAGGCCGCCATCGGTGTCCACAGGTGCAGTAGGCGTGTGTACGTCGTCCCGCGGAGCAGCGGGCGCAGAAACCGTGCCATTGCCTCATCGTGCCAGCGCCCACCGACAACGAACTCCCCCGCACGGGGGAGACACCGCCCGCCGGCGGGGGAGGACCCGGCCCGCCCCGACCGGCGACGCTGTCACCATGACCAGCATCGACGTGCAGCACCTCACCAAGGAGTACGGCACCCGACGAGCCGTCGACGACCTCACCTTCACCGTCCGCCCCGGCCGGGTCACCGGCTTCCTCGGCCCCAACGGCGCCGGGAAGTCCACCACCCTGCGGCTCGTCCTGGGCCTCGACCGGCCGACGTCGGGGACGGCGACCGTCGGTGGACGCCCCTACGCCACCCTCTCCGAGCCACTGCGGCACGTCGGCGCCCTGCTCGACGCGCACGCCGCACACGGCTCGCGCACCGCGCGGGACCATCTGCGCGTGCTGGCGGCGAGCAACCGCGTCCCGTCGCGCCGGGTGGACGAGGTGATGGAGGAGACGGGTATCGCGTCGGTGGCCCGCCGCCGGGTGCGGACGTACTCCCTGGGCATGCGGCAGCGCCTGGGCATCGCCGCGGCCCTGCTGGGCGATCCGGAGGTGGTGATGCTGGACGAGCCCTCCAACGGTCTGGACCCCGAGGGCATCATCTGGATCCGCGGGCTGCTGCGCCGGCTCGCGGCCGAGGGACGTACGGTCCTGGTCTCCAGTCACCTGATGAACGAGACCGCGTCCTTCGCCGACCACCTGGTCGTCCTCGGCCGGGGCCGCCTGCTGGCCGACACGCCGATGCGGGAGTTCATCGACGCGCGCGTGCAACCGCGGGTCCGCGTCCGTACGTCGGACGCCACCGCCTTGAAGGCCGTCCTCGCCCGGCACGGCCACGACGCCGTGGAACACGACGACGGGTACTGGATCGTGCACCACACGCGAGTGGAGGACATCGGCCGTGCGATGTCCGGCGCGGGTGTCCCGATCCTCGAACTGGCCGCCGACGAAGGAACGTTGGAGCAGGCGTATCTCGACCTGACGGCCGCCGAGACCGAGTTCACCGCACAGCGCCAGGAGGCCTAGCCATGCACTTCACGCCCGTACTCCGCTCGGAGGCGCTCAAGGTCCGCACCCTGCGCTCGCTGTGCGGCACCCTGCTGGCCGTGTTCGCGGTCACCACGGCGTTCTCCGCGCTGGCCGGCGCCTCCGACAGCTCGGGGCCGGACTTCGACCCGCTGTTCGCGTCCCTCTCCGGCGTCATGCCCGGCCAGATCGCCGCCATCGCCTTCGGAGCGATGGTCGTCTCGGCCGAGTACCACGGCAACGGGATCCGGCTCTCCCTGGCCGCAGTCCCGCAGCGCGGGCGGTGGTTCGCGGCGAAGCTGGCGGTCGTCGCCGTACCGGTCCTCGTCGTGGGGACCGTCACCGCGTTCGCCGCCCTCGTCGCGGCCCGGGCGGTACTCGGTTCCGCGGCGAGCGGGCTCAGCATGGGTGAGCAGGCGCGCGGCGTCGTGGGCTGCGGGATCTACTTCATGCTGATGGCCCTGCTCGCGGCCGGTCTCACCGCCCTGTTCCGCAGCGGCGTGGCCACCCTGTCCGTCCTGATCCCGTTCATCCTGATCATCTCCTTCGTGATCGGGGACGCGGCGGGCGGCGCCACGGACTTCCTGCCGGACAAGGCGGGGCAAGTCGTCCTGTACCAGACGCACGACGGAACTCTGGGACCCTGGGCCGGACTAGCGGTGACCGCGCTGTGGGCGGCGGCCGCCGCCCTCGCGGGAGCCTGGCGGCTGCGCAGCCGGGACGCCTGAAGCCGGCCACCGCTGACGCCCCGCCAATTGTCAGTGGTGGCCGGTTTACTGGACGGCATGAACATCGCGCGGCACATCGCCCTCATCGACGAGCTGTGCTTCCGGCCCTTCCCGGCGGAGCGCGGCCCGTCGCACGGGGGCGCGGGGGGCGCCGGTCATTTCGTGGCGGTCCTGGAAAGCAGCCACGGCCTGCGCGGCGGCGATCAGGGGGAGCGACCGGTGACGGTGGGACGGTACGAGAAGTACCGCGACGCCCTCTACGAGCGCCTCGCACCGCGCTGGGGGGAGACGGACCCCTGGAACCTGCAGACGGTCCTGCTGCGGACGGAAGGAGAGCAGATACCCGAGCCGTGGGCCGCTCTCAGCGCCCGCGCGGGGGTGGCGTACCTCTGGGAGGCGGAGGGCACCGGCCGCTGGGTCGCGGTGGCCGTCGCCGACCGGGACGAAACGGACGAGGTGCAGCTGCTGGCCGTCGTCACGGAGCAGGCACCACCGTGACCACCGCCTCCGCGCGCACCACCGCCTCCGCGCACACCGCCGCCTCCGCCGCCTCCGCGCACACCTACGTCTCTCCGCACGCCTGTGTCTGCGTGGCACGCCTGTGTCTGCGCGGCACGGCTACGCCTCCGCGGCACGGCTACGCCTCCGCGGCACGGCTACGCCTCTGTCCCCGCCTCCGCCGCGACCCGCAGCCGCGCGAACTCCTCCGCCATCGTCTGCGCCGTCCAGTGCGCGTTGAGTCCGCTGGGGTTGGGCAGCACCCACACCCGCGTGTCCCCGATCGTCCGCGCCTGCGGCCCCACCTGGGCCTTCCGGTCGTCGAACGCCGCGCGGTACGCGGTGACACCGACCACGGCCAGCCAACGGGGCCGCAACCGCGCCACCTTCAGCGCCAGCAGCCGGCCGCCCTCCCGGTACTCCTCGGCGGTCAGCTCGTCCGCCCGGGCGCTGGCCCGCGCGACGACGTTCGTGATGCCGAGCCCGTACGACGGCAGCTCACCCTGCTCCGAGGGCTTCAGCAGCCTCGGGGTGAACCCGGACAGATGCAGCACCGGCCAGAATCGGTTGCCGGGACGGGCGAAGTGGTGGCCCGTCACCGCGGTCATCAGACCCGGGTTGATGCCGCAGAACAGCACGCGGAGACCGTCCGCGACGACGTCCGGTACGAGACGGTCGCGGGCGGCCTCCAGCTCGTCGCGGGTGAAGCGCGTCAGAGGATCGCTCCGGGGGTGTAGCCCGCGGCCGCCGGGTGCTGCTTGACGATCTCCTCGATCCGGCCGACGAGCACGCCGACCTGATCGGCCGCGGCGCCCGTGAAGGACAGCTTGTCGGCCATCAGCGCCTCCAGCCCGGCGCGGTCCAGCGGGATGCGCTCGTCGGCGGCCAGCTTGTCGAGCAGCTCGTTGCGCTCGGCGCCCCGCTCGCGCATCGCCAGCGCGGAGGCGACGGCGTTCTCCTTGATCGCCTCGTGCGCGACCTCGCGGCCGACGCCGGCCCGCACCGCGCCCATCAGGACCTTGGTGGTGGCCAGGAACGGCAGGTAGCGGTCCAGCTCCCGGGCCACGACGGCCGGGAACGCGCCGAACTCGTCGAGGACGGTCAGGAACGTCTCCAGCAGCCCGTCGAGGGCGAAGAACGCGTCGGGGAGCGCCACCCGGCGCACCACCGAGCAGGACACGTCGCCTTCGTTCCACTGGTCGCCCGCCAGCTCGCCGGTCATCGAGGCGTAACCACGCAGGATGACCATCAGGCCGTTGACGCGCTCGCAGGAGCGGGTGTTCATCTTGTGCGGCATCGCGGAGGAGCCGACCTGGCCGGGCTTGAAGCCCTCGGTGACCAGCTCGTGCCCGGCCATCAGCCGGATGGTCTTCGCCAGGGACGACGGCGCCGCCGCCAGCTGCACCAGGGCGGTGACGACCTCGTAGTCCAGCGAGCGCGGGTAGACCTGACCGACCGAGGTGAACGCCTGCGAGAAGCCGAGGTGACCGGCGATCCGCCGCTCCAGCTCCGCGAGCTTGCCCGCGTCCCCGCCGAGCAGGTCCAGCATGTCCTGGGCGGTGCCGACCGGGCCCTTGATGCCGCGCAGCGGGTAGCGGCCGAGCAGCTCCTCCACCCGGCCGTACGCGACGAGCAGCTCGTCGGCGGCGGTGGCGAAGCGCTTGCCCAGCGTCGTGGCCTGCGCGGCGACGTTGTGGGAGCGGCCGGCCACGACCAGCTCGGCGTACTCGCCGGCCAGCTTGCCCAGCCGGGCCAGGACGGCCACCGAGCGGTCGCGGATCAGCTCCAGCGAGAGCCGGACCTGGAGCTGCTCGACGTTCTCCGTCAGGTCACGGGAGGTCATGCCCTTGTGCACGTGCTCGTGCCCGGCGAGGTCGTTGAACTCCTCGATCCGCGCCTTCACGTCGTGCCGCGTGACCTTCTCGCGCTCGGCGATCGAGGCCAGGTCGACCTGGTCGAGGACGCGCTCGTAGTCGGCGAGCGCGGCGTCGGGCACCTCGATGCCGAGGTCCTTCTGGGCCCGCAGCACGGCGAGCCAGAGCTGCCGCTCCAGCTTCACCTTCTGCTCGGGCGACCAGAGCGTGGCGAGCTCGGCGGAGGCGTAGCGTCCGGCGAGGACGTTCGGGATGCGGGGCTTGGCGGGAGCGGAAGTCACGTAAACGGATTCTACTGGCGATTCCTGCAGGCCAGCTCCACGGGGCCCTTCGTCGGAACCTACGAAGGGCGTGCGGGCCCGGGGATCACGGCGCCAGGTGCTCGTAAGGCAGCAGCTCCGGACGCTTGGGCGGCAGGCCGTCCCCGGACGACCGGCCCGTCAGCCTGCGCCCGATCCAGGGCAGCAGGTGCCGCCGGGCGAACCGGACGTCAGCGGTCCGGCGCATGATCCAGCCCGGCGGGGGCGTCGCCGGGATCGGCGCGTGCCACCGCGGGTCCTCGGGCTCGTACCCCAGCGTCTGCCACACGGCCTCCGCGACCCGGCGGTGCCCCTCGGAGGTCAGGTGCAGCCGGTCCACGTCCCACATGCGCGGGTCGGCCAGCGAGTCCGCCCCGTACAGGTCGACGACCACGGCGCCGTGCTCCTTGGACAGGTCGTCGATGATCGCGAACAGAGCCTCCATGCGGGGCCGGAACCGCTCCAGCACCGGGCCCTGGCGGCCCGGGCTGCGCATCAGGACCAACTGCTCGCAGTTCGGGGCGAGCCGTTCCACGGCCTGCGTCAGCAGGTCCCGCACCCGGGCCATGTCGCACTTGGGCCGCAGCGTGTCGTTGAGCCCGCCGACCAGCGTGATCACGTCGGCCCCCATGGCCGCCGCCACGTCGACCTGCTCGTCGACGATCTGCCCGATCAGCTTCCCGCGCACCGCGAGGTTCGCGTACCGGAAGCCGGGGGTCCGGGCGGCCATCCGGGTGGCGAGGAGGTCGGCCCAGCCCCGGTAGGAGCCGTCGGGCAGCAGGTCCGACATGCCCTCGGTGAAGGAGTCTCCGACGGCGACGAGGCTGGTGTGGGTGGGATTCGTCTGCATGGCGACAGAAATGGTAGCGCCTGCACATACCCACTGGTCGGTCGCCCTCCGCGTCGGTCGCCCTCCGCAGGGGAGAGGAGGCTCACGTCCGCTGCCCGAACAGCTCCCGCAGCACGTCCTCCATGGTCACCAGCCCCGCCAGCCGCCCGTCGGAACCGATCACGGCCGCCAGATGTGTACGGCTGCGGCGCATGGCGGTCAGCACGTCGTCCAGCGGGGTGCGCTCCCGGGCCCGCGCGATGGGCCGCATGTCCCGCAGGCCGAACGGCAGGTCCCGCGGCGAGGCGTCCAGGGCGTCCTTCACATGCAGGTAGCCGACGATCCGCCGCCCGTCGTCCACCACCGGGAAGCGAGAGAACCCGGACTCCGCCGACAGCCGCTCCAACTGCTCCGGAGTGATCCCCACGCGTGCCTGGACGACGCGTTCGAGCGGCAGCACCACGTCCCGCACCGGTCGCCGGCCCAGCTCCAGGGCGTCGTGCAGGCGCTCCTGGGCCCGGTCGTCGATGAGACCGGCCTCGCTGGCGTCCTTGACGATCTCGGCGAGTTCCGCGTCCGTGAAGGTCGCCGAGACCTCGTTCTTCGTCTCGACCCTGAGCAGCTTGAGCAACGCGTTCGCGAAGGCGTTGACCGTGAAGATCACCGGGCGCAGTGCCCGGGACAGCGCCACCAGCGGCGGCCCGAGCAGCAGCGCGCTGCGCACCGGCTCGGCCAGCGCGATGTTCTTCGGCACCATCTCGCCGAGCAGCATGTGCAGATACGTCGCCAACGCGAGGGCGATGACGAAGGACACCGCGTGCCCCGCGCCGGACGGCACGCCCACCGCGTGGAACACCGGCTCCAACAGGTGCGCGATGGCCGGTTCCGCGACCACACCCAGGACCAGCGTGCACAGCGTGATGCCGAGCTGCGCCGCCGCCATCAGCGCCGACACGTGCTCCAGGCCCCAGAGCACGCTCTTCGCGCGCCGGTCGCCCTCCACCCCCGCCGCCCCTGCCTCGACGTGCTGCTCCACCTGGCTGCGGCGCACGGAGATCAGCGCGAACTCGGCGCCCACGAAGAACGCGTTCACCACGAGCGTCGCCAGACCGATCAGCAGCTGCACGGCGGTCACCGGCCGGCCCCCCCTTCGTCGGTGTCGCCGGCGGCGCGCGCGTCGTCGAGCGGCGCGTGCAGCAACACCCGGGCGGCCCTGTGGCCCGTGGCGTCCACTACGTCCAGCCGCCAGCCGGCGACCTCCAGGGAGTCGCCGACGGCGGGGATGTGCCCCAGCCCGGCCGCGACCAGACCGGCGACCGTCTCGTACGGCCCTTCGGGCACCCTGAGTCCCAGCCGCGCGAGCCGGTCCACGCGCGCCGCGCCGTCGGCCCGGTACAGGGCGTGCCCCCGCTCGTCGGTGCCGGCCGGGTCCAACTCGGGCGTCTCGTGTGGATCGTGTTCGTCCCGCACCTCGCCGACGACCTCCTCGACGATGTCCTCCAGCGTGGCCACGCCCGCCGTCCCGCCGTACTCGTCGATCACCACGGCCATCGTGCGCCGACCGGAGAGCCGGTCCAGCAGCCGGTCGACGGTCAGCGACTCCGGGACGAGCAGCGGCTCGCGCATCAGTTCGGCGACCGGCATCCGGGGCCGCCGCTCGGCGGGCACCGCCAGGACGTCCTTGACGTGCGCGGTGCCCACCACGGCGTCGAGTGTGTCCTGGTAGACGGGGAACCTGGACAGTCCGGTCGCCCGCGTCGCGTTCGCCACGTCCTCGCACGTCGCCCGGGCGTCGAGGGCGACGACCTGGACGCGCGGGGTCATCACGTTCTGTGCCGTCAGGTCGGCCAGGTTCAGGGTCCGCACGAACAACTCGGCGGTGTCCGCCTCCAGCGCACCCTGCTTGGCCGAGTGCCGGGCGAGCGCGGCCAGCTCCTGCGGCCCACGCGCGGACGCCAGTTCCTCGGCGGGCTCCATACCGAACACGCGCACGATGCGGTTGGCCGTGTTGTTCAGGTGGGTGATGAAGGGCCGGAACGCGGTGCTGAACCAGCGCTGCGGACCACCCACCCGTTTGGCGACGGCCAGCGGTGAGGAGATCGCCCAGTTCTTCGGCACCAGTTCGCCGACGATCATCAGGAAGACCGTCGACAGGGCCGTGCCCAGCACCAGCGCCAGCGACGAGGCCACCGAGCGCGACACCCCGACGCTCTCCAGCGGACCCGAGATCAGCGCCGCGACCGAGGGCTCGGCCAGCATGCCGACCACCAGGTTGGTGACCGTGATGCCGAGCTGCGCCCCGGACAGCTGGAAGGTCAGGTTCCGTACGGCCTTCAGGGCGCTCGCCGCCCCCCGCTCGCCGCGCGCCACCGCCCGCTCCAGCTCGCCGCGCTCGACGGTGGTCAGCGAGAACTCGGCCGCGACGAAGGCGCCGCACGCGAGCGAGAGCAGGATCGCCACCAGCAGCAGGAGCACTTCGGTCATCGGGTCACCTCGGATCCATGATCGGCCAGGACCCGGCGGTTCGCGCGACGTCGTGCGCCGAGGGGGCGCAGCGGGACGAGGTCCCGGGGGGAGGCGCCGGGGTGAGCGCCGGAAGGAACGCCGATGCGGACTCGCTCATGCGCCGGTGCTCACACCTTTCCGTCGGTGAGGGGCTTCACCCAGCGTCGCCACTGCTCCTCGGGCGCGTACCCGGCCGCCCGCCAGGCATGCTGTGCCCGCTCGTTGCGCCGCAGCACCATCGCGTCCCCGCGGCGCCCGCCCAGCCGTACGAACCGCTCCTCCGCGGCCGTGAGCAGCGCCGATCCGATGCCCCGGCGCCGGTGGTCCGGGTGCACCGCCAGCCGGTACAGATGGCAGCGCCAGCCGTCGAAACCCGCGATCACCGTGCCCACCAGGTCCCCGCCCAGCTCGGCCAGGACCAGTGCCTCGGGGTCGCGGGCGACCAGCCGCTCCACGCCCTCCCGGTCGTCGCTGATGCTCGTCCCCTCGGCGGCCACCTTCCAGAAGGCCAGCACGGTGTCGAGGTCCTCGGGCCCGGCGGCCCGTATGCGCAGTTCGGTCATGGGGCGATCCCATCACCCACGCCGCATCGCCAGGCGGGATTCCAGCATGCGGGCGGCCGGACCGCGCGCCGACCCGCCGTCAGGCCTCGCGCAGCGCCCGCATCACCGGTGCGAAGGCCTCCATGTACGGCTCCGGCACGGTCAGGTAGGTGAATCCGTACCGCTCGCGCTGCGCCCTCGCCTGCGCGGTGATCCGCTCCAGGGTCCCGGCCAGGACGATGGGCAGTTCGAGTACCTGGCCGGCGGTCAGGTGCGGCACGTGCTCCAGGAGGGGGCGGACCGCGGTCTCGCGGTCCTCGGTCCCGGCAGGCGCTCCAGTTCCTCGACGGTGCGCCGCAGACGGTCCGCCCGCTCGCCCGGGGAGCCGAACGGCAGCCCCGCCGCGTCGTGCTCCGCTCGCACCGCGTCCGCTCGCACCGCGTCCGGCCGCACCGCGTCCGGCCGGGCCCGGACCGGCGCGCACCAGACCGGCGCGCACCAGACCGGACGACGTGCCCGGCGCCCGGCGTCAGTCCGTCTCTGTAGCGCCCGGGGCAGCCGGGAGGCCGGCGCCCGCGCACAGGCCACGCGCTGCTGCCGGCCCCCGGAGAGCTGGGCCGACCGGTGCTTCAGCCGGTCCCGCGGGCCCAGGGTGCCGACCACCTGGTCGAGCCAGTCCGGGCCGGGGCCCCGGCCCGCGATGTTCATGGGCGGCCGCCCTTGCCGCTGCTAGCGTTGCGGCGCTAGCTTCGAGGCATGGCGAAGACCCAGAAGGCCCAGCTGAACGTGCGGGTGGACGAGGGCACCGCCCGGGCGGCCCGCGAGAAGGCCCTGGCCCGGGGGATGAGCGTCAACCGCTACATCGAGGAACTGGTCCGGCAGGACACCGGCGAGGCCGGCCACACCTTCGTGGAGGCCGCCGCCGACTTCATGCGGCAGTACGAGAAGGTCTTCGCCGAGGAGGTCGGCGACGGCGGCCGCTGAGCCGCCGGACGAGTCCCGGACGAAAGACCCCGGATGAATGACCTCCGTATCGACCTCGCCTGGCTGCTGATGCTCGCCGAACAGCGCACCCCGGGAGATCCCCAGGTCACCGACTGGGGAGCGCTCGTAGCGGCCGTCTCCCGCCACCGGGCCGAGATATTCGGCACCCTCGTCTACGACAGTCCGCACTCCCGTGCCGCCGCCCTGCTCCAGATGCTGATCCACATCCCTGCGCTGGAGCGCTCCAACGCCCTGTTCGCCTCCGCGGTCGCCTACGCCTACCTGGTCGCCAGCGGGGTCAAGGTCGCCACCACACCGGAGCAGGTGCGGGATCTCGCACTACTGGTCAAGAGCGGTGAGGCCGCGGTCGACGACATCGCGGACGAGCTGCGCCGGTGGAGCGTGTGAGGGGCTGGTGAGGGGCTGACTACGCCTCGGTCCCGGGCGGCCGCCAGGCCGTGCCGAGCACGCAGTAGGAACTCGGCAGCGCCGGCCCGTGCTCCGGAATCATCACCCGCCGGTAGGGCCCGAGTGCGAACCCCGCGTCCCGCAGCGCGGCGACCGGCTCGCGGGACAGGTGGCAGCCGCCGGACAGCGGGGGCCACAGCGTCCGGTCCAGCGCGCGCTGGGTGAAGGTCATCACCCGCCCACCGCCCCGGCCGTGTTCGAAGAACCGCACCTGTCCGCCGGGCCGCAGCACCCGTCGCAGCTCCCCGAGCGCCCGTGGCACGTCGCGGACACTGCACAGCACGAGCGAGACGACGGCGGCGTCGAAGGCCTCGCTCTTGACCGGGAGGGCCTCCGCCGCGCCCGGCGCCACGTCCACCGGTACCTCGGCGCGCAGCGCCGCCTCCACGGCCAGTTGCCGCAGTACGCGCTCCGGTTCGATGGCGACGACCTCCGAGACGGTGCCCGGGTAGTGCGAGAAGTTCAGTCCGTTGCCCGCGCCGACTTCGATCACCCGCCCGGACAGCCCGGCGAGCAGCCGCTCGCGAACGCGCCCCATCCCCATCCGGGTCTCGGCGCCCACACTGACCCGGGCGTAGTAGCGGGCGAACAGCGGATGGTGCACGGCGTCCCGCGGCACTCCGCGGGCACGGGCGGATCGCAGTGCCATGGGACCTCCCTCACGAGGTGGTGCCTTACCGCGATTGTCCCCCGGACGAGCCCCGCGCACCCACCGCGCGGACGGCTCGTTCTCGGCCGGTCGCCGGTCGCCGGTCGCCGGTCGCCGGTCGCCGGTTCCGGTCAAGGTGCGGAGTTGGGGAGCGCGGCGTGCTTCGCATCGGTCTCCCGGGGTCGTTGAGGCCGGGCGGGACGCCGGGCCGCGAAGGCGTGGCCCCGCGCCGGGGCCGGGTCCGGCCCTCGTCCCACCCCCGGCCGGGCCGGCGGACGTCCCGAGCCGTGCCGCCGGTCAGGGCGCCTCCCGGGCCCGGAAGGCGTCCGCGTCCCAAGTGCCGTCCAGCCGGGGGGCCAGCCAGTGCGGTGCCGTCGTCCGGAAGGCGGCCGGCGGGAGGCGGGCCGCTCCGGCGGGCAGGGCGCCGAGCAGGGGCGCTCCGGCCACGTCCGGGAGGTCCGCGAGGTTGCAGCGCGAGGCGAGGTCCGGGGCCTCGGGCCAGCTGCCGATCACCACGCCCGGCAGCGCCAGGCCTCGGGAGCGCAGTTCACGCGCCGTCAGTTCCGTGGTGTTCAGCGTCCCCAGCCCGGCCGAGGCCACCAGCAGCACCGGCGCTCCCAGCAGCCCGGCGACATCCGCCAGCGTCCCGCCGGCCGCGTCGAAGCGTACGAGCAGTCCGCCCGCGCCCTCGACCAGCACCAGGTCGTGCTCGGTCGCCAGTTTGTCCGCGGCCTCCGCCACCTCCTCGGGGCGCACGGGCGCCCGGCCGGCCCGGCGCGCGGCCGTCCCCGGTGCCAAGGGTTCCGGGTAGCGGGCGACCTCGGCCGCCGTCACGGCGCCCGCGAGGCGCGCCACCTCCTGGGCGTCCCCCGGCTCGTCCGGTCGTACGCCCGTCTGCGCCGCCTTCAGTACGGCCACCGAGCGGCCGCCCGCCGCCGCCGTCGCGGCGACGGCGGCGGTCACGACCGTCTTGCCGATCTCCGTGCCCGTGCCCGTGATCACCAGTACCGGCATGTCATCCCTCCCGTGCCGCCGCGCACACCGCGCGGGCGATCCGCGCCACGTCCGCGTCACCCGTGACGTACGGCGGCATGGTGTAGATCAGATCGCGGAACGGCCGCAGCCACACGCCCTCGCGCACGGCCGCCTCCGTCGCCGCCCGCATGTCGACGGCGTGGTCGAGCTGCACCACGCCGATCGCGCCGAGCACGCGTACGTCGGTGACGCCCGGCAGTTCGCAGGCGGGTGCGAGCCCTTCGCGCAGACCCGCCTCGATCCGGTTGACCTCCGCGAGCCAGTCCTGGCCGAGCAGCAGCCCGATGGAGGCGCATGCCACGGCGGCCGCCAGTGGATTGCCCATGAACGTCGGCCCGTGGGCCAGCACCGGCACCTCGCCACGCGAGATCCCGTCGGCCACCCGTGACGTACACAGCGTGGCCGCCATCGTCAGGTAACCGCCGGTCAGCGCCTTGCCCACGCACATCACGTCCGGCGTCACCGCCGCGTGCTCCGCCGCGAACATCGCGCCCGTGCGCCCGAACCCGGTCGCGATCTCGTCGAACACGAGCAGCACGCCGTGCGCGTCGCACGCCTCCCGCAGCACCCGCAGATACGCGGGGGAGTGGAACCGCATGCCACCGGCGCCCTGCACCACCGGCTCCACGATCACCGCGGCCAGTTCGCCGGCGTGCCGCTCGATCAGTGACCGCAGCCGGTCGGCGTACGACTCCTCGTACTCGGCCGGCGGCGCGTCCGCGAAGACCTGGCGTGGCAGGGCGCCCTCCCACAGCTCGTGCATCCCGCCGTCGGGATCGCACACCGACATCGGCTGCCAGGTGTCGCCGTGGTAGCCGCCGCGCCAGGTCAGCAGGCGACGCTTGGCAGGGCGACCCAGCGAACGCCAGTACTGGAGGCACATCTTGACCGCGACCTCGACCGACACCGAACCCGAGTCGGCCAGGAAGACGTGCTCCAGACCCTCGGGTGACATGTCGACAAGGAGCTTCGCCAGGCGCACGGCGGGCTCGTGGGTGAGTCCGCCGAACATCACATGGCTCATCCGCTCGAGCTGCTCCCGCGCGGCCTCGTTCAGCACCGGGTGGTTGTAGCCGTGGATCGCCGACCACCAGGACGACATGCCGTCGACGAGCTCGCCCGAACCATCGGCCGGCCGCAGCCGCACCCCGCTCGCCGACTCCACGACGAGCGGGTCCCGCCGGCCGGGCATGGGGCCGTACGGATGCCAGACGTGCCGCCGGTCGAGGGCCAGCAGCTCGTCCACGGTCAGCGCGGGCTCAGGCATTGGGCGCGAGGTCCGTTCCGGCACCACGGCGGCGTACGGCGACCAGGTCCGTGCGGGCTTCGCCGGCCACCGCGGACGCGGCGGCCGACACGGAGTCGCGATCCGCCTCGGCCGGGGCGGAACCACAGGCCCCGCCGCTGCCGTGCGACCCGCAGCCGCCGCCGCTGTCGTGCGACCCGCAGCCGCCGCCTGCCGTCGCCCGGTGCCCGGGCAGGGTCACCTGGTCGGCGCCCTCCACCTCGAAACCGGCGTCCGCGATCATCTCCAGGTCGGCATGGCCCGCCTGCCCCTCGCTGGTGAGGTAGTCGCCGAGGAAGATGGAGTTGGCCAGGTTCAGGGCGAGCGGCTGCATCGTGCGCAGGTGGACCTCGCGACCGCCGGCGATGCGCACCTCGACGTCCGGGCAGACGAACCGTGTCATCGCCAGGATGCGCAGGCACCGCTGCGGGGTGAGGTGCCACTCCTTGGCCAGCGGCGTGCCCTCCATCGGGATCAGGAAGTTGACCGGCACCGAGTCCGGGTCCAGCTCGCGCAGCGAGAAGACCACGTCGACCAGGTCCTCGTCGCTCTCGCCCATGCCCGCGATCAGCCCCGAGCAGGCGGACAGCCCGGCCGCGTGCGCCTTGTTCACCGTGTCCACCCGGTCGGCGTACGTGTGCGTGGTCGTGATGTCCCCGTACGTCGCCTCGGACGTGTTGAGGTTGTGGTTGTAGGCGTCCGCACCCGCCTCGCGCAGCCGCTCCGCCTGGCCGTCGGAGAGCAGGCCCAGGCAGGCGCACACCTCGACGGCCTCGTTCTGCTCCTTGATCGCCTTGATGGTGTCCGAGACCCGGTCCACGTCCCGGTCGGTCGGACCGCGTCCGCTGGCCACCAGGCACACCCGCTTGGCGCCCCCGGCCACGCCCGCGGCGGCCGCCTGGGAGGCCTGGTCGGGCTTGAGCCAGGTGTACTTGAGGATCTCGGCTTTGGAGCCGAGCCGCTGCGAGCAGTAGGAGCAGTCCTCGGGGCACAGGCCCGACTTGAGGTTGACGAGGTAGTTGAGTTTCACCCGTCGCCCGAACCAGTGACGGCGTACCTTGCCGGCCGCGGCCACCACATCGAGCAGGTCGTCGTCGGAAGTGGCGAGGACGGCAAGAGCCTCCTCGCGGGTCGGCGTCTCGCGCCGAAGCCCCTTGTCCACCAGCGTGTTCAGCAGGTCCATGAGAGCCGATCCTGTCTTAAGGGGCCGCCCGGGGCCAAGGAGAGTTCGCACAACACTGACAGATCGGCGTGTGGGTATCGCCACACCTCGCGGGGGCTGTCGTGCCGCTAATGTCTGTCCACTGCCTACAAAACTCCGGAGGACCGACCCATGGCGTTCGGCTGGATCGACGAGCAGGCCCGGGCGCGCCGCCGGGCCGGACTCGTACGTGTTCTGCGCCCTCGTCCGGCCGACTCGCCGCTGCTGGACCTGGCGAGCAACGACTACCTCGGACTGGCCCGGCATCCGGAGGTCACCGTGGGCGCGGTGCGGGCCGCGCGGGCCTGGGGCGGTGGCGCGACCGGCTCCCGGCTGGTGACCGGCACGACCGAACTGCACGCCGAGCTCGAACGCGAGCTGGCCGCCCACTGCGGTTTCGAGGCCGCGCTCGTCTTCTCCTCCGGCTACGCGGCCAACCTCGCCGCGGTCACCGCGCTGGCGCCGCACGGCTCCCTCGTCGTCTCCGACGCGGGCAACCACGCCTCGCTGATCGACGGCTGCCGGCTCGCGCGCGGGACGACCCAGGTCGTGGCGCACGCCGACCCGGACGCCGTACGCAAGGCACTGGGGACGCACGACGGGCCGGCCGTCACCGTCTCCGACACGGTCTTCTCGGTCGACGGGGACGCGGCCCCCCTAGCCGCCCTCGCCGAGGTGTGCCGGGAGCACGGCGCCGGGCTGGTCCTCGACGACGCCCACGGCCTCGGTGTGCTCGGCCACGGCGGCAGGGGCGCCCCGCACGCGGCGGGACTCGCGGGCGCCGACGACGTCGTCGTGACGGTGACGCTGTCCAAGTCACTCGGCAGTCAGGGCGGTGCCGTGCTCGGCCCCGCCCGGGTGATCGAGCACCTGGTCAACGCGGCCCGGACCTTCATCTTCGACACCGGCCTCGCCCCCGCGGCGACGGGCGCGGCGCTGGCGGCGCTCACCCTGCTGCGCCGCGAGCCGGAACGAGCGGCGCGGGCACGCGCGGTGGCGGCCGAACTGCACGCGCGTCTGACCGCGCTGGGGCTTTCCGCGGTACGTCCGGACGCCGCGGTCGTCTCGGTGCGCGCCCCCTCCCCGGAGGCGGCCGTACGGTGGGCGGCCGACTGCCGTACGGCCGGCCTGTCCGTGGGCTGCTTCCGTCCTCCTTCCGTACCCGACGGCATCTCACGGCTCAGGCTGACCGCTCGTGCGGACCTCTCCGGGGAGCAGATCGAACGCGCTGTACGGGTGATCGGCGAGACGCGGCCATGAGTCGGCGTGACACGGCCGTGTGCCGCCAGACGGTGTACCGGGGTCAGGGGCGGTGGACCCCGGCCGTGAACGACGCCCAGCTCTCGGGGGAGAAGAGCAGCGCGGGTCCCGCCGGGTCCTTGGAGTCGCGCACGGCGAGCAGTCCGGCACAGGGGCCGGCCGACGGCCGGGCGGTCTCGACGCAGTTGTTCGCTCCGGTGCTGTAGCTGCTGCGCAGCCACCGCACGTCGGACAGATCGGTACTGGCAGGGATGTTCCGGGAGAGTGCGGTCATGGAGCCTGTCATGGTGCCTCCTTACGCGCCTGCCGCGGTCGCGGCGATGAAGTCCAACGAGTCCTCGGGCGAAAGGGCATGGATCAGAAGGGCGTTGAAGGCCTCGGTGTAGGCCTCTAGGTCTTCTTTCCGTTCGAGATGCAGGCTACTCGTCAAGTGGTCGAGAACCACCACGTCCAGATCAGAAGTGCTCGAAAAAGAGAAGATTACGAAAGGGCCGGTGACACCGATGTGCGCCCCGGCGGCGAACGGCAGTACCTGGAGCCGGACATGGGGGAGGCGGGCGGCCTCGACCAGTCGCGCCAGCTGACGGGCCATGACGCCGGGTCCGCCCACCTCCCGGCGCAGCACCGCCTCGTCCAGGACCGCGCTCAGCCGGAGCGGCGGCTGCGCCCGCAGCACGTCCTGCCGGGCCAGCCGGACCTCCACCAGCGTGTCGAGGCGCTCCTCGGGCAGCCCGTCCGCCGCGGCGCGCGTCACCGCGCGGGCGTACTCCGGTGTCTGCAGGAGTCCGGGGACCACCGTGGTCTCCAGCGTGCGCATCGCGCTGGCCTGGGACTCCAGGCTGATGAAATCGCGGTAGGTCGGCGGCAGTACCCCTCGGTAGGCGTGCCACCAGTGGTTGCGGCCCCCCGAGTCGTCGGAGCCGGCCAGCATCACCAGCAGCTCCCGCAGCTGGTCGTCGGCCACGCCGTAGGCGTCCAGCAGTAACCGTACGTCGGCCGGTTTCGCCCCGCTCGTCCCGGTCTCGATCCGGCTGACCTTCGACTGGTGCCAGCCCACCAGCCGGGCCGCCTCGCCACTGGTGATCCCCGCCGACGTGCGCAGGGCGCGCAGTTCCGCGCCCAGCTTCCGACGGCGCACCACGGGGCCGTGCTGCATGGGCCACTCCTTTACTCCCTGTGAGTCGCCCAAATACGCTCTGCCGTCGCAGAGTTCACCGCTTCGAGCGACAGATATATGCATATCTTGGTGGATCGCCGCCCTTCACGAGCCTTGTGATGGCACTCTGGCGGCGAAGCACCAGTCCGGGACCGTACTCGAACCATCCGCTCCGTGTCCGGCTGCGGTCCCGTGGGAAAGGGACGACGTCGCCATGGCAGACCACCTGGAAGCATCCGTCACTCTGCCGAGCGAACCCGCCTCGGTGGCCGCAGCGCGTACCTATGTGGTCGGCACCCTGGCGGAGTGGGGTCTGCCGCCGGACACCGACCTGTCCGAAACCGTCCGGCTCATCGTCTCCGAGCTGACGACCAACGCGGTCCAGCACACGTTCGGGCAGTCACCCACCTTCACCGTGGGCCTCGTGCTCGACCGCGACGAGCGGCTGCGCATCGGCGTCACCGACAGCCATCCGCGGTTTCCCAAGCGCCTGCCCGCCGCCGTCCAGCAGGACAACGGCCGGGGCATGGTGATCATCCGCTGGCTGACGGCGGAATGCGGCGGCAAGCTGAGAGTGCGGCCCACCCGGGAGGGTGGCAAGACCATCTCCGTCGAATTTCCCTGGGCGCCACCGGGCGGCCCGGTGCCCGCCGAACCGGCGGCCACGGCCGTCGGACGGGCCGTGGGAAGGCAGGGGACCCAGCGGTGAGGCGCCGACGGCCCCCGGCGCACCGCATGCGGATACCGCGCACCCGAGGGGGTGACGGCGGGTCAGGGCACCGTCACCCCCTCGGGCGCGCTACTTGACCCGGCCGTACCAGACGCTGCCGGTCCAGATCTTCTGCAGACGCACCACGTCCCCGGTCTTCGGGGCGTGCCAGATCTTCCCCTTTCCGGCGTAGATGCCGACGTGGTAGACGCTCCGGCCCGAGTGGAAGAACACCAGGTCCCCGGTCTTGCGGTTCTTGGCGGAGATGTGACGGGTCTTGTTGTACTGCTGGGCGGCGGTGCGCGGCAGCTTCTTGCCGGCCTTCTTGAACGAATACAGGGTCAGCCCCGAGCAGTCGAACCTGCTTGGTCCGACGGCGCCCCATTTGTATGGCGCGCCCTTCTTGGAGGCAGCGATCTTGAGGGCCTTCGTCGCATGGCTCGCGGCGGCCGCCTCGGAGGCGACGCCGGGGACCACTACGGAACCGCCGACGGCGGCGAGGGTGAGGGCCGAGGCCGTACCGGCACGGGCCATCATCGACGGGACACGATTCAGCGCAGACATGCGCAACCCTTCGTCAGCCGCCTGTGAAGGATGACCTGTCGGATTCGGGCTGGCGAAGTTGCCCGGCCACACGAGTGCGGCTTCACCCCAAGGGCTGCTCGGCCCGGCGCGTCTCCCGCGGAGACGACCGTTCCGGCGACCCGTTGTGCTCGGGTCCTCCACTCCTGCCGATCCACTCCTGTCGACCGGTCGTCCGGGCGGCGGCAGGACTCGGCGTCCGCCCGGACCGCCCCGCCGCTGCGGCGGGGGCTTGTCGTCAGTCACGGATCTTGTCTCGCCCCATGGGAAAATCCCAACGGAACGTGCCCTTTGTGTTGTTACTCACCACTCACCCGTTCGGGTGGGCGGTGCTGCGTTCGAGTCATCGTCGAGTGCGTTGCGGACACCGGGACCAGCGGCGGAGTGACTCATTCCGCTGTTCGGGCGCGGGGATCGCGCAAGCCGGGCCGGCCGGAAATCCGAGGTGTTGCTACGCCGAAAGGGGGTACGCCTTTTGGTCCGTTTCGGCTCGTGGCGCCTCAGCTTTCGGAAAGCGGCGGCAGGCTGACGCGTGCCGTCCGCCGTTCACCGTCCAGTACGCGCAGCGCCCGGGTCAGGGTGGCGGCGTGCAGTTCCGTCTCGCCCCGCCGGTGCATCAGCGCCAGTGCGTCGCGCAGGGCGGTCGCCTTGGCGACCAGCGCCTGGGCCGCCCGCAGCCCACGGTAGGTGTCGCCGTCCCGTGCGGGGTTGATGCGGCCGAGCTGGTCGACGACGTCCAGGTACCGGTCGATCAGCTCGGCCTCCGCGCGGGTCAGGGCGGGCAGGGGCGGCAGCTCCGGTGGCAGCATCGGTGGGTCACCTCGCGCCGGGTGCCGCGGACGGGATCGTGCGGCCGGCCACGATGCGGTCGACCAGGCCGTACTCCAGGGCCTGTTGCGCGTCCATGACGGTGTCCCGCTCGATGTCCGCGCTCACCTGCTCCGGGCTGCGGCCCGTGTGCCGCGCGAGGATCTCCTCCAGGCGGGCGCGGACGCGGGTCAACTCGCCGGCCTGAATGGCCAGGTCGCTGGCCTGTCCCTCCACCGGGTCGGTGAGCGCGGGCTGACGGATGACCACTCGTGCGCCCGGCAGTACGGCGCGCTTGCCGGGCGTGCCCGCCGCCAGCAGCACCGCGGCGGACGTGCCGGCCTGTCCGAGGCAGGTCGTCTCCACATCGCAGGTGACATAGCGCATCGTGTCGTAGATCGCCGTCATCGCGGTGAAGGAGCCGCCGGGCGAGTTGATGTACAGCGCGATGTCCCGGTCCGGGGCCTGGTGTTCCAGGTGCATGAACTGCGCCATCACGTCGTTCGCCGAGGTCTCGTCGATCGGCGTCCCGAGGAAGACGATCCGCTCCTCCAGTAGTTTCGAGTACGGGTCCGTCGTCCGGCTCCCGGTACTCGTGCGCTCGGTGAACTCGGGCAGGACGTGACGGGCGGACGGTCGGGTCATGGCGGACCCCTCCTCGTGACGGAACGTCTTCGGCTGCACTACCTCTGTAAAAAATGTACAGGACGTACGTTACGAGGGCGGGGATGTCGCGGGAATCGGGCGTTCGCCGACGGCCGAAGCCGAGTGAAGCCGAGCAGCCGAAGCCGAGCGGCCGAGGGGCCGCATCGCCGAAGGGCCGAAGGGCGGCACGGCCGCGTTCATCCCCCGTTCGGCGGCTCGTGCAGACCGAAGGAGGAGCCCTGGTCGTCACGGCACAGTGCGAACCGCCCGAACCGGGCCACCGACTCCGCGCCCCCCTCGCCCTCCTCCTGCTCGCCGAGGTCCTCGACCGAGCCGCCCAGCTCCCGTACGCGGGCAACGGCGGCGTCCAGGTCGTCGACCCGGAAGAAGAGGTACGGAGAGGCCCCGGCGTCACCGCCGTGCAGACCACCCGGTACGCCGCCGGTGCCGATGGAGAACCCGCGTCCCCCGGGGCCGGCATCGAGGGCCCAGCCGAACAGGGTCCCGTAGAAGGCACGGCCGCGCTCTGGGTCGGCCACGCCGAGCTCGAAGAACGACGGTTCGCCGGTGGCGGGCGTGGTGGGTGTGCTGGGTGTGCTGGATGTCATGGAAACCTCCCGTGGGCCTGTGGCCTGTGGCCTGTGCCTGTGGCCTGTACTCGCCCCGTCTCCATCGTCCTCCCCGCCGAACGGCGGCGCAGCCGGCCGTCGCGAGGCGAACCGTAAGCTGGGGGCATGGCCTACGAGATTCCGGTGACGCAAGCCAGGGCTGAGCTCGCCGACCTGATCAACCGGGTGGTCTACGGTGGTGAACGCGTCGTCGTGACGCGCCACGGCAAGCCTCTCGTCGCCCTCGTCTCCGCCGCCGACCTCCAGCGTCTGGAGGAGGTCCCGGAGCCGCCGGGGGACCAGGTGATCACCTCGGTCACCGGTGTCCGCGACACTTCCGCCTCCACGCCCCGCGAGCCTCATCGGTTCGGCATCGCGGCGGAACACAGGGGGCCGAAGCCGGCCTAGGGCTAGGGGTGTCGTTCGGATCAGGGCCGGCCCCAGGCAACGGTGCCTCGCAACCGACGCCAACGCCGCAGTACGCGTGCCAGATCCCGCTATCCCGGCAAGGTCCGGACGACCGCTTCCGGGTCCTGTCGGCGGGCGGCCGGTGTCCTGCCCGGGGCCCGCGGGCGATCGTGCCTGTGGCTGCCTGCGGCTGCCGCGGGCTGCCGTCGAGCGGCCTCGGGGTCGTCTCCGTCGTAGCTGCGACCGAGGCGCTCGCCGCCGTTGCTTCGCAGGCCGGGGCCCGCGGTCGCCGGGCTGGGGGCTCGCTCACCGCGTCCCCGGGGGAGCGGCGGTCGGCGTTCGGCCGGAGCTCAGGCGGCCGGTGACGGCGAGGGTGCCGGAGTCCGGTCAGGCGTCGGTGCGTCGCCGTGCGTACGCTGGCGCAGCGCGCCGCCGAGCAGCACCGCGCCCAGGCCCAGCACCGCCCACCACGTGAGCGTGAGCGCGGGGCCGGTGGCCGCGGCGCCGTCGAAGAAGGACACCGAGCGCAGCAGTGAGCCGCCCGCGCCCGGCGGCAGCCACTGGCCGATCGCCCCGGCCGGCCGGGGCAGCATCTCCGGCGCCGAGGGTGCCGCCGAGAAGGGGTTGCCCAGCAGCATCATCAGCGCGCCGCCCAACGCGAGACCCGCGCGGCCGAGCAGTGCCGCCAGCCCGGCGACGCCCGCGCCCACGGCCAGGGTCGACAGTCCGAACACGCCGGCCACGGCCCACCAGTCACCGGTGACCACCCCGAGCCAGCTGTGCGCGATCGCCGCCGCGACCAGTCCCGTCAGCGCGGCGGCACCGACCAGCGCGACGACCGCGCGGACACCGCGCAGCCCCAGCAGGGACGCGACCGCGCCCGTCGCGATTCCGGCCAGCGCCAGCGGCAGCACACTCGCGCTCAGTGCCGCTCCGCGCGGATCCGTCTCGGGTGCGGGCGCCACGTCGACGACCTGGACCGGGGCCCCCGTCGCGGCGACCTGCCCGGTCATCGACTGGCGCAGCAACTGGGCGACGGCGGGGCTCGCCGCGGAGGCCGTGAGCAGCTTCGGGCCACCGTCGGCGGCGACCACCGCGCCGTACACGGACCGCTCCGCGATGGCGTCCCGGGCCTCGGCCTCGTCGGCGTAGCGGTGGATCTCGAAGGCGCCCTCGTGCTGGGTGAGCCGCTGCTCCACCTGTGCGATCGCGGTAGGCGGCCCCGCCACGCCGAGTGGCAGATCGCGGGGTGCCGTGCGGGCGGCCGGCCAGGCGAAGGCCCACAGTGCCAGCGCCACCAGCACGGGGACCAGGACGATCACGGCGATCACGCGACGGCTGTCCATGAGGGGCTCCTCAAAAAGAAGGATCGTTCGTTTTAGCTGTGCCACCACCGTGCGACCGCCTTGGCGTCCTTGTCAAGAAGGAACGTTCGTTTTAGATTGGGTGCCATGGCACGCGTATCGCAGGAACACCTCGACGCCCGCCGCCGGCAGATCCTCGACGGCGCCGCGCTCTGCTTCGCCCGCAACGGCTTCCATGCCACCTCCATGCAGGACGTCCTGAAGGAGGTCGACCTCTCGGCGGGCGCCGTCTACCGCTACTTCAGCGGCAAGGAGGAGCTGATCGAGGCCATCGTCACCGACGTGCTGGGCGCCATCCGCAGCGTGTACGAACGTGCCGCCGAGGAGAGCCCGCCGCCCATGCCCGACGAACTCATCGCCCGCGCCCTGGCGCACATGGCGCGGGAGCGGCCGGCGATGACGGACGGCGGCGAGTGGCTGTTCCCGCGGCTCATGATCCAGGCCTGGTCCGAGACGCTGCGCAACGACGCGCTCTCCGCCCTCCTCGCCGAGGGTTTCACCAAGGTGGCGGCGGCCTGGGCGAAGGTCGTGGTCCGCTACCAGGAAACCGGCATGATGCGCGACGACGTCGACCCGGACGCCGTGGCCCGGACACTGGTGGCCGTGGTGCAGGGCTTCGGAGCCCAGTACGCGCTGTTCGGCAGCTTTTCCCCGGAGGCCCTCCAGGCGGGGGTGCGGGGACTGTTGAGCATGCGAGAGGAAACCGACGGCATCGGTAATCAGTCGGTCAAGAAAGCGTGACGCGGCAGAAACACTCCAGCCCTAGTCTCCACCCCGATCCACCTGCGGTTTTCGAGCACAGGCGGGTACAACTCCGGCGCATTCATGTGTGTTACATCTAGAGCTGTCGCGGTGGACGCGGCAGCCGGACGTCCGGTCCCGGCGTCATGCCCTGTGAGGTGGTACGTGCAACTGACCCCGCACGAGCAGGAGAGACTGCTCATCCATGTGGCCGCGGACGTGGCCGAGAAGCGCCGCGCACGAGGCGTGAAGCTCAACCATCCGGAGGTGGTCGCCTTGATCACCTCGCACATCCTCGAAGGTGCCCGGGACGGCCGCACGGTCGGTGAACTCATGGCCTCCGGCCGCAAGCTGCTCCAGCGTGACGAGGTCATGGAGGGCGTCCCCGAGATGATCCACGACGTGCAGGTCGAGGCCACCTTCCCCGACGGCACCAAGCTGGTCACCGTCCACGATCCGGTCATCTGACGGGGCGGCGGTCATGATTCCAGGAGAGATCCTCTTCGCCGACGAGCCGGTCGCCTTCAACGAGGGGCGTGAAACCACCCGCCTGACCGTGCTCAACACCGCCGACCGGCCCGTCCAGGTCGGCTCCCACTACCACTTCGCCGAGGCCAACCCCGCTCTCGACCTGGACCGCGCCCTCGCCCACGGCAAGCGGCTCGACATCGCCGCCGGTACCGCCGTCCGGTTCGAGCCCGGCATCCCGGTCGACGTGCGGCTCGTCCCGCTCGCGGGAGCCCGCGTCGTCACGGGTCTGCGCGGCGCGACCGGAGGTGCCCTGGACGGCGGAGGTGCCCTCGATGGCTGAACTGTCCCGTCCCGCCTACGCCGACCTGTTCGGCCCGACCACCGGCGACCGCATCCGCCTCGCCGACACCGACCTCCTCGTCGAGATCGAGGAGGACCGTTCGGGCGGCCCCGGCCGCTCCGGCGACGAAGCGGTCTTCGGCGGCGGCAAGGTGCTGCGCGAGTCCATGGGCCAGTCCCGTGCCACCCGCGCCGACGGCGCCCCCGACACCGTCATCACCGGCGCCGTGATCATCGACCACTGGGGCGTGGTCAAGGCCGACATCGGCATCCGCGACGGCCGCGTCACCGGCATCGGCAAGTCCGGCAACCCGGACACCATGGACGGCGTCCACCCCGACCTCGTCATCGGCCCCGAAACCGAGGTCATCGCGGGCAACGGGAAGATCGTCACCGCGGGCGGCATCGACACCCACGTCCACTTCATCTCGCCGGTCGCCGTCGACGAGGCCCTCGCCTCCGGCATCACCACCCTCATCGGCGGCGGCACGGGCCCCGCCGAGGGCAGCAAGGCGACCACCGTCACCCCCGGTTCCTGGCACCTGGCGAGGATGTTCGCCGCCCTCGAGTCCAGCCCCGTCAACATCGGCTTCCTGGGCAAGGGCAGCACCATGTCCAAGCAGTCGATGCGCGACCAACTGCGCGCCGGCATCCTCGGTTTCAAGATTCACGAGGACTGGGGCGCCACCCCCGCCGTCATCTCCGCCTGCCTGGACGTGTGCGAGGAGTCCGGTGTCCAGCTCGCCGTCCACACCGACACCCTGAACGAGGCGGGATTCGTCGGCGACACCTTCGACGCCGTCGCGGGCCGAACCCTGCACGCCTTCCACGTGGAAGGCGCCGGCGGCGGCCATGCACCTGACATGATCACCGCGGTCTCGCTGCCCAACGTGCTGCCGGCGTCCACGAACCCGACCCGGCCGCACACCGTCAACACCGTCGAGGAACACCTCGACATGCTGATGGTCTGCCACCACCTGAACCCCGCCGTCCCCGAGGACCTGGCCTTCGCCGAGTCCCGTATCCGGCCCAGCACCATCGCGGCCGAGGACATCCTGCACGACATGGGGGCGATCTCCATCATGGCGTCGGACGCCCAGGCCATGGGCCGCGTCGGAGAGGTGATCCTGCGGACCTGGCAGACCGCGCACGTGATGAAGCGGCGCCGCGGTCACCTGCCGGGTGACACCCGCGCCGACAACCTGCGCGCCCGTCGCTACGTCGCCAAGTACACCATCAACCCTGCCGTCGCCCAGGGCATCGACCACGAGATCGGCTCCGTCGAGACCGGCAAGCTCGCCGACCTGGTGCTCTGGGACCCCCGCTTCTTCGGCGTGAAGCCGCAGGCCGTGCTCAAGGCCGGCCAGATCGCGTACGCGCAGATGGGCGACGCCAACGCCTCCATCCCCACCCCGCAGCCGGTACTGCCGCGCCCGATGTTCGGCGCGCACGGCACGGCGCCCGCCGCCAACTCGGTCGCCTTCGTGGCGGAGGCGGCCATCGAGGACGGGCTCCCGGAGCGCCTCGGTCTCGGGCGGGAGCTCGTGCCCATCCGGTCGACCCGCGGCCGCACCAAGGCCGACATGCGCCAGAACGACGCCCTGCCGCGCGTCGAGGTCGCCGCGGACTCCTTCGCGGTCACCATCGACGGCGAGCTCGTCGAACCCGCACCCGTCGCCGAACTGCCGCTCGCGCAGCGGTATTTCCTCTTCTGAGGGCCGACATGAGCCGCGCGACACTGCTCGTCCTCGCGGACGGCCGCTTCCCCGCCGGAGGGCACGCCCACTCCGGCGGGGCGGAGGCCGCCGTCCGGGCGGGACGCATCACCGACGCCGCGAGCCTGGAGGAGTTCTGCCGGGGGCGGCTGCACACGAGCGGGGCCGTCGCGGCATCCCTCGCGGCAGCCGCGGCCCTCGGCGCCGACCCCGGCGAGCTCGACCGGGCCGCGGACGCCCGCACCCCGTCACCCGCCCTGCGGGTGGCGGCACGCAGGCTCGGGCGGCAGCTGATGCGCGCCGCCCGAGCCACCTGGCCGCATCCCGAACTCGACGCGCTGGCACGACGGTTCCCCAAGGGCGCCCATCAGCCGGTCGTCCTCGGGCTTGCCGCCCGGGCGGCCGGGCTCGAGCCCCTCGACGCGGCGTACTGCTCCGCATACGAGGGGGTGAGCGGGCCGGCAACGGCCGTGGTACGGCTGCTCAGCCTCGACCCGTTCGACGCGACCGGCGTGCTCGCACGGATCGCGCCCGACCTCGACCGGGTGGCGCGGGACGCGGTGGACGCGGGACGGCTGGCCGTGACCGACGGGGTCGACGGGCTGCCCGCGCGGTCCGCGCCGTTGCTGGAGATCGGGGCGGAGGCGCATGCGGCCTGGCCTGTGCGGTTGTTCGCCTCGTAGGGGGATGCCCCGCCGCCCCTCCCCTTTCCCGGCCCCAGAGCTCCGCCCCTTCGACCCCGCCAGCGGGCTCAGCCCCCTGGACCCCGGTCGGCCTGAACGGCCTCGTCCTCAACTCCCCCAGAAGGGGTACCTCCCGGCGGGCTGACAGAGCCGGTCCCAGTTCCATGAGGAGTCGCAGCATGCATCTCGACCATCACCACGACCTCCCCGCCGTCTCCGCCGACGCCCACCGGCCCGACGGGCGCCGCCGTGCCCTGCGTGTCGGGCTCGGCGGGCCCGTCGGATCCGGGAAGACGGCGACCGTCGCCGCGCTGTGCCGGGCACTGCGGGAGGAGCTGTCCCTGGCCGTCGTCACCAACGACATCTACACCCGTGAGGACGCCGAGTTCCTGCTCCGGGAGGCCGTACTGCCGCCGGAGCGGATCAGTGCCGTCGAGACGGGAGCCTGTCCGCACACCGCGATCCGGGACGACATCTCCGCGAACCTCGAGGCCGTCGAGGACCTGGAGGACGAGGTCGGGCCGCTCGACCTGATCCTGGTGGAGTCCGGCGGGGACAACCTCACCGCCACCTTCTCCAAGGGGCTCGTCGACGCCCAGATCTTCGTCATCGACGTGGCCGGCGGGGACGACATCCCGCGCAAGGGCGGGCCCGGCGTCGCCACCGCCGACCTGCTGATCGTCAACAAGACCGACCTCGCCCCGCACGTCGGCTCGGACCTCGCGCGGATGGCGGCCGACGCGAAGGCACAGCGCGGCGAACTGCCCGTCGTCCTCCAGTCCCTGCGGAGCGAGGACGGCGTACGGGACGTCGCCGCCTGGGTGCGGTCCCGGCTCGCCGCATGGACGGCATGACCACGCCGGGCGGCGTGCGGGCGCGGGCGCGTATCGCCGCGCGCGGCGACGGACGCGGCGGCACCGCACTGCCCGTGCTGGAGGGGGAGGGGCCCCTCTCGGTTCGGCGGACCCGGGGGAGCGGGGCCGAGGCCCGGGTCATGCTGGTCGGCGCGATGAGCGGGCCGCTCGGCGGCGACCACTTCACGGTGGCCGCCGAGGCGGCCCGGGGCGCCCGGCTGCGGGTCGGCTCGGCCGCCGCCACCCTCGCCCTGCCGGGGCAGGCCAAGGCCGGGGCCCGCTACGACGTCGAGCTGACCGTCGGCGACGACGCCGAACTCCGCTGGCTGCCCGAGCAGCTGATCTCCGCGCACGGAAGTGACCTGCGCGTCACCACCCGCGTCGACCTGGCCGCCAAGGCCCGGCTCCTGCTGCGGGAGGAACAGGTACTCGGCCGGTCCGGCGAGGAACCGGGGCGGCTCACCAGTCGTCTGACGGTACGGATCGAGGGCCGCTGCGTACTCGACCAGGAACTGGCCTGCGGCCCCGGAGCCCCGGGCGGCTGGGACGGCCCCGCCGGCCTGGCGGGACACCGTGCCGTCGGTCAGCTCGTCGTCGTACGGCCGCACTTCGCGGTGGACCCACCGGCGGCGCGGACCATCGCCGAGGGCGTGGCGGTCATGCCGCTCGCCGGGCCCGCCGCGCTGGTGACGGCCGTCGCGCCGGACGCCCTGCGGCTCAGGCGGCTGCTGGACGAGGCGGCTGGGGCGCTGGGCTGAGTTCCCGACGACCGAACGCACCGCTCCGTTTATCGGATTGGCAAAGAAGTAGTGCCACCTCTGTTCTCGGCGAACGCACAGCCGCGAGGATCCCCGTACTTGTCGCAACCATGTACGGGGAGGGCCACTTGAGGAAGATCAGACTGGGGCGGAGGACGGCGGCGGTCGGCTCGGCCGGAGCGCTGGTCACCGCCACGCTGATGGCCGGCACCGTCGCGGCGCCCGCCGCGAGCGCCGCTCCGTCCACCGGCCAGGGCCAGGGACAGGGGCAGGGGCAGGGACAGGGACACGCGAAGGGCTGGGACCGCGAGGCCCGCGGCGCCACCATCGCCGCGGCCCGCGCCGCACGCGCCGGCGTCGCGTGGCAGGACTGCCCCGCCGACTGGAACCTGCCGAAGCCGATCCAGTGCGGCTACGTCACGGTGCCGCTCGACTACGCCAAGCCCTTCGGCAAGCAGATCGAGATAGCCGTCGACCGCATCGGCAACACCGGCACGAAGGCCGAGCGCCAGGGCGCGCTCATCTACAACCCCGGCGGCCCGGGCGGCTCCGGACTGCGCTTCCCGGCCCGCGTCACCGGAAAGAGCGCGGTCTGGGCCGACGCGGCCAAGGCCTACGACTTCGTCGGCTTCGACCCACGCGGCGTCGGCAAGTCCGCGCCCATCTCCTGCGTCGACCCGCGGGAGTTCGTCAAGGCACCCAAGATGGACCCCGTGCCCGGCCCCGAAGCCGACAAGCTCGCCCAGCGCAAGCTCGCCCGCGAGTACGCCGAAGGCTGCCATGAGCGCAGCGGCGAGATGCTCCCGCACATGACCACGCCGAACACCGCGCGCGACCTCGACGTCATCCGCGCCGCGCTCGGCGAGAAGAAGCTCAACTACCTCGGCGTCTCCTACGGAACCTACCTCGGTGCCGTCTACGGCACCCTCTTCCCCGGCCACGTGCGCCGGATGGTCGTCGACAGCGTCGTCAACCCGTCCCGCGACAAGATCTGGTACCAGGCCAACCTGGACCAGGACGTCGCCTTCGAGAAGCGCTGGAAGGACTGGCAGGACTGGGTCGCCGAGCACGACGCCACCTTCCACCTCGGCGACACCCGCGCCGAGGTCCAGGAGCAGTGGCTCGAGCTGCGCGCCACCGCGAAGAAGGAGCCGCTCGGCGGGGTCGTCGGCCCGGCCGAGCTGATCTCCTTCTTCCAGAGCGCCCCCTACTACGACTCCGCGTGGGCGCCGGTCGCGACGGTTTTCAGCAAGTACGTCGCCGGTGACACCCAGGCTCTCGTCGACGCCGCCGCCCCCGACCCGTCCGACACCGCGGGCAACGCCTCCGCGGAGAACGGCAACGCCGTCTACACCGCCGTGGAGTGCGCCGACGCCAAGTGGCCCACCGACTGGCGCACCTGGGACCGGGACAACACCCGGCTGCACCGCGACCACCCGTTCATGACCTGGGCCAACGCCTGGATGAACCTGCCGTGCGCCACCTGGCCGGTCAAGCAGCGGACCCCGGTGAACGTGAAGAGCGGCAAGGGCCTTCCGCCGGTGCTGATCGTCCAGTCCGAACGGGACGCGGCCACCCCCTACGAGGGCGCCCTCGAACTGCACCAGCGGTTCAAGGGGTCGCGTCTGATCACCGAGCGGGACGCCGGTTCGCACGGCGTCACCGGCCTGGTCAACCCCTGCGTCAACGACCGGGTGGACACCTACCTGCTCACCGGCGAGGTGGACGCCGAGGACGTGACCTGCGCCCCGCACGCCACGCCCAAGCCGTAACGACACCGGGTACGAGGAGGGGGCGGCCGGTCCGACCGGCCGCCCCCTCCGGCGTCCTCAACCCTCCCGCGCCGCCAGCCAGACGTCCTCCGCCGCGTAGTCGAAGAGGTCGCCGTACGCCTGGAACATCTTCGGGTAGGCCTCCCGCCAGTCCCGGCCGGCCAGCCGCTCCTCGATGAACGCGACCGTGTCCGGCAGGGTCTCGGCGTAGCGGGCGACCGGCCGGTAGCCCAACTGCCGCTCGGCCGCCGTCATGTCGCACACGACCGGCACGGGCACGGACCACGGTGTGTCGCCCACGGCGTCCGCGGGCGGCGGCCCGTCCACCAGTACGTCCTCCGCCTCCACGCCCATCACCGCGTCGATCGCGGCTGCGATCTGTGCCACCGTCGGCGCGTCCGGATCGACCGCGTTCAGGACGCGCGTACCCGGACGAGGGGCGGCCAGCCGGATCAGCTCGGCGACGTTGTGCACGCCGGCCGGGTGGAAGCGGCTGGCACCGCCGTACGCGAGGACGCGCCGGCGCCTGCCGTCGAGGTTGCGCTTGACGAAGTACAGCTCCCGAGGGGTCCGGCAGTACGGACCGTGGACCGCGCCCGCGCGCAGCAGTGTGACGGGCAACCGGTCGCCCGCCGCCAGGAGTTCCCGCTCCAGCGCCGCCTTGCGGGTGCTGTACGAGGTGTCGCCCGGGCGGACCGTGCGCTGCTCCTCGGTGACCGGCACCGGGTACTCGGGAAAGCCGCCGGGGTCGGCCTGGGTGTCGAAGTTGCGGCCCTTGTCGTCCTCGTAGACCGACACGCTGGAGATCACCACCGCCGAGCCGACCCGCCCGGCGAGCGAGACCAACTGCCGCGCGTGGTCCTCCCCGAAGGCCACCATGTCCACCAGGACGTCACAGCCGTCACCGACCGCCGCCGACAGGGCCGCTTCGTCCTCCCGGTCGGCCCGCACCACCCGGACGTCCTCGGGCCAGTCCCCGTCGCGCTCGCCGCTTCGCGAGACGGCCGTCACCTCCCAGCCGTCCCGGGCCAGCGCCGCCACCGCCACCCGTCCGATCTGTCCCGTCGCTCCGACCACCACAGCACGTGTCATACGGCGACCGTAGGCGCCCGCCCGGCCACCCGGCCACGCCCTTCTGCCGACAGCAGACAACGGGCCCCGACAGCAGACAACGGGCCCCGTCGGCGGGCGAGGAGCGGCCGGGGGCGGGCGACGGCCCCTAGCGGTGCGGCAGCCGGGGGAACCTCGGCCCCTTCGCGGCCTTCGCCGTCTCCTCGGCCTTCACGTCGGCCGCGTACCGGTCGACGTACTCCTGCCCGGACAGCGTCAGGACGGCGTACATGATCTCGTCGGTGACGGCGCGCAGCACGGCCTTCTCCCGTTCCAGCCCGGCGTAGCGGGAGAAGTCCAGGGGCTCGCCGAAGCGGATCACCACGGGGTGCAGCTTGGGGATCTTGCGGCCCGGCGGCTGCGCCTCGAAGGTGCCGATCATCGCGCAGGGCACGACCGGCACCCCGGCCCTGAGCGCCATCACCGCGACGCCGACCTTGCCTTTGTACAGCCGGCCGTCGTGCGATCGCGTGCCCTCCGGATAGATGCCGAGCAACTCGTCCTTGCCCAGCACCCCGAGCCCTTCGCGGATCGCGGCCTGACCGGCCTCCTTGCCGGAGCGGTCGACGGGGATCTGCCCGGCACTGCGGAAGAAGAACGCGGTCAGCCGGCCCTTGAGGCCCGGGCCGGTGAAGTACTCGGCCTTGGCGAGGAAGGTGATCCGGCGCCTGAGCACCGCCGGCATCAGGAAGTGGTCCGCGAAGGAGAGGTGATTGCCCGCGACGATGGCCGCGCCCGATGCCGGCACGTGGTCCAGGCCCTCGATGCGGGGACGGAAGACGACTCTCAGCAGCGGGCCCAGCAGCACGTACTTGAGCACGTAGTAGAACACGGTGTGTCTCCCGCTCTCCCGGTAGGCAAGGCACGGCTCCGTGTCGGACGTCCGCGTCCGGTGATCGATCGTAGCCCGGACCGTGCCGGTCCGGCCGGGGCCGGTCCGGCCGCTCTTCGGCTCGACCCGGCCGGCGCGGTGGCGTTCTGCCGGGCGGTGGGGTGCGGGCCGGCCCCACCGCCCCCGCCCCGCGTGATCAGAACTTCGGCGTGGGGGCCTGCGACTCGACCAACTCCGCCGCCTCCTCCTGGGTCTGCACCGAGGGAGGGGAGCCCTCAAGGGGCTGCTGGGCCGTCTCCTTCATGCAGGCCACCGCCACGACACCGACCAGGGCCGCGGCCATCGCATAGTAGGCGGGCATCATGTCGGAGCCGGTCACGCTGATCAGGGCGGTGATGACCAGCGGCGTGGTGCCGCCGAACAGCGACGCCGAGAGGTTGTAGCCGACCGAGAGGGACCCGTACCGGACGTTGGTCGGGAACATCGCCGGGAGTGCCGCCGACATCGTGCCGAGCAGGCAGACCAGGGAGAGACCGAGCATCAGCATGCCGGCCGAGACGGCGAGCAGACTGCCGTCCTGCACCAGCACGAAGGCCGGGGCGGACAGGACGAAGAAGCCGACCATGCCCGTCATGAGGAGGGGCTTGCGGCCGAAGTGGTCGGACAGGCGGCCGACCTGGTTGATGATCAGCATCAGCAGCACCATGGTGGCCACCAGGATCATCAGGCCGTGGCTCTCGCTGTAGTGCAGCTCGTCCGACAGGTACGTCGGCATGTACGACAGCAGCATGTAGTCGGTGATGTTGTACGCGCCGACGAGCGCGATGCACAGCACCAGCGAGCGCCAGTGCGTGCGGAAGATCTTGGCGAGGTCGCCCCGGGCGGTGGTCTCCACCGCGGTCGCCGCCTCCGAGATGTGGACGTTGGATTCCTCCAGCTTCAGGAACGCGGGCGTGTCGTCCAGCCTCAGCCGCAGATAGATACCGACGATGCCGAGCGGCGCCGCGACCAGGAACGGGATGCGCCAGCCCCAGGCGTCCATGGCGTCGCTGCCGAGCCAGGCCGTGAGGCCGGTGACCAGACTCGCGGCGCCGGTGTACCCGGCCAGCGTGCCCAGCTCCAGGAAGCTGCCGAAGAAGCCGCGCCGCTTGTCGGGCGCGTACTCGGCGATGAACGTGGAGGCACCACCGTACTCGCCGCCGGTCGAGAAGCCCTGGAGCAGGCGGAACAGGATCAGCAGGACGGGGGCCCAGAAGCCGATGGCGTCGTAGCTGGGGATGAGCCCGATGGCGGCGGTGCCGATCGCCATGAGGATCATCGTCAGCGCGAGCACCTTCTTGCGGCCGACCTTGTCACCCATCGGACCGAAGACCATGCCGCCGAGCGGGCGCACCAGGAACGCCACGGCGAACGTGGCGAACGAGGACAGCAGCTGCGCGGTGTCGCTCCCGGACGGGAAGAACACGCGGCCGATGGTGCCGGCCAGATAGGCGTAGATGCCGAAGTCGAACCACTCCATGGCATTGCCCAGAGAGGCGGCCTTCACCGCTCTCTTGACCGCGGCCTCGTCCGTGACAGTGATGTCCGACCGGCGCAGCCGGGGGTTCTGCCGACGCCTGACCGCCCGGAACAGGGCCGGGTGGCGGCGGATCGCCGTGGGGTCGGATTCTTGGCCGTTCTCGTTGGGGGACGTGGCGGCCTCCCTTTCCACGCGCAGGCGCTCCTGGCGGAGTGCTGCTCGGTCTTACGTTTCTCGGGTCGTACCGTTCCCCCGATCATGCTGGGTATGGTCGTGACTTCAGTCATGTGGTTGAGCTGATGAGGTGAGCGGCGCGGCGAGCGGGCCCGGTGGGTACGCTTCGCCCATGCGCATCTCCGTCTCCTCCGACATGGACGAACCCGTCGCCCGCCTCCTCGTCGACGAACTGCGCGAACGCGGCCACGAGGTGCTGGCCCACGGCGCGCTGCGGCCCGGCGCGGACCCGCGGTGGGCGGTGTGCTCGGAACGGGCGGCGCGTGAGGTCGCCGACGGCAGCGCCGACCAGGCGGTGGTCTGCTGCTGGACCGGCACCGGCGCGTCGATCGCCGCGAACAAGGTGCCGGGCGTGCGGGCGGCCCTGTGCGCCGACGCGTACACGGCGGACGGGGCCCGCCGCTGGAACGACGCCAACGTACTCGCGCTCAGTCTGCGGCTGACGTCGGCGCCGCTGCTGCGGGAGATCCTCGACGCCTGGTTCGCGGGCGCGCCCGGCGAGGACGCCGAGGACCGCGACAACGTGACACACGTGGAGCGGCTCGACCGGGGCCGAGCCGCTCCGTGACAGCACCTCGGGACGGGGTCAGGACGTCAGGACCTTCTCCAGCGTCCTCAGCGCCCCTTCCAGCTCCTCACCGGTGACGGTCAGCGGCGGCGCCAGGCGGATCGTGGAGCCGTGCGTGTCCTTGACGAGGATGCCCTCGCGCATCAGGCGTTCGCTGATCTCGCGCCCGGTGCCGAGCGCCGGGTCCACGTCGACGCCCGCCCACAGCCCGCGCGCGCGGAAGCCGACGACGCCCCTGCCGACCAGGGCGGTGAGGCCCTCGCGCAGCACCGTGCCCAGCTCGGTCGCCCGGCGCTGGAAGTCGCCCGTCTCCAGCAGCTCCACCACCGCCGTGCCGACCGCGGCCGCCAGCGGATTGCCGCCGAACGTCGAACCGTGCTCGCCCGGATGCAGCACACCGAGCACCTCCCGGCTGCCGACCACCGCCGACACCGGCACGATGCCGCCGCCCAGCGCCTTGCCGAGCAGCACCACGTCCGGCACCACCGACTCGTGCTCGACGGCGAGGGTGCGCCCCGTGCGGCCGAGACCCGACTGGATCTCGTCCGCGATGAACAGGCACCCGGCCCGGCGGGTCAGCTCCCGCACGCCGGCCAGATAGCCGTCGTCCGGGATCAGCACCCCCGCCTCGCCCTGGATCGGTTCGATCAGCACGGCCGCCGTCGTCTCGTCGACGGCCGCCTCCATGGCCGCCAGGTCGTTGTACGGGACGACCCGGAAGCCGGGGGTGAAGGGGCCGAAGCCCGAGCGGGCCGTCTCGTCCGTGGAGAAGCTCACGATCGTCGTCGTACGGCCGTGGAAGTTGTCCGCCGCGACCACGATCGTGGCCCGGTCGGCCGGGACGCCCTTCACGTCGTAGGCCCACTTGCGGGCCACCTTGACGCCGCTCTCCACCGCCTCGGCGCCGGTGTTCATCGGCAGCACCATGTCCGTGCCGGTCAGCGCGGCCAGCCGCTCGGCGAAGGACGCGAGCCGGTCGTTGTGGAAGGCGCGCGAGGTCAGCGTGAGCCGGTCCAGCTGGCGGTGGGCGGCCTCGGTCAGCGCCGGGTGGCGGTGGCCGAAGTTGAGCGCCGAGTAGCCGGCCAGCATGTCCAGGTAGCGGCGGCCCTCCACGTCCTCGACCCAGGCGCCCTCGGCACGGGCCACGACGACGGGCAGCGGGTGGTAGTTGTGCGCGAGGACGGGCTCCTCCGCGCGGATGAGCTCCTCGGAGCCGCGGGGGCGGGCGGGTGCGGTCATGAGCGGGTCTCCCGGATCTCCTGGGTGCAGCACTTGATGCCGCCGCCGGCCTTGTGGAACTCGGACAGGTCGACGGGGACGGGGACGTAGCCGAGGCCGGCGAGCTGATCGGCGAGTCCCCGGGCCCCGGGCGAGATGAACACGTGGCGTCCGTCGGAGACGGAGTTCAGCCCGAACGCCATGGCGTCCTCGCGGGTGGCGATCACCGCGTCCGGGTAGAGCCGCTCGAGCACTTCACGGCTGCCGGGCGAGAAGGCCCCGGGGTAGTAGGCGATGTTCCCGTCGCCCCGGTCGTCCCCGGCGTCGAGCACGAACAGGGCCGTGTCCAGATGGTAGAAGTACGGGTCCACGAGCGTCAGCGAGATCACCGGCACGCCGAAGAACTCCTGCACCTCGCGGTGCGCCTCACGGGTCGTGCGGAACCCCGTGCCGGCCAGGATCCAGCGGCCGGCCGGGACCAGGTCGCCCTCGCCCTCGCAGACCGCCTCGGGATGGTGCACCTCGAAGCCCTCCGTCTTGAACCACGCCTCGTACGGGACGGACTCGGGACGGCGCTCGGGTGCGTGGAAGTGGGAGCCGAAGACCCGGCCCCCGACGACGACCGCGCAGTTCGCGGCGAAGACCATGTCGGGCAGGCCCGGGACCGGCCCGACGGCGTCGACGGTGTGGCCGTGGGTCCGGTAGGCGTCGACCAGCGCCTGCCACTGGTCTAGGGCGCGGATGACGTCGGCCGGTCGGCCGGTGCTCATCCACGGGTTGATCGCGTACTGCACGGCGAAGTGTCTGGGTTCGCAGACCAGGAAGCGCCGCCGGCGCGGCACACGTGATTCGGGCACAGAGGGGTTCCTCCGCTTCCTTACGGGTTGTGACTGAGGGATGACACCACGGTAGAAAGCGAAGGAGACGGACGACAAGCGACAGGAGCTGCGTGTTGGCGCAGGAACGCTGCGTCCTGAGCCAGGTCAGCGCACGTCTGCTGCGCCCCCGGCCCGGTCCGGTGCCCCGCCCTCGGGTGCCGGGTGGCTCGCGCCTGCCTCCGGAGCGTCCTGGATCAGATGGGACAGCACCATGACGCTGATCGTCTTCCGGATGAACGGTTCGGCCCGGATCCGCTCCAGCACCTCCTCGAAGTGCTCCACGTCCCGCGCCCGCACGTGCAGCAACGCGTCCGCCCCGCCGGTCACCGTCATCGCCGCCGTGATCTCCGGGTAGCCGCGCGCGACCTGAGCCAGCCGCCTCGGCGGGGCCGCCCCCTCGCAGTACACCTCCACGTACGCCTCGGTGCGCCAGCCCAGCGCGGAGGGCCGCACCGTCGCCGTGAACCCGGTGATCACTCCGGTCTCGCGCAGCCGGTCCACCCGGCGCTTGACCGCCGTCGAGGACAGCCCGACCTCCGCGCCGATCTCGGCGAAGGACGTCCTGGCGTTCGCCATCAGGGCGGTGACGATCTTCCGGTCGAGTTCGTCGAACGGGGTGGGCCTGCTGTTCATGCGGGCACTGTATCCAGCGGATACGTCGTCGTCGGGCACGTGTGCAGGCGCACGGATTACTCCTACACTCCACCTTCATGCTGCGCGCCCTGGCTGTCGACGACGAACGCCCCACACTCGAGGAACTCGTGTACCTGCTGAACGCCGATCCCCGCATCGGCACGGCGGAGGGCGCGGGCGACGCGACCGGGGCGCTGCGCCGCATCAACCGGGCCCTGGAGTCGGGCCCCGACGGGCCGGACGCCATCGACGTCGTCTTCCTCGACATCCAGATGCCCGGTCTGGACGGACTCGACCTCGCCCGGCTGCTGAACGGGTTCGCCCGGCCCCCGCTGGTCGTGTTCGTCACCGCGCACGAGGACTTCGCCGTCCAGGCCTTCGACCTCAAGGCCGTCGACTACGTCCTCAAACCCGTCCGCAGGGAACGGCTCGCCGAGGCGGTCCGCCGCGCCGTCGAACGCCGCGGCACCGCGACCACCCCGGCCCCGCGCATACCCGTGCACGAACCCGACCCCGACCACATCACCGTGGAACTCGGCGGCGTCACCCGCTTCGTCCCCGTCGACGAGATCACCCACGTCGAGGCCCAGGGCGACTACGCCCGCCTGCACACCGACCGGGGCAGCCACCTCGTCCGCATCCCCCTGTCCACCCTGGAGGAGCGCTGGCGCGCCCGCGGCTTCGTCCGCATCCACCGCCGGCACCTCGTCGCCCTGCGCCACATCGGCGAACTCCGTCTGGACGCCGGTACCGTCAGCGTCCTGGTCGGCGCCGAGGAACTCCAGGTCAGCCGGCGCCACGCCCGCGAACTGCGGGACCTGCTCATGCGGAGGCCGTGAGCCATGCCCCAGGACCCCACCGAACGCCGCGTCACCGTCACCGGCCCGCCCAGGCGCACCCGACGGGCCTCCGGCTACTACCGCCCGCGCACCGAGATCGACGAGCAGACCACCCTCGGGCACACCTACGTCCGCTCCCTCATGCGCAGCCAGCTGCGCGCCGGCCTCACCGCCTTCGCGGTCCTCGGACTCCTCGTCGGGCCGCTGCCGCTGCTGTTCGCCGCGATGCCCGACGCCCGCCGCCTGGAATGGGCCGTCCTCGGCTTCGGCCTGTACGTCCCGCTGGTCCTCCTCGCCCGCTGGTACGTGCGCCGCGCCGAGCGCAACGAACGCGACTTCGTCCGCCTGGTCGAGGACCGATGACCTTGCCGGACGAGGCCGGAAAGACACCATGAACTCCAACTACGCCATACCCGCCGTCGCCCTCGTCGTCGTCGCCACCGTTCTCGTCGGCGCCTTCGGCCTGCGCATCTCCCGCACCACCTCCGACTTCTACGTCGCCTCCCGCACCGTCGGCCCCCGCCTCAACGCCGCCGCCATCAGCGGCGAGTACCTCTCCGCCGCGTCCTTCCTGGGGATCGCGGGCCTGGTCCTGGTCCAGGGTCCCGACATGCTCTGGTACCCGGTCGGCTACACCGCCGGCTACCTGGTCCTGCTGCTCTTCGTCGCCGCCCCGCTGCGCCGCTCCGGCGCCTACACGCTGCCCGACTTCGCCGAGGCCCGGCTCGCCTCCCAGGCCGTACGGCGGCTCGCGGGGGCCTTCGTCGTCGGCGTGGGCTGGCTGTACCTGCTGCCCCAGCTCCAGGGCGCCGGACTGACCCTGACCGTGCTGAGCGGGGCCCCCGACTGGCTGGGCGGAGTGATCGTCGCCGTCGTCGTCACCGCCATCGTCGCCGCCGGGGGCATGCGCAGCATCACCTTCGTCCAGGCCTTCCAGTACTGGCTGAAGCTCACCGCCCTGCTCGTCCCCGCCCTCTTCCTGGTGCTCGCCTGGCAGGGCGACGGCGCGCCCGGCCGCCCCTTCGACGAACCCGCCACCTTCCGCGAGCAGCGCTCCGTCCGGGTCGACGAAAGCCTCACCCTCAAGCTCGACAAGCCCCTGACCGTCACCGTCGACGGCACCGTGGACGGCCGCGCCCACGACGGCACCCGCCTCGACCTCCCCACCGGCACCCACCGCATCGAGGCCGGCACCCGGCTCACCTTCGCCAAGGACACCCCCGTCCCGGCCGCCGGACGCGGCGCCGACGACGCCCTGTCACCCTCCCGGGCCGAGAGCCGCACCGAACGCCCGCTGTACGCCACGTACGGACTGATCCTCGCCACCTTCCTCGGCACCATGGGCCTGCCGCACGTCGTGGTCCGCTTCTACACCAGCCCGCACGGCGTCGCCGCCCGCCGCACCACCGTCGCCGTACTCGGTCTGATCGGCGCCTTCTACCTGCTGCCGCCCGTCTACGGCGCCCTCGGCCGCCTGTACGCCCCCGAGCTGACCCTCACCGGCGACGCCGACGCCGCCGTCCTGCTCCTCCCGGACCGGGTGATCGGGGGAGTGGGCGGCGACCTGCTCGGCGCCCTGGTCGCGGGCGGCGCCTTCGCCGCGTTCCTGTCCACCGCGTCGGGGCTGACCATGGCCGTCGCGGGCGTCCTCACCCAGGACGTGCTGCCGTCCCGGGGCGTACCGCACTTCCGGCTCGGCACCGTCCTCGCCATGGCCGTGCCGCTGGCGGCGAGCGCGCTGGTCGGCGGGCTGCCGGTCGCCGACGCGGTCGGTCTCGCCTTCGCCGTGTCGGCCTCCTCCTTCTGCCCGCTGCTCGTCCTCGGCATCTGGTGGCGGCGGCTGACCCCGCCCGGCGCCGCGGCCGGGATGCTGGTGGGCGGCGGCTCCGCTCTGGTCGCCGTCGCCGCCACCATGGGCGGCTTCCCGGGTGGCGGCGGTGCGCTGCACGCGCTGCTGGCCTGGCCCGCGCTCTGGTCGGTGCCGCTGGCCTTCCTCACCATGGTGCTGGTCTCCCTGGCCACCCCGGGCCGGGTGCCGGCCGGGACGGCGGCGATCCTGGCCCGCTTCCACCTGCCGGAGGAGCTGCGCGCGGAGGAACTGCGTACGGAGGACCTGCGCAGGGACGAACTGCGCGCGGCGCGGGACGTGCGCGAGGAGGCGACCGGATGAGCGGCTCGATGGGCGGTTTCCTGGCGGGTCTGGTCGTCGCCGTGCTCCCTCTGCTGGCCGCGGGCTTCTGGCTGGGGCGCCGCACGGCCCGCCCGCAGAGCCTCGGCGGGCTCGGCACCCCGGTCGAGCACGCCACCTTCCAGACCCTGCACACCGCGTCCCTGGCGACGCCCCCGCTGCGGGCGGGCCTGACCGAGGAGACCGCCGGCAAGTCGGCCCGCAAACTGCGCTCCCTGCTCGGCACGGACGCGCTGTGCCTGACCGACCGCAAGGAGGTCCTGGTCTGGGACGGCGTGGGCGCCCACCACCGCTCGGAGATCATGGAACGCCTCGCCGGCCCCCTGGAGACCGGCCGCGGCGAGGCCTTCCCGCTGACCTGCGACACTCCCGACTGCGCGGTGCGCTGGGCGGTCGTCGCCCCGCTCACCGTCGACGACCGGGTGCACGGTGCCCTCGTCGCCTGCGCGCCCCGCGAGTCCGCCGTGCTGGTCAGGGCCGCCGGCGAGGTCGCCCGCTGGGTCTCCGTCCAACTGGAGCTGGCCGACCTCGACCAGTCCCGCACCCGGCTCATCGAGGCCGAGATCAAGGCGCTGCGCGCCCAGATCTCCCCGCACTTCATCTTCAACTCGCTCGCGGTGATCGCGTCCTTCGTGCGCACCGACCCCGAGCGCGCCCGCGAGCTGCTGCTGGAGTTCGCCGACTTCACCCGCTACTCGTTCCGAAGGCACGGCGACTTCACCACCCTCGCCGACGAGCTGCACGCCATCGACCACTACCTGGCGCTGGTGCGGGCCCGCTTCGGCGACCGCCTCGCCGTCACCCTCCAGGTCGCCCCCGAGGTGCTGCCCGTCGCCCTGCCCTTCCTCTGCCTCCAGCCGCTCGTGGAGAACGCCGTCAAGCACGGCCTGGAGGGCAAGGCCGACCGGTGCCGCATCCAGATCACCGCGCAGGACGCGGGCGCCGAGGCGCTGGTCGTGATCGAGGACGACGGCGCCGGAATGGACCCCGGCCTGCTGCGGCGCATCCTCGCGCGCGAGGTCAGCCCGTCGGGCGGCATCGGGCTGTCCAACGTCGACGACCGCCTCCGCCAGGTCTACGGAGACGACCACGGCCTCGTCATAGAGACGGCCGTCGGCGCGGGCATGAAGATCACGGTCCGGCTGCCGAAGTACCAGCCGGGCGTGCACTCGGCGGGCCGGCTCGGCCGCGAGTGAACTCTGGTGCGCCCCGGTGTGGGGCTCAGGCGCTGCGCGTGGCCACCAGCCCCAGCGTGATCAGACCCAGCACGACCCAGCCGAACCACAGCCAGCCGTTGCTCCCGAGCGCCACCGTGTAGGCCGTCACCGCGACCAGGCCGCCGATGGTGAGCGCTCCCATCGTCTTCGTGGAACTGTCCGTGGAACCGGGCATCGCAACACCCTCCTCATGGTCCGTTCCCCTCCATGGTGCCCCCGTTCTGCCTTCGTACGGTGCAGACGGCGAGATGTGAGCCGGATTTCCAGGCCCCCGCGGCCGTCCGGGACCCGGCCTCGTACAGGGAGGGGTCGAATCCGTAGTCGCGCGGAGGTACCTTCCGCGCACACGCCCGGTCCGCCGCCGCGGGCGCCTCGGCGAGCGTGACGTCGGCGGCCAGTCGGGTGAATCCGAGCACCTGGGCGTCGTACCGGCCCGCGCACGGCACCAGCCGGGTCTCCCGCGCGGAGCGCACGTCCAGGCAGTCCCGGCGCTGCATGGTCGCGGTGTCCGCGAACACCGACCCCGCCTCGCGATGCCGCCCGAGCGGCCCGTACACCGGTCCGTGCGCACCCAGCACCAGGCACGCGGTGCGCCCTCGGGCGGTCTCGAAACCGCCGTCGGCCGGCACGACCGCCACACTGCGCACTCCGGCCAGCCGGGCCCGGACCTCCCGCGTCCGCTCCTCGCACCGCGCCGCCCCCAGCTCGCGGGCCTCCTCGGCGGTCGAGGCGGGCACGAACGCCATCACCTGGCCGTCGGGTGCCCCGCCCCGGCAGGCCGGGTCCACGGTGAGGCGCGGCGTCCCCGCGAACCGCCTGCCGCCCGGCCAGTGGGCGCGCACACAGTCCCCGTCCGCCAGCGGCGCCGCGAGCCCCACGGTGTCGCCGTACGGCGTCCCGGTCCCGTCGGCCGCCCGGTCGGCGAGGGCGTACCAGACGCCGCCCAGGGCGAGGACCAGACCGAGCCCGCCGGCCAGGGCGGCACGCAGGGCCCGTGGACGCGGGCGCCGGTGCCCGGCGGGGACGGTGGTGGTGGCCCGCCGATCGGCGGAGGCAGCCGGGCGGGGCACCGGCGGGGGCGCCGCGGACCAGGGCGGCTGCGATCCCGGGTCGGTCCGCCACCGGACGTACGTGTCGGTCTGCGGCGTCACGATCCACGCCAGTTCCGCCTCCGCCTCCGCCGCCGTGACACGCGGGCCAGGGGCCCCGCCGAGCAGCCTCGCCAGCAGGGGGCCCAGCGCGCCGGCGCGTACCGGCGCCTCCCGGTGGGAGGGCTCGCGGCCCTCGACGGCGTAGTGGAGCGTGTGGCCCAGCGCGAGGAGACCGTCACCGTCCCCGGGTCCGGCGACGAGGTGGTCCAGGAGCAGGATCCTGCCGTACGGCGCGCCGTCGCGGTCCGGCGCCAGCAGGATGTCGGCCGGCCCCACCCGCCGGTGCGGCACACCCCGCTCGTGCCGAGCCGCCGGCGCGCCGAGCACCGAGAGCACGGCGAGCCCGATCCGGGCACAGTCGGCCGGCGCCAGCGGACCGCGCCGGGCCACCAGCCGCCTCAGGTCGACGGCGCCCGCCACGTACTCCATGACGGTCCAGCGCACACCCTCGTGCTCCACCACGTCGTGAACGGCCACCACGTGCGGATGGCCGCGCGGCCGTGGCAGGTCCCGGGCCGCGATACGGGCGGCACTGAGCGCCACCTTGCAGCCCAGCCGCTGATCGTGCGCGAGCCACACCCGGTCCGACCCGCCGTCGCCGAGCGGGCGCAGCAGCAGATAACGGCCGGCGACGACCCGGCCCACGTGACGTGTCATACCGCTCCCCCCGGGCGGTTCCCCCGACGCGTCACATGCTACTGAACGGAACCGCGGGTCAGCCGCCGCGTGTGTTCAGTGAGGCCAGATAGGCGTTGTATGCCGCGAGTTCCTTGTCGCCGTCGCGGTCGGCGGCCCGGTCGGTACGCCGGGCCTGCCGCTCCTCCGAGGCGTACCACTGGAACAGCAGCGCCAGCAGCACGAGCACGGACGGGACCTCGCTGAAGGCCCAGGCGATGCCACCGGCCGCGTTCTGGTCGGAGAGCGCGTCGATGCCGAGGGACGCGGGCGGGTTCCTGAACGTCTCGACCATGGGGGAGGACGCCATCATCAGCGCGATGCCGAAGAACGCGTGGAACGGCATGCCCGCGAACAGCTCCAGCATCCGCATCAGGTAGCCCGGCCGGTGCGGCCCCGGGTCGATGCCCATGATCGGCCAGAAGAACACCAGGCCGACGGCGAGGAAGTGCACCATCATCCCGATGTGCCCGACCTTGGACCCCATCAGGAAGTCGAAGAGGGGGGTGAAGTACAGCGCGTAGAGGCTCGCGATGAACAGCGGGATCGTGAACGCGGGGTGGGTGACGATCCGCATGTAGCGGCTGTGCAGCAGCATGAGCAGCAGCTCGCGCGGACCCTTGCGGCCACGGCCCGCCGTGGGCAGCGCACGCAGGGCCAGGGTGATCGGGGCGCCGAGCAGCAGCAAAATCGGCGACACCATGCTGATGATCATGTGCTGCACCATGTGCACGCTGAACATGACCATGCCGTAGTCGTTGAGCCTGGTGCACATCACCAGCCCGATGCTCAGCACACCGACGACGAAGGACACGGTCCGGCCCACCGGCCACTTGTCACCGCGCCGGGTCAGCCGGACGACGCCCCAGCCGTACAGTCCCAGACCCAGAAGACAGGCGACGAGGAAGAAGGGGTCCGCGGACCACGCGAGCCCACGCCCCAGCGTGAACGGCGGCAGATCCATCGTCATGCCGTGCCCGCTGTGATCCATCCGCCGGCTCCTGTTTCGTGGGGGTTGAGCGCGGTTGAGCGCCGTCTGTCCGAAGCCAGACTAGAACCGCCCCCGGCGACATCGGTCACCGGGGGCGGCACTGCGGCCGGAGTGCGTCAAAGAACGCACTCCGCCTCCGCGTACCGCGCATCCGGCACCGTCTTCAACGACTCCACCGCGTCGGCGAGCGGCACCGTCACGATGTCCGTCCCCCGCAGCGCCGTCATCTTCCCGAACTCACCGCGATGCACGGCCTCCACCGCATGCCACCCGAACCGCGTCGCCAGCACCCGGTCGTACGCCGTCGGCGTCCCACCGCGCTGCACGTGTCCGAGGATCACCGGCCGGGCCTCCTTGCCGAGCCGCTCCTCCAGCTCGATGGAGAGCTGGCGGGCGATCCCGGCGAAGCGCTCGTGGCCGTAGACGTCCTTGCCGCCCTCGTCGAAGTCCATCGTGCCGGCCTTCGGCTTGGCGCCCTCCGCGGCCACCACGATCGCGAACCGCTTGCCCGCCGAGAAACGCTCGCCGACCTTGGCGGTCAACTCGTCGATGTCGAAGGGCCGCTCCGGGACGACCACGGCGTGGGCGCCGGCCGCCATGCCCGAGTGCAGCGCGATCCAGCCGGTGTGACGGCCCATGACCTCGACGATCAGCACCCGCTGGTGGGACTCGGCGGTGGTCTTCAGCCGGTCCAGGGCCTCGGTGGCGACGGTGACGGCCGTGTCGAAGCCGAAGGTGACGTCGGTGACCGCTATGTCGTTGTCGATGGTCTTCGGCACGCCCACGATGGGCAGGCCGCTGTCGGACAGCAGCCGGGCCGCCTTCAGCGTGCCCTCGCCGCCGATCGGGATGATCGCGTCCAGGCCGAGTTCCCCGACGTGTCCGCGGGCGCGTTCGACGCCGTCGCGCAGATGCTCGGGGCGGACCCGGGAGGAGCCGAGGATGGTGCCGCCGCGGGCCAGGATGCCGCCGACCGCGTCCAGGTCGAGCTTGAGGTAGTCGCACTCCAGGAGGCCCTTCCAGCCGTCCCGGAAGCCGATGACCTCGTCGCCGTGGTCGACGACGGCGCGGTGCACGACGGACCGGATGACGGCGTTCAGGCCGGGGCAGTCGCCGCCGGACGTGAGGACACCAATGCGCATAGCCCGAAATACCTTCTCAACGTGGCACGGGTCCGGACCGCGCTGTCCGGCTCGATCCCCGCCACCCTAGCGGCATCGGGGGGCGGGACCGAACCGTGCGTCCGCCTACTGGACGTGCCCGCTCACCTGTGCGGACGAGTCATCAGACGGGCCGTCCACGCGGTTGTCGGACAGGCGTCGGGCAGGTCGCCGGGCGGCTGTGTCCACGCAGGCTGCTGCGCGGCTGTGTCTACGCAGGCTGCTGCGCGGCCGCGATGCGCTCGTTGCGCAGCGCCTCGTACCAGCGGTCGTCGGTCGGCGGCAGCGCGTTCACGTCGAGGGCGAGCTTCAGCAGCAGGTCCGCGATCAGCGGATTGCGTGCCAGCACCGGGCCGTGCATGTACGTGCCGAAGACCGTGTCGTTGTACGCGCCCTCCGTGCCGTCACCCGTGCCGTTGCCGTTGCCGAAGCGGACCTGGGCGAGCGGGCGGGAACCGGGGCCGAGGTGGGTGACGCCCTGGTGGTTCTCGAAACCGGTCAGCGGCGGCAGACCCAGGCGCGGGTCGATGTCGCCGAGGACGTCGCCGACACACCGGGCGCCCTCGCCGCGCGTGGAGACCACGTCGAGCAGGCCGAGGCCCGGCTCGCGCTGGCCCAGGTCGTTGATGAACTCGTGGCCCAGGATCTGGTAGCCGGCGCAGACGGAGAAGACGATCGCGCCGTTCTCCACCGCCCGCTGCAGGCCGCCGTCGCGGCGCAGCCGCTCCGCCGCGAGCCGCTGCGGGCGGTCCTCGCCGCCGCCGATCAGGTAGATGTCGCCGGAGGTCGGGATCGGCTGGTCGCTGCGCACGTCGAGCCGGGCCACGTCGAGGCCGCGCTGGCGGGCCCGGCGTTCCACGACGAGAGCGTTGCCCTGGTCGCCGTACGTGCTGAGCAGGTCCGGGTAGATCCAGACGATCCGCAGTTGGTTGTCGCTCACGAAAGTCCCCTGAAGTCTCGCGGTCAGTTGCCGACGCGGCGGCGCAGGTCCTGGAAGGCGGTGTAGTTCGCGATGACCTCGACGCGTCCCGGCGGGCACAGCTGCACCGCCTGGTCGAGGTCCTCGCACACCTGGAACTGCTGGTTCGCGACCTCCAGGCGCACCGCGAGGTCCAGCTTCCGGTCGCCGATCAGGCAGATCGGGTGGCCGGTCAGCCGGGTGTAGTCCACGTCCCACAGCCAGGAGGTGTCGGTGCCGTCGGCGCCGCGCGCGTTCACCGAGAGGATCACCGGGGCCGGCGGCGGGTCGATCAGGGAGAAGGTCTCCAGCCAGCCCGCCGGGTTCTTGGCGAGCAGCAGACGCAGGTCACGGCCCTGGAACTGTACGACGTCGTAGCGCCCGGCGACCGCCTGCACCTGGTACATGCGCTCCAGGGCGACCTGTGGCGGCACTCCGAAGACGGCGGCGACGGCGGCCGAGGAGGCCGCGTTGGCCTTGTTGGCGCGGCCCGGCAGCTGGAGGTGGATCGGCCAGGCGGAGCCGTGCGGGTCGAGGACGTGGTCGCCGGACAGCGCCCAGCTCGGCGTGGGACGGCGGAAACCGCACTCGCCGCAGAACCAGTCGTCGCCCGGACGCTGCATGACACCGCCGCAGGACGGGCAGGACCAGGCGTCGTCCTTCCACATCTGCCCGGCGGCGACCCAGATCACGTTGGGGGAGGAGGACGCGGCCCACACCACCAGCGGGTCGTCGGCGTTGGCGACGATCACGGACTTCGAGCCGGTCAGGCCCTCGCGCCAGTTCTCGGCGAGCATCCGGGTCTCGGCGGCGCGGTCGAGCTGGTCGCGGGAGAGGTTGAGCAGCGCGATGCACTTCGGCTCGGTGGCCTGGGCGACGCCGACGAGGTACTTCTCGTCGACCTCGATGACGCCGTACCGGGACTCGGCGCCGGCGGCGAGCGCCGAGGTGATGCCGGCCGGCATGTTGGCGCCGAGCGCGTTGGACACGACCGGCCCGGCCGCCTTGAGCGCCTCCGCGATGAGCCGGGTGGTGGTGGTCTTGCCGTTGGTCGCCGAGACGAGGGTCACGTCCAGATGCTGGGCGAGCCTGGCGAGGAGGTCGGGATCGAGTCGCAGCGCGACCTTGCCGCCGATCACCGAACCGCTGCCGCGCCCCGCGGCTCGAGATGCCGCCGCGACCGCCTTGCCCGCGGTCACGGCGATCTTGGCCCGGGGCGTGAGCGGGTCCGAGTTGCCTGCCATCAGTTCTCGATCCTCCTTGCGTACGCGCCGCGCCTGAAGCCTGCCGGCCACGTGGTGTGGACCTCAGCCTATCGAGATCCGTTCGCACTCCCGAATCGCGGCACCGGCCACGGCGTTCCGGCGGTGGGCGCGGGCCGCCGGGGGACACAGGGACCTTACTCTTGCCGCCATGCGACACGGCTCCATCCCGGGCGCCCACGGGCGCGTCCGGCCCCTCAGTCTCCTCGGTGACCCCGTCCTGCACGCGCCCTGCGACGAGGTGACGGACTTCGGTCCGGAACTCGCGGCACTCGTGGAGGACTTGTTCGCGACCATGTACGCCGCCCACGGTGTGGGCCTGGCCGCGAACCAGATCGGCGAGCCGGTACGCGTCTTCGTGTACGACTGCCCGGACGACGAGGACGAGCGCCATCTCGGCCACCTGGTGAACCCGCGGCTCGTGGAGACGGACGGGGTGGTGGTGCGCGGGCCGGAGGGCTGTCTGTCGCTGCCGGGCCTGGAAGCCGGGACCGAGCGTCACGACGAGGCGGTCGTGGCGGGCTTCACGGTGACCGGGGAGCCGGTCTCCGTGCGCGGGACGGGGTTCTTCGCCCGGTGCCTCCAGCACGAGTGCGATCACCTGGAGGGACGGGTGTACGCCGACCGCCTGGCCGGCCGCCGTCACCGGAAGCTGATGCGGCAGGTGGCGCGGGCGTCCTGGCACCGCTGAGCGCGCTCCCGATCGTCGGGCGCGGCCGGCCCCGCGGCCGTCAGAAGCCCGGGCCGCCCGCCTTGTCGCCGGCCGCGGCGAGGCGGCCCCACAGCAGGTCGGCCAGGATGCGCACCAACTCCGCGCGGGAGCACGGGCGTTCGCCCAGCCACCAGTCTCCGGCGGCGTGCATCATGCCGACGATCCCGTGTCCCCACACCCGGGCCAGCTGCTGGGTCCCCGGGCCGACGTCGAGGCGCTCCTCGATGACCTGGGCCAGTTCCTCGCCCATGCGGCGCAGCAGGGGGGCCGAGTGCTTGCCGACGTCGAAGCCCTGATCGGCCTGATCGCCCGGTGCGACGGTGCCCTCCGCCGGATGCATCAGGAAGCGGTACACCTGCGGGCGGGCCTCGATCGCCGCCAAATAGGTGTCCAGGGTGGCCTCGACGCGTTCCCGCCGCTCCGCCGGAGCGTCCAGGGCGGCCCGCAGCGAGGCGAGGAGGGCATCCGTGTGCCGCCGGGCCAGGGCGGCGTACAGTCCGCTCTTGTCGCCGAAGTGGCGGTAGAGGATCGGCTTGGTGATGCCGGCCTCGGCGGCGATGGCGTTCATCGAGGCCTGTGGGCCGTCGCGCAACACCACCCGGTCGGCGGCCTCCAGCAACTCGCGCCGTCTGCGGTCGGCGGACCGCTGCTGCTCGGTCCGCTGCGTGGTGTCCATGTGCTCTCCCCACCCGTGCTGGTTCGGTGACGCCTGGGCAAACTAACACCCGCCGGGCATCGCCCATCGAACGGGAGGGCGACGGGGCCTCGGGAGTTGACTTTTCCTACCCACCGGTAACAGACTCGGGTTACCGCAAGTAACATGCACGTGCGTCACTGGAGGGGACATGGCCGAGTTCACCATGGAGCTCAACGACGAACAGAAGGAGGTCCGGGACTGGCTGCACGGCTTCGCGGCCGACGTCATCCGCCCCGCGGCCGCCGAATGGGACGAGCGTGAGGAGACTCCCTGGCCGGTCATCCAGGAGGCCGCCAAGGTCGGCATCTACTCCCTCGACTTCTACGCCCAGCAGTACTTCGACTCCACCGGCCTCGGCATCCCGATGGCGATGGAGGAGCTGTTCTGGGGCGACGCCGGCATCGCCCTGTCCATCGTCGGCACCGGCCTGGCCGCCGTCGGCGTCCTCGCCAACGGCACCGAGGAGCAGATCGGCACCTGGATCCCCCAGATGTACGGCGACGCGAACGACGTCAAGGTCGCCGCGTTCTGCTCCTCCGAGCCCGACGCCGGCTCCGACGTGGCCTCCATGCGCACGCGTGCCGTGTACGACGAGGCCAAGGACGAGTGGGTGCTCAACGGCACCAAGACCTGGGCGACCAACGGCGGCATCGCCAACGTCCACGTCGTGGTCGCCGTCGTCGACACGGAGCTGGGGTCCAAGGGCCACGCCTCCTTCATCGTCCCGCCGAACACGCCGGGGCTGTCCCAGGGCCAGAAGTTCAAGAAGCACGGCATCCGCGCCTCGCACACCGCCGAGGTGATCCTCGACAACGTGCGCGTACCCGGCTCCTGCCTGCTCGGCGGCAAGGAGAAGCTGGACGCCCGCCTGGCCCGCGCCCGGGAGAAGGCCAGGAAGGGCGGGGAGCGGGTGAAGAACGCGGCGATGGCCACCTTCGAGGCGTCGCGCCCGGCGGTCGGCGCCATGGCGGTGGGCACCGCCCGGGCCGCGTACGAGGTGGCCCTCGAGTACGCGCAGACCCGGGAGCAGTTCGGGCGGCCGATCATCGACAACCAGGGCGTCGCCTTCCAGCTCGCGGACATGCGGACGTCCATCGACGCGGCGCGGCTGCTGGTGTGGCGGGCCTCCTGGATGGCGATCAACGGCAAGCCGTTCACGGCGGCCGAGGGATCGATGTCCAAGCTGTTCGCGAGTGAGACGGCGAAGAAGGTGACCGCCCAGGCGATCCAGATCCTGGGCGGCAACGGCTACACCCGGGAGTACCCGGTGGAGCGGATGCACCGCGACTCCGCGATCTACACCATTTTCGAGGGCACCAGCGAGATCCAGCGACTGGTGATCGCGCGGACCCTGGCGGGGATGCCGATCCGCTAGGGGGACTGGCCGGGCCGGGCCCTGCCGGTGCCTGAGCGGCGTCAGCTGCTCGATGTCGTACCTTGGTTCGAAGGCGAGCGCGTCCAGCTCGCCTTCGAGCACGCAGAACAGCTCCTCGCCGCGGGTGTGCACGTGGGCGCCGACACCGAAACCCGGTGGGCACGATCACCTCGAAGGTGGAGGCCAATGCGCGAATGCGAACCGGTCACCTTGAAGGTCACGTGCTGGGCGGGGGCCCGCACGACCCTGCCGTGCCCCGGCGGCACCGGCAGCCCCTCCGACACCGCCGCCGGGCCGCTCACCAGGTCACCGGCAGGGCCTCGGGCCCGCGGATCAGCGCGCCCTTCTTGAAGGGCACGTCCTCGGGCGGCACCGCGAGCATCAGCCCCGGCACCCGGTCCAGGACGGCATCGACGAGCAGCTCGGACTCCAGCCGGGCCAGCATGCCGCCGGGGCAGTAGTGCGGACCGAAACCGAAGGACAGGTGCGGGTTGGGGGCGCGGGCGAAGTCGATCGTGTCCGGGTCGGGGAAGACCTCCGGGTCGCGGTTCGCGGCCAGGTACGACACGTAGACCGCGTCACCCGCCCGGATCCGCACACCCTTGATCTCGACGTCCTCCAAGGCGATGCGGGACAGTCCGACCGCGTTGCGATGGGGAATCCAGCGCAGCAGCTCGTCGATGGCCCGGGGGCGGATCTCCGGTTCGGAGCGCAGCCGTTCGGCGAGTTCGGGGCGGGTCAGCAGCAGGTAGAACATCTGCCCGCTGTTGTTGGTGACGGCCTCGCCGCCGATCTGCAGCAGGACGGCGAGCCCGACGGCCTCCTCGAGGGTGATCTCGTCCCGGCCCACGGCGGCACCCAGCAGCGAGGCGACGTCCTCGCCGGTGCTGTCCGACCGAAGCCCGACGAGATCGGCGAAGTAGGCGCTCATCTCGTGCTTGGCACGCTCACTGACCTCCGCGCCGTGCGACGAGGAGAGGATGAGCCGGGTCCAGGTGCGCATGCTGTGCCGGTCGGTGGCCGGGACGCCCATCAGCTCGCAGATCACCGCGATCGGGAAGGGGCTCAGCACGGCCTCGGTGAGGTCGGCGGGCGGACCGGCCTTCAGCATGGCGTCGACGAGTTCCTCGAGCATGCCGCGGGACTGCCGGCGCACGCGCTCCACGCCCCGGGCCGTGAACGCGGCGGCGACCGAGCGGCGCAGCCGGGTGTGGTCGGGCGGGTCGAGGAAGCCGACCGCGCCGCGCGCCGGAACGAAGTGCGGGGCGAACCGGGTGACCTGCCGGTCCATGACGGCCTCGCGGCCGAACCGGGGATCGTTGGCGACCATGCGGACGTCGTCGTGCCGCGTCACCAGCCACGCCCAGCCCTCGCCGTTGGGCAACGAGACACGGGTGACGGGCCCTTCGCGCATCAGCTCGGCCAGGACGGGGTCGAAGTCGGTGCCGGGAAGGTCGTGCGCCGGCCAGTCCCGCAGGGGCGGGGCGGTTTCGGCACGGTCGACGGTCTCTTCACTCACGCTTGCCTCACGCCTCGCATCTCGTCGGCGGTCCGCCAGCGACCCAGGGACATCTCCGGCGGTGACGCCGGGGCCGGAGCCGGCCGGCAGCCCGCGCGCCCGGTCGTGGACGCCGCCTTCGTCGAAGAGCCTGCGCGGCGCGTCCAGGACGACGGCGCCGGCGATGTCGCCCTTGCGGGGTACTCACCCACGATCACTCAGGGGGGCGGCGATCTCTCGCCGGACTACTCCGTCCCGGGGACCGGGCGGGCCCGGGAAGGCACGACGGACGTCAGGAGGACTGGCCGCTGCTGTGGGCGATGCACGCCACGTCGATCCGGTCGGCCAGCTTGGCGAGCTCGATGGTGAGGGCCGCGACCGTGTCCTCGTCCAGACTCACCTCGCCGGCCTCCACCAGCCGCAGCCATCGCCCGCCCACCGTACGCAGCAGTTTGCTCACGTCGGACGCGGCGACCTGCAAAGTACCGCGGTCGTCGACGATCAGAGGCAGGGTCACTTCGCGGTTCACAATGGGGATCGTAGTCGCGGAAGGCTCACGCTCCGTGCCATACGGTGGTGATGTTGCAGAACTCCCGGATTCCGTGCCCGGACAGCTCACGCCCGTAGCCCGAGCGCTTGACCCCGCCGAACGGGAACGCCGGGTGGGACGCGGTCATCCCGTTGACGTACACGCCGCCCGCCTCCAGGTCCCGTACGAAGCGGTCCACGTCGGTGTCGTCGCGGGTCCAGACGTTGGAACTGAGCCCGAAGTCCGTGTCGTTGGCGATCAGCACCGCCTCGTCCAGATCGGCCGCCCGGTACAGCGTGGCGACCGGGCCGAAGGCCTCCTCGCGGTGGATGCGCATGTCGCGGGTCACGCCGGCCAGCACGGTCGGCGGGTAGTACCAGCCGGGGCCGTCGGGGCGTTCGCCTCCGCACAGCACACTCGCGCCGCCGCGCACCGCGTCGTCGACCAGTTCGACGAGGTCGTTCACGCCCTGCTCGCTGGAGAGCGGGCCGACCTCGGTCCCCTCGTCCATCGGGTCGCCGACCGTCAGCGCCTTCATGCCCTCGGTGAAGCGTGCGACGAAGGCGTCGTACACGTCCGTGTGCACGATGAACCGCTTGGCGGCGATGCACGACTGCCCGGCGTTCTGCGTGCGCGCGTTCACCGCCACCTGGGCGGCCCGGTCCACGTCGGCGGACGGCATGACCACGAACGGGTCGCTGCCGCCCAGCTCCAGCACCGTCTTCTTGATCATCTCCCCGGCGGTGGAGGCGACCGCGCGGCCGGCGGGTTCGCTTCCGGTGAGGGTGGCGGCGCGCACCCGCTCGTCCCGCAGGATGTCGTCGACGGCGGCCGAGCCGATGAGCAGCGTCTGGAAGCAGCCCTCGGGGAAGCCCGCCCGGTGGAACAGGTCCTCCAGGTAGAGGGCGGTCTGCGGCACGTTCGAGGCGTGCTTGAGCAGCCCGACGTTGCCCGCCATCAGCGCGGGCGCCGCGAACCGGATCACCTGCCACAGCGGGAAGTTCCACGGCATCACCGCGAGCACCGGGCCCAGCGGCCGGTAGCGGACCAGGGCGCGGGAGGCGCCGGAGTCCTTCACGTCCGCCTCGGCGGGCTCCTCGTCGGCCAGCAGCTCCGCCGCGTGATCGGCGTACCAGCGCATGGCCTTGGCGCACTTGGCGGCCTCCGCGCGGGCCTGCTTGACCGGTTTGCCCATCTCCGTGGTGATGACTTTCCCGATCTCCTTCCGGTCCGCCTCCAGAAGATCGGCGGCCCGGCGCATGAGCCCGGCCCGTTCGTAGAACCCCGTCGTCCGGTACGTGCGGAAGGTGGCCTCCGCGAGCTGGAGCCGGCGCTCGATCTCCTCCTCGCCCATGGCCTCGTACGTCCTGAGCGTCTCGCCGTTCGCCGGGTTCACCGTCGCGATGGGCATGGCCGACCTCCCTGGGTGCGCTTTCGTGCTTCCGACCCTGACCCGCCGTGGTGGGTGCCGCAACGCGGACGGGGCCCGTCAGGGCGAGTGCTCAGCCAGCCGGTCGAGAAACGCGGTCTGGGCCTTCACGATCACCTCACGCGCCCGGTCCACGGTGAACCACGCCACCCGGTCCAGCTCGGGGAACTCCTCGGTCCGCCCCGACCTCGGCGGCCACTCCATGCGGAACGTGCCGGGGACGACCGTCGCCGGATCGAGATCCGCCTCGACCGCCCAGGCCGTGACGACCTTCCCGCCCGCCTGCCGGACCTCCCCGAGCGCAACGGCCTCGCCGTCGGGCGGCGGCAGCCCCAGCTCCTCCTCGAACTCCCGCCGCGCCGCCTCCCAGGCGGGCTCGGCGGGCTCGTACTCGCCCTTCGGGACGGTCCACGCGCCGGCGTCCCGGCGGGCGTGGAAGGGGCCTCCCATGTGGCCGAGGAGCACCTGAAGTCCCCGGCCGGGGGCGCGCCGGTACAGCAGGAGGCCCGCGCTGCGCCTCACGGGGCCGCCTCGGGGTGCGCGGCGAGCAGGGTGTCCACCGTGTCCGCCTCCTCGGGGCGCTTGTCCTCGCGGTAGCGGACCACGCGGGCGAAGCGGAGGGTGACGCCGGCCGGATAGCGGGTGGAGCGCTGGAGACCGTCGTAGGCGATCTCCACGACGAGTTCGGGGCGTACGGTCACGCCCCAGCCGTGCTCCTCGACGGCCAGTCGGCTCAGGCGGTCCGTCTGCCAGGTCAACAGGGCGTCGGTCATGCCCTTGAAGGTCTTGCCGAGCATGGTGAAGGAGCCGTCGGCGGCGCGGGCGCCGAGGTGCAGGTTGGAGAGCTTGCCGGTGCGGCGGCCGTGGCCCCACTCGGCGGCCAGCACGACCAGGTCGAGCGTGTGGACGGGCTTGACCTTCAGCCAGGACGCGCCGCGCCGCCCCGCGCTGTAGGAGGCGTCGAGCCCCTTGACCACGACGCCCTCGTGACCGCGCTTCAGTGTCTCGGCGAGGAACTCCTCGGCGGCCCCCGTCGCCTCGGGCCCGGGCACCAGGGTGCGCCGCACCCGGGCCGGTTCGGGGACCAGCCGGGCCAGCTCCGCGTGCCGCTCGGCCAGCGGCAGGTCGAGCAGGTCGTGGCCGTCGACGGACAACGCGTCGAAGAACACGACGGAGACGGGCACCGCCCGCGCGGCCGTGGTCACGTCCGTGCGGGAGCCGACCCGTCCGGCCGTCTCCTGGAAGGAGCGGGGGCGGCCTCCCTCGTCGAAGGAGATCACCTCGCCGTCCAGGATGAACCGCTCGCCGGGCAGTGCGAGGGCGGCGGCGGTGACCTCGGGGAGCCGGTCCGTGATGTCGTCCAGGGTGCGGGTGTAGAGCCGTACGGTGTCGCCGTCCCGGTGTACCTGGACGCGGATGCCGTCCAGTTTCTCCTCGACGGCCGCTGGGCCGAGCTTGCCGACCGCCTCGGCGACCGAGGAGGCGCTGTGGGCGAGCATCGGCAGGACCGGCCGGCCGACGGTGAGCCGGAACCCTTCCAGGGCGCCCGGCCCGTCGGAGAGCAGGGCCTCGGCCACCGTCTGCAGCGAGCCGGCGAGCATCACGGCCCGCCGTACGTCCGCCGGGGGCGCGTCGGTCGCCGCGGCGAGGCCTTCGACGGCGGCCGCGTCCAGGGCGCCCTGCCGGACCTCGCCGGTGAGCAGCCCGACCAGGAAGCGCTGCTCGTCCTCGGTGGCCGCGCCCATCAGCTCGCCGACCAGACGCGACCGCTCGGCCTGCGAACCGGTGCCGGACACCGCACCGAGCCGCGTGAGCAGGGCGTCCACCTCACGCACGGTCAGGGTCGGCTCCGCGGCGGGCGCGACCGGGCGGCCGAGCACCTTCCAGCCGACGCCGATCCGGCCCTGGGGGAGCCGCCCCGCCAGGTAGGGGATGACGATCGGCACGTCCGCCGCCTCCGCCTCCCGGAACAGCTCCGCGAGCAGGGCGGTCTTCCGGGACCGCGCCGAGGTGGCGGCGACCTCCCGGGACACCTGGGCCAACCGGGCGAGCAGCATGCAGCCATGGTGCACCGGGCAGGGCGGGGACACACCCCCGCGGCCCGTACGCCGCGTCCGCCGGTGCGGTGCCCGACGCGACACGCCCGCCGGGGCCGGCCCGCACCCCCGGGCGGCCCGCGGCCGAGCGCCCACGTCGTCCGGGCGGCGGACGGCCCCCGGGCTGACCCCGGCGGCGCGGCGGACGGGCACCGAGGCCGCGGTGCCGGCATCCCCCGGCTGCCGGGGTGTCGGCGGCGTCCTCGTGGCGGGCCGTGCCGGACCTCGGCGTCGGGCGTGCCCGGTCCCCTGCCCAGGTGTGCTGATCACGAACGTCGGCAACGCCGGCGGGGGCCGATCAGGGCAAAGAGAGCTGCGTCGACCAGCTGCGTCACCCTCCTGCGACTCCTGCGACCTGATCCGAACGACGGACCTAGTCCGCGATGGCCGCGTCCAGGTCCGACATGATCAGGTCGCCGACGATCGCCGCCGCCGCGCGGTAGCCGCCGCTCGCCGCGTGGACGACCTGCTCGCCGAACCCCATGGCGTTGCCGGCGGTCCACACGCCGGGCACGCTGGTCCGGCCCGTCGGGTCCACCACGGGGTACGACCCGAACGGGGTCTCCTGCAACTCGGCGCCCAGCCGCTCCATCAGGTCCGTCCGGGGTACGGCCCTGGGGCCGACGAACACCACCGAGCGGTCGTGCACCGTGCCGTCCGCCAACCCGACCCCGGTCAGCCGGTCGTCCTCGACCCGCAGGGCCGCGACCTCGCCGGGAACCACCTTGACACCTGCCGCGGCCAGCCGGCGCAGATCGTCGTCGGCCAGCTCCTCCTCGGCGACCGTGTGCAGGAAGAGCGTCACGTCGTGCGACCAGTGGGACACCATCAGCGCCTGGTGCACGCTGAGCGGGCTGGTGGCGAGGACGCCGAAGCGCTCGTCGCGCACCTCCCAGCCGTGGCAGAACGGGCAGTGCAGCACGTCCCGGCCGAACCGCTCGGCGACACCGGCTACCACCGGCAGTTCGTCCCGGAGCCCGGTCGTGACGATCAGCCGCCGGGCGTGCACGGTCCGACCGCCGGCCAGCTCCACGGCGAAGTCCTCGCCCCGCTCCACGTCCACCGCCCGGTCGCGGACGAGTTCCACGCCGTACCGCGCGATCTCCTCCCGGCCGAGCGCCAGGAACTCGGCCGGTGACATGCCGTCCCGGGTCAGGTAGCCCTGCATGTGGTCCGAGGGCGCGTTGCGCGGCTCACCGGCGTCGACGACCAGGGTGCGCAGCCGCGCGCGCCCCAGGACGAGCGCGGCGGACAGGCCGGCCGCACCACCGCCGACCACCACCACGTCGTACTTGTCGGTCAAATTCAGGTTCTGGGTCACGGTGACCACCTCCACGTAGAAGGTCTCTCGGAGGGTACGGGATTGACAAATACATTTGCCGGAACTGCAATAAGGGCATGACTGCAGACGACGTTCTCGCCGGTGTCGGACCAAGGCTCCGCCAGGTGCGCAAGGAGCGGGAGGTGACCCTCGCCGCGCTGTCCGAGGCGACCGGCATCTCGGTGAGCACCCTGTCGCGGCTGGAGTCGGGCCTGCGCAAGCCGAGTCTCGAACTGCTGCTCCCGATCGCCCAGGCCCACCAGGTGCCGCTGGACGAACTCGTCGGCGCCCCGCCGGTCGGCGACCCCCGGGTGCGTGCCGAGCCGATCGTGCGTCACGGCCGCACCCACTGGCCCCTCACCCGGCAGCCGGGTGGGCTTCAGGCGTTCAAGGTGCTGGAGCCCCGGCGCCAGGAGGAGCCGGACCCGCGGACCCACGAGGGGTACGAGTGGCTGTACGTCCTCTCCGGCAGGCTGCGGCTCGTGCTCGGCGACCACGACGTGGTGCTGTCGGCGGGGGAGGCCGCCGAGTTCGACACCCGGGTGCCGCACTGGTTCGGGTCGACGGGGGAGGGGCCGGCGGAGTTCCTCAGCCTGTTCGGCCCGCAGGGGGAGCGCATGCACGTACGGGCGCGGCCCGCGGCGCGGTCGTGACGGCCGGCCGGCCGCCGGGTGCAGTCGCGTGCCCGCTCGCCCCCGCCCGCGCGACGGCTCACCGGCTGTGACCCGGCGACTGCCCGCGACCTGTTCCCTGATCGGCAAGCGACCGCTTAGTATGCGAGAGACCCGGTCGGACGACGCAGTCGGTGGAGGCCCCGCATGCAGGCATGGCAGGTGCACGAGAACGGCGAGCCGGGCGAGGTGATGCGCCTCGGGGACGTGGCACCGCCGACGCCCGGCGACGGCCAGGTCCTGCTCAGGGTCCGCGCCGCGAACATCAACTTCCCGGACGCCCTGCTGTGCCGGGGCCAGTACCAGGTCAGGCCGCCGCTGCCGTTCACACCGGGCGTGGAGATCTGCGGCGAGACCGAGAACGGGCGCCGCGTCATCGCCAACCCCGCGCTGCCGCACGGCGGCTTCGCCGAGTACGCCCTCGCGGACGCCCGCGCCCTGCTGCCCGCCCCGGACGCCCTCGACGACGCCGAGGCCGCCGCCCTGCACATCGGCTACCAGACCGGCTGGTTCGGCCTGCACCGCCGGGCCCGGCTGGAGGCCGGCGAGACGCTGCTCGTCCACGCCGCCGCCGGAGGGGTCGGCAGCGCGGCCGTGCAGCTCGGCAAGGCCGCCGGTGCCACCGTCATCGGTGTCGTCGGCGGCCCCGAGAAGGCGGCCGTCGCGCGCGAGCTGGGCTGCGACGTGGTCGTCGACCGGCGCGGCGAGGACGTCGTCGCCGCCGTGAAGGAGGCCACCGGCGGCCGGGGCGCCGACGTGGTCTACGACCCGGTGGGCGGCCAGGCCTACGCCCAGTCCGCCAAGGTCGTCGCCTTCGAGGGCCGGATCGTGGTCGTCGGCTTCGCGAGCGGCACCATCCCCAGCCCCGCGCTGAACCACGCCCTGGTGAAGAACTACGCCGTCCTCGGCCTGCACTGGGGCCTGTACAACACCAAGAACCCCGAGCTGGTCCAGCACTGCCACGAACAGCTCACCGGGCTGGCCGCACGGGGCGCGATCAAGCCGCTGGTGAGCGAGCGGGTACCGCTCGGCGGGGCCGCCGACGCCGTGCAGCGCGTCGCCGACGGCAGGACGACCGGCCGGGTGGCCGTCGTACCGGAGAAGCTGGAGAAGGGAGCCGCCGCATGACCGACGCAGCGGAACTGCGCCACCGTACGAAGGAACTGCTGGCCGCGCATCCACCGGCCACCACCGACCGCCTGGACTTCCTCCGGGCCCGCTTCGACGCCGGACTGGCCTGGGTGCACTACCCGGAGGGACTCGGCGGGCTCGGCGTCCCCCGCTCCCTCCAGGCCGTCGTGGACGCCGAACTGACGGCCGCGGGCGCCCCCGACAACGACCCCCGGCGCATCGGCATCGGCCTCGGGATGGCCGCCCCGACCATCCTCCAGTACGGCACCCAGGAGCAGAAGCAGCGTCTTCTGCGCCCGCTGTGGACCGGCGAGGAGGTCTGGTGCCAGCTGTTCAGCGAGCCGGGCGCCGGTTCCGACCTCGCCGCCCTCGGCACGCGGGCGGTCCGTGAGGGCGAGGACTGGGTCGTCAACGGGCAGAAGGTGTGGACCTCCAGCGCGCACCTCGCCCGCTGGGCCATCCTCATCGCCCGCACCGACCCGGACGTGCCCAAGCACCGGGGCATCACGTACTTCGTGTGCGACATGACCGACCCCGGTGTCGAGGTCCGGCCGCTGCGCCAGATCACCGGTGAGGCCGAGTTCAACGAGGTGTTCCTCAGCGGCGTCCGCATCCCCGACTCCCGCCGCCTGGGCGAGACCGGCGACGGCTGGCGGGTCGCGCAGACCACGCTGAACAACGAGCGCGTCGCCATCGGCGGCACCCCGATCCCCCGCGAGGGCGGCATGATCGGCAAGATCGCCGCGACCTGGCGGGAACGCCCCGAACTGCGCACCCACGACCTGCACCAGCGGCTGCTCGGCCTGTGGGTCGAGGCCGAGGTCGCCCGCCTCACCGGCGTACGCCTGCGCCAGCAGCTGGTGGCCGGCCAGCCGGGCCCCGAGGGCGCCGGCATGAAGCTGAACTTCGCCCGCCTCAACCAGGAGATCAGCGGGCTGGAGGTCGAACTCCTCGCCGAGGAGGGCCTGCTGTACGACGACTGGACCATGCGCCGCCCCGAACACGTGGACTTCACCGGCCGCGACGCCGGGTACCGCTACCTGCGCTCCAAGGGCAACAGCATCGAGGGCGGGACCAGCGAGGTCCTGCTGAACATCGTCGCCGAGCGCGTCCTGGGCCTGCCCGCCGAGCCGCGCACCGACAAGGACGTCGCATGGAAGGACCTCGCCCGATGAGCGCACAGTCGGAACCCGGTCTGCTCTACTCGGAGGAGGAAGAGGCGCTGCGCGCCGCCGTCCGGGACCTGCTCACCGATCACTGCGACCCGGCGGGCGTCATCGCCCGCACCGAGTCCGCCACCGCGCACGACGTGGCGCTCTGGAAGGCCCTCTCCGACTCGATGGGCCTCGCGGGCCTGCTGATCCCCGAGGAGCTGGGCGGCCAGGGTGCCACCCACCGGGAAACCGCCGTGGTCCTCGAGGAACTGGGGCGCGCGGTCGCGCCGGTGCCGTATCTGACGAGTGCCGTCGTCGCCACCGAGGCGCTGCTGGCCTGCGGGCCCGACGACCTGCTCACCGAGCTGGCGTCCGCGACGACCGTCGCCGCGCTCGCCGTCGGGCTGCACGTCGCACCGGGCGCCGCCGTACCGCACGTGCGCCTCGAAGAGGGACGCCTGCACGGGGAGTTGACCGGTATCGCCGACGCGGCCGTCGCCGACGTGCTGCTGGTGCCCGCGGACGACGGGGGGCTGTACGCGGTCCGCGCCGCCGACGTGACCGTCACCCCGCAGGTGTCCCTGGACCTGACCCGGCCGGTGGCACGCGTGACTCTCGACGGCGCGCCCGGGCGACGGCTCGGCGAGGCCGGACCCGCCGTACGGCGCGCCCTGCGGGCCGGTGCCGGTCTGCTCGCCTCCGAGCAACTGGGCCTCGCCGACTGGCTGCTGACCGAGACGGTCCGCTATCTCAAGGAGCGCAGGCAGTTCAATCGCCAGGTCGGCGGGTTCCAGGCACTCAAGCACCGGCTCGCCGGGCTGTGGCTCGAGGTCGCGGGCCTGCGTGCCGCCGCCCGCAACGCGGCCGACGCGCTGGCGACCGGCGAGGACACCGACGTGGCCGTCGCCGTGGCCCAGGCGTACGCGGGCCGGGTCGCCGTCCACGCCGGCGAGGAGGCGCTGCAACTGCACGGCGGCATCGGCATGACGTGGGAGCACCCGGTCCACCTGTACCTGAAGCGGGCCAAGGCCGACTCGATCGCCTACGGCGCGGCGGGCACCCACCGGGCGGCGCTGGCCGAACTGGTCGACCTGCGGGCCCCCTGACCCGTCCCCCCCGACAAGCGAAGTGCCCGCCCCACCCGGGGCGGGCACTTCCGTGTCCGGCACCTGTCCCGCCGGCCCGGCGAAGTGAACGACCGGCGGCGGTCCGGCCAACTCCCCGCACGGCTCTGCTCCCTGAAGGCATCGGGACTCCATACTCACAGGCGTCCCGTACGGCACTTCCAGGGAGGCAGAGCATGGCCCTCACCACCCGACGCAGAGCCCTCACCACCCTCGGCGCCGCCCTCGCGGGCGCGGTCGCCCTGCCTGCCGGCACCGCGCTGGCGAACGAGGGCAGGCACGGGCCGCGCCCGTTGTGGCGAGCCCACGCCCACAACGACTACGAGCACCCCCGTCCCCTGCTCGACGCCCTCGACCACCGTTTCGGCAGCGTCGAGGCCGACATCCACCTGGTCGACGGCCAACTCCTGGTCGCCCACGACCCGGAGGGCCTCGACCCGTCCCGCACTCTGGAGTCCCTCTACCTCGACCCCCTCGCCGCCCGCGTCCGCGCCCACCACGGCAGGGTGTACCGGCGGGACCGCCGCGCCCTGCAGCTCCTGATCGACATCAAGACCGAGGGATCGTCGACGTACCTCGAACTCGACCGGCATCTGCGCCGCTACAGGCATCTGTTCACCACCTACGCCCACGGAAGGGTGTTCCCCGGCGCGGTCACCGCGGTGGTCTCCGGTGACCGGGCGGCCCGTGCGCCCATGGCGGCCCAGCGCACGCGCCGCGCCTTCTACGACGGCCGTCTCACCGACCTCGGCGGCTCGGCTCCGGCCTCCTTGATCCCGCTGATCAGCGACAACTGGACGCTCAACTTCACCTGGCGGGGAGTGGGCGCCTTTCCGGCGGCGGAGCGGCGCAAGCTGCGGGACATCGTCGGCGCGGCGCACGCCCGCGGACAGCGGGTGCGGTTCTGGGCCACGCCCGACGTGGCGGGCCCCGCACGGGACGCCGTGTGGACGGAACTGCTCGCCGCCGGGGTCGACCACCTCAACACCGACGACCTAGCCGGCCTCGAGACGTTCCTCGACGCCCACCGGGACGCGTAGGACCGGCGGGACACCACTCGTTCGGAGGACAGGTCAGCCGCCCGGACGAACCCTCCGCTACGCCACACTTGCGGCCGAACGCCGCGAAGCGGACGTGGCGGAGGAGGTTGACGATGGCCGTTTCCATCTCAGTGGTGCTGTTGCTGTCCGTCCTGGCGGTGATCTTCCTGCGCAACGGAGGGCTGAAGGTCTCGCACGCACTGGTGTGCCTGCTGCTCGGCTTCTACCTGGCGAGCACGAGCATCGCCCCGACCATCAGCAGCGGTCTGACCGCGACGGCGGAAATCGTCGGCAGTCTCAGACCGTGACAGGGGCGAGTGTCGCCGGTGCTGTCCTGTCGTGGTGAGGAGGAACTCCAGCGATCGGTCACACGCCCCCTGATGTCCCGTCACATGACGTACGCCTCGGGGGCAGCGCGCCAGGCCCTGGCGGTCCGGGGGACGGCCTATGCGTCGACGACGCGGGATCGGATGAGGAAACGCACGCCCTCCGGCGCCTCCAGTGAGAAGCCGCTGCCCCGGCCCGCGACGACGTCGACGGTCAGCCGGGTGTGGCTCCACGCCTCGTACTGGATGCGCGACATCCAGAACTCCACCGGCTCCTCGACGCCCTCGACGACCAGCTCCCCGAGCAGGACGTCCGCACCGCCGGTACGGAACTCGCCGGCCGGGTAGCACATGGGGGCGCTGCCGTCGCAGCATCCGCCGGACTGGTGGAACATCAGCGGTCCGTGCGCCTCGCGGAGCCGCCGCAGCAGCAGGGCCGCCTCGGCGGTGAGCTCGACGCGGGGCGTCTCCTCGTATGTGTCGCGCATGCCTTGCATGGCATCACGGGGAAGGTTGCGAGTGGGTTGCACACCCGGCTCCACCCCTTCCGGCCTGCGCCTCTGCCGACATGCGGGCGACGTATATCTTTTGACATACCTATCCGCTCATACCTATCATGTCCGGGTGACCGACTCCAGCACCCCTCGCCGGGACATCGACCGTGTGGCCTCCGGGCTCGCGGCATGCCTTCCCGCGCTGCACAGGGCGCTGGACCGACAGGTCGCCGCCCGGTACCCGCACCCCAAGCCCCCGGAGGGCCGGCTCGCGCTGCTGCGGTTCGTCGCCCAGCGCGAGGGCGCCACGGTGCGCGAGGCCGCCGAGGCCCTGCTGATGAAGCCGAACAACGTCAGCGCCCTGGTCTCCCAGCTCACCGAGCAGGGTGACCTGGAGCGCAGGCAGGACAGCGCCGACAAGCGGGTCGCCCACCTCCACCTCACCGCCACGGCCCGTGAGCGGCTGTCCGAGGTGCGGGAACTGGAGACCGTGTTCATCCGCCACGCCCTGACCTCCCTCACCGAGGGCCAGCAGGGCGCGCTCGGCTCCGCCCTGGACGCGCTCGACGCACTGACGCGACACCTCCACCCCGCCGCCCGCTGACCGGGCGAGGCCCGCGCACTCTCCGCCGGCCCGGGGCACACCGTCGCGCCCCGGGCCGGCCTGACGCGCTCCTGGGGGCCGCTCCGCCGCGCGCTCCGGTGGGCCGTCCAGCCTCCCGCGCACCACCCCCTGAACCTGAAGAGAAGGCTCATCCATGCCGTCCACGTCCGTGGATCACCCCGTCATGCCCGCGGCCGAGCCCGCCCCGCCGGTGGCCGGCCGGCTGCGGTCAAACCCCTGGCTGACCCTCCTCGCCGTCGCGTTCGGACTGTTCATGGTCCAGCTCGACGGCTCCGTGGTCGCCATAGCCAACCCCGAGATCGGCCGCGACCTGCACGCGTCGACCGCGCAGCTGCAGTGGGTGACCAACTCCTATCTGCTCGCGCTCGCCGCCACCCTCATCCTGGGCGGCAAGCTCGGCGACCGGTTCGGCCGGCGCACCCACTACCTCGTGGGCGTCGCCGGCTTCACCCTCGCCTCCGTCGCCATCGGCCTGTCCGACTCGATCGAGGGCGTCGTCGCCTTCCGCGCCCTCCAGGGCGCCTTCGGCGGACTGCTGATGCCCAACACCCTCGGCCTGCTGCGCTCCGTGTTCCCGCCCGGGAAGTTCGGCATGGCCGTGGGCGTATGGGCCATGGTCTCCGCCGTCGCGACGGCCCTCGGCCCCATCGTCGGCGGTCTCCTCGTGGAGCACGTCAACTGGGAGTCGGTCTTCTACGTCAACGCTCCCATCGGAGTCCTCGCCATCGCCTTCGGCGTCCTCGTCCTGCCCGAGAGCCGCAACGCGGCGGGCGGCCGGGAACGCTTCGACATTCCCGGCCTGGTGCTGCTGGCCCTCGGCCTGCCCGCCGTGGTCTTCGGCGTCGTCAAGGGCGAGACCTGGGGCTGGACCTCCGCCGGCACCCTGGGCGCCGTCGCCGCCGGGCTCGTGCTCCTGGTCGTCTTCGGCTGGTACGAGACCCGCGTCGAGCACCCGCTGCTGCCGATGCGCCTGTTCCGCAGCCGTGCGTTGACGATCGGCGCGGTCATCACCGCGCTGAACTTCTTCGTCATGCTCGGCGTGATCTTCTTCGTCATGCTGTACCTGCAGAACGTGCGCGGCTTCACGCCGGTCGAGGCGGGCGTGCGGACACTCCCGCTCAGCCTCGCCTCGCTGGTCGCCTCACCGCTGGGCGCGGCCCTCACCCAGCGTTTCGGGCCCCGGCTGACCATGCCGCTGGGCATGCTCCTCCAGGCGGCCTCCTGCTTCGGCATGCTCACCTGGCAGACCGACTCCCCCTACGCCACCATGTGGCCGCCGTTCATCGCGCTCGGCCTCGGCGTCGGCATGGTGATGGCCGCCTCCTCCGACGCCATCGTCGGCAACGCCCCCGTGCGGGACGGCGGCGTGGCCGGCGGTCTGCAGGCCACGACCCTGCAGATCGGTGGCGCGCTCGGCACGTCCGTGCTGATCTCCCTGATCAGCGCCAGGGTGGGTGCCACGCTCACCGGGGAGCTGACCGGCGCGGGTGTCCCCCCGGCCGTGGCCCACGGCCTGATGGAGGCCGAGGACGCCGTGGCGATGGGCGTGGCACCGGTCTCCGGCGACATGCCGGCCGGCCTGCGGGCCGCCGTGGTGGAGGGCAGCGGGCAGGCCTTCCTGAACGGCGTCCATCTGGCCGTGATCGTCACCGGCGTCCTGTGCGTGCTCGGCGCGGTGCTCGCCGCGGCCGGCATGCGGCGCGGCGCGGAGCGGCCGGCGGACCACTGAGGCCGGGAGCGGCGGTGCCCCTCCGGCGCGGGCGCCGCCGTCGGAGTCCCTCAGGTCTCCCCGGCCGTGGAGCGGGGGAGCACGGTGACGCGGTGGAAGTTGCACATCGACGGCAGATCCGTCGAGGGCCGGGTCTGATGTGCTTTCAGCGCGATGCTCACCAGGCTCAGCAGCAGGTCCACGTCCGCGTCGCAGTCCAGGTGCACGGTCACCCACCGGGAGCCGGGGACCAGGCGGATGGCGCTGGAGCCGCCGAGGTCGTACTGGAAGCGCTGGATGGCCTGCTGGGTGAGGTGGAGGTCCACGTCCCGCTCCGAGTGGAAGTGGACGATCTCTTCGCGGACGGAGCGCAGCGCCCGTCCGGTTCCGCAACTGGCCGGACCCGAGGCGAGGTCGGGCCAGGCATGCAGCCGCTCAAAGGCGTGCTGGGCCAGAGTCATGGCACCATCGTCGCCCGATCACCGCGCCGCAACCAGAGGTTGAGCGATTCGTAACCGGCACGTGAGGTCGGAGCCCGCACCGGAGGCCCGGGGGAGGCGCCGCGCGACCGGGCGCGGCACCTCCCCCGGTCGCGTTACGGCGCCACGCAGCCGATCGTTCCCACGGGGAAGTCGTTGCCCGTGGACGTGGCGGTGAAGCCGAAGGACACGCTGCCGTCCGGTGGCACGACCCGGTTGTGGTCCACGTTCCGGACCGTGACCGTGCCATCGTCACCGCTGGACAGCGAGCCGTTCCACACACCGCCGAGCGTGGTCCCGCCGCCCGGCCGCCACTGCACGGCCCAGCCGTTCAGCGGCTCCGTGCCGTGGTTCATCACCTCGACGGAGCCCTGGAAGCCGCCGCTCCAGGAGTTCTCCACGTTGTAGACCGCCATGCAGGAACCGGAGTGGGTGGGCGGCGGCGTCGTAGGAGGCTGGGTCGTGGGCGGCGGGGTCGTCGGGGTGCCGCCCGAGTCGCCGATGCCGGTCACTTCGCCGTTGCCGCCGTCGAAGACGATGTCCGAGCAGGAGAAGAAGTTCTCCTGGCTGTCCGAACGCACCCACTGCATGAAGATCAGCGCGTCACCCGAGCGGCCCGAGGGCAGCGCCAGGTCCCAGTAGTAGTGGCCTCCGTCGGCGCCCGCCGAGCCCTGCTGGGGCGGGTCGGTCACCGTCTGTATCAGCTCCAGGTCGCCCCAGCCCAGCTCGGACGTGGGCGACCAGCCGGGCTTGGTGAGGTAGACCCGGAAGTCACCCGGGTGGGCGGCCCAGTTGCTGTAGTTCACCTGGATCGTCGAGCCGGACGTCAGGTGCGTCCGGGGCCAGTCGGCGCGGGCGGCGTTGTAGGCGGAGAAGTCGTACGGTGACCGGTCGCCGGCGCTGCACAGAGTGCCGTCCGGCACGTAACCGGCGCCGCGTCCGCCCGCGTTGGAGTCGAGCACGGCGAACCAGTTGTACAGCGCCGTCGCACCGCTCTGGTCGAGGGCGCTCTGACACGCCGGGTTCGACGGGTCAAGGGCACCGGTGCCGGTCTTGGCGTCCAACTGGCAGAGATAGGTGCGCGAGCCCGGCATCATCGCCACGCCGTGCGCGTCCGCCCGCCCCTGTCCGAGCAGGAAGGTCACGCCGAGTGCGCTGAGCAGGGTGGCCAGTACCGCCGCGAGGGAGATGTATCCGGGGAGATGTCTGCTGCGTCGAGCCATAGGGGGTCTCCTGTTTCCGGGTGCTGGGTCTTCCGGTTTCCGCGTGCCGGGTCTTCCGATCGTGAGTGGCCCGTTCGGTGAGCGGTCCGTTCGGTGAGCGGTCCGTTCATGACAGTCAGGTGGAACCCTCGCCCGTCCGGGGAGGGTGCGTCGACCGGACGGGCGAGGGGGGCGGTGGGTGGTGCGCGGCCGCTATGCCGTGGTGCAGGAGGCGTCGTTCAGGGCGAAGCCGTCCGGCTCGGCGAACGCGCCGCTGTGGGTGCCCTGGAAGCCGAACGTCAGGCTGCCGCCCGGAGCGATCCGTGCGTTGTGTCCCATGCCGGTCGCCGTGACGGCGCCCGTGGACGGGTTGAGGGAGGCGTTCCAGGCGTTGGTGATCCGCTGGCCGGTGGGCAGGGTGAAGGCGAGCCGCCAGCCGTCGACGGGGGCTGTGCCCGTGTTGGTGACGGTGACGTCCGCGGTGAAGCCGTTCTGCCAGACGTTCGTGCCGTACGTCACCTCGCACGCCGCTGGGTCGCCGGGGCCTCCGGGGTCGGGGGTGCCGGGGTCGCCGCCGGTCTCGACGGTCGAGGAGAAGGAGTTCACGGTCAGTCCGGCGCCGTTCTGCCACGGCTCGAAACCGGCCTGGACGCTCGTCAGGTACCAGTCGTCCTCGGCCAGTCCGCGTGCGACGGTCGCCCGGACGAAGTCCATGACGTCGAAGCTCCAGTCGGTGATCGCCGACGGGGCCACGAAGGACAGCACGTCGTTGGCGCCGTTGCTGCCGGTCCACAGCTCCCAGGCCCGCCCGCCCACGGTGGCCGTGCCGACCGGGGAGCCGATGGGCTGGATCGGACCCACCCGGTTGAACCAGATCATGATCTCGGTCCGGTTCACCCCGTCGGTGCGGGGAGTCGGGTCCAGCCATATGTCGTACGAGGCGTTGTAGACGGCGTCGCCGACATAGCTGTACGAGATGCCGGAGGGCGCCTCGGAGATGGTGTCGAGGCGGGCGGGGAGGTTGGTGCCCGGCGAACAGGTCGTGTAGTGACAGCCGTTGAAGACCGACGGGTACGATTTCGGCGCCCCGTTGGTGGGCACCGAGCCGTCGGCCTGGCTGACCCGGAAGCCGGCGTCGGTGGCGGTGACGCACTGGGTGGCGCTGGAACCCCAGCGGTTGTTCTGGACGACGTAGCGTCCCTGGATCGTCGTCGTTCCGAACGGTTCGCAGATCGTCGTGTCCGCCTGGGCCGGCGCCGCCGCGGTCAGGAGCGACGCGACGACGGCGAAGGTCGCGAGCAGTGCGCCCAAGAGGCCTATCGGGGTGCGGGCTTGGGGGCGTAACGGTCGCATGGGGGCCTCTCCTGAGGGTGCGGGGGAAGGAGGGGCCGGTGCGGGAGCGCTCCCAACTCCCCACTGATGGGAGCGCTCCCACTTACCGGTTGCCGGTGACTTTAGAAGCGGCGCATGTTCCTGACAAGACTGTGCGTGCGGGTGTTGTCGAAGGAATCTCGAAGCCCCAGGTGAGAGCCGTGGGTGCCGGGAGCGCTCCCGGCCGGCTCCTCGGGCGGCTCCTCGGGCGGGTTGCTCAGGCGGAGTCCCTGAGCACCAGTTCCGTGCGGAGGATGACGTGCCGCCAGGCGACGGGGGAGTCCTCCATTTCCTCGAGCAGGAGCCGCACCATCGTGCGGCCGATCTCCTCCAACGGCTGCCGGACGGTGGTCAGCGGCGGATCCGTGGGCCGGGCCGGCTGGAAGTCGTCGAAACCGATCACCGCGACGTCCTGCGGCACCCGTCGGCCCGCCGCGCGCAGCGCGTTCAGCGCCCCGGCGGCCATGGTGTCCGAGGCGGCGAACACCGCGTCGAGATCCGGATGGCGGGCGAGCAGTTCGGCCGCCGCCCGGTGCCCGCTCTCCTCCGTGAAGTCGCCGCCCTCGACGACCAGCGACGGCCTGGCCTCGACGCCCGCCAGCTCCAGGGCCTCGCGGTATCCGCGCAACCGGCACTGGGCGACGTACATGTCGGGCGGGCCGCCGATGGCCCCGATCGTGATCCTGCCGCCGTCCAGCAGGTGTGTGACGGCGCCGCGCGCGCCGCCGGCGTTGTCGGCGTCGACGTACGTGACGCTTTCGTCGCCGGAACGCCGCCCCAGCATGACGGTGGGCAGGCCCGCCTTGGCGAGCATGTCCGGCAGCGGATCCTCGGCGTGCACGGACATCAACAGCACGCCGTCCACCCGTCCGCCGCGTGCGTACTCCACGAAGCGCTGCCGCTCGGCGTCCGTACGGACCAGGGTGAGCAGCAACTGCACCGGGGTGTCCGTGAGGGCGTCGCCGACCGCATGGACGATCTCGGTGAAGAACGGCTCCCCGAACAGCCGCCAGTCCGGCTCCGTCATGACCAGTGCGATGGCGTCCGCGCGGTGCCCGGCCAGGGAACGCGCCGCGAGATTCGGGACGTACCCCAGTTCGGCGATGGCCTGCTGCACCGCACGGCGCGTCGAGTCCCGCACGCCGTCCGCGTTGTTGATGACCCTCGAGACGGTGCCCCGTCCCACACCGGCGAGGGCGGCCACCTCCTCCAGCGTCGGCGTACCGGGACGCTGCCTGCCCATGCCCGCCTCCCCCCACCACGAGATCATCCGATACTACGGTGATCTGCTCGGCTCGGCGGGCAGATCGCCATGGCGTTCGAGATCGGCGCGCTTGGCGGGGCTCGGTAGGGATCGGCGGGCTTGGTGGGGCGGTGGGGCTCGGTGGGGCGGTGGGGGCTTGGCGGAGCCGACGGGGTTCGATGGGGCTGGCGGGGCATGGTCGGGTTCGGCCGGGCTCTGCGGGGTTCGAAGGGCGCTCCTTGCCCGGTCGCCGTGAGGACCGGCTCGGCGAAGAGCCCGTACGGGTGGAGACGGGGGCGAGGACCAGGACCTCGCGGAGGGCGGTGGCGAGGCCGGTGAGGCGGGGGCGGTACTCGGGGTGCCCGCCCCGTCGGGACAGGCACCCGGCCGTCAGCCGTCCAGGCGGACCGGCATCAGCAGTGAGAACGTCGTCTCGTCGTCCGTCCGGCGGATCGCCAGGGGCGCCGTCGGGGCGCCGAACTCCAGGACCAGCCGGTCCCGGCCCCCGGCGGCGAGCGCGTCCAGCAGGAACCCGCGGTTGACGGCGACGTTGTCCGGATCGTCGTCACCGTCCTCGCAGACGGTCACCGTGCCGTCGTCGACGACCCGGAGCACGCTGAGGCCGTGCGCCGCGTCTTCCCCCTCGCGCATGTCGCTCGCGCGGACGGGGCCGGTCTCCAGCGCCTCACGGAAGGCGGACACGTCGATGAGGGCACGTCGCCCGGAGGGAAGGTGGACGAGCCGACGGTAGTCGGGGAAGTCGTACGCGAGGCACTGCCCGGCCGCCTGGCGGTCCCCGGCCTCCAGCGTCACCCGGTCACCGTCCACGGTCACGTCCACGGTGAAGCCGACGGGCTCGTCACCGCTCAGCAGCGGGCGCATCGCGTCGGCGAGCGGGGCGGGCACGATGACCTGCGCCCGCGCCCCGTCGTGTCCGGCGGCACTCGCGCGCGCGACGGCCATCCGGTACCGGTCGGTGGCCACGAGGTGGAGCGCGTCGCCCTCCACGTCGAACAGGACCCCGCCGAGCATCGGGAGTTCGGGATCGGCACCGGCCGCGAAACGGACCGCGTCCAGCGCGGCGGCCAACTCGGACGCGGGGACGGACAGGCGGACGGTGGCGGTGGCGGTGGCGGTGGACGGCGAAACAGCCATGGGCTTCTCCCTGCGATCGAGTGCTGCTCGGAGCGTGGAGAACTCGCCGCGGGCATCGGCCAGCCCCGCCTCGAGGCGGCGCAGGTGCGCCCGGAGAAGCCCGCGCACCAGGTCGGTGTCCGCACTGGACCAGCCGGCCAGCACCAGCCGGATATCCGCCAACGGCATGCCCGCCCGCCGCAGCCGGGCCAGCAGCCGAGCCTCGTCGAGCTGCTCGGCGGCATACCAGCGGTAGCCGCTCACCGGGTCCACCCAGGCGGGGACCAGCACACCGGCACGGTCGTAGAACCGAAGGGCGCTCACGCCCAGTCCGCTGTCGCGGGCCATCTCCCCAATGCTGCGCATCTCACTCTCCACGTCCGCAACCCTGAGCCCTTGACCAGGTCGAGGGTCAATCCCGGCCGCGGTCGCCCCCTGTCGGCGTTCGCGCGCCACCGCCGAACCTCCGTCGCCGTACACATCCAAGCAGGACGACGGGAGGGGGCTGCTGCACGCCTGTCTCCTGCCGCGGCACCCCGCCCGTGCGGCATCAGAAGAACCGGATCTTGACTGTGTGAGTGCCCGAACCGCGGCGGAGGTCTCAGCGCCGTGCTCTGTCCTTTCCCTCACGGGTGACCACTGCGTGAACCGCCTCGGTCACCTCGGCGGCGGTGCGGCCGCGGCAGTCGACACGGTGCACGGACACCTCGGGCCGGGCTCGCGACAGCCAGGCCAGAGCGGTGTCGTAGTGCTGCCGGGCCAGCGACAACAGGTCCGCCGTCTCGTGCAACTCGCCCCCGCTCTTCCGGTCCCTGGTCCGTTCCAGGGCGTCCTCGACGGGCAGGTCGAGCAACACCACGGCGTTGGGCAGCGTCACGCCGAACGAGCGGCTCAAATGGTCGAGTACGTCCTGCGGCGGCCTCGTCGCCCGGTACAGGAGGTCGGTGCCCAGCGGCCATGGGTCGGCGCCGGCCGTACGGGCGACGAGCCAGTCGCGTACAGCGCGGGCGCCCCGGGGCTCCTGCCCGCGCCACCAAGCTTCGACGTCCGCGCCGGGATCGTCCTCCCGTTCCGCGCAGGCGAACATCGGCAGATACGCGAGCGGATCGATCAGCGGATGCCGGTCGGAGACCAGGGGCCGGCCGTTCCGTGACGCCTGCCGCTCCGTCGGGCCGTACAGACAGAGCTGCAGGTACAGCACGGCCGGCTTCAGCTGTACCCGGCCCAGGGCGTCCGCCGCGGCCGACGCCCCCGGCCAGCGCGGCGTACGGACTGTGCGGGTCGTCATGGGCCCGGATGGCGTGCACGACCGCGATGTCACTCCGCTCACGTCGGGCGAGGGGCGTCTGGTGGCCTACGTCGTGCCCGCGGGCGACCGGTCGGATGCCGGTGACAGCGCGCTCGGCCGGACGGTGCGCGATCACGTCGCGCAGGCTCTGCCGCAGTACATGGTGCCGTCGGCGGTCGTGGTCCTTGACGCGCTTCCGCTGACGGTCAACGGCAAGCTGGACCGCGCGGCGCTGCCGGAGCCGGATGTCGCGGCGTCTGCGGGGGCCGGCCGGGAACCGGCCACGGAACAGGAGCGGATCCTCTGCGAGGCGTTCGCACGGGTGCTGGGCCTGCCGACGGTCGGTGTGGACGACGACTTCTTCGCCCTCGGCGGTCATTCGCTGCTGGCCACGCGCCTGGTCAGCCGAGTGCGTACGGTGCTGGGCGAGGAGCTGCCGATCCGTACGGTCTTCACCTCGCCCACGCCGGCCGCACTCGCGGGCTGGCTCGCCGACCAGGGCGACCAGAGCGACCAGCGGCCGAAGGGCAGGCCCGTGCTGCGGCGTATGCGCGGGCAGGACGCGCGTGAGCCGTCGTACGGCCGCTCGGTGACGCCCGGGCCTCTGCCGATGAGCAGAGGCCCGGCCCGTCCGGCGGCGCAGTCCGAGTGACTCTGCGCGCGGCTCCGAGTGGTACGCACGGGGACAGCCCGGCCCTTCCTGGGCCGGGCTGTCCTTCCACGCTGTCTCTGTCGGGCCCGGCGTCACTCGGTGCGCAGGGCCGTGGCCGTGCGGGTCCTGGCCGCCCATCCGGCCGGGATCATCGCACCCAGCATCGCCAGCACGACGCCGCCCAGCCCCAGCAGGAGCAGTTCGACCGGCCCGTACACATCGAGGACCGGGGACGGCATACCGGTGCCCACGGCGCGCCCCATCACGGGCATGACGACGCCGTGCAGCAGGTACCCCGCCGGCACGCCCAGCAGCCCGCCGACCACGCCGATCGCGGACACCGAGGCGAGCACGAGGCTCACCGTCTGCCGCGGCGACATGCCGATCGCCTTGCAGACGCCCAGGTCGTGGACGCGTTCGCGGGTGTCCAGGACGACGGAGTTGAGCACGCCGAGACCGGCCACGGCGATGAGCATGAGGGTGAGCAGCACCGCCATCGCGTCCATGATGAGGATGACGCCGCTCTGCTCCGATTCCCCGACGGTCGTGGCGTCACCGCCCATCGGCTGTACCACCGCCGCGAGCTTCCGGGCGAACTCGTCAGCCGACACACCGGACTTCACGTCGACGAGGAACGTGTCGGGCTGGGCCGACGGGAAGTTGGCCAAGTCCGCGTGGACCTCCAGCTCATTGCCGGAGGTGTCGAAGGACTCACCCACGATCCGCAGGTCGGCGCTCTCCTTCTCGAAGGTCATCCGCACCGTGTCCCCGACCTTGGTGCTGGTCCGTTCCATGAAGCGCGTGGGCACGACGACCTGGCCCGTCCCGGTGATCCAGTGTCCCGAGAGCATCTCGTAGCTGCCGGAGCGCGAGTCGCCTTCGTAGAGGCTGGCCTCCACCGCGCCGGAGACCCCGGCCACGGCGACTTCGGTCTGGAGCTTGCCGTAGTACGACTCCAGCCCCGCCTCGGACTTGACGGCGGCCCGCACCTTCGCCGGGTCGGCCACCTTGGGCTTGGACGTGCCGGCCGGGCTGGGGGCGACGGGAGACGGGCTTGCCGGGGCGCCACCCCCCGCGGGAGGCGGTGGGGGCGGGGGAGCGATGTTGTTCAGCTTGACCGTCGTGACCGTGACTGCGGCACGGCTCTCGGGATCCTGCGACTTGCCGACCTCGTTGAGGGACGCGGTCAGTCCCACCGCGAAGGTCGCCGCGACCGTGCCGAACGCCACCGCGAGCAGCATCGCGAGGGCGCGTACCGGGTGCGTGAAGGGAGTGGCGAGCCCATACGTCACCGGCCGGGGCAGCGGCAGCCGTCCCATGGCCCGATGCGCCCACTGACCGCGCCCCGGGCGCGGCGCCCGGCCGACCGCGATGGCCTCGACCGTGTTCAGCCGTCCGGCGCGCCGTGCGGGAATCAGCGCCGCGAGCCCCACCAGGAGCAGTGCGGCGGCCGGCACCGCGACATCCACCCACCAGGCCACCGACAGCGAGACGTTGCCGTACACCGACTCCGTGTCCGCCAGCAGCGGCACCGCCAACAGGTTGCCCAGCACGACACCCAGGGCGATGCCGACCGTGGCAGGGATCAGCGCTTGGGTCACATACGCGCGGATGACCTCGCGGGGAGTGAAACCGATGGCCTTGAGGATGCCGATCCTGCGCAGACTGGTGCCGACCGCACCGCTGATCACACTGCTGACGATGATCACCGACATGGCGATGCCGAGCACGCCGAAGGCCATCACGAACGGGACGGTCGCCGCCGCGCCCTGATCTGCGGCGCGCTTGGTGTCCAGCCACGACTGCGTACCCAGCAGCGCCCCGGAGCCCACGGAGGAGGCGAGCTTTGCCCGGTCGGCGAGGATCTGCTGCTTCGTGCTCGCGGAGTCGAAGCGGTAGAGCATCTGCGTCGTGAGGGGGTTGCCCAGCGCCGCCAGGGCGTCGACCTGCGCTGAGGTCGCCCATGCGTCGGCGGACTTGCCGACCGACACGGCGAACCCGACGACCGACAGGGGCGGGGTGTTCGGGGTGTCCGACGCCCTGAGGGTCGAGCCGATGTCGACGGAGGGGCCTTGGAAGGACGCGTCGATCACGATCTCGCCGGGCTTCTGCGCCCACCGGCCGGACTTCAGTTCCACGCGGTCGACATCGGCGTCCCCGCCGGACCGCCCGACCACGGTCAGCGTCGGCATCCGGAAGCCCGACTGGTCCACCGGGCGGAACGCCGTGGACGCGTAGGGCCCCGCGCTCGCCGTGACGCCGGCCAGCTTCTTGGTGCGCTCCAACTGCGCCGCACTCGTCCTGGCCGGATCGAACTGCGCGGTGATGTGCGCGCCCTGCTGCTTCTTGAAGGCGTCGTCGAAGGGAGCGGCCGCGGCGACCATCAGGGCCCCGGCCACCACGGCCGAGGCCACGGCCATCATCGTGGCCACGGCGATCACCAGAGTCTGGACCCGCCGCCGGCCGACCCCGGAGCGTACGACTCGGCCCAGCGCTCCACTACCGAAGAGGCTCATCGGACGGCCTGCGCATACGTGTCGAGGGCGAGGTGACCGTCCACCAGGTGGATCGTGCGGCTCGCACACGCCTCCGCCAGCGCCAGGTCATGCGTCACCAGCACGATGGTCTGGCCACCGCGGTGAAGATCGTTCAGCAGCTTGCGGACTTCCGCGCCCGAGGCGGAGTCCAGCGCACCCGTGGGCTCGTCGGCCAGCAACAACTCGGGACGGTTGACCAACGCCCGGGCGACGCCGACCCGTTGGCGCTCGCCTCCGGACAGCCGGCCCGGGTAGGCGCGTGCGTGCTTCTGGATGCCCAGCATCTCCATGAGCTCACCCGCGCGGGCCGCGGCCGCGCGCCGATTCGTCCCGGTCAGCTGGGCCGGGAGCTGGATGTTGTCGATGACGGTGAGGTCGTCCAGGAGATTGAAGAACTGGAAGGCGATGCCGATGTGCTCGCGACGGAACTTGGCGAGGGCGTGCTCGCTCAACTGGTCGATCCGCCGCCCCGCGACGAGCACGGAGCCCTCGGTCGGCTTGTCCAGGCCGGCGATGAGGTTCAGCAGCGTGGACTTGCCGCTGCCGGAAGGGCCCGTCACGGCAAGGGCCTCGCCCCTGGCGACGCTGAGCGTGAGCGGTCCGAGCGCCGGCGCACCGGCGGCGTCGTAGCGCTTCGCCACACCTTCCAGCTCGATCACTTGATCCATGCGGGTTGTCCGTCCTTACGCTCGCGAGAGACACATGCCGTTGCCGACCCTGTGAACTTAGAAGCTGTCGTCCGCGCGGCGCGTCGGCCGCGGAACCAACCTCGGACCCTCCCAGCGGATGATTCGGCCGGGGAGTCCTACCTGAGGAGTAGGCCTCGGAGACAATGCCCTGATCAGACAGGTGGACGCGGACCGGGCAGCGAGCGGCTCACAATGCACGGATGGACACGCAAGACCGGCGCCGCCGGCTTCACCAGCTCATCGACGCGCTGCGTCCCGAGGCGAAGTCCGCCCCGCAGTCGAAGCGGGCGGTGCGCGTGGACGTGGTGGTGGCGGTCGTGCTGACCGCCGTCGCCCTGTACGTGGCGGTGCGGTACCCCGGTAACGGGCCGGTGGATGTGAACCCTCCCAGGATCGACGTCGGAACCGGCGTGCCGGCGCCGCCCTTGCCCGGCCCCGATCAGGCGCCCGTGGAGGAAGACGCTCCGCCCGTCCCCTGGACCATGGTCATTCTGTCGACACTGCCGCTCGGACTGAGGCGCCGGTTCCCGCTGGCCACGTTCGTGACGGTGCTGGGCACGGCGCTGGCCATCGGCGGCTCCGCCTCCTGGATCACCGTCCTGGCCTGTGTCGTCGGCGCCTACAGCGCGGTCGTGTACAGCCGTTACCGGATACTGGCGATCGCCGTCCTGGTGATGGCCGCCGCGCTCTCCGGTTACGCGTTCCGCAACGCCGATCCCCTGCTCCCGGGCTGGTCCAGCCCGGGATTCGTGCTGCTGGTGGCCGGGATGCTGGCCAGCCTCGTCCGGTTCCTGCAACTGCGGCTGGCGTCCAGCCGGGACCGGGTCACCGAGCTGCAGCAGGCGCAGGAGGAGGCCACGCGCCGGGCCGTCGCGGAGGAGCGTGCGCGCATTGCCGCCGAACTGCACGACGTCGTGACCCACAATGTCAGCGTGATGGTGATCCAGGCGGGTGCGGCCCGCAAAGTGATGGACGTAGTGCCCGAGCAGTCCAAGGAGGCGTTGTTGGCCGTCGAGGCGGGCGGCAGGGCGGCCATGGCCGAACTGCGGCACGTGATGGGCCTGTTGGCGGCTCCGGATCACGAGAGACCCGACGGACTGGAGCCGCAGCCGGGGCTGGCGCAGCTCGACGCGCTGGTCGCCCGGGTACGGGCCACCGGGACGCCCGTGAGCGTCGGGGTGTCGCTGCCGTCGGAACCGCTGCCGTCGGGGGTGGACCTCGCGGCGTACCGGGTCGTGCAGGAGGCACTGACCAACACGATCAAGCACGCACGCGGCGCGGAGGCGTCCGTCGCCATCGGATACACCGACGACTGCCTGGACATCGAGATCACAGACACAGGAGGCGTGAAGGACGCCCCGCCAGTGGAGAGCAACGGTCGCGGCCACCTGGGGCTGCGGGAGCGACTGGCCGTGTACGACGGGGAACTGCCGGCCGGTCCGACGCCGAACGGCGGCTACCGGGTCACCGCCCGCATCCCGCGGAGCGCGGCATGACCGGGGACCGGCCGCCGCTGCGCGCCGTCATCGCCGACGACCAGGCCCTCGTGCGCACCGGTTTCAGATGATTCTGGCTGCGGACGGCATCGAGGTGGCGGCCGAGGCGGCTGACGGGGCCGAGGCCGTCGCAGCGGTGCGCCGCACGCGGCCCGACGTCGTCCTCATGGACATCCGGATGCCGGTGATGGACGGCATCGAGGCCACCCGGCGCATCCTCGGCGGTGACGGGCCGTCGGAGACCCGGGTCATCATCCTCACCACGTACGACCTCGACCAGTACGTCTAAGCCGCGCTAACGGCCGGCGCCAGCGGCTTCCTGCTCAAGGACGTCACCCCTGAACGCCTGGTGTCCGCCTTGCGTATGGTGCAGTCCGGCGACGCTCTCCTCGCGCCCACGATCACCCGTCGGCTGATCGAGCGCTTCGCCGTGCCCGACGACGACGAATCCCAGACCGTCGCGCGGCACCGCGACCTCTCCGGCCTGACCCCGCGCGAACTGGAGGTGCTCCGCCTGCTCGCCACCGGCCTCAGCAACGCCGAATTGGCCTCCCGGCTCTTCCTGAGCCCGACCACGGTCAAGAGCCACGTCGGCCGCATCCTGTCCAAGCTGGATCTGCGCGATCGCGTCCAGGCCGTCGTCTTCGCCTATGAGACGGGTCTGATCGCCCCGGGCGGGGGCGCCTAGAAGACTGCGGGAAGTCTTGGTGGGGCCGGCCGGCCGCGGGCGTCTGTCCAGTAAATGGCATCGGCCGGGGCGCGCCGACGTCCGGGCAGGCGGCGGCGGATGCCGAGTCGTTCCAACACCGTCGTGAGGGCGCGTTGTTCCCACTCGGTGATCTCGGTGATCGCGATCCCCGCGACGTGCTGGAGAAGCTGTGGCGCGACCCGTCCCTGCGCCACAAGGAGGAGGGACGAAACCTGCTGCGGCTGCTGCACCAGAACGCCGTCGGTGTGCAGCAGCGGTCCGACCTCACCGCGGCGGTCCCACCGCACTGCGCTGCCCTGGTGGCGAGCCTGGCCCGTCGGTACGCGGAAACTTGGATGCAGTTCGCCCAGAACCTCGACGAACAGACGCAGTCGTCAAGCCGACGGACCGTGGGCGAGTAACGGGACGACAAGCAGGTCCGTCTCAGACCCTGGATGTGTGCCGAGAAGGGCGCCTGCCGGGCATCTTCCCTGGCCAGGCGCCCGTTGCCGGCGTCTAGAAGAAGCCCAGCTTCTTCGGCGAGTACGACACCAGGAGGTTCTTCGTCTGCTGGTAGTGCTCCAGCATCATCTTGTGGTTCTCACGGCCGATCCCCGACTGCTTGTAGCCGCCGAAGGCGGCGTGCGCCGGGTAGGCGTGATAGCAGTTCGTCCAGACACGGCCCGCCTGGATCGCGCGGCCCGCGCGGTAGGCGGTGTTCATGTCGCGGGTCCACACCCCGGCGCCGAGACCGTACAGGGTGTCGTTGGCGGTCTTGATCGCGTCGTCGAAGTCGTTGAAGGGCGTGACCGAGACGACCGGGCCGAAGATCTCCTCCTGGAAGATCCGCATGCGGTTGTGACCTTCGAAGATCGTCGGCTGGACGTAGTAGCCGCCCTTCAGCTCACCGTCGTGTTCGATGCGTTCACCGCCGGTGAGTATCTTGGCACCCTCCTGCCGCCCGATGTCCAGGTAGGACAGGATCTTCTCCAGCTGGTCGTTGGACGCCTGCGCGCCGATCATCGTGTCGGTGTCCAGAGGGTGGCCCGGCTTGATCAGCTCGGTGCGGGCGACGGCGGCCTCCATGAACTCGGCGTAGGAGCCGCGCTGGACCAGCGCCCGGGAGGGGCAGGTGCACACCTCACCCTGGTTGAGCGCGAACATCGTGAAGCCTTCGAGCGCCTTGTCGCGGAAGTCGTCGTCCCGGGACCAGACGTCGTCGAAGAAGATGTTCGGTGACTTGCCGCCCAGCTCCAGCGTGACCGGCTTGATGTTCTCCGAGGCGTACTGCATGATCAGCCGCCCGGTGGTGGTCTCTCCCGTGAACGCCACCTTCGCCACCCGCGGGCTGGACGCGAGCGGCTTTCCCGCCTCCGCGCCGAAGCCGTTGACGACGTTCAGGACGCCGGGCGGCAGCAGGTCGGCGACCAGGCTGAGCCAGTAGTGGATCGACGCAGGCGTCTGCTCGGCGGGCTTGAGGACGACCGCGTTGCCCGCGGCGAGGGCGGGGGCCAGCTTCCACGTCGCCATCAGGATCGGGAAGTTCCACGGGATGATCTGCGCGACGACTCCCAGCGGCTCGTGGAAGTGGTATGCCACGGTGTCGTCGTCGACCTCGCCCAGCGAGCCCTCCTGGGCGCGGATCGCGCCCGCGAAGTAGCGGAAGTGGTCGATGGCGAGCGGGATGTCGGCCGCCAGCGTCTCGCGCACCGGCTTTCCGTTCTCCCAGCTCTCGGCGACCGCCAGCCGCTCCACGTTCGCCTCCATGCGAGCGGCGATCTTCAGCAGGATGTCGGAACGCTCGGTCACCGATGTGCGGCCCCAGCCCGGGGCGGCCTCGTGCGCGGCGTCGAGCGCCCGCTCCACGTCCTCCGCCGTACCGCGCGCGACCTCCGTGAACGGCTGACCGTTCACCGGTGACGGGTTCTCGAAGTACTGCCCGCGCAACGGCGGTACGTACTCGCCGCCGATGAAGTGGTCGTAGCGCGACTGGTAGGAGACGATCGCGCCCTCGGTGCCGGGCGCCGCGTAACGGGTCATCCTGTCTGCCTCCCTCTTCGAGTGCTGCCCGCCCTTGGACAGCTCTGCGCGTGACGCTATGGAGCGGGACGTTGCAGAGACGTTGCGCGCGGGTGGCCGAAGCCCGGTCTCCGGCCGTCACTCACGGGCGTGCGGTCACACGCGTTCGGCGCCGCCAGTTCGGCCTCCAGCGCGGCGAGCCGGGACCGGGCCGCCGCCGTGGGCCGGATCGCGGTCAGAGCACGCCACACGTCCAGATCGTCCTCGCCCCATGGCGAGTGCGCCCAGTCGGCCAGCAGGTCGGGATCGCGACGGGAGATCAGCGCGGCACGCACACCGTCGGCCAGCCGGCGCCTGAGCCGCACCACCGCCGGAGCCTGGGAGCCGGGCAGCAGCGGACCGGCGTACGCCGTCGCGGCCGCCGTGACCGAACCGGACCGCAGACGACGCTCGACCACGGTGGCGTCGGACTCGACGGGCATCGCGAGCCGGTAGGGCCGGGACACCAGCCGGCCGTGCCCCAGAATTCCGCGCAACCGGGCCAGTTCGGCACGCAGGGTCACCGGGGGCACCCTCTCGTCCTCGTACAGCGCGCACAGCAGCTCGTCCCCGGTCAGTCCTTCCGGATGGTGGGCAAGCAGCACGACGATCTCGCTGTGCCGCCGGCTCAGCCGGGCTCTGCGGCCGTCCACGCTCAGCAGCGCCTCGTCACGGCCCAACGCGGTCAGCTCGGCCGACTCGGCCGGCGGCTGCCCCGGGCTGAGCAGCGCGAGCTGCGACTCGGCCGCACGCGCGACCGCCTGGACGAATCCCAGACTGTGCGGATGCGCCAGCCCGTCCCCGCCGGTGATGTCCACGGCGCCGAGCACCCGCCCGGTGCGGGGGTCGTGCACCGGAGCCGCCGCACAGGTCCACGGCTGGACCCGCCGTATGAAGTGCTCGGCCGCGAAGACCTGGACAGGCCGGCCGACGGCCACCGCCGTGCCCGGCGCGTTCGTCCCGACCGCGGACTCCGCCCACCTGGCACCCGGCACGAAGTTCATCCGTCCAGCCCGGCGCCGGGTGGCCGGATGCCCCTCCACCCACAGCAGCCTGCCGTGCGCGTCGCACACGGCGAGCAGATGCTCGCCGTCGGCGGCGAAGGTGCCCAGGAGTTCCCGGACCACCGGCATCACCCTCGCCAGTGGATGCTCGGCCCGGTAGGCGCCGAGGTCACCGTCCATGAGCTCCACACTCGCCGTGCCGTCCGGGCCGACGCCCGCCCGGACCGACCGCCGCCACGACTCCGCCACCACGGCGCGTACGGGCCGCTGCACCGTCCCCGCCTCGGTGAACGTCTCGTGTGCCCGGCGCAGCGTCCGCGCACGCTCGACGGGGTCGGCCCCCGGTTCCAGAGCCAGCCATGAATCAGTCAACTCGGCCTCCCCGGACGGTGATGGACGTTCATGCTGATGAAGAAGCGATGGGGGACATCGTCACTCCGCGGATACGCGCGGACAACCACTTCGACCAGCCGGAGCACCGGGATCTGGTGGCCCGTCCCGAGTCAGGCGAAGTTGACCAGTCTGATGTAGCGGGTCCAGTCCCACAGAGGTCCCGGATCCGTGTGATCACTCCCTGGTACCTCGTGGTGCGCGATGATGTGCGTGCGGTCCTTGGGGATGCCGTATCTGGTGCAGATCGCCGCGGTGAGCCGAGCCGACTGTTCGTACAGGGCGTGTGTGAAGTACTCGGGCCGGTCCACCCACCCCTCGTGTTCGATGCCGATGCTGCGGGTGTTGTAGTCCCAGTTCCCCGCGTGCCAGGCGATGTCCGCCTCTCGGACACACTGCGCCACGTGACCGTCGGACGACCGGACGACGTAGTGTGCGGACACCTGCTTCTCGGGATTGCGGAAGATGGAGAGGGTGTCGGCGTACGTCTCCTGCGTCACGTGGACGACCACGTAGTCGACGGGATAGGCCGTGGGACGGCTCGAACGGGTGTAGTTGGACGTGCTCGCCGGCTGCCACTCGGCGGAGGGGTGGTCGACGGCCCGGGGCCGCGCGGCGGCCCCCGTGCCGGAGAGCAGGGCGTACGGGACGGTGGCGAGCGCGGCGCCCATCAGGAGCCGCCGCCTGGTCGGAACCGGTGCTGTCCTCTCCCTTTCCATGGAACTGCCCTTTCGTCGATGGGGCCCTCGGGCCCCTGGGTGTGGGGGATCAGCCGTGCGACGTGCGTGGCTGAGAAGGGAACGCTGACGGAGCTGACGCGGACGTCTGCGCCGTCTGGCCAGGTGCGTCCGCGCGAATCACCGTACGGCCAGGGAGGGTTGCGCAGTAGGGCGCCGCGCCGTTCCGTGGACGGCCCCGCCCTTGTGGACAACGCGCTCACTCGAACGAGTGACGAGAGAGGGGAATGGGGGCACCGGACCGCTTCGCGCGACGGAGTGGTGCCGCCATGGTCACGCTGTTGATGGCTGTGGCTGTGGCTGTGGCTGTGGCTGTGGCTGTGGCTGTGGCTGTCGGTGCCGGCACCGGTGCGCCGTTGTCCGCGCAGCGTCCGGCACCGGATCGGTTTCAGGCGCGTTCCGCCACCACTGCCGGGTCGTCCAGCACGGCCCGCACCACCGAGTGAGCGGCGCCGAGCAGTGGCCCCTGCGGGCCCAGCTCCGACACCGTGACCGGGCAGACCGGACCAGCCGTGCGCCGGGCCAGTTCGTCCCGCAGCGACGGCAGCAGCCAGGGCGCGAGTCCGGCGAGTGCGCCGCCCAGCACGACACTCTCGGGGTCGAGCAGGTTGACGGCTCCGGTCAGCGCGATACCGAGTGCGGTGCCCGCTTCGCGCAGGGCGCGCCGCACGGCCTCGTCGCCCTCCGCGGCACGCCCCGCGAGCAGTCCGACGCGATCCTCGCCCGGCTCCACACCGGCCGCGCGCAGTACCGCCTTCTCGCCGGCGTACTGCTCCAGGCATCCTCGCCCGCCACAGGCGCACTCCGGCCCGTCCGGACGGACCGGCACATGGCCCAGCTCGCCGGCGAATCCGCGGGTACCGCGCAGCAGCCGCCCGTCGACGACCACGGCCGCGCCGATGCCGATCTCGGCCGAAACGTGCAGGAAATCGCGTGGGGTGCCGTCGCCCAGCCAGAGCTCGGCGAGCGCGCCGAAGTTGGCTTCGTTGTCCACGGTCAGCGGCAGGTCCCCCGGCAGCAGCGCGCCGAGGTCAGCGTCGTGCCAGTCCAGATTCGGAGCGCGCACGACGGTGCCGGCGTCCCGGGCGACGAGACCCGGCACGGCCACCGCGAGCCCGGCCGGCCACAGTCCCTCGGTTTCCGCGTCCGAAACGACCTGGCGCACCAGGTCGGTGAGCTGCTCGAGTACCGGCTCCGGCGAGCGGCCCCTGTTGCTGCCGTACCGTACGACACGCGACCGCACCCGGCCGCGCAGGTCGACCGCGCAGACCGCGAGGTGGTCGACGCCTACCTCCGCTCCGATGCCGGCCGGGCCCTGCGGGCTGACGGCCAGCGCCGACCCGGGTCGTCCCACCCGGCCGGGACGCTCGGGACCCAACTCCTCCAGCAGGCCCGAGCGGATGAGCTCGTCCACGAGGGTCGACACCGCCGCACGTGTCAGGCCGATCCGTGAGGCGACGGCGGCCCGGGACAACGGACCCTCGGCACTGACGGTGTGCATCACCCTGGCGAGGTTGCGGCGGCGCATCCCCTGCTGGGTGTCCGGCAGCGCACGCCCGGGGCGGGCCGGGTCTGTTCCGTTCGGCGGTGCGGTCATGCCTCCGTCAGTCCTCGGTCGGTCGTCGGTCGGTCGTCGGTCGGTTGTCGGTCGGTCGTCGGTTGGTCTTCGGTCCGTCTTCGGTCCGTCTTCGGTCGGTCGTCGGTCGATCCCGTCCCTCGCCCACGTGGCCGACGGGGGTGCCCGCAAGCGCTCCCGGAGGCGGCGCCGGGGCGCCCGTGGGCGACGGCCCTCGGAGGCCCGCCTCGGAACACCCTTCGGCGGTGGCCGTCGAGTCGTGTCCCACGGACAGGCACTCCTTCCGTCGGCGAGCGTCGGTCACGGACTGACGGGGGACGCCTTCCTGCGGCGAGCGCCGTCGCGGTCCATGGGCAGGCCCTCCGACAGTGTGTCGTTCGAGATCCACGCCGGCGCGCCACCGACTTCGGCCCCGTGCCGGCGGCGTACCGCAGGAACGGCCCGTGACGGTGCCCGTCGGTGGCGCCGCCGCGTGAACGTGTCCTCAGCGCGAGTCAGTGTTCCCGCTCCAGCAGCGGTGCCGCGTCGGAGAGTACCCCGGTGATCCGGGCCAGCGCCGTCTCGTCCCGTTCCACCGTGTCCAGCACCGGTCCGGCGGCCGTGTTCCAGCGCCGGGCGACCGCTGCCGCGTCCTCGCCGGTCAGCAGGCCGGCGGCCTGCGCCGCGGCGCCGAGTGCGACCAGTTCCCTGGCATCGGGAATCTGGACGGGACGCCCCGACAACCGCCGTACGGTCTGCTGCCAGGCGCTCCCGCGAGCCCCGCCGCCGATCAGCAGCAGCGGCGCCGAGGGGTCCGCGTCGGTGTCCAGAACCAGGTCCAGCGCACCGAGCAGCGAGTGCACGGCACCGTCGTACGCGGCCTGGAGCAGCTGACCGGCGGTCGTGTCGTGGCGCAGCCCGTGCAGGAGACCCGAGGAGTGGGGCAGGTTCGGTGTGCGCTCGCCGTCCAGGTAGGGCAGGAGCGTGACGTCGGTGCCGGGTTCGACGGCCTCCCGGTCGAGGCCCAGCAGGGTCGCGATCCGGTCGACGGCGAGGGTGCAGTTGAGGGTGCAGGCGAGCGGCAGCCAGTCGCCGCGCGCGTCGGCGAAGCCCGCCACCGTGCCGGTCGGGTCGGCGGGCCGTCGGCGCGACACGGCGTACACGGTGCCGGACGTGCCGAGGCTCATCACGGGTACACCGGGGCGCAGTCCGAGGCCCAGTGCGGCGGCCGCGTTGTCGCCGGTGCCGGCGGCGACCAGGGTGCCCCTGGAGAACGGCAGGTCGTGGCCGTCGCGCACGGTGCCGGCCACCTCGCCGGGCCGGACCACCCGGGGCAGCAACGCCGGATCGAGCCCCACGCGCGCGAGGGTGTCCTCGTCGTACGCCTCCGTGCCGGACGTCCACCAGCCGGTGCCGGACGCGTCGCCGCGGTCGGTGGTCCCTTCACCGGTGAGGCGCTCGGTGAGGTAGTCGTGGGGGAGTCGTACGGCCTTCGCCGCGCGGGCCGCCTCCGGCTCGTGCTCGGCCAGCCAGGCCCACTTGGTGACCGTGAAGGAGGCACTGGGCACGCTGCCGGTGCGTTCCGCCCAGGCCTTGGGGCCGCCCAGTTCATCGATCAGGCGGCGGGCCTGCGGGGCCGAGCGCACGTCGTTCCACAGCAGGGCCGGGCGCACCGGGTGGCCCTGGGCGTCCAGGGTGACGAGACCGTGCTGCTGCCCGCCGACGGACACCGCGGCGGCCTCCCGCGCGGCGTCACCGCACTGGTGAAGGGCCTCGCGCAGCGCGTCCCACCACTGGCGTGGATCGCTCTCGCGGCCGGCCCCGGAGGACACGGTGTGGGGGGCCTGGCCACTCGCGACGACCTGGCCGGTGGCCGCGTCGACGACCAGCGCCTTCGTGGACTGGGTGGACGTGTCCACGCCGACGACGAGCGGACCCTCGGCTGCTGACATCGGGCTCTCCCTCTTCCGCGGCTCTGCGGGATCTGACTGGACTGCCTGGACGGGACCTGCGCTGAACAGGGGTTTCGCGGTTCCTGGGGTACTCGTGACGCGGATGCCACTCCTTCGGGGACACCTTGTCCCTTCCCAGGAACGTGTGTGCATACTAATTTGTAAAGCGCCATGACGAAATAGTCGGCGGCGAGCGATCGGCAGCGAGTGAGGAGTCACGGAATGAACTACCAGCCCACTCCCGAGGACAGGTTCACGTTCGGTTTGTGGACGGTCGGCTGGCAGGGCCGGGATCCCTTCGGTGATGCCACCCGGCGGGCGCTGGACCCGGCGGAGTCGGTGCGGCGCCTGGCCGAGCTGGGCGCGTACGGGGTCACGTTCCACGACGACGACCTGATCCCGTTCGGGTCGAGCGACACCGAGCGCGAGGAGCACGTCAAGCGGTTCCGGCAGGCGTTGGATGCGACCGGCATGAAGGTGCCGATGGCGACGACGAACCTGTTCACACACCCGGTGTTCAAGGACGGCGCGTTCACGGCGAACGACCGTGACGTGCGCCGGTACGCGCTGCGCAAGACCATCCGCAACATCGACCTCGCGGTGGAGCTGGGCGCGAGTGTGTACGTCGCCTGGGGCGGCCGCGAGGGCGCGGAGTCCGGTGCGGCCAAGGACGTGCGGGACGCGCTGGACCGGATGAAGGAGGCCTTCGACCTGCTGGGGGAGTACGTCACCGAGCAGGGCTACGACCTCAAGTTCGCGATCGAGCCCAAGCCGAACGAGCCGCGCGGTGACATCCTGCTGCCGACGGTGGGGCACGCGCTGGCGTTCATCGAGCGGCTTGAGCGGCCGGAGCTGTACGGGGTGAACCCGGAGGTCGGGCACGAGCAGATGGCGGGGCTGAACTTCCCGCACGGGATCGCGCAGGCACTGTGGGCCGGCAAGCTGTTCCACATCGACCTCAACGGCCAGTCGGGTATCAAGTACGACCAGGACCTGCGCTTCGGTGCGGGCGATCTGCGAGCCGCGTTCTGGCTTGTCGACCTGCTGGAGAGCGCCGGGTACGCCGGCCCGCGGCACTTCGACTTCAAGCCGCCGCGGACCGAGGACCTCGACGGGGTATGGGCTTCGGCGGCCGGCTGCATGCGCAACTACCTGATCCTCAAGGACCGGGCAGCCGCCTTCCGTGCCGACCCGCAGGTGCGGGAGGCCCTGGCCGCGGCCCGGCTCGACGAGCTGGCCCGGCCGACCGCCGAGGACGGCCTGGCGGCGCTGCTGGCCGACCCGACCGCCTACGACACCTTCGACGTGGACGCAGCCGCCGCCCGGGGCATGGCCTTCGAGTACCTCGACCAGCTCGCCATGGACCACCTCGTCGGCGCCCGCTGAGCGGTCCTCCTCTGTGCGAAGGCTCCGGCCCCCTCCGGTTCACGGGTGAGGCCGGAGCCCGTCGGGCCGTCGGGCCCCGTGGCGGCCGCGAGTCCGTCACCGCGGCCGACGGGGAGGGGCCGTGGGCGTTCGTCCTGGCCGCGGGACTTTCACCAGACAGTCCGCACCACCGGGCGTTCGGTTGTTGCGGTTGCGGTTGCGGTTGCGGTTGCGGTTGCGGTCGCTGTTGCTGTGCTGCAAGTGATCTTGTTGCTGTTGCTGTTGCTGTCGCCGTCGGGGCGTTGCTCCGGCCTCGCCGTGTGGCCTCGCCCCGTCAGGCATCTCCCCGAGGCCGGGACGGCTCGGCATCCGCGCGGGCCGTCGGCACCGTTCCTCGCCCAGTCCCGGCACCGGCGCCCGCGGGGGCTGGTCGTCCCTCGCCGGGCTCCCGGCGTCCGCGCCGCCGACGGCACGTCGACGGCACGTCGACGTCACGCCGGCGCCGGGACGGTGTCAGGGCTCGTCGTCGGCCGCAAGTGCCGCCGTGGCCAGAGCCGTCGCCGGGTCCTGCGCGGCGCCGCCCGCCGGGACCCAACGACCGTGTTCCTCGCGGTACGGCCACCACCGGCCGTCGCGGTCCAGACGGAGCTGGTGCGGCGCGCCGACGACGGACCACCGGTTGGCCCGCGCGCGCAGTGACGGCCGTTCGTCCTCGTCCCAGGCCGATTCGAGTGCCGCACGCGCGCGTGCGAGCGTGTCGCCTTCCACGGTCCATTCCTCCTCGAGCACCGACAGAGCGACTCCGCCCCCGAGCCGCCACGCGCGTACGGCGGTGGCCAGCGCCTCCCGGGTGCGCCCCGAGCCGTCGCCGAGGCGGTGCAACACGTCCGCTCCGGGGTCGCCCGCGGCCAGGCGCACCGCGTCCTGCGAGGCGGTCGGTTCCACGCACAGTGCCTGCCGGCCGTGTCCGCTCCGCAAGGCCTCGGCGAGCAGGCGATGCGCCTCCGCCGCGGCCCGGGAGGCGAGGAAGGCCAGAGCGGACGGGTCGACGCCCGTAGGCGGTGCGCCCTCGGTGTCCAGTGAGGGCGGTGCACCCGGTCCCTCCCGGAGGCCGGGCAGGGTGGGCAGCGGAGGGAGCACGTGCCCCGCCGCGTACGCCTCGGCGGCGTCCACCCCCTCCGGACGGGAGACGGCGTCCTCTGCGGCCGTCTCGCCGCGCGCCTGAAGGGCGTCGAGTACGGTGTCCTCCGCCCGTCCGCGCATCAGCAGCAGGACGAAGGGGTCCTGGTCCAGCAGCCTGGCGACCTGGTAGCAGAGCGCCGCGGTGTGCCCGCAGTGGTCCCAGGCGCCGCAGTCGCACTCCGGTTCCAAGTCGCCGAGGCCCGGCAGCAGATCGATGCCGGCGCTCGCGGCGTCCTCCACGAGGTGCGGCGGCATGTCGCGGTCCAGCAGCGCCGCGACGTGCCCGGACCGCTCGATCGCCATGTCGGCGAAACGGTCCCACTGCGCGTCGGACAACTGCTCCAGCAGGACATCGGCCCGATGCGCCGTGCGGTCCCGGTCGTGCACGACCGCGGTGATGCGTCCCGGGCGTACGGACACCGCGCCGACCGCTCCCGCGCGCGCGAGCCGACGGCCCGTCTTCACCTGCGCCGCGTCCATGGCCGCGTCCTCGAGCGCCTTCAACCAGGCCCGGCCCCACCAGGTCTGGGCGAAGCCCTGCCCGTGCGCGGGCGGCAGCGCGGCGAACGTCCGCTCCGTGTCGTCGTCGTACCGGGTCATCGGGTACCTCCTCGCAGCCCGACCAGGTCGGCCAGTTCCTCGTCCGTCAGCTCCGTGAGCGCCGCCTCGCCCGCTCCCAGCACCGCGTCGGCCAGGTCCTGCTTGCGGTTCAGCAGTGCCGCGATGCGGTCCTCGATGGTTCCCTCGGCGATCAGCCGGTGCACCTGCACGGGGCGGGTCTGGCCGATGCGGTAGGCACGGTCCGTGGCCTGCGCCTCGACGGCCGGATTCCACCATCGGTCGTAGTGCACGACGTGCTCCGCGCGCGTGAGGTTGAGTCCGGTGCCCGCCGCCTTCAACGACAGCAGGAAGACCGGGACCTCACCGTCCTGGAACCGCCGCACCATGGACTCCCGCGCCGTGACGGACGTGCCGCCGTGCAGGAAGAGCGAGGGCACGCCGCGGGCGGCCAGGTGCTGTTCCAGGAGCCGTGCCATCTGCACGTACTGCGTGAAGACCAGCACGCTCGCCTGCTCGGCGAGGATGGTGTCGAGCAGCTCGTCCAGCAGCTCCAGCTTCCCCGACCGGCCGGTGATGGCCGGCCGGTCCTCCTTGAGGAACTGCGACGGGTGGTTGCAGATCTGCTTGAGGTTCGTCAGGAGTTTCACGATCATGCCGCGTCGCGCCATGCTGCCGGTTCCGGCGATCTCCGTGAGCGCCTCGCGCACCACCGCCTCGTACAGCCCCGTCTGTTCCGCGGTCAGCGACACCGGATGGTCGGTCTCGGTCTTCGGCGGCAGCTCGGGCGCGATTCCGGGGTCCGACTTGCGGCGTCGCAGCAGGAACGGCCGTACCAGCCGCGTCAGCCGCTCCGCTGCCGCCGGATCCTGACCGCCCTCGACGGCCTCTGCGTAGTGCCGGCGGAAGGTGCCGAGCCGCCCCAGCAGCCCTGGGGTGGCCCAGTCGAGGATGGCCCACAGTTCCGAGAGGTTGTTCTCCACCGGGGTGCCGGTGAGCGCCACGCGCGCGCGTGCGCCGATGGCACGCAGTTGCCGCGCGGTCTCCGAGTACGGGTTCTTCACGTGCTGGGCCTCGTCCGCCACGACCATGCCCCACGGCACGGCGGAGAGCCGGTCGGTGTCCAGCCGCATGGTGCCGTAGGTGGTGAGCACGAACTCGCCGTCGGCGAGGTCCTCCAGGTCGCGCCGGGTGCCGTGGAAGCGGCGTACGGGGGTGCCGGGTGCGAACCGCTCGATCTCGCGCTGCCAGTTGCCCATGAGGGAGGTCGGGCAGACGACCAGGGTGGGTCCGGCCGCGGACTCGTCGGTCTGCCGGTGCAGATGCAGGGCGATCAGCGTGATGGTCTTGCCCAGGCCCATGTCGTCGGCGAGGCAGCAGCCCAGACCCAACGACGTCATGCGCGCCAGCCAGCTCAGTCCCCGCCGCTGGTAGTCGCGCAGCGTGGCGTCGAGGGCGGCGGGCTGCGCGACGGCATCCTGCGCCTCGGGGTCGGCGAGTCGTTCTCGCAGGGACGCCAGCCAACCCGTGGGACGCACGTCGACACGACGCCCGTCGACCTCCGTCGAACCCGTCAGGGCCGCGGCGAGGGCGTCGACGGGCGTGACCTTGCGGTCCTGCCGGCTGCGGGCGCGGTGGACCTCCTCGGGGTCGACGAGCACCCACTGGTCGCGCAGGCGCACCACGGGGCGGTTGGCCTCGGCGAGCAGATCCAGCTCCTCGCGCGTGAGCCGGTGCTCGCCCAGGGCGAACGACCAGTTGAAGGCGAGCAGCGCGTCGGCGGACAGGAACGACGGACCGGTGTCCGACGAGGCCGTGCGCGGCGACGGCTCGTCGTCGGGCGGTCCGACCTCCGCACGGGAGGTCAGGTCACGGGCCAGCTCCCTGGGCCAGTGCACGTCGACTCCGGCGCCGGAGAGGGCCAGGGCGCCCGCTCCGAGGAGCTCGGTGACCTCTTCGTCGGCGAGCTCGACGGCGTCCGGCACCGCGGCCGACAGCAGCGGCGTGAGCGCGGGCCAGGCCCGCGCCGCCCGGCGGAGCGCGAGCAGGGCGTCCATCCGCGCGCGCGTGCCGAACGCGTCTCCCACGGTCCCGGCCCACACCTCGGCGGCGTCCGCGACGAGTGCGGGATCGTGCACATCGTGCACCTGGAGCACGGCCCGGAACGCGGGTCGAGCCTCCTGGGAAGCCACGTCCGACAGGCCCCGCACCTCGACCCGCAGCGACAGCCGTACTCCCGTGTCGTGTCCCGCGGCGACATCGGCCGCCCACTCGCGCAGCTCGGGCAGCCGCTGCGGCTTCCGCGCGGCGTAGGCGGGCGCGGCCGTGACGAGTTCGGCGGCGGGGGAACGGGGCAGCGTGTCGGCGACCGCGTCCAGGAAGGCGCGGACCAGCCGCTCAGGGTCGGGCAGCCGCAGGGGTTCGGCGTCGTCGAACGGGACCGCGTGCGCCTCGGGCGGCGTGGCGGCGGCGAGATGACGGACCCGTTCGGTTTCCTCCGCGCCCAGCGGACCCGCGCGCCAGGCGTCGTGGTCGGTCGCGGACAGGCCGGGCAGCAGCAGGCCACGGGCCACGAGGTGCAGCGCCTCCACGGCGACCGCGCCCCAGAAGACGGTCGCCCGGTGGCCGTCCGCGTTCTCACGCGCGCGCGTGAGAATCGGCAGCGCCGCCCGCACCGGCAGCAGCGCCGCGGGCACGGCGGCCGTACGCACGCCGTCAGCGTCGGGCAGCGCGACCGTCAGATTTTCCATGGTCGCCGAGGAGACGGTCACGGGAGCCTCGCCGTCGGGCCGCCAGAACGCGACTCTGCCGCTGCGGGCGGGATCGCCGGGCAGGAAAACGGCACAGCAGCGGGAGAGTTCGGCAATCTCGGAGGGTGTGGCCGGAAGGGTGGTCTGCGCAGCGATGACGTATTCCTCAAATTTGACTAGCCAGGGATGCGGTCGCTGACTGTACATGATTCCCAAGGCCGCGGGGTGTGGCCGAGGCGTGGTGTGGGTCACTATTCAGATGAGGAGGTGCTCTCTGCGGACGGGGGCGCCGACGGTCTCTCAGGGGTGCGTAAGGGTCCGGCCTCAGGGACGTCTCAGGGTCGCGGTACGGAACCGTCGGGAGCGCGGGTCCGTTTTCAGGACAGAGAGCGGCAGTGGCCGCGAAGGAGGCGACACCATGTCGAAGAACGCGAAAGTCGCAGCGGGGGGAGTGGCGGCCGGGCTCATCCTGCTGATCTGGCTGCCCTGGTGGGCCGCCCTGCTGATAGTTCTGGGAGTCCCGGCCGCCGCGTATCTCACCCTCGACCCGGCACAGCGGCGCAAGCTGCGCCGAGTGACACGCAAGGAGATCGGCCGTTGAGGAGCTGACGCCGCGTTTCGGCCGCCTCCGTAAGGGCGCAGGAGCCGACCACGTCGCCGTCCGCGGGCCTGCCGATCGTGTGGTCCGCGGGTGGCGGGGTGTCCCGCTCCACCCACGCGGTCAGTGCGTCGAAGGCTGATCGGAAGCAGGGCAGGATCGGCCGCAGCCTGTCGGGATAGGTGTCGTACAGCCCGTCGACGTGCGTGCCGCCCTCGACCGTGTAGTAGCGGTGCAGCTTGCCTCGCCCCCTGGCGTCGATCATGCGCGCGTACACGTCGGAGTCGGCGGCCTGCGGCAGCAGCGCGTCCAGATCGCCGTGCAGCGTGATCAGCGGCTTGCCGATGCGTCCGGTCAGTGCGACGCGGGCCACCGCACGGTGAACGGAGGCGGGGCGTTCCGCGTAGTCGTAGGTCGCGTCGGACCGGCACGGCGCCAGGATCTCCTCCAGGGTCGCCCCGGCGGTCGGTCCCGGGCAGCGGGGATCGCGGGACGGGTCGAACTCGGCCCGGTAGATCTTCTGCGTCAGGCCCCAGTAGGCCTTCTCGTGGTACTGCCAGAGGAATTCGGAGCCTCGCGCGAAGCCCGCCGCGTACAGTTCCTCGTCCTGTGCCGCGCCGAACATCCGAGCCACCGTCACCGGCAGGGACGTGAGGAGGCTCGGGCCGCTCGCGGTCCACAGCGCCCCCTCCCAGTCCACGCCGCCGTCGTACAGCTCCGGGTGGTTCTCCAGTTGCCAGCGGACGAGATAGCCGCCGTTGGAGATGCCGGCGATGTAGGTGCGACGCGGCGCGTGCCCATAGCGCTGGGCGGCCACCCGGAGGGCGGCCCGGGTGAGCTGCGTGGTCCGTGCGTTCCACTCGGCGACCGCGTCTCCGGGCCGGACCCCGTCCCGGTAGAAGTCCGCTCCGCTGTTGCCCTTGTCGGTCGCGGCGTACGCGTACCCCTGGGCGAGGGCCCGGTCGGAGATCGCCCTGTCCGTGGCGTACTGCCTGCGGGTGCCCGGAGCGCCCGTGACGACGAGGCCGCCGTTCCAGTGGTCCGGCAGCCGGATCACGAACTGCGCGTCGTGCCGCCATCCGTGCGTGTCGTTGAAACGGGAGGAGTCGGGGAAGTATCCGTCGACCTGGATGCCGGGCACTCCGGACGGCGTCCTGGTGCCTTGGGCCGTCAGCCCGGCCTGGTCGGCGAGGTCGGTGTAGGGGGTCCCCGCCAGCCCGGTGGTGGTCAGGTCGTCCAGGCAGGCCCCGCGCTGGAGGGCCGCGCCCGGCACGCGTACACGCTCCTGGCGGGCGCAGTGTCCGCCTCCGCCTCCGTCTCCGTCACGGGTTGCCGCCGAGGTGGGCGGCGGCCCCATGAGCGAGACCGCCGCCAGGACGGCGGCGAGGAACGGGACACCACGGGGAAGACGCATCAGGGCCTCCAGGCGCGACGGGGAGTGGAGCTGAGGGCTGCCCCATCGTGCGAGCCCGCTACGTCCTCTTCCATGGGCGGGAGCCACATGAGAAAAGGGCCGGGCATAGAGGTCGAAGACAGTCGGGGACGCGAGGGCTCCGGCTTCCCGGAGGCAACGAGCCTGGTTGGCCCGGGTCAGCTCGGCCGTACGGCCATCTTGTCGAGGGCCTCCAGGAGCCCGGGCAGCGACGGCCCCCGGCCCACCGGCAGTACCTCACCGGGTTCCTCGTCGAGCAGGATGAACGCGATGTCGTCGGTTCTGGCGACGAGCGACCAGCCGGGGCCGTCGGCACGCAGCGTCCGGGCGTCCCCCGGTGCGAACGAGGACCGGACCCGGCCGAGCGGCGGGGGCTTGTCGACATAGGCGCGGGCCTCGGCGAGCACCCGCCGGACACCGCCGTGCCCGGAAGACCCGGCACCGGCACCGACACCGGCACCGGCCCCCTCGCCCGTGGCCCTGGTCGCACCGTCACCCGTGGCGCCGGTCTCCGTGCCCTCGACGGGACCCCCGACGGCGCCCGCGTCGCCTACGGCGCCGTCGTCCCGGGCGTCGTCCGGCGCGTCATCCACGGAACCGGCGTCCCCGCCCGGCACCGGGAAGTCCGCGTCGTCGATCTGCTCCCGCCACTGCGCCCATTGCAGGGCGATCTCGTCGGCGCCCAGACGCCGCTGCGCGGGCCCCCACACACTGGTGTCCGGCGGTGACAGCGCGGGCTGGTCGGCGGACTCCGGACCGGGGTCGTGCGGCGCGGGGACGCCGGGGGCAGCCACGGCGACCGCGAGGGGCCAGCCGGGCAGCGCGGCGACGACCGTACGCCCGTCCGGCGAGAGGTCGTACTCCATGCCGCAGTCCCAGGAGGCCACGGCAACCGCCACCAGCGAGACGTCGTCGACGACGACTGTCCACCGGGCGCCGTCACCGTCCTGACCCAGTACCAGGCCGTAGCCGTCCGCCAGCGGGGGGAGACCGAGCGCCGCGCACGCCTCCGGGTAGTCGTCGCCCAGCACACTCGGGAACTTCGCCGGCGTCAGCAGCACCGCCGTGAGCACATAGAGCGCATCGTCCTCGGCGGCGACGGCGCCCTCGTCCGTCCCGGCCATCCCAGCCTCCCCATCGGTTCGTCCAATGGCGCGCACCCTAGTGCGCCGGGGAAGTCCTTGTCACGACTCCCAGACGCACCCGAGCTGCGGGTTTCCGGCTGGACGGGGTGAATCGCCCGTTTGTTCCGGACGGGCGGGTCAGGCCGTGGGCAGCCCCAGGAGCGCACGGGCCACGTCCTGCGGCGACTCGTCCCGCTCCCGCGCGAGCGCGACCACGGCCCGGCACGCCAACTCGTTCACCCCGAACGACAGGGCCTCCGGCGACACCCAGCTCGACGCCTCGTCGATCCGCTCCTGGTCGTCGTCGGCGCACGCCGAGACGTACGCGGCGGCGGCCTCGAACAGATTGTGCGAGCGCCGTCCCGCTTCCGTTCGCCGCTGCGTGCGCCGAGCGGCGCGAGATTTGTCCCAGGCCTCGTGGATCCTGCCGAACAAGCGGACCACCCCTCCCTGCCGATAGCCATGGCTGAGCGTGCGTCTCCTGTTGCTCAACGTAGAGTTGAACTTTCGACGGCAGAAGGGGACGGCCACGGTGAAGCGTTTCGAACGACTGGCAGAGATCCGGCGGATGGACCCGTACGAGGACGCTTCGGAGATCTATCGGCTCGCCTCGGCATACGAGTTCCCGTGGGACTTCACCCGCGCCCTCGAACTGGCGCTCTACCGCACCTACGCCGTTCCGAGCATCGGCCGACTGCTGGCCGAGACGGCGGAGTTCACCGACCGGGCGCAGAAGCGGTACGACGACACGGCCCTGCTGCTCGACGCCGTCGTCGAGCACGGCTTCGGCAGCGAGCAGGGCCGCACGGCCATCCGGCGCGTCAACCAGATGCACCGCGCGTACGACATCACCAACGACGACATGCGGTACGTCCTGTGCACGTTCGTCGTGACCCCCAAACGCTGGATCGACGCCTACGGATGGCGCAGGATGTCGCGTCACGAGACCGTCGCTTCCGCCGTCCACTACCGCACGCTGGGGCGGCACATGGGCATCAAGGACATCCCCGGGTCCTACGAGGAGTTCGAAGCCTGCCTCGACGCCTACGAGGCCTCCCACTTCGCCTGGGACGAAGGCGCGCGCCGGGTCTCCGACGCCACACTCGACCTCATGGCTTCCTGGTACCCGAGCCCTCTCGCACCGGTTTTGCGTACCGGGACCCTCGCCCTGCTCGACGAGCCCCTCCTGCGGGCCTTCCGGTACACACCGCCGAGCCCCGCCACCCGCGCGCTCGTACGCCGCGCTGTTCGGCTGCGCGGGCGTGCGGTCCGCCTGATGCCGCCGCGGCGCGCTCCGCACCACGCCCGGCAGAACTGGGAGATCAAGGGCTATCCGAACGGCTACCGGCTGGCCGAACTGGGCACCCGCCCGGTTCCCGGCGTACGGGGCTGTCCGGTCCGCCACATCGACACGTCGGCCGTCGAGTGAACGGACCGTCTCGCGCGGCCGGTTGAGTCGGGCCCGGAACCGGCCGAGGGCCGCAACGGCATCGCTTCCCATGACGCAACGGCATCGTTTCCCATGACGAGGACGATCACGTCCGGGGCGGCCACGCGCGCTGGAGACGTCGGCCCTCTGCGGGCGGCGCTGGTGCGGCGGACCGGCCGACCCACGAGGCAGTGGAGGGCCGGTAGACCCGGGAGGCCGCGAGCGTGCGCGTGGCGTGCGTGCCGGGGGGCCGGACATGACGTCATCTTCGACCGGCCCGCCGCGTTCGCGGTGGCGGTGGCGGTGGCGGGACGGGGCCGAGCCGTCGGCGATCGTCGTGCCGACGGCCCGCACTCGCGCGAGCGGTCGGCCCTCGCCAGAGCGGTCAGCCCTCGCGCACCGCCAGTGCCAGGAAGCGGGCATCCTCGTCGACGTACGACGTCATGCGCCACCCGGAACCGGCGAGCAACGGCCGGAGAGTGGGTTCGGCACGCAGGTCGTCCGGCGTGATCCGCCGCCCCTGCCGGGCGGCCAGCGCAGCTCTTCCGATCGGATGGAACAGCGCCAGAACGCCGCCGGGACGCACGACGCGCGCCAGCTCCCGCAGATTTCCGGCCGGATCGGGCAGGTGCGCCACGAGTCCCGCCGCGAAAACGGCGTCGAGCGTCCGCGACCGCAGTGGCAGCGCCGTGACATCGGTCAGCAGCAGCCGTCCGTCGCGGCCCCTCCCGGCACGTACGGCGGCCTGGAGCATGGCGGGCGTCAGATCGGCCCCGACAACCAGGCCCGCCGGCCCCACGGCCGCACGCAAGGGAGGCAGCGCCCGGCCCGTGCCGCAGCCCGCGTCAAGCACGCGTTGGCCCTCCCGCAGGCCCATCTCGGCGACCGCGGCCGCGTATGCGGGGCCGTCGTCGGGGAACCGGCTGTCCCAGTCGGCGGCGCGAGCGCCGAAGAACTCCTGGACACGCGTGTGGTCGTCGTCACTCATACTCCGCATGATCCCTCAAGGGCGCAGAGGATGCCGCAGCGCACAAGTTCGAACGTGACGCGATCGTTCCAGCGCCTTCCTGTGTCAGATAGCAACAGCTTTCGAAATGCGCCCTCGTTGTGCGCCCTTGCCGGGACCAGCGTCCCGGGGCCAAGGGACACCTGGACCACGCCGCCCTGGGCCGGCTGACTCCCGCGCTTTCGTACGCGATGGCCTGTACCGGCGCGGCCCTCGGGTTGCGCTGCACCGTGCGCGCCCTCGCCGCCACCGGGCGCGCGCGCCGCAACTGGCTCCTCACCGCGGCCTCGGCGATCGGCACGGGCATCTGGACGATGCACTTCGTCGCCATGCTCGGCTTCCGGGTCAGCGGCACGGACATCCGCTACGACGTGCCGCTGACCCTCACGAGCCTGCTCGTCGCCATCGCCGTCGTCTGTGCCGGCGTCTTCGCGGTCGGCACACCGGGCCGGGACCGCTTCTGGTTCCTGTGGGACCAACTGTCACAGGGCGCGCTCGGCGCCGTCGTCCTCGCGGACACCCGGCGCCTGGCGGACTGCTTCCCGGCGGTGGACTACTTCGAGCACCGGCGCATTCCGTTCGTGGTGGCCGTCAACCGCTTCACGGGAGCGCGCCGCTACCACGCCGAGGACGTCCTGCGCGCCCTCGACCTCGACGGCGGAACGCCCGTGGTGCTGTGCGACGCCCGGGACCCCGACTCGGGGAAGGAGGTGCTGATCCGGCTCGTCGAGTACGCCGGACGGATGCACGCCGCCCGGCTGCTCGACTCCGTGCGCTGACCGGGCCGGCCTCCTCCGGCCGGCCCGGCCGCAGGCCCCTCCCACCGGAGGGGCTCAGTCCGCCACGGCCTTCTGAGCCAGGACCTTGTCCACGGTGACGCGGACCAGGAGCTCGCCCGGCACGCCGTTGCGGGCCCCGAACTCCTCGGCGCGCTCCTCGCCCATGTACCGAGCCCCGATCCTGGCGGCCCAGTGCCGGAGTTCGCCGAGCTCCTCCGAGATCCGTGCGCGCCCCTGCAGCACGACGAAGCCGAAGGGCGGCCGGTCGTCGTCCACACATAGGGCGACCCGGCCGTCACGGACCAGATTGCGTCCCTTGACGGTGTCCTTGCCGGTGTTGAACACCACGTCGTCCCCGTCCAGCAGGAACCAGATCGGAGCCACGTGCGGGCTGCCGTCCGCACGAACGGTGGAGAGCTTCCCGGTGCGGGTGCCGTCCGAGACGAACGCCCGCCATTCCTCATCGGTCATCTTCTGTGCCATGCCCCCATCCTCCTTGCCCGGAGCACAAGCGTGGTGAAGGCTGGCGGGCAGATCCTCCGGCCAGGAGGAGAGTACGCACACGGGGACAACACGGGGAGATCGGACCATGGTGCAGAACCAGGGACTCGGCTGGCTGCTGGACGACCTGACCGAACGCGTCGAACACGTCCGGCATGCGCTGGTGTTGTCCAACGACGGGCTGGTGACCGGCGCGAGTACGGGCCTGCGACGCGAGGACGCCGAACATCTCGCCGCCGTCTCGTCCGGCCTGCACAGCCTGGCCAAGGGCTCGGGTCGCCACTTCGGCGCGGGACAGGTACGGCAGACGATGGTCGAGTTCGACGACGCCGTGCTCTTCGTCACGGCTGCGGGCTCGGGCAGTTGCCTGTGCGTGCTCAGCGGCGCGGAAGCCGACATCGGCCAGATCGCCTACGAGATGACCCTCCTCGTGAACCGGGTCGGTGAACACCTCGACGTCGACGCGCGACAGCCGGGGCGGATATCGCCAACAGATCTCTGAGCTGCGCTTTTCCTGCTTCGGAGGAGGTGGCGTCAGAGTTTTCCACAGGCTCGCCACGGAGGACGCGGCAGCGGCTACGGTCTTGTGTCAGTCGGGCGCGTACGCCGCTCGGCCACACACTCCACGGGGGAGACGACCATGTCCCAGAACACCACCACGTACGAGACCAGGCCCGCCGCCGAGCAGATCGGCACCGCTCGCGGCACCTCGCTCGCACTGAACCGCGCCGCACGAGAGCTGGGCCTCAGGCGCAGTGAGTTCGACCTCGCCGTCCACCTCGGCCGCATCCGCACCGTACCCGACGAGGGAGGAGGCGGCAGGCGCGTCGCACGGGACGAGATCGAAAGGATCCGGGCGGCTGAAGGCTTCCCCCAGGCGCTGAGGGACAGCGTGCGGGCCGTCGGGACCACGGAGGGCGCGGCCCTCATGGAAGTGACCAGGGCCCGGTACACCCGCCTCGCACGACTGGGACTGCTGGTGCCCGTGCGCTTCTACGTGAATCGCTACCGCGCCGTCGTCTGGCTGTATCCGGCCGACGAGCTACGACAGTTCGCGGCCGACGAGAGGAACGCCGCACTGCTGAAGGGCCGTACGCCCGAGGGCCTGCGGGACCAGTTGACGGGAGGACTGGACCTGCGCCCCCGCAACTGGCGGGGGCGGCACCTGGGGTTCCTGCTCCGCCAGGCCAAGGACCCGTGGGCCCGGGCCGCGGCCGTAGCGTCACTGCTCGACCCGGTCGAGGTCTCCGGCGTCGTCAAGGACCCGTACGAGCGCTCGCACCTGCTTCGGTTCCGCCCGGCACCGCCTGCCCACGGTTCACCCGGCTCCCCGGCCGCGCAGCTCGCCGAGGAGATCATGACCGCGGCAGACCCGGACGAGATCGACTGGCTCCGCGCGGACCTGGCGGACGCGGTGGAAGCCGCTCGTGGACAGCGTCCGGCACCACGCCCGGCAGCACGCCCGGTCCTTCGCCCCGTGCCGGCCCCTCCCGCCCCGAAACCCACGCCGCACGAGGCGGAGGAATCCGGACGGTTCCGCGGCCTGCTCGGCCGGCTGTTGGGCAGAGAATCCTGACCTACAGGGCTCGGAACAGCCCTTCCTGGACGACGGACACCAGCATGCGTCCCTCCGCGTCATAGATCCGTCCCCGCGCCAGACCCCGCCCGCCGGTCGCGATCGGCGACTCCTGGTCGTACAGGAACCACTCGTCCGCGCGGAACGGCCGGTGGAACCACATGGCGTGGTCCAGCGACGCCATGTCGAATCCACGCGGACCCCACAGAGGTTCCACCGGGATGCGTACGGCGTCCAGGAGGGTCATGTCGCTGGCGTAGGTCAGGGCGCAGGTGTGCACGAGCGGGTCGTCGCCGAGCGGCCCGACCGCGCGCATCCACACCGCGCTGCGGGGCTCGGCGTCCTCGACCTCCTCGGCACTCCAGCGCAGCCGGTCCACATAGCGGATGTCGAAGGGCTGGCGGCGGGCCATCCGCTCGAACTGCTCCGGCAGTGCGCCCAGGTGCTCCCGCACCTCGTCGGCGACCGTCGGCAGGGACTCGGGGTCCGGGACCTTGCGGGCCGGAGGCAACTGGTGCTCGAAACTTCCCTGCTCAGGTCTGTGAAAGGAGGCGGTGAGCGTGAAGATCGTGCGGCCCTGCTGCACGGCGGTGACCCGGCGGGTCGTGAACGACCGCCCGTCCCGATCCCGTTCCACCTGGTACACGATCGGCACGCCCGGGCGTCCCGGGCGCAGGAAGTACGCGTGCAGCGAGTGCACCGGGCGGTCGCCCTCGGTCGTTCGGCCCGCGGCGACCAGCGCCTGGCCGGCCACCTGGCCGCCGAAGACCCGCTGCAGCGACTCCTCGGGGCTGCGGCCACGGAAGATGTTGACCTCGATCTGCTCCAGGTCGAGCAGGGCGACGAGGCTCTCGGCCGGATTCGTCATCGGTGGGATTCTCCTGTGCTCAAAGCTGGCCGACATCGGTGACGCGGACGACCGCCCGGCCCTCCGCGTCGGAGGCCGTGAGGTCGACCTCCGCGCTGATGCCCCAGTCGTGGTCGTCGTTCGGGTCGTCGAAGATCTGGCGTACGCGCCACAGGCCGTTCTGCGGCTCCTCCTCGATCACCAGCAGCTTGGGACCCCGGGCGTCGGGACCGGTGCCGAGGTCGTCGTACTCGTCCCAGTACTTGTCCATGGCCTCGCCCCACGCGTCGGCGTCCCAGCCGGCGTCGGAGTCCATCTCGCCCAGTGCCTCGACCTGGTCGAGGGCGGCCAACTCGACGCGGCGGAACATGGCGTTGCGGACCAGGACACGGAAGGCGCGCGCGTTGGCGGTGACCGGCCGCACCTGGTCGGCCTTCTCCTGCGCCTCCTCGGCGGTCATCTCCTCCGGATTGGCGAGCTGCTCCCACTCGTCCAGCAGGCTGGAGTCGACCTGGCGCACCATCTCACCGAGCCACTCGATCAGATCCTGCAGGTCGTCGGACTTCAGGTCGTCCGGGACGGTGTGGTCGAGGGCCTTGTAGGCGCTCGCCAGGTAGCGCAGCACGATGCCCTCGGTGCGGGCCAGCTCGTAGTGGGAGACCAGCTCCGTGAAGGTCAGCGCCCGCTCGTACATGTCCCGGATGACGGACTTCGGCGACAGCGGGTGGTCACCGACCCAGGGGTGGCTCCTGCGGTAGGTGTCGTAGGCGTGGAAGAGCAGCTCCTCCAGGGGCTTCGGGTACGTGACGTCCTGGAGGCGCTCCATGCGCTCCTCGTACTCGACGCCGTCCGCCTTCATCGCGGCCACGGCCTCACCACGTGCCTTGTTCTGCTGGGCGGCGAGGATCTGCCGCGGGTCGTCCAGCGTGGACTCCACGACGGAAACCATGTCCAGCGCGTACGACGGCGACTCGGGATCCAGCAGCTCGAAGGCGGCCAGGGCGAACGTGGAGAGCGGCTGGTTCAGCGCGAAGTCGTGCTGCAGGTCCACCGTGAGCCGGACGACGCGCCCCTCGGCGTCCGGCTGGTCGAGCTTCTCGACGATGCCGCCGTCCAGCAGCGAGCGGTAGATGGCGATCGCCCGACGAATGTGCCTGAGCTGCTGCTTGCGCGGCTCGTGGTTGTCCTCCAGCAGGTGCCGCATCGCCGCGAAGGCGTCACCGGGCCGGGCGATCACCGACAGCAGCATGGTGTGCGTGACCCGGAAACGGGACGTCAGCGGCTCCGGCTCGGAGGTGATGAGCTTCTCGAACGAGCTTTCCGACCAGGCCACGAAGCCCTCGGGGGCCTTCTTGCGGACGACCTTCCGACGCTTCTTCGGATCGTCACCGGCCTTGGCGAGAGCCTTCTCGTTCTCGACGACGTGCTCGGGTGCCTGGGCGACGACGAAGCCCTCCGTGTCGAATCCCGCGCGCCCGGCCCGGCCGGCGATCTGGTGGAACTCCCGGGCCCGCAGCGTGCGCACCCGGGTGCCGTCGTACTTGCTCAGCGCCGTGAACAGCACGGTGCGGATGGGGACGTTGACACCCACGCCGAGCGTGTCCGTTCCGCAGATCACCTTCAGCAGGCCGGCCTGCGCGAGCTTTTCCACCAGCCGCCGGTACTTGGGCAGCATGCCGGCGTGATGGACACCGATGCCGTGCCGGACGTAACGGGAGAGATTGCGGCCGAACTTCGTGGTGAAGCGGAAGTTGCCGATCAGTTCGGCGATCCGCTCCTTCTCCTCCCGCGTGCACATGTTGATGCTCATCAGAGCCTGCGCCCGCTCCACGGCCTGCGCCTGGGTGAAGTGCACGATGTAGACGGGAGCCTGCCGGGCCGCCAGCAGATCGGTGAGCGTCTCGGTGAGCGGCGTGTAGCGGTACTCGTAGGACAGCGGCACGGGCCGGGTGGCCGATCGGACCACCGCCGTGGGACGGCCGGTGCGGCGCGCGAGGTCCTTCTCGAAGAAGGAGACGTCACCGAGTGTGGCCGACATCAGGACGAACTGGGCCTGCGGCAGTTCCAGCAGGGGAATCTGCCAGGCCCAGCCGCGGTCCGGTTCCGCGTAGAAGTGGAACTCGTCCATGACGACCTGGCCGATGTCCGCGTGCTTGCCGTCACGCAGCGCGATGGACGCCAGGACCTCGGCGGTGCAGCAGATGACGGGGGCGTCCGCGTTGACGGAGGCGTCGCCGGTCAGCATGCCGACGTTCTCGGTGCCGAAGATCTTGCACAGCTCGAAGAACTTCTCCGACACCAGCGCCTTGATCGGGGCCGTGTAGAAGGTGACCTCGTCCCGGGCCAGGGCGGCGAAGTGGGCGCCCGCCGCGATCATGCTCTTGCCGGAGCCCGTGGGCGTCGACACGATCACGTTCGCGCCGGAGACCACCTCGATCAGCGCCTCCTCCTGATGGGGGTAGAGCGTGAGACCGCGTTCCTGGGCCCACGCCTCGAAGGCTTCGTACAGGGCATCGGGGTCGGCGGTCCGCGGCAGCTGATCGATGAGGGTCACGCACCCATCTTGCCTGGCCTCGGCCGTGATGAGGGAATCGGCTGTCCGTATGAAGATCACGAACGCTACGCTGGGTCGCCGGCGGGACATCAGCGGACCAGGACAACTGCACAGCGGCACACGAGGAATGGGGCGGGCAACGGCGATGATGGGACCAGCGCACTCACTGTCGGGCGCCGCGGCGTGGCTCGGCGTCGGGGCGGCGACAGCCGCCGCGGGGCACTCGATGCCCTGGCCGGTGCTGCTCGCCGGAGCCCTGATCTGTGCCGGAGCAGCGCTCGCCCCGGACCTCGATCACAAGGCGGCCACCATCTCCCGGGCCTTCGGACCGGTCTCACGGGGGCTGTGCGAAATCGTCGACAAGCTGTCGTACGCCGTCTACAAGGCCACGAAGAAGCAGGGCGACCCGCGCCGCTCCGGCGGGCACCGCACGCTGACGCACACCTGGCTGTGGGCCGTCCTGATCGGCGGGGGCACTTCGGTCCTGGCCATCACCGGTGGTCGCTGGGCGGTCCTGGCGATCCTCTTCGTGCACATGGTGCTGGCGATCGAGGGCCTGCTCTGGCGGGCGACCCGCGGCTCCAGCAGCGACGTACTGGTCTGGCTGCTGGCCGGGACCAGCGCCTGGATCCTCGCCGGGATACTGGACAAGCCGGACGGCGGCGCGGACTGGCTGTTCACCGCACCGGGCCAGGAGTACCTGTGGCTGGGGCTGCCGATCGTGCTCGGCGCGCTGGTGCACGACATCGGGGACGCGCTGACCGTCTCGGGCTGCCCCATACTCTGGCCGATACCCGTGGGCCGCAAGCGCTGGTACCCCATAGGCCCACCGAAGGCCATGCGGTTCCGGGCGGGCAGCTGGGTCGAGCTGAAGGTACTGATGCCGGCGTTCATGCTGCTCGGGGGAGTGGGCGGCGCGGCGGCACTCAACTTCATCTGAGAAACGAGCGGGATCCGGTCCGCTCAGCCGGCTCCGTCGGCACCCTGCGTCCCGTCCTGGCCGTAGCGCCGCTCGAAGCGGGCGACGCGCCCCTCCGAGTCGACCGTCCGGGCCTTGCCCGTGTAGAAGGGGTGGCTCTCCGAGGAGATCTCCACGTCCACCACCGGGTAGGTCTCACCGTCGTCCCACGCGATGGTCTGGTCGCTGGTCGCGGTGGACCGGGTGAGGAAGGCGTATCCGGCGCTGCGGTCACGGAAGACGACGGGCCGGTAGTCGGGATGCTTGTCCTGCTGCATGGCTGCTCCTCGTACGAGGCGGATCACGCGGATGACCGGGGTGACGGCGCTCGAACGCCGCCGTGGGTGGCGTCAGCCGGGCAGGGAGTCCTCGTCGACGACGTGCATCGCGGCCTCCTCGGCGGAGGCGGCCGCGCCGTCGATGCCCACGTCCATGGCGACCAGCGCCGGCTCCTCGTCCTCGTGCGCTCCCTCGTCGGGTGCCACGAGCCGGCCGGAACGGTCTGCGCCGACCTCGTTGTCCAGCAGTTCCCCGTCGGTGCCGTCGGAGTCGCCCAGTCCGTCGCCGTCGGGTGCGAGCACGTCCGGCCGTTCCTCGGCGAGCCGCTGCTCGAGGGTTTCGCCCCGGTGCCGTTCGGCGGCCGTCACCCCGGTGTGCTCCACCGCCCAGGGGCGTTCGGGCGGGGACCAGCCCCGGTCGAGGGGATCGTCGACACCGTCGTACTCGAGGGTGTCCTCGCCGTCGAGCAGGCCGGTGTCCTCCCGCTGCTCGGATCCGTCGGGCTGGTAGACGTCATCTCCCCATCCGTCGGCGCTTTTCACGGATACCTCCAGGGGGTGGGGACGGGCCCCTTCTCGCCGTGGACCGCGGCGGGCCGCCGCTGCACGGGGCACAAGCGTCACCCGTCTCGGAACCGCACGGTTCCCGGGCCTACCCCGAGCCGGTGCCTCCTCCCAGACTTCCACTCCCGTTCGGGACCGCGCAACGGCACGGCCGCCGAGCGGCGCCCCGGCACCCGCGCCCCGGCAGGCCGACCGGGGGCCCGCTCCGGCCGGCCAGGCACCCACAGCGTCCGTCGCGACTCGTCGCGCCCGACCGGGTCCAGACAGCGCCGACCGCGGCCGGCCGCAACCCGCCGCGACCGATCCAGCCGCCCGACGCCGGCCTCGGCGGCCCGGCCGGCCTGTGTCGCACCGACCGGGCAGTCGACCCAAGGAGCGTGCTCACCCGTGCCACGACCGCCACAGCGCCGCGTAGGCGCCGTCCGCCGCGACGAGCTCGTCGTGGCTTCCCAGCTCGCTGATCCGGCCCTTCTCGACGACGGCGATGACGTCCGCGTCGTGGGCGGTGTGCAGCCGGTGGGCGATCGCGACCACCGTGCGGCCGTCCAGGACCCGGGCAAGGGACCGTTCGAGGTGGCGAGCGGCCCGTGGATCGAGCAGGGACGTCGCCTCGTCCAGCACCAGGGTGTGCGGGTCGGCCAGCACCAGGCGGGCCAGCGCGATCTGCTGGGCCTGCGCCGGGGTGAGCGCGAAGCCGCCCGAGCCGACCTCGGTGTCCAGGCCGTCCTCGAGAGCGCGGGACCAGTCGTCCGCGTCGACCGCGCCCAGCGCCGCCCACAGCTCGGCGTCGGTGGCGCCGGTCCGGGCGAGGCGGAGGTTGTCGCGCAGCGAGCCCACGAACACGTGATGCTCCTGGTTGACGAGGGCGACGTGCGAGCGGACCCGTTCGGCGGACATCCGGGACAGCTCCGCGCCGCCCAGGGTGATCCGGCCGTCGCGGGGGCCGTAGATGCCGGCCAGCAGCCTGCCCAGCGTGGACTTGCCGGCGCCCGAGGGACCGACCAGCGCGAGCCTCGTGCCGGGGGCGACCTCCAGCGACACCTTGCGCAGGACGTCCACGCCCTCCAGGTAGCCGAAGTGCACGCGGTCGGCGTGCACGTGCCGTCCGTCGGGCGCCAGCGAAGGGTCACCGGCGTCCGGCTCGATGTCCCGCACGCCCACCAGCCGGGCCAGCGACACCTGGGCCACCTGGAGCTCGTCGTACCAGCGCAGGATGATGCCGACCGGGTCGACGAGCATCTGCGCGATCAGGGCCGCGGTGGTCAGCTGACCGACTCCGATCCAGCCCTGCAGGACGAACACACCACCGATCATCAGGACGGAGGCGAGCACGGTCACATGGGTGACGTTGATGACCGGGAAGAGCACCGACCGCAGCCAGAGCGTGTAGCGTTCCCAGGCCGTCCACTCCTCGATCCGCCGCTCCGACAGCTCGATGCGACGGGCGTCCAGGCGGTGGGACTCGACGGTGCGCCCGGCGTCCACGGTCTCGGCGAGCGCCGCGGCCACGGCGGCGTACCCCGCGGCCTCCGAGCGGTAGGCGGAGGGCGCCCGCCGGAAGTACCACCGGCAGCCGACCACCAGCAGCGGCACCGCGATGAGTACCGCGGGCGCCAGCGGCGGGGCCGTGACCACGAGCCCGCCGAGCAGCAGCACCACCCACACCACGCCGATGGCGAGCTGGGGCACGGCCTCGCGCATGGCGTTGGCGAGCCGGTCGATGTCGGTGGTGATCCGGGAGAGCAGATCGCCCGTGCCGGCCCGTTCCAGCACGCCGGGCGGCAGGCCGACCGACCGCACGAGGAAGTCCTCGCGCAGGTCGGCCAGCATCCGCTCGCCGAGCATGGCCCCGCGCAGCCGCACCTCGCGTACGAACACGGCCTGTACGACGAGCGCGAGCACGAACAGTGCGGCCGTGAGACCGAGGTGCAGCTCGCGCGCGTCGTCCGAGACCCGTTCCACGAGCCCGCCCAGCAGGTAGGGGCCCGCCATCGAGGCGATCACGGCGACGGTGTTGACGGTGACGAGGAAGAGGAACGCGCGGCGGTGCCGGCGCAGCAGTTCTCCCGCGTACGCGCGTACGGTCGCGGGCGCGCCGACGGGCAGGGTGCTCGCCGTCGTCGGGACCGCCGGGTCGTAGGACGGTGGCGCGACGCCGATCATGCCGTCTCCTCGATCTCTTCCAGTCGGTGCAGTACGTCGTCGTCGCCGAGGGCATCGCCGTCCGGGGCCTTGCCGAGGCTCTCCTGGAGGGCCTTCGCCGGCTGGTCCCCGGCCGGCGGCCCGTTCCGGTGCGTCGCGGTCTCCCCGTCGGTCTCGCGGGTCACCACCGCCCGGTACCGGGGCTCGGTGTGCAGCAGGTCCCGGTGCGTGCCGACCGCCGCGACCTCGCCCTGGTGCAGGAACACGATCCGGTCCGCGCGGTCCAGCAGCAGCGGCGACGAGGTGAAGACCACCGTGGTGCGTCCGGCGCGCAGGGTACGCAGCCCCTGCGCGATCCGTGCCTCGGTGTGCGAGTCCACGGCGGAGGTCGGCTCGTCGAGGACCAGCGCCCCCGGGTCCGTGATCAGGGACCGGGCCAGGGCCAGCCGCTGGCGCTGGCCACCCGACAGTGAGCGGCCCCGCTCGGTGATGCGGGCGTCCATCGGGTCCTCGGCGCCGAGCGATCCCTGCGCGAGTGCCGCCAGGACGTCGTCGCACTGGGCGGCGGCGAGGGCGTCCTCGGCACCGACCGCACCGGACGCGGGCACGTCGAGCAGCTCACGCAGTGTTCCGGAGAGCAGCACCGGGTCCTTGTCCTGGACCAGGACCGCGGTGCGCGCGGAGTTCAGTGGCAGCTCGTCGAGCGGTACCCCGCCCAGCAGCGCCGAGGCTCCCTGTTCCGAGGGGTGCCCGCCGAGCCGTTCCGCCAGGCGTCCGGCCTGGTCGGGGTCGCCGCAGACCACGGCGGTGAACCGGCCCGCCGGGGCGAGGAGACCGGTGGTGGGGTCGTACAGGTCCCCGGCCGGGACCTCGGCGGCGCGCGACCCCGCGGTGTCGGTGGCCCGCTCCAGCGCCAGCACCCGTGCGGCCCGCTTGGCCGAGGGCCGCGAGAAGGAGTACGCCATCGCGATCTCCTCGAAGTGCCGAAGCGGGTAGGTGAGGATCATGACGGAGCTGTAGACGGTGACGAGTTCGCCGACGCCGATGCGGCCCTCGCGAGCCAGGTGGACGCCGTGCCAGACCACCGCGATCAGCAGCAGGCCCGGCAGCAGGACCTGGATCGCGGAGATCAGGGACCACATGCGCGCGCTGCGTACGGCCGCGTGACGTACCTCCTGGGAGGCACCGCGGTAGCGGTCGAGGAAGAGCTCCTCGCCGCCGATGCCGCGGAGCACGCGCAGTCCCGCGACCGTGTCCGAGGCGAGTTCGGTGGCGCGGCCGGCCTTCTCGCGCTGGACGTCGGCCCGCCGGGTCGCCCGGGGCAGCAGGGGCAGTACCGCGAGGGCCAGCACCGGCAGGCCCAGGATCACGACGACGCCGAGCGCCGGTTCGTAGACGACCAGGGCCACGCAGACCAGGACGATGGTCACGGCCGCCGCGGTGAAGCGGGAGACGGCCTCCACGAACCAGCCGATCTTCTCGACGTCGCCGGTGGACACGGCCACGACCTCGCCCGCCGCGACGCGTCGGGTCAGTGCCGAGCCCAGCAGCGCGGTCTTGCGGGCCAGCAGTTGCTGGACGCGGGCCGCGGCGGTGATCCAGTTGGTGACGGCGGCGCGGTGCAGGAAGGTGTCGCCGATCGCGTTGCCCGCGCAGCACAGCACCATGACCCCGCCGGCGAGGGCGAGCCGGGTGCCGGACCGGTCGACGACGGCCTGGATGGCGAGACCGACGCAGAAGGGCAGGGCGGACACGGAGGCGAAGTGCAGCAGACCCCAGGCCAGTGACCTGAGTTGTCCACCCAGCTGGTTGCGGAACAGCCACCACAGGAATCGAGGGCCCGAGCGTGCGTCCGGCACGCCCGGGTCGGGATACGGAAGGTCTTGGATCTGCATGACGTCCCAGTGGCTCGTGTCAGGAAGTGCCGTTGCGATGCGGCATCAAGAGACTGCAAACCGTGAAAGGTTCGCGTCGCGGGGCGCTCAAAATCAAGCGGTTTTCCGCGGTGGGGTACGAATCCGGCTGCCGTCCCTCGCACCGCTCCCGTGCCGGACCGATCGCGAGTGCGACCATGGGCCGATGCGGAGCGGTGGAGCACGGCGTACGGCGGTCGCGATGGTGGCCCTCGGAACCCTGATGACGGCGCTGTCCGCGTGCGGCGGCCCGTCCGGGCACGGCGCGGACGGGCCGCCGCCGAGCGATCCCGCCGGCGACGGCGCGGGCCGAAGCGGTGCCACCACGGCCGGCCCGACACGGATCCCCGGCGTCGGCGACCGGCTCCAGAGCCGCATCCCCGCGGACTCCCGTCAGGTCGTCGCGGTGTACGGCGACGGCAGGGACTCCGCCGACTCGACCGTGGTGCTGTACACGAAGCGGGGTTCCGCCTGGCACCGGGCCCGCAGTTGGGCGGCGCACAACGGCACGAAGGGATGGACGACCGACCACCACGAGAACGACAGGCGCAGCCCCGTCGGTGTGTTCACGCTCAGCGACGCGGGCGGTGTCCTCCCGGACCCGGAACCGGCCCCCGGCGCCGGGCTGCCGTACACCCGGTCCGCCGCCTTGGCGGCACCGAGGTGGTGGGACAAGGCGTACTGGCACGACTTCGACTACGTCATCGCCGTCGACTACAACCGGGTCAGGGGCACTCCGCCGAACGACCCGACCCGTCCGGAGGGCGCGTCCAAGGGCGGCGGGATCTGGCTGCACATGGACCACGGCAGCGGTACTTCGGGCTGCGTCAGCCTGCCCGAACCGGCGATGGAGTACCTGCTCCGCACGCTGGATCCGGACCGGCACCCGGTGACGGTCATGGGGGACCGGGCGCATCTGAGGGCCTGACCACGCGCCTCGGGAACACGCCTCCCGCCGGCCTCGCCCGCCCCGAGGTCACGCCCCTGGTCGGCCTCGCCCGGCTTCCGGTCCGTCGATCAGCGTGTCCAACAGCCCGCCGAGCACCGTGCGCTGCTCGTCGGTCAGCGGGGCCAGGATCTCCTCGGCTGCGGACCGGCGCGCGCCGTGCAGTTCCCGCAAGGCCGCGCGCCCGTCGTCGGTGAGCTCGATCCGGATCACCCGGCGGTTGGCGGGGTCCGGGACGCGGCGTGCCTTGCCGGCGGCCTCCAGCCCGTCGACCAGCGTCGTCACCGCCCGCGGCACGACTTCCAGGCGCTCGGCCAGATCGGCCATCCGAGGCGGCGAGTCGTAGTGCGCCAGGGTGCGCAGCAGCCGGGACTGGGCCGGTGTGATGCCGAGGTCGCGGTGCTCCAGGTGGCGCTTCTGGATGCGGTGCACCCGGCGGGTGAGCCGCAGCAACTGCTCGGCGAGCAGGCCGTCGGAATCGGGGGCGGTCATACGGGAACAATATCAGGATGATGTTCATTGTGAGTATAGGTAACAATGACCTACGATCCGTTAGGCCCCCGACAGACGCGCGGCCTTCCGAAGGAGCCCATGCACCCCGATCGCGAATCCACCTCGACCGCACCGGCCGACGCCGAGGAACAGCCCCGGCAGGTGCGCCGCATCCTCAAGCTGTTCCGCCCCTACCGCGGCCGCCTCGCGGTCGTCGGACTCCTGGTCGGTGCCGCGTCGCTGGTGTCGGTCGCCACCCCGTTCCTGCTCAAGGAGATCCTCGACGTCGCGCTCCCCGAGGGGCGCACGGGCCTGCTGAGCCTGCTCGCCCTCGGCATGATCCTCGGCGCCGTCCTCACCAGCGTCTTCGGCGTGCTGCAGACGCTGATCTCCACGACCGTCGGCCAGCGCGTCATGCACGACCTGCGCACCGCCGTCTACGGCCGGCTGCAACGGATGTCCCTCGCCTTCTTCACCCGCACCCGAACCGGTGAGGTCCAGTCCCGCATCGCCAACGACATCGGCGGCATGCAGGCCACCGTCACCTCCACGGCGACCTCCCTGGTCTCCAACCTCACCAGCGTGGTCGCCACGATCGTCGCGATGGTGGTCCTCGACTGGCGCCTGACCGTCGTCTCGCTAGTCCTGCTCCCCGTCTTCGTGTGGATCAGCCGCAGGGTCGGCAGGGAGCGCCGGAAGATCACCACCCGGCGGCAGAAGCAGATGGCGGCGATGGCCGCCACGGTCACCGAGTCGCTCTCCGTCAGCGGCATCCTGCTCGGTCGCACCATGGGCCGCTCCGACTCGCTCAGCCGCGCCTTCTCCGACGAGTCCGAGAGTCTGGTCGACCTCGAAGTGAGGTCGAACATGGCGGGGCGCTGGCGGATGGCCGTCATCACGATCGTCATGGCGGCCATGCCGGCCGTCATCTACTGGACCGCGGGCATCGCCCTGCAACTCGGCGGTCCGGGCGTCTCCCTCGGCACGATCGTCGCCTTCGTCTCGCTCCAGCAGGGACTCTTCCGGCCTGCCGTGAGCCTGCTGTCGACCGGCGTCCAGATCCAGGCGTCGCTCGCGCTCTTCCAGCGCATCTTCGAGTACCTCGACCTGCCGGTCGACATCACCGAGCGGGACGACGCCGTCCACCTCGACCACGTCAAGGGCGAGGTCCGCTTCGAGAACGTCGAGTTCCGTTACGACGGCAAGGCCGCCCCGATCCTCGACGGCATCGACATCACCGTTCCGGCCGGCAGCAGTCTGGCCGTCGTCGGCCCGACCGGCGCCGGCAAGTCCACGCTGGGCCACCTGGTGCCCAGGCTGTACGACGTGACCGGCGGCCGGGTCACCCTCGACGGGGTCGACGTGCGTGACCTGGACTTCGACACCGTCGCCCGTGCCGTCGGCGTCGTCTCGCAGGAGACGTACCTCTTCCACGCCTCGGTCGCCGAGAACCTGCGCTTCGCCAAGCCGGACGCCACCGACGCGGAACTGGAGGAGGCGGCGCGGGCGGCCCAGATCCACGACCACATCGCCGGCCTGCCCGACGGCTACGACACGGTGGTCGGCGAACGCGGGCACCGATTCTCCGGCGGTGAGAAGCAGCGTCTGGCCATCGCCCGCACCATCCTGCGCGACCCGCCCGTCCTGGTCCTCGACGAGGCGACCAGTGCCCTGGACACCCGTACCGAGGCCGCGGTGCAGGACGCCATCGACGCCCTCTCCGCCAACCGCACCACGATCACCATCGCGCACCGGCTGTCCACCGTCCGGGGCGCCGACCGGATCGTGGTCCTCGACTCCGGGCGCCTGGCCGAGCAGGGCAGGCACGAGGAGCTGCTGGAGCGGGACGGGCGGTATGCGGCGCTGGTCCGCAGGGACGCCCGACTGGAGCCGACAAGATGACGATATGCCAGGTTTGCGTGCGAATGGGGGTTACCGTGCCCGCATGCAGACGAACACTCCGCGACGGAGCACGAGAGGCAGCAGGAGAACGATCCGACTGACGCGCCGGGGCCGCATCGCCCTGATCGTGACCGGCGCCGTCGTGGCCGGTACCGCCGTGGCGGTGCCGCTGCTGACGACGGACGACGAGGGCGAGTCCCGCCCGACGTCCCTGGTCATCCCGGAGGGCTGGCGCGCGACCCAGGTCTACGAGGCCGTCGACAAGATCCTCGCCCTGCCCCCGGGCACCACCAAGAAGTCCCTCGCCAAGGCCAACCTCAAGCTGCCGAACGACGCCGAGGGCAACCCCGAGGGTTATCTCTTCCCGGCGACCTACCCGCTCGGTGAGAGCCCGACGCCGGAGAAGCTGCTGACGGCCATGGTCGACACGGCGAACGAGAAGTTCACCGGCGCGCCGATCGCCGCGGGCGCCCAGCGCAACGCGCTGAACGTCTATCAGGCGGTCACCATCGCCAGCATCGTGCAGGCGGAGGCCGCCGCCAAGGAGGACATGGGCAAGGTGGCCCGGGTGATCTTCAACCGGCTGGAACGCGGCATGCCGCTGCAGATGGACTCCACCATCAACTACGCCCTGGGCCGTTCCACCCTGAAGACCACCACCAAGGACACCAGGATCGACAGCCCCTACAACTCCTACCAGCGCATGGGGCTGCCGCCCACTCCCATCGCCAACCCCGGCGACGAGGCGATGAGTGCCGCGATCAACCCGACCCCCGGCGACTGGCTGTACTTCGTCACGGTCAAGCCCGGCGACACCCGATTCACCGCCGACTACGCCGAACACCAGCGCAACGTCGCCGAGTTCAACCGCACTCGGGAGAGCGCCTCGAAGGAGGCGGCCGCGGCCAAGTGAGCCGGCGGGGCGTCACGCGGCGACCGGCTCCCCCTCGGCCAGCAGCCGCCTGATGTCCCGTACGGCGGCGCGTCCGGCCCGGTTGGCGCCGATGGTGCTGGCCGACGGTCCGTAGCCGACCAGGTGGATACGCGGGTCGGCGACCGCGCGCGTCCCCTCGACCCGGATCCCGCCACCCGCCTCCCGCAGCCGCAGCGGCCGCAGGTGGTCGATGGCGGCCCGGAACCCGGTCGCCCACAGGATGACGTCGGCGGCCACCCGCCGCCCGCCGCTCCACTCGGCCCCCTCGGGCGTGATCCGCTGGAACATGGGCCGCCGGTCCAGCACTCCCGACTCCAGCCCCGCCCGGATCGCGTCGTTCAGCGGTAGCCCCGTCACCGACACCACGCTCTTCGGCGGCAGTCCCTGCCGCACCCGTTCCTCCACCAGCGCCACCGCGGCCCGGCCCGCGTCCTCGTCGAAGGGACCTTCGCGGAAGACCGGCGGCCGCCTGGTCACCCACGTGGTGGCAGCGGCGTACGGGGCGATCTCCAGCAGATGCTGCGTCCCCGAGGCGCCCCCGCCCACCACGAGCACGCGCTGCCCGGCGAACTCCTCGGGACCGGCGTACCGCGCGGTGTGCAGTTGCCGCCCCCGGAAGGTCTCCTGCCCCGGATAGCGCGGCCAGAAGGGCCGGTCCCAGGTGCCGGTCGCGTTGATCAGCGCCCGTGTCGACCAGGCCCCGGCAGACGTCTCGACGAGCAGCCGCCCGCCCGTCCCCTCGCGCACCGCGCGGACGTCGACGGGCCGCCGCACTCGCAGGCCGAAGGTCCGCTCGTAAGCCGCGAAGTACTCGCCGACCACCTCGGCGGACGGCCGCGCCGGGTCCGCCCCGGTCAGCTCCATGCCCGGGAGGGCGTGCATCCCGTGCACCTTGCCGTACGTCAGCGACGGCCAGCGGAACTGCCAGGCGCCGCCGGGTCCGGGGGAGTGGTCGAGCACCACGAAGTCGCGTTCCGGCTCGAACCCGGTGCGCCGCAGGTGGTAGGCCGCGGCGAGGCCCGCCTGACCGGCACCGATGACGACGACCTCGACCTCACGGGTACCGGCCTCACCTGTCTCGGCCTCACGTGTCCCCACCCCGTGCGTCCCGACCCCGTACGCCCCGGTCCCGTACGCCCCGGTTCCGTGCGTCCCGGTCCCGTGCGTCCCGGCCCCGTACGCCCCGGTCCCGGGCGTCCCGACCTCGTGTGTGTTGTTCACACTTCTACCAACGGAGGCGAGGGCCTCGGTCTTCCCCGCTCCGCCCCGGTGTGATCACCGCCCGAGGCTCCCGCGCCCGGCCCGCCGGGTGCGTCAGGATGGGAGACATGCCAGATTCCTTCATCACCCGAGTACTGAACGTGGCCACCGGCTCGGCTGAGCGGGTCGCCGACATCACCGGTGACTGCGAGTCCTTCCTGCGCGAGGCGGCGGCCGGGCGCGACGGCCTGCTCAACGTCTTCGTCCCGCACGCCACCGCCGGGATCGCGATCATCGAGACGGGAGCGGGCAGCGACAACGACCTGCTGGCCGCCCTGCACACCCTGCTCCCCGCCGACGACCGCTGGCAGCACCGCCACGGCAGCCCCGGCCACGGCCGGGATCACGTCCTGCCGGCCTTCGTACCACCGCACGCGACGCTGCCGGTGATCGGTGGACGGCTGGAACTGGGAACCTGGCAGTCGGTGTGCCTGGTGGATACCAACAAGGACAATCCCGACCGCCAGGTGCGGTTGTCATTCCTCGGGTAGGGCCTCCTCTGCCGCCGGTGGCGCACGCTCGGTCGAGAAGAGCGATCGAGCAGGGGAGGCGGCTGCGCCCATGCGGGGTCGGCTGGTCGATGTCCGGTACGGCTCCGACCCGGCCGGCGGGGACGGCGGACGGTGCCGCCGGGCCCGTCACCGGCCGGGCCCGGCGGCACGGCGACACCGTCAGGGGCGCACCCGCCGCACCAGGCGCTTGAGCAACGGCCACGCCAGCAGCAGGACGATCACCGCGTACACCGTCACCGCGAACGGCGTGTTGACCAGGCCAGTCACACTCCCGTCGCTGATCTGCAGGGCGCGGCGCAACTGCTGTTCGGCGTTCGGGCCGAGGATGACGCCGATCACCGCGGGCAGGATGGGCAGGCCGTAGCGCCGCATGCCGAAACCGACGAGGCCGATGATCAGCAGCGTCACCAGGTCGACGACCTCGCCGCCGACCGCGTAGGCGCCGACCGCCGCGAAGAACATGATCCCCGCGTAGAGGTACGGGCGGGGGATGCGCAGCAGCTTGGCCCACACCGGCGCCAACGGCAGGTTGAGCGCGAGCAGCAGCACCATGCCGACGAAGAGGGACGCGATCAGGCCCCACACCAGTTCGGGTTCGCGGTCGAAGAGCAGCGGTCCCGGCTGGATGCCGTACTGCTGGAAGGCGGCCAGCATGACCGCCGCGACCGCCGTCGTCGGCAGGCCCAGCGTCAGCATGGACACCAGTGTGCCCGCCGCCGAGGCCGACGCCGCCGACTCCGGGCCCGCCACGCCCTCGATGGCGCCCTTGCCCCACTCGTCCTTGTTCTTGGACAGCCGCTTCTCCGTGACATACGACAGGAACGTGGGGATCTCCGCGCCGCCCGCCGGGATCGCGCCGAACGGGAAGCCGATGAACGGCCCGCGCAGCCAGGACTTCCAGGTCCGCTTCAGATCACCACGGCCGAGCCAGGGACGGCCCACCGGGATCGGCTCGGCCGCCCCGCGCCGCAGGTGCGCCGCCACCCACAGCGCCTCGCCGATCGCGAACAGACCGACCGCGACGATCACCACGTCGACGCCGTCCGCGAGTTGCAGCGAACCGAAGGTAAGCCGCTGCTGGCCCGTCATCTGGTCCAGGCCCACCAGGCCGATCGTCAGTCCGATCAGCAGGGAGGCCAGGCCTCTGACGCGCGAGGAGCCCAGCACCGACGTCACGGCTATGAACGCCAGCACCATGATGGCGAAGTAGTCCGGCGCACCGATGTCCACCGCCAGGTCGGCGACCGTCGGCGCCAGCGCCACCAGCAGGATCGTGCCGATCATGCCGCCCGCGAAGTGACCGATGGCGGCGGCGGCCAAGGCCTGGGCACCGCGCCCCGCCTTGGCCATGGGGTTGCCTTCCATGGCGGCGACCACGGCCGCGCTCTCGCCGGGGGTGTTGAGCAGGATGGAGGTGGTCGAACCGCCGAACATCGCGCCGTAGTAGATGCCGGCGAACATGATGAACGCGGCGACCGGGTCGAGTCCGTACGTCACCGGCAGCAGCAGTGCCACCGCCATCGCGGGGCCGATGCCGGGCAGGACGCCGATCGCGGTCCCGAGCAGCACACCGACGGCGGCCCACAGGAGATTGAGCGGCGTGAGGGCCGTACCGAAGCCGTCCATGAGGGAGTTGAGGGCGTTCATGTCAGAGCACTCCCATCAGCGGACCACCGGGCAGCGGCACGCCGAGCAGCTTGTCGAAGACGACGTAGGTGAACAGGGACAGCACCGCGGCGATCAGCGGATCGCGGTCCGGACGGCGGCTGCCCAGGGCGAAGGCGGCACCCCAGAAGAGCAGGGCCCCGGCGACGGGGAAGCCGGCCGGCTCGATGAGCACCGCCGCGCCGAGGAAGATCCCGGAGAGCAGGAGCACCGTGCGCCAGTCGGCCGGCTCGGAGAGGTCGATGTCCTCGCCGCCCTCGGCCTCGCCCCGGCCGCCGCGCAGGACGTCGACGGCGAGCAGCGCGGCGATCACCAGCAACCCGATGCCGACCGCGATCGGGACGGTCTTCGGGCCCACCGGCCCGCGCTGCGTGATGTCGACGTCCATCGTGAGCGCGTCGGTCAGCACCAGGGCGCCGAGCGCCAGCAGGAGCACGCACACGCCCAGTTCGGAGTGGTCGCGCAGCCACGAGCGCCGCTCGGCCGCCGGAGCCGGGGCCGGGTCGGGCGCCGGGGAAGAGTCGGTCCGCGTCGTCACAGTCCCAGCTCCTTCAGTACCGACACCACACGCTTGTCCTGGGCTTCCAGGAACGCGCCGAACTCGTCACCGGTGAGGAAGGCGTCGTCCCAGCCGTTCTGGTCCAAGGACTTCTTCCATTCGGGAGAGTCGTGCAACTCCTCGACGAGGCGGGTCAGCTTGTTCCGCTCCGCCTCCGAGAGGCCTGGCGGGGCGACGATGCCGCGCCAGTTGGTGAAGTCCACGTCGTAGCCGGACTCCTTGAGCGTGGGCGCGTCCTTGAGGTCGTCGACCCGCTCCGGACCGGTCACCGCGAGGACCCTCAGCTCGCCCGCCTTGATCTGGTCCAGGTACTCGCCGACGCCTGAGACACCGAAGCCGACCTTGTTGCCGAGGATCGAGGCGAGCAGCTCGCCGCCGCCGTCGAAGGGGATGTAATTGACCGACTTGGGAGAGATCCCGGCGGCCTGCGCCATCAGCATCGGGGCGAGGTGGTCGGGCCCGCCCGGCGACGAACCGCCGCCGACCGGGATCTTGCCCGGGGCCTTCTTCCAGGCGGTGATCAGCTGGTCGATCGTCTTGTACGGCGAGTCCTTGCCGACCACGACGACGTCCTGCTCCTCGGTGAGCCGTGCGATCGGCGTGGTGTCGGCGAGGGTCTTGGGCGCGTGGTTGGAGCGGGCCGCGCCGACGACGCCGAGTCCCATGGACATGGCGAGCTTGCCGTTGCCGTGCTCGCTCACCAGCCGGCTCAGGCCCACGGTGCCGCCCGCGCCCGGCAGGTTGAACACCTCGATGTTGTGGGTGAGCCCGGCGTCCTCGGCGTTCTTCGCGGCCGTGCGAGCGGTGATGTCGTATCCGCCGCCCGGCGTGTTGGGAACCATGAAGCGCAGGCCGGGGATCTGCGTGCCGGTCTCGGCGTCGCTGCCCGTGGAAAGCAGCGGCGGTCCCGCGAGCACGAGCACGGCGGCCCCGAGCAGGGCAAGGGGGGTGCGCAGGCGCACGTATGACACCACCTGTCGGTTGGGTAGAGCGATAAGGGGAGAACCCTGTGGGGGAGGGTGACGTGGGCCACATGGTGCCTGGACGCCGACGGCCTGTCTTCCTTGCGGAACCAAGGGAGGTTGTGGTCTTTGCGGTCGCCGGGGGAGGGCGCCCACGAAGTCCGCCCGTGGCGCCCAGGGAGTCCGCCCGCGAGGGCCGGGTCCCGCCCGGTGGAGAGATCGGGGCCGCCTGGTGGAGAGATCGGGGCCGCCTGGTGGAGGGCTGGCGGACCGGCGTCCGGTCGGGTCCCGGTGGATCGTCCCCGGCACAGCACCGGTGGAGGGGCGTGGCAGGTCGCGGGGAGTGTCCGGGTGGATGGCCGGTGCCGCGTCCTGACACGTCGCCGGTATATCGCCGGTACGTCGTCACGGTACGTCGTCGGTACGTCGCCGGTATATCGCCGGTACGTCGTCACGGTACGTCGTCGGTACATCGCCGGTACGTCGTCGGTACGTCGCCGGTGGAGCGTTCCGAAGGTCGCCGGCGGATCGCCGGTTCATTGCGAAGACAGCACATCCCTTTCCTTCGCCGCAGGTGGACGCCATGATGGCGACGCGGCGCACCCGCCGGTCAGCCCCGTTCCCCCGTCAGCCGAGATCGAGTCCGCCGTGGTCCCCACCTTCCGCCGTCAGACCCTCGCGGGCGAGATGCTGGTCCTCCAGCTCGCCATCGTCGTGGTGGTCCTGCTCGCGGTCGCCGCCGTCTCGCTCGCCCAGTCCAAGGCCACCTTCAACCGCGTCGAGGGCCGCCGGGTCACCGCCCTGGCCGAGCAGCTCGCCGCCACGCCCCTCGTACGCAGCCAGCTCCTGCGCCCCGTGCCGCAGGAGGCCCTCGCCCCGCTGGTGAACTCCACGCAGACGCAGTCCGGGGTCACCTCGGTCACGGTGGCCGACGCCGACGGCCGCGTTGTCAGCTCCACCGACCCCACCGTGATCGGCGGCCGGCTGCCGCGCGGCGACGGTGCCGCCGAAGGGCGCGGCTGGTCGGGACCGCTGACCTTCCACGGCAGCCGTGAGCTCGTCGCCCAGGTCCCGGTGTACGGCGCCACCCGGCAGACTCTCGGCCGGCACCTCGGCACGGTGATGGTCGGCGCGGCCGACCCGACGGTGTGGCAGCGCCTCAGCGGTGCCTCCTCCTACCTCCTCGCCTACCTCGGCATCGCAAGCGGTCTCGGCGTGGCCGGCTCCTGGCTGCTCGCCCGGCGCGTCAAACGGCAGACACTCGGTCTCGAGCCGCGCGAGATCGCCGGGCTCGCCGAGCACCGGGAGGCCATGCTCTACGGCATCGCCGAGGGCGTCGTCGCCCTCGATCCGCAGCACCGGCTCACCCTGGTCAACGAGGTGGGCCGGCACCTGCTCGACCTGCCCGCCGACTGTGTGGGGCAGAGTCTGGACGGGCTCGGCATCGACGGACGGCTGCGCGACGTCCTGGCCGGCGTCACGGCTCACCAGGCCGAGCCGCGCGACGAGGTCGTCATCCGCCACGGCCGGGTCCTCGTGATGAACCGTATGACCGTCACCAAGGAGGGCCGTCCGCTCGGCTCGGTCACCACTCTGCGCGACCGTACCGAACTGGCTCGCCTGGAACGGGAGATCGGCTCCTTCCGCAGCACCTCCGAGCTGCTGCGCGCCCAGGCCCACGAGTTCGCCAACCAGCTGCACACCATCTCCGGACTCATCCAGATCGGCGAGCAGGACGAGGTCGTCCGCTATATCCGCGCGCTCAACCAGCGCCGCCAGTCCCTGGACGTCACCCTCAGCCGCCGGGTCCGGGACACCGCGGTCGCCGCGCTGCTCACGGCGAAGTCCTCCCTCGCGGCCGAGCGGCGGGTCGCCCTGCGCGTATCGGACCGTACGGCCCTAGACCGGCTCGCCCCCGAGGACGCCGCGGACGTGGCGACCGTGGTCGGCAACCTCGTCGACAACGCCGTGGACGCCGCCGCGGCGACCGGTGACGACCACGAGGCATGGGTCGAGGTCGAGCTGAGACAGGACGCCTCCAGCGTCGAGATCGTGGTCCGGGACTCCGGGCCCGGCGTGGCGCCCGAACTGGCCCGTGAGGTCTTCTCCCACGGCTTCACCACCAAGGCCGCCTGGCAGGGCGAGCGCGGCATCGGCCTGGCGCTGACCAGGCTGGTCTGCGAGCGTCACGGCGGTGAGATCTCGGTGACCAACACCCCGGAGGGTGCCATGTTCACCGCACGCATGACCGTCAGCCACCTCGCCGACGCGGTGGCGGAAGGAGCAACACCATGACGGGTACGAGCGGCCCGGCCCACGCGACCGCTGCGACCGGCAGGGGGCGCCACACCGCTGCGACCGGTAGGGCGCGCGACACCGCTGCGACCGGTGCCGGGCACCACACCCCTACGACCGGTACGGAACCCACGGCCGCACCGGCCGCACCGGCCGCACCGGCCGCCCCCACCGCTCCGGCCGCCCCGGTCGGTGCGGCGCCCCGTGCCGTCGACGCCGCGATCGGCGTGCTGGTGGTCGACGACGACTTCATGGTGGCCCGGGTCCACCGCGCCTTCGTCGAGCGCGTCGACCCCTTCCGGGTCGTCGGGGTCGCCGGCACCGGGGAGCAGGCGATCGCCGCCGTCGGGGAACTCCGCCCCGACCTGGTCCTGCTCGACCTCTACCTGCCGGACGGCTTCGGCCTCGACGTCATCCCCCGGCTGCGCGCCGCCGGCCACGACTGCGACGTCATGGTGATCAGCGCGGCCCGGGAGGCGGACGCGGTGCGCGGCGCCGTCCGGCACGGCGCGGTGGACTACCTGCTCAAACCGTTCGAGTTCGAGGACCTGCGGGTCCGGCTGGAGCGCTACGCCGTCCAGCGGGGCCGGCTGCTCGGCACGGTGGTGCACAGTCAGGCGGACGTCGACCGCGTACTGGCGGGAGCGGCGCCGGCCGCCCCGGCCCCGGCGCTGCCCAAGGGCATGAGTGTGGAGACCGCCGACCTGGTCGAGCGCACTCTCCGCGAGGCCGACGGCACCCTCTCGGCGAGTGAGTGCGCCTCGCTGACCGGCGTCTCCCGGGTCAGTGCCCGCCGCTACCTGGAGTACTTCCACACCGTGGGCAGCGCGGAGGTCTCCCTGCGCTACGGCGTGGCGGGCCGTCCCGAACGCCGCTACCGATTCCGTGGCGCGGTCACCGGCCTGGTGCTCCCGCCCGCAGTCCGTCCATGACGAAGTCCAGGAACCGGGTGGCCCGCGGCTGCCAGTCCTCGCCGGGGTCGATCAGCCAGAGACCACCGATGACCAGGAAGAAGTCGTCCGCGGAGATGCCGGGACGGATGGTGCCGGCCTCCTCGTTGGCGCGCAACAGGAGCCGGGCCGCGTCCATGACCGGGGTGGGGCGCGGTTTCTCCGGCCCTCCGGGCGCGCTGGTGACCAGCCGGATCGCGTCCGCCAGCCCGGCCTTGGTCATGGCGAACCCGGCGAGACGGTCCATCCACTCGCGCAGGGCCCGCCCGGGCTCCCGCGTGGCGAGCAGTTGGGGCGCGGCATCCGCCACCTGCCGCATCTCGTAGCGGTAGACCTCCAGGACGAGCGCCTCGCGGTTCGGGAAGTTGCGGTAGAAGGTGCCCTGCCCGACGCCCGCCTTCTTGGCGATGGCGCTCAGGGGGGCGTCCGCGCGGCGCGTCAGCTCCTCCGTCGCCACCTGAAGGATGCGTTCGCGGTTGCGCTGGGCGTCCGAGCGCAACGGAGTGTCAGTGCCCCTTTGTTCCGTCTGTTCCTTCTGTTCCTGCTGGTCCTTCTTCGGCGGTGGCACTCGTCCTCCTCCCGGGTTTCGTGGCCGAATCCCGTGCTTGCTAAGCGGACAGCTGTCCGTTACGTTTTCAGTGAGCGGACAGTTGTCCGGTTACCCGCCCACTTTAGCGGCGGATGCGGCCGGCAGGACCGGCCGGTGGCCTACGGCCATGTCGAACCCACTGCCTACAGCCCATTTCCCTGTCACCAGACACCAAAGAAGGCTGACCATGGCCCCAGCGCCCTCGTCGACGTCCAGCGCGGTCGTCCTGAACATCAACGGCGAGAAGCACCACCTGACCGTCGACCACCGCACCACCCTGCTCGACGCCCTGCGCGAGCGACTCGATCTGACCGGTACCAAGAAGGGCTGTGACCAGGGGCAATGCGGTGCCTGCACCGTCCTGGTCGACGGGCGCCGCACGGTCTCCTGCCTGAACCTGGCCGTTGCCGCCGAGGGGCGCGAGATCACCACCATCGAGGGAATGGCCGACGGTGACGGACTGCACCCCGTGCAGCAGGCCTTCCTCGACCTCGACGGCTACCAGTGCGGCTACTGCACACCCGGCCAGATCTGCTCGGCCGTGGCCGTCATCGAGGAACACGCGGCGGGCTGGCCCAGCGCCGCCACCGAAGACGTACGGCCCGAGGCGGGACCGCCACCCCTGACGCCGGATGAGATCCGCGAACGGATGAGCGGCAATCTGTGCCGCTGCGGCGCCTACGTCTCCATCGTCCAGGCGGTCGCCCGAGCCGCCGAGGCCCATGAGAAGACCCAGGGCGGGCCCGAGGCGGAGACCGCGAAGGAGGCGGCGGCATGAGGGAGTTCGGCTACCAGCGCGCCGACGACGTCTCCGGCGCGGTGGCACTGCTCGCCGCCGACCCGGACGCCCGCTTCCTCGGCGGCGGCACCAACCTCGTCGACCTGATGAAGACCGGCGTCGAACGACCCACCCGGCTCGTCGACGTCCGCGGACTCCCCTTGGACGGCATCGAGCCGACCGCCGGCGGCGGCCTGCGCGTCGGCGCGACCGTCACCAACAGCGACCTCGCCGCACACCCCGAAGTGCGGCGCCGCTACCCGGCGTTGTCCCAAGCGGTGCTGGCCGGCGCCTCCGGGCAGCTGCGCAACATGGCCACCGTCGGCGGCAACCTGCTCCAGCGCACCCGCTGCGGCTACTTCACCGACGTCAGCGCGCCGTGCAACAAGCGGGTGCCCGGCAGCGGTTGCTCGGCCGTCACGGGCGAGCACCGCAATCACGCCGTCCTGGGTGCCACCGACCACTGCGTTGCCGTGCACCCCTCGGACATGGGAGTGGCCCTCACCGCCTTCGACGCCGTCGTCACCTACGAAACACCCGACGGACCGGGCGAGTTGCCGCTGGCCGACTTCTACCTCCCCGTCGGGGACACCCCGCACCGGGAGACCGCACTGCCGCCCGGCGCGCTGATCACCGGCGTCACCCTGCCGAACGCCCCGGTCGCCGCCCGCTCCCGCTACCGCAAGGTCCGCGAGCGCGCCTCTTACGCCTTCGCGACCGGTTCGGTCGCCGCCGCGCTCGACGTCGAGGACGGCGTCGTACGCGACGCGCGGCTGGCCTTCGGCGCGGTCGCCTCCCGTCCCTGGCGGGCCCGTGCCGCCGAAGACGTGCTGACCGGCCGGCCGGCCGACGGCGCGGCCTTCGCCGCCGCCGCGGACGCCGAACTCGCGGCCGCCAGGCCGCTGCCCGACAACGGATACAAGGTGCCCCTCATGCGCAACCTCGTGGTGGCCGTCCTGACCGAACTCGCAGAGGAGGCCGCCCGATGACCACCGCCACGACCGGCCGTACGACGGCGAAGGGCGCCGTCGGCACCGCGCACACGCGCGTGGAGGGCCGAGACAAGGTCACCGGAGCGGCCCGCTACGCCGGCGAGATCCCCTTCGCCGACCTCGCGCACGGCTGGCTGGCGCTGTCCACCGTCGCCCGCGGCCGCATCCGCTCGATCGACACCGACGCCGTGCTCGGCATGCCGGGCGTGCTCGCCGTCCTGCACCACGGCAACGCCCCCCGCGTCGACACCGACTACGTCGGCATGCTGGGCATCCGGCCGGACCCGACCGCCGCCGTCTTCCAGAACGACCGGGTGGCGCACGCGGGCTGGCCGGTCGCCCTCGTCGTCGCCGAGACGCCCGAGCAGGCCCGGGAGGCCGCCGAGGCACTCGTCGTCGCGTACGACGAGGAACCGCACGACATCACGCTCACCGCCGACCACCCCGACGCCTATCCGGTCGACGGACACATGCCCGCGGAGACCGAGAAGGGCGACCTGGCGGCCCAACTGGCCGCGTCCGCCGTCGTCCTGGACGCGGAGTACACGACCCCCGAAGAGCACCACAGCATGATGGAGCCGCACGCGGCCACCGCCCTCTGGGACGGCGGCCGGCTGGAGGTCGTCGACTCCAACCAGGGCACCACCTGGATCCAGGGCGAGCTGGCCAAGCTCTTCTCCCTCGACGAGTCCTCCGTGCGGGTGCGGTCCGAACACGTCGGCGGCGGCTTCGGCAGCAAGGGCCTGCGCGCCCACCAGGTCTGCGCCGTGATGGCCGCGACCGTCCTGCAGCGGCCGGTGCGCGTGGTCATGACCCGGCGGCAGATGTTCTCGCTGGCCGGCTACCGCAGCCCCACCACCCAGCGTGTGCGGCTCGGCGCCGACTCCGACGGACGGCTGCGCGCCCTCGAGCACCGCTCACTGAGCCAGACGTCGACCGTGTACGAGTTCGTCGAGCCCAGTGCCGGTGTCGCCAGGGTGATGTACGACGCCGAGGCCCACCGCACGGCCAACCACGTCGTACGGCTCGACGTGCCGTCCCCGACCTTCATGCGCGCGCCGGGCGAGGCGCCGGGCTCCTTCGCCATCGAGGCGGCCCTCGACGAACTCGCCGAGCGCTGCGGCGTCGACCCGGTCGAACTGCGTCTGCGCAACGAGCCCGAGGTGGGCCCGGTCTCCGGACAGCCGTTCAGCGGCCGCAACCTCGCCGCCTGCTTCCGCGAGGGCGCCCGCCGGTTCGGCTGGGCCGACCGCGACCCGCGCCCCGGCCTGCGCCGCGACGGACGCTGGCTGCTGGGCACCGGCACGGCCGCGGCCTCCTTCCCGGCCGGCGCCGGCCCCTCCACGGCCCTCGTGAGCGCCGAGGCCGACGGCACCTTCACCGTGCGCATCGCCGCCGCCGACATCGGCACCGGCGCCCGTACCGCGCTCACCCTGGTCGCCGCCGACGCACTGGAGGTCGCGCCCGAACGCGTCCGGGTCCGGATCGGGGACAGCGACTTCGGGCCGGCGATGATCGCGGGCGGCTCGATGGGCACCCGTTCCTGGGCGTGGGCGGTCACGATGGCGGCCCGCGAACTTCGGGAACGGCTCGCGCTGGGCACGACCGTACCGCCGGAGGGCATCACCGTGCGCTCCGACACCACCGCGGCCCTCGGCGCCCTCGCACAGAAGGAACGGCACTCCTTCGGGGCACAGTTCGCCGAGGTGGCCGTGGACACCGCGACCGGCGAGGTACGGGTGCGGCGCATGCTCGGCATCTTCGCGGCGGGCCGCATCGTCAACCCGCTCACCGCCCGCAACCAGCTCGTCGGCGGCATGGTCTGGGGCATCTCCATGGCCCTGCACGAGGAAGCGGTCCGGGACCGGGCGAGCGGCGGTCTCTACGGCCCCGACCTCGCCGGCTACCACGTCGCCACGCACGCCGACGTCCCGGACGTCGAGGCCGACTGGGTGGACGACCCCGACGCGGACGATCCGGTCGGCATCAAGGGCGTCGGGGAGATCGGCATCGTCGGCGCCGCGGCGGCCGTCGCGAACGCCGTCTGGCACGCCACCGGCGTCCGCCACCGGAACCTGCCGATCCGGCCCGACCGTGTGCTGTCGGCGGCGCTGTCCGAGGACGGGAAGGCGGCCGACGCGGGTGGGGGAGCGGCCGATGCTTGACATCGCCGACGAGCTGAACCGCTGGCTCGCCGAGGGCCGGGAGTTCGCCGTCGCGACCGTCGTCTCCGTCGGCGGCAGCGCACCGCGCGGGCCCGGCGCCGCCCTCGCCGTCGACAGTGAGGGCACGGTGATCGGCTCCGTCTCCGGCGGCTGCGTGGAGGGCGCGGTGTACGAGCTGTGCTCCGACGCCCTCCTCAGCGGCGAGACGGTGCGCGAACGGTTCGGCTACAGCGACGAGGACGCCTTCGCGGTCGGGCTGACCTGCGGCGGGATCATCGACGTGATGGTCACGCCGGTCGGCGTGGACGCGCCCTCGCGGAAGGTGTTCCGGGCGGCGCTGTCGATCGCCGCCGACGGCGGTACCGCGGCCCTCGCCCGGGTCGTCCGGGGCCCGTCCGGACTCCTGGGCCGGGCCCTGCTCGTCCGCCCCGACGGCTCGTACGAGGGCGGTCTCGGCGGCCACCTGGACCTGGACCGCACGGCGGTGGCCGAGGCCGGCGCGCTGCTGGACGCCGGCCGCACCGGCACGGTCGGCCTCTCGGCGGACGGCTCGCACTGCCCCGGCGGGCTGACGCTGCTCGTCGAGTCGAGCGTGCCACCGCCCCGCATGATCGTCTTCGGCGCGGTCGACTTCGCGGCGGCACTGGTGCGGGCCGGTAAATTCCTCGGCCACCACGTGACCGTGTGCGACGCCCGGCCCGTCTTCGCCACACCGGCCCGCTTCCCCGAGGCCGACGAGGTGGTGGTCGACTGGCCGCACCGCTACCTGCGGAGCACGCCGACCGACGGGCGCACGGTGCTGTGCGTACTCACCCACGACGCCAGGTTCGACGTACCGCTGCTGACGGAGGCCCTGCGCATGCCGGTCGCGTTCGTCGGCGCGATGGGCTCGCGCCGCACCCACGAGGAGCGGAATCGCCGGCTCCGTGAGGCGGGCCTGACCGAGCGCGAGCTGTCCCGGCTCCGCTCACCGATCGGCCTCGACCTCGGCGCGCGGACGCCCGAGGAGACCGCGCTCTCCATCACGGCGGAGATCGTCGCCGCCCGGCGCGGCGGAACGGGCGTGCCACTGACGGGCGGGGCGGCGCCGATCCACCGGGAAGTGGCCGGGGCGGCAGCCTGACCGGGCGCCGCCGGCAGGCCGCCCGCCGGTCCCGGCAGGCGGCACCCGGCGGCCCGGCGCTGTCGTACCCACGGGTCGGCCCGGGCGCTGTCGTCCCCACGGGCCGGCGGGCAGCCGTCGTTCCGTGCCGGGGCGGGGCGCGCTCCGGCGGCCGGGTCACGGCAGCGCCGACTCGTCGGCCAGACGAACGGCGCACTCCAGCATCGCCGCGTGCACGAAGGCCTGTGGAAGATTGCCGCGCAACTGCCGCTGGCGCACGTCGTACTCCTCGGCGAACAGCCCGGACGGCCCGCAGGCCGCCCGGGTGCGCTCGAACCAGCGGAAGGCGCCGGCCCGGTCGCCGCTCCGGTGCGTGGCGAGGGCCATCATGAAGCCGCAGAGCAGGAAGGCCCCCTCGGCGTCACCGAGCGGCTCTCCGGTGTGTTCGAAGCGGTACAGATACCCGTCCTCGGCCAGCCGGGACCGGATGTACGCGCGGGTGGCCGCACCATCGTCGTCCCCCAACGCGCAGCCGCGGGCCATCGGCACCAGCAGCGCGGCCTCCGGCCCGTCGTCGTCGGCGGCCCGCCACCAGCGGCCGTCGGCGCCCAGGCACCGGCGCCGGGTCTCCCGCAGCACGGCGTCGGCGAGTGCGGCGCAGCGCCGCCCCGCCGCCCCGGGCAGTACCTGCGCCATCCGCCGCAGACCGCACACCACGCTCAGCCGCGAATGGGTCCACCACCGGTCCTCCAGCTCCCACAGTCCGGCGTCCGGCTTGAGCCACTGCCGTTCCACGACGTCCACGGCGACGGCGGCGGCACGTTCCGCCTCCTCGGTCAGCCGGTCGTACGCGGCGGCCGCGGCGAAGAGCTGCAGCGCCTCGCCGAAGGTGTCCAGCTGGAACTGGGCCCCCGCGTCGTTGCCGACGTGGTCGGCGCCGCCGGGATAGCCGGGCAGCCGCAGCGGGCGTTCTCCGCCCACCGGCAGCCCGTCGACCGTGTAGGCGGGGCGGACCTTGTCACCGTCCTCGAGGATGCGCTCGGCGACGAAGCGCACGGCGTCGTCGACCAGCGGGTGGGGGCCGTGCGCGGCGACCGCGAGACCGGCGTAGCACTGGTCGCGCAGCCACGCGAAGCGGTAGTCGTAGTTGCGTCCGCTGTTGGCCCGCTCCGGCAGCGACGTGGTCGCGGCGGCCACCATGCCGCCGGAGACGCTGGTCAGCCCGCGCAGCACGGCGTACGCGTGCCGGGCGTCGCGTGGCGCGACCAGCCGCGAGCAGTCCGGCACGGCCCGCCGCCACGCGCGCTCCGTGGACCGCCACAACGCGTCGGCGTCGAGCGGTCCGGTCTCCCGGCGCTCGGACAGTTCCAGCACCAGGTCGTGCATCTCGCCCTCGCGCAGCCGGAACTCCCCGCACAGGCCGCCGCCGGCCCGCCAGACGGCCTCGGGCGCCCCGGCGAACCGCATCCGCAGCCCTGCCGCCTCGGCCGTCCACACCCCGTTCTCCAGCCGGGGGCCGCGCAACCGGCCGTTCCCGAAGCCGGGTCGCGGGTCCAGGTCCAGGGCCAGCCGTGCCTCGCCCCGCTCCACACGCATCCGGCGCAGCAGCACGAGCCGGTCGGTGCGGGCCGGCAGGGCGAGGGCCTCACGGCACTCGATCACGCACCCGGAGGTCACCCACCGGCTCACCCGGATCAGCGTGCCCTCCTCGTAGGAGCCGCCCCAGACGTGCCAGGGGTCGGCCGGCTCCACGTTGAAGTGCCCGGCCCCGCCGATGAGCGCGGAGAACACCGCGTCGTCGTGCCAGCGTGGCGCGCACAGCCACACGATCCGGCCCCGGGGGTCCAGGACCGCTCCCCGCTCACCGTCGGCCAGCACGGCGTACTCGCGCAGGGCCCAGGGAGGGCACGACGGGTCCGGGCCCGCCGCACGCTGATCGCCGCTGTCGTTCATGACGCTACGGCTATCCCGGCGCCGGAGACCGAAACGGCGACGCTCCCGACGTCACCGGGATGCCCGCCGCCCGCCGACGCGGCCCACTCCGTGTGGCCGCCCCGTGTCGGCCGCTCCCCGTGCGGCCCGTCTCGGCGGCCCCCAGTGCGGCCCGTCCCGCCCTGACCGACCCGTTTCGGTGGTCGCGCGCCGGCCGTCCCGCCTGAGCCGGCCCGTGCCGGCCGTCCCGTTCACCGCACCGCGCACACCCCGCAGCCGCATCGCGCACCCCCCACAGCCGCACCGCGCGTTCACGGGCTCGCGCCCGAACCCGTCCTCGGCCCCGAGTCCACGCCCGCCGTCATGCCCGCCCCGGCGCGTCCCTGCCCCCGCTCCTCCGCCCCGACCACCCCGTGCTCGCCCAGCGGCCCCACCACGAGCCCCGCCTCTCGACAGTCGCGCACGATGCCGGGCAGGGCACCGAGGGCGGCCCGCCAGCTGCCCGGGGCGCAGACGTGGTCGGTGTCGTGAAGGAGAATCGTGCCGCCCCCACGCAGGTCCGCCGCCACGGTGGCCCGTACCGAGGCGGGCGTGGCGTCCGGCCGCCAGTCCTTGCCCCACGTCGTCCACAGCACCGGCCGCAGCCCCGCCCGGCGGGCGGCGGCCCAGCGGCCGGAGGTGAGGATGCCGTAGGGCGGGCGGTACCAGCGTGGGAGACACCCGGCGACCTCGCCCACCGCGTGGACCGTACGCCGCAGCTCGCGCGCGTCACGCGTCGGCGAGGGCAGCCAAGGGCGGTCGTGCGCCCAGCCGTGGACGGCGAGTTCGTGCCCCCGTCGGGCCAGCTCGAGGGCCGGCTCCGGGTGGCGCACGACGTTCTCGCCCAGCACGAAGAACGTGGCCCGCACACCGAGCCCGTCCAGTACGTCGAGGAAGTGCGGTGTGGACGCCGGATGGGGGCCGTCGTCGAAGGTGAGGGCGACGTGGTCGGGGCGGCCCTGTCCGGCCAGGCCCGGGAACCGGCGCCGACGCAGCTCCGGCAGCCAGGTGGCGGCCGGACCGATGTGGGCCAGCGCGGCGGCGGCGACGGCCGGCGCGACGGCGCAGGCCGCCCGCCCGGCATGGAAGCCCTCACGCATCCGTCTGCTCCAGTCTGTTCCGTCACTTCGTCACTTCGTCACTTCGTCACTTTGTTACTTCGATACTTCGATACTTTGTTGCTTTCTTGCTTTCTTGCTTCATTACTTCGTGGCGTCGTGACTTCGGGACGGATCCGGCCCGTCCCGTGCCGCCGGCGCCGTGTCCCACGCGCCGTGCACCGACGGTGCGCGGGCCAGTCCGACGCTGCCGAGCCCGATCAGCGCCACGCCGATCAGCTCGGGCAGCACCCGGACCCCGAGGGCGATCTGTTCGCCGAACAGGGCCCAGCCGAGGGCGACGCTGGTCAGCGCGTCGCCGAGGGTCAGCGCCGGCTGCGACGCCGCGAGGGTCCCGGCCCGCAGCGCGCTTTGCAGCAGCAGGAAGCTGATCACACCGACCACCGCCGTGGCGTACGGCGGCCACTGGGTCAGGACGGCGCCCACCCCTTGCGGGAGCCGCCCGGTGACCTCCTTGAGCAGGCCCGCCGTACCACCGAACGCCACCGCGGACGCCGATCCGAACAGCGCGGCGCGGGGAGCACCCCGTACCAGGCTGCCGATCGAGGCGAGGGCCGTCACCACGACGAACAGCGCCAGGCCGGCCCAGCCCCACCGCCCCGGAGTCGCCGTGTCATGGCCGGCCGCCGGCGCGGCGCTACCCAGGAACAGCGCGAGCCCCCCGGCCAGGGCGACGAACGCCAGCCAGGTCCGCGGGTCGGGACGCCGGTGGAAGACCACGCTGCCGACCATCAGGGTGAACAGCAGCTCACTGGCCATCAGCGGCTGGACCACGGCCAGACTGCCCACCGCCAGTGCGGCCGCCTGCAGCACCGTCGTCAGGGCGAGCAGCGCCGCGCCGGCCACCCAGTACGGGTCGCGCACCAGCCGCAGCAGCGAGCGCACCACCGTGTGGACGGCGCCGGCCCGGTCCTCGTCCTGCGCGGCGGCCCGGCGCTGCAGCACCGACGCCGCCGCGTTGGACAACGCCGCGAACAGGGCCAGGACGACGGTGAGGACACTCACCGCCGCGCGCTCCCGCTCATCCGGAGCTCACCCGAACCGCGTGGCCAGCCGCCGGTACAGACCCGGAGCCGCGCCCCGCACCCGGCACGGCAGGCGCAGCCAGCCGGGGACGTAGACCTCGTCCCGGCCCCGCACCACCGCGGTCCGCACCGCGTCGGCAACGCGCTCGGCGGGCACCGGACGCGGTCGGGACCGAAGGTAGGGGGTGCCGCGACGCTCGAAGAACGGTGTGTCGACGACACCGGGCACCACGTGGGTGACCCCCACGCCAGTGCCGCGCAGCTCATAGCGCAGGGCGTCCGCGAAGGCGCCGACCGCGGCCTTGGCGGCGGAGTACACGGCCTCGTCGCGCACCGCCACACTCCCCGCCAGCGATCCGATGAGCACCACCCGCCCCGATCCCGCCGCCACCATGCCCGGCAGCACGAGTCGCACCAGCCGCAGGGTGGCCAGCACGTTGATGTCGAGCACCTCGTCGACGGTGTGCGGGGGCATGTCCAGGAACTCCCCGGCCCAGCCGACCCCGGCACCTGCCACCAGGAGGTCCACCGGCCCCACCGTGGCCAGCGTGAAGTCGGCGAGCTGCCGGTCGGTGCCGGGCAGGGTGAGGTCCGCGGCGAAGGCGGTGGCCGAGGCGTCCTCGGCCACCTCGCGCAGCCGGGAAGGATCGCGTCCGCTGAGCACCATCCGCCAGCCGCCCTCGTCACTCAGCCGTCGGGCCAAGGCCGCGCCGATGCCGGACGACGCGCCCGTCACGAGCGCGGTACGCGTCCGCGTGCTCCGGATGCCGACGGGCTCCCGACGGGTCCTGGCGTGATCCGCGTCGGACGCGGCGACCTGCGTCCCGGGCGCGGCCCGGGGGCGGGAGAACGCATGGACCATGAGGACCACCTTGGCTCGGGGCGGACACCGGGAGAAACCGACCGGACGGTCGGGCTCCGGCGCTCGACCGGACGGGCGGTCACGGAGTATCCCTGCTGTAACGCACGAAACGCCCACTTGTGCAGTGGTTTGGGACATGCCGGAAAGGTAACTTGAACCGCCGTGCATCCTCGCAGCTCACCGGCGCCCCACCGGCCCACGAGCCCACGCGCCCCCCGGGCCGGAAGGCGTGTGCTGGTGGTCAGCGCGAGCATGGGCGCCGGGCACGACACGGTCGCGGCCGAACTGGTCCGCCGGACCCGGGAACGCGGGGACGAGGCCCTGATCGTCGACGTCCTCACGCTGCTGCCGTACGGGCTGGGCAGTGCGCTGCGGCACTTCTACCGCGGTTCGGTACGCCACTTCCCCTGGGTCTACGCCGTCCTGTACCGCCTGTTCCTGCGTCCCGGTGCCGGTCGCCGGCCCGGCGGTACACCCCTCGCCCGGCTCGCCGGCGGCCGGCTGCGCGAGCTGGCCGAGCGCTGGGGTGCGGACGTGGTGGTCCCCGTCTTCCATCTCGGCGCCCAGCTGACCGGCCATCTCCGCGCACGCGGGCTGTTGTCGGTGCCCAGCGTCGTCCTCGTGATCGACTTCGCCGTCCACCGGCAGTGGCTGCATCCCGGCAACGACCACCACCTGTGCCTCACGGAGGACGCGGCGCGCGAGGTGCGGGAGAGTATCGGCGCGTCCGCGTCCGCGTGGACGTGCGGTCCGGTCGTCGCTCCGGAGTTCTTCGCCGACGCTCCCACTCGCGATTCCGCCACGCGCGATTCCGCCACGCGCGATATCCCCACTCCCGGCGCTCCCGCGCCCGACACCCCCGCTTCCTCCGCTCCACCTGTTTCCTCCGCCTCCCCTTTTCCTTCCGCTCCTTCCGCTCCTTTCGCTCCTGGAGCGGCCGAGTGGCAGGGGCTGTTCGACCGGATCGGTCCGGGGCGGTCCGCCGTGGTGCTGTCCGCCGGTGCCTGGGGGGTCGGCTCACACCTGGACGCCACCGTCCGGCTCCTGACGGACCACGGCTTCCTGCCGGTCGTACTCTGCGGGGACAACCAACGGCTGCGCCGTGAGCTGTCCGGCGCACCGGACGTGGCCGCGTTGGGCTGGGTGACGGACATGCCCGGCCTGCTGCACGCCGCCCGTGCCCTGATCGACAACGCCGCCGGCCAGACCGCCGTACAGGCGCTCGCCGCCGGACTGCCGGTCGTGGGTTACCGTCCGATACCCGGACACGGCGCGGACGGTGTCCGGCGGATGGCCGCGCTGGGTGTTTCGGACCTTGCCGAGAACGGGACCGCGCTGCTCGGCGCGCTGCGGCGGCTCACCGCCCCGGGCCCGGCCCGGCGGGAACGGATCGCCGCCGGGCACGCGCTGTTCACGGACGACGCGGTGGCCCGGGTGACCGCCCTCGCCGACGTCGAGCGCGCACACCGGTGAGACCGCGCCCGTTTCCCCGGCCCGGTCGGTGGGCACCCGGCCCGGAGCGTGAACCGGCGAAGGAGGCGACGCCGTGCGGCTCGACGAATTCCTGACCCTGGTCCGCGACCGCGGCGAGTACCACAGCGACGAGGAGGCCGAGCAGGTCAGTACGGCAGTCCTGTGGGTGATCGCGTCCCGCGTCGGCCCGGAGGAGGCCGCGGGCCTGGCCGCCGACCTGCCCGCGCCCCTGAACGACGCGCTGCGCCTGGAGCGCGGGCGTCCCGAGTCCTTCGACCGCGAGGAGTTCCTGCGGCGCGTGGCTCAGCAGACGGGCGCCCGGCCGCGCACCGCGGAATGGGACGCGGGCGCCGTGCTCTCGACCCTCACCGAAGCGGTCCCCGGCGAACACGTCGACCGTCTCCTGGCCCACCTGCCCGCGGACTGCGCCGATCTCTTCGGCGGACCGGCACCGTACTGAGAGGCGGTCCGCGCGCCCGCGTTGAAGAGGGCGGGAAGCGGGCACCCGGTCCCGGCCGAAGAGACGGTACCCGCGAGGAGGCATTGATGACGGACGGCGAGCAGCACCCCGGCGAACGCCGCGATGACCGCCCCGACGCACGCTATGACGAAGAGGGGGACACGCCGCTGGCGGGCTATGCGACGCTCGCGACCACCTTCGCGGCGGGTGCCGGGGTCTTCGCCGCGACCGCGTGGCGCCGTGGAGTGCGGCTGCCCGAAACCGTCCCGGCCTGGGATGTGGCACTGCTGGGGGTGGCGACGTTCAAGGCGTCCCGGCTGCTGACCAAGGACAAGGTCACCAGCTTTCTGCGGGCCCCGTTCACGCGGCGCGAGCGCGAAAGCAACGCCAACGAGGTGATGGACGCGCCGCGTGGCGACGGGCTGCGTCGCGCAGTCGGCGACCTGGTTTCCTGCCCGTTCTGCACCTCCGCCTGGGTGGCCGGCGGGCTCGTCGGCACCTATGCCGCCGCGCCCCGTGCCGCCCGGCTGCTGTGTGCCGGCCTGAGTGCCGTCGTGGTGTCGGACTGGCTGCAGTACGCGTGGAGTGTGACGGAGCAGAAGGCCGAGGGGTGACCGAGAGGGGGCATGCCCGAGGGGCGGCCGAGTGAGGAGCGCGCAGTGCGCGAGCGGCGGGCTGCACGAGCGGCGGGCTGCACGAGCGCGCCGCCCGTCGGTACCGTCAGTCGCGCTCCGCGCGTTCGGCCCGCTCCGCCCGCTCGGCGTGCAGCTGCTTCACCCGAGCCGCCTCCTTGCGGACGTCGGCCTGGACGGCCTGCTCCCGCTCCAGCCACTCCGGGCGCTCTTCCTTCAGCGTCTCGATCTGTTCCGTGGTGAGCGGTTCCGTGACCCCGCCCCGGTGCAGACCCGCGATGGAGACGCCCAGCTTGGCCGCGACCACCGGGCGCGGGTGCGGACCGTCGCGCCGCAGCTCCCGCAGCCACGCGGGCGGATCGGTCTGGAGCGCGTTCAGCTCGGCGCGCGTGACGACGCCCTCCCGGAACTCGGCGGGTGTGGCCTCGAGGTACACACCCAGCTTCTTCGCCGCGGTCGCGGGCTTCATGGTCTGGGTGTTCTGGTGCGACGTCATGGTGTCAAGGGTATCGATCGTCTGCGCGACCGCCGACCACGCCCGGTGACCGCGGCTCCGGCCGTGCCTGGTGGCCGCCGTACTCGACCACGCCCGGTAACCTGGCCGGGTGACAGGCTCGGAAGAACCCCCCTCGTTCCGGCTCGCTTACGTCCCGGGGGTGACGCCCGACAAATGGGTGCGCATCTGGAACGAGCGACTGCCCGACATCCCGCTGTCGTTGACCCAGGTGCCCGCCGTCGAGGCGGACGACGTGCTGCGGGGCGGCGAAGCCGACGCCGGGCTGGTGCGGCTCCCCGTCGACCGGACCGTCCTCAGCGCGATCCCCCTCTACACCGAGACCACGGTGGTGGTGACCCCCAAGGACCACCTCGTCACCGCGGCCGACGAGGTGACCGTCGAGGACCTGGCCGACGAGATCGTGCTGCACCCCCTGGACGACGTCCTCGGCTGGGAGCGGCTGCCGGGCCGGCCCGCCCTCGAGCGTCCGGCCACCACGGCGGACGCCGTCGAGCTGGTGGCGGCCGGGATCGGCGTGCTGCTCGTGCCCCTGTCGCTGGCCCGGCTGCACCACCGCAAGGACCTCACGTACCGGACGGTCACGGACGCCCCCGAGTCGGACGTGGCGCTGTCCTGGCCCGAGGACGCGCACACGGACCGGGTGGAGGACTTCATCGGCATCGTCCGGGGCCGGACCGTCAACAGCACCCGCGGCCGGCAGCCCGCCCAGGCACCCGCGAAGGGCGAGCGCACCGAGACGTCCCCCGCGCGGCGCAAACCGCCGACCGGGAAGCAGGCCGGCGGGGCACGGCGCGGCGCGGCCGGCAGTACCCGCACCGGCGGCAAGAGCGGCAAGGGCGGCGCCAAGAGCGGCGGTACCAAGAGCGGCAGGCGCGGCAAGCCTCGCCGCGGTTGATGCCCCCGGCGCTCCCGAACGGCGTCAGCGGACCGTCGGGCTGGGCGTCGGCGCCGAGGTGTTGACCTCCAGCCCCGGCGGCGCGGTGAGGGAGAGCACAGGCTCACCCGGCTGCGGAGCCGGCGGGGTGAGCTGCACCTTGGGCAGGCTCGGCGGGGCCGACTGCTGGAAGTTGACCTGGTCGAAGTTGACCAGGCCGGTCTTCTCCAGCACGGTGATGTGGTCGAGCACGGTGTCGTTGGCCTGATCGGCCAACTGCCGCACCAGGCTGTTCTTGGTGTTGGCCCGGACCTTGGCGATGACCGGGAAGATCTGGCCGTGCGTGATCCGCATGATGTTGACCGCGGTGGTGTCGAACTGCTTGCCCGTGGTCCCGTCCACGGTCGACACGAACTGCTGCTGCTGCGGGGACGCCTGGTTGGGCAGGGTGACGCCCAGCTCGGGCGCGATCTTGCGGCAGGTCGCGTCGAGGCGGGCATGCCCGACGACCAGGTGCTCGCCGGCCTCCTTCATCTCGGGAGACGAGCCCCGCTCCATGGCCATCAGGCCCAGGGGGTGTTCCCACAGTCCCGCGGCCCGGACCTTCACCACGAAGTCCCGGTCTGCCTCGGTGAGTGGCCCGTACACCGTGTTGGTGATGACACGGTCCTGCGTACTGGCCGTGTTCTGCACCCCGAGCATCGTCGGGTAGGCGAGCGCGGTGAGGGTGAGGACCAGGGCACCGGCCACGAAGGCGGTCCCTGCCGTGGTGCGCGTGATGCGCATCGTGCCTCCTGGGGCAAGACAGGCTCGGACACCAGGAGGTACGGATACGAACGGCCGACCGATCACCTCCGCGGGTAAAAACTTGCTCCCGCCCGCCCCGCCCGTCGGCCCCCGCCCCTCTGCCTCCGCCTGTCGGCCCTCCGCCTGTCGGCCCTCCGCCTGTCGGCCCTCCGCCCCTCTGCCCCTGCCCCTCGTCTGCCCCGTCCCTCGTCTGCCCTCGCCCGCCTCGTCTGCCCTCGCCCGCCCCGTCGGCCCTCGTCGGCCTCCCGTCAGTACGGTCAGCCGGCCCGGACCGCCCGGGCGAGCCAGTCGTACGCCGCCCGCGCGGTGAACTCGCCCTGACCACCGCGCAGCAGCAGCCCGGCGGTGGTGAATTCCGGGGCGTCGGCCTGCGCCGCGACGTACGGGACCGCGATGCAGCGCATCCCGGCCGCGTGCGCGGCGGCGGCCCCGGGGGCGGCGTCCTCCAGGACCACGCAGTCCCGCGGGTCCGCCCGGAGCCGGCGCGCCGCCTCCAGGAAGACGTCGGGCGCGGGCTTGCCCCGCGCGACCTCGTCGGCCGAGACGACCGTGCGCAGATGCGCGTCCAGGCCGGTGCGGGACAGGATCGCCTCGATGGCCTCGGGCGAGGATCCCGACGCCACCGCCAGCGGCACGCCCTCGCCCGCCAGCAGTTCGACGAACGCGCGCATCTCCGGGTACGCGCGGGCGGAGGCGCGGGCCAGGTCCAGGTAGTGGCGGTTCTTGACGGCGAGCAGTTCCTTCACCGGGGCGCGCAGGCCGTACCGCCGCTTCCAGTCGGCGACCGTCTCCTGGGTGCTGATGCCCACGTATCCCTCGTGGTCCGCCCAGGTGAAGTCCGGTACGCCGTACTCGGCGAGGGTCCGCCGGCCCGCCTCGTAGTAGTTCGGCTCGCTGTCCACGAGCGTTCCGTCGAGATCGAAGATGACCGAGATGCCGCCGAGAGTGCTCATGAGGCCCAGCATGCCAAGGGCCCGGCGCTCACTTTCGTGCCGTGCGCCCGATCGACTCCACCAAGGGCAGCAGCCGGTGCGCGACGCGCTCGCGCAGCACCACCTCGCTGCGGGTGCGGACCACCCCCGGCAGGCTGATCAGCTTCTGGACCACGTCCTCCAGGTGCGCGTTGTCGCGCGCCACGACGCGGGTCAGCAGGTCTCCGCCGCCGGTGATGGAGAAGGCCTCCACGATCTCCGGCACGGCCGCCAGTGCCTCGCCCACCTCGTCCAGGTGGCCCTGGGTGACCTCGATGTGCACGAAGGCGAGCACCGGGTGGCCCAGCGCGGCGGGGGAGAGGGACGGTGCGGTGCCGGTGATCACGCCGTCCCGCTCCAGCCGGTCGAGCCGGGCCTGGAGCGTGCCGCGGGCGATCCCCAGAAGGCGGGCGTACTCGCGCACGCTGGTGCGCGGCTGCTCCAGCAGCAGCCGCAGGATGCGGGTGTCGAGTTCGTCGACTGCCATGGCGGCCCGGGTCCCCTCGTCGGCCATTGGCTCTTCGGTGGCCGTAGGAATGCCACCAGTACTGTACCAATGGCCCACTCTGGCACGAGCCAGTTGAGCCACTGGTGGCGGGGATGCTCCTATAGGAGGGTCGATGGCGCTGCGGATCCCGTGGCGCCTTTTTCATGCCAGTGACATGCCAGTGACATGCCAATGACCTCGGGTCAGAGTGCGCCAGTGTGCGAGGGGGCGGTAAGCAGTGCTGAAGAAGGTGTTCGTGAGCCCGGATCCGGGCCGGTCCCGGTTGCGGTTCGCCGCTCGGGCCGTCCTCGGCATCGGGCTGGCCGTCGTCGTCTGCGGCCTGGCCGGTACCTCTCTCGTGGGTGCCGTCATCGGCGGGCTCGCCGCGCTGCTCGCGCTGTTCACCGTCACCGACGCCACCGTGCGCGGGCAGGCGGTCACCACCGCGCTGCTGCCGGTCACCGGACTGCCCGTGCTGACCGCCGCGGCCGCGCTGCACGACCTCCCGGTCGCCAGGGACCTCACCTTCCTCGCCGTCGTCGGCGCGGGCGTGTACGCCCGGCGCTGGGGCCCGCGCGGGCACAGCCTCGGCGTGTTCGCCTTCATGACCTTCTTCATCGCCCAGTTCCTGCACGCGACCACGGACCGGCTGCCCGAGATGTTCGCCGCCGTCCTGCTGTCCGTGACCGCCGCCGCCGCGGTGCGCTTCGGCCTGTGGTGCTACGAGCGCCGCCTGCCCCCGCCCATCGCCCCCGCACCGCCCGCCGGTACCGGACTCGCCCGGATCACCACCCGCCAGGCGGTCCAGGCCACCGTCGGCGCCGGGTTCGCTCTGGTCGTGGGCCAGCTGGTGTCCGAGGAGCGCTGGTACTGGGCCGTCGGCGCCACCTGGTGGGTGTTCGTCAACACCACCTCGCGCGGCGAGACCCTGGTCCGCGGCTTCCGCCGGGTCCTCGGCACCGTCGTCGGCATCGGCCTCGGCTTCCTGATCGCCGTGCCGCTGGCCGGATCCGCGGTGCCCACGGCCGTGCTCGTCGCCGCCTGCGTCTTCGGGATCTTCTACACCGCCGCGGTCTCCTACACCTGGATGATGCTCTGCGTGACCCTGCTCGCCGAGCTGCTCTACGGCCTCCTGGACCTCCTCAGTCCCGGCCTGCTCGCCCTGCGGCTCGCCGAGACCGGCGTGGGCGCGCTCGGCGCCGTACTCGCGGTGCTCCTCGTCCTGCCCGTCACCACGCACGCCGTCACCGACGCCTGGATCCAGCGCGCCCTGCGCTGCGTCCACGCCTGCACCGCCGAGGCCGCCGCCCGCCTCGCCGGCACCGAGGGCGCGGACCCCGCACCGCGGGTGGCCGAACTGGAACAGCTGCTCGGCCGGGTGCGGCTGTCGGTCGCCCCGCTCGTGCACCCCCTGAACCCGATGTACGGCCGCAAGCGGCGTGCCCGCCGGGTACTCGCCCTGCTCGACGACTGCGCCCGGGAGATCCGCGGCCTGGTCGCCGTCGCCGCCGACCCGGAGGCCTCGCACGACGCCCGGCTGGCCGCAGCCTGCTGGCGTGTCGAAAGCGCGGTCGAGGCGCTCACCGGTGGTGGGACCGTCCCCGCCCACGCGGGCGGGCCACGCGCCACCGAACCCGCGTTGGCCCACCTCCACGGCCTGGAGCGCGCCCTGGCCGAACTCGCCGCACCCCTGCGCGCTCCCTCCGGCTCGCCGCTCGTCGGCGCCTGAGCCGTCCGGGCACGCGCCACCCATTTGGTCTAGACCGAATCTGATCGACTGCTACCGTCGCCCCGGGGCAGACGATCAGCGGCACTCGCGCCGAGGCACTCACCGAGGCGCGGGACGACGCGGGACGACGCGTGACGAGAGGCGGCAGCGGTGGCGGACGGTGAGAGGCGGCAGCGGCGGGCGTACATCGGGTCGTTCACGGCGGCCGGCGGCCCCGGAATCCTGACGGCGGCCGTCGCACCCGACAGCGGCGCGCTCACGGTCCTGAGCGGCACGGACCGGGTGCCCGACCCCTCCTACCTGGCGCTGGCGCCCGACGGGGACATGCTCTACGCCGTAAGTGAGACGGCCGAGGGCGCCGTGGCCGCCTACCGCGTGGCCGGGGACAAGCCCGAACCCGCCGGACGGCCCGTACCCGTGGGAGGGGACGGGCCCACTCACCTCAGCCTGTACGCCGGGCACGTCCTGACCGCCAACTACGGCTCCGGCAGCGTCACCGCCGTGCCGGTCCGCCCGGACGGCGCCCTCGCCCGGTCCGCGTCCGGCCTCCTCCAGCACACCGGATCGGGTCCGCACGCCCAGCGCCAGCAGGGACCGCACGCCCACCAGGTGCGGCCCGACCCCAGCGGGCGGTGGGCCGTCAGCGTGGATCTCGGCACCGACTCCGTGCGGGTCTGCACCCTGACGGACGGCGCCCTCGCCGTGCACCGGGAGATCGCGCTGCGCCCCGGCTCGGGCCCGCGCCACCTGGCCTTCCACCCCGACGGCGCCCGCGCCTACGTGGTCAACGAACTGGCCCCCACCGTCACCGTCTGCCGCTGGGACGCCGCCGACGGCGTACTCCAGCCCCTCACCGAGGTACCGGTACTGCCGGGTGCCCCGGCCGGCGACGCCTTCCCGTCCGGCATCGTGGTCTCGCCCGACGGCCGTTTCGTGTGGACCGCGACCCGGGGAGAGGACGTCGTGTCCGTCCTCGTGGTGGAGCCGGACGGGCTCCGGCTGTTCGGGACCGTGCCCTGCGGCGGGCACTGGCCGCGGGAGATCGCCGAGTCGGACGGCTTCCTGTACGCGGCCAACGAGCGTTCCGGAGACGTGACCTGGTTCGACCTCGACCCGGAGACCGGCGTACCGAGGCGCTCCGGCTCGCTCGCGGTACCGGCGGCGTCCTGCGTGGTCTTCGGCTGACCCGGCGGCGGCCCCGTGGCTCCCCCCCCGCACGTGCGCCGCACCGGACGAGCACGAGGCGGGACGAGGCGAAGACCGGGCGGGCAGGAGGCGGGCACGAGGCGGGCACGAGGCGGGCATGGGACGGCATGGGACGGCATGGAACGGGGAAGGCCCGACCATGACGAAGGGCCCGCTCCTGCACCGGAGCGGGCCCTTTCAGTCGTGCGTCTCTCGGTCGTGCGTCTCTCGCGCGCCCGCGCGTCAGCGGACGGGCGTGCCCTGCGGCTGCTGCGGCGAGATGCCGAGCGCCGTCGTGTACTTGGCCAGCGCCAGCTTGCCGATCGCCGGGTACGGGCCGAGCGGCTCGGCGGTGGAGCAGCCCACCTCCTTGGCCGCCTCCTCCAGCAGGGAAGCCTCGATCTCCGGACCGATCAGGTACGGCGCCAGCGCCAGCTGCTGCGAGCCCGAGGAACGCAGCTGCTCGGCCACGGACGCGATCGAGCCCTCCTCGTCCAGCGCCGCCGCCATCACCGGCACGGCGAGGCGCGCGGCGAGGAGCATGCCGGTGATCCCGGCCGCCTGGACGGCCTCGTCACCGCCCACGGAGGCCAGGATGATGCCGTCCGCGGCGGTCGCCACGGTGAACAGGCGGGCACGGTCGGCGCGGGCCAGACCGGACTCGGAGAGCCGCACGTGCAGCGCCTCGGCCAGCAGCGGGTGCGGGCCGAGCACGTCGGTCAGCTCGGCCGCGATCCGGCTGTCCATGACGGCCTGCCGGATGCGACGCAGCAGCGCGCCGTCCGGGCCGGCGAGCAGCGGCACGACGACGGCGACGGGGCCCTCGGGCTCCTTCACCTCCAGGCCGGCGGCGCGTGCCTGCTCGTAGCGGGCGGTGCGCTCCTCGGCGGCACGCACGAGGACGGTCGACAGGGTGAAGAATTCCTCGTCGTCCCCGTCGAGGTGGCCGATTCGGGCGTCGAGGCCGGGAAGTTCGGAGCGGGCGATGCTGATGACCTCGTCGGCGAGGCCTCGGGTGGCGCTACTGGGCGTCCCCGGCACCGCGAGGACGAGCGCCGGCGCGCCCTCGGGAGCCACCAGGGGTTCGGGACGGCGGTGCCGTCCGGGCTGGCGGGGGCGCGGCATTCGTACTGGCAGGCCGGACGCGGGCCCAGTGGGGGAGCTCATGGCGCCGCATGTTACTGGTTTCCTGGGTTTCCCTGTTCGGGGAGGGTGCAGGTGAGCGGTATCCGTCCGGTTTTGTCTGATGAGTGATGTACGGATCGGACGACATCGGCACGATTCACCTCACCGGCGGACCGAAAATCGGCCGCCCGGCACCGTCGTCACCCACAGCATCCCGTCGTCACTCGGGAGAGTGAGCGATCCGGTCGTCAGGGCGGCCGCGATCCGCACCGAACCGTCCAGTGGATCACCCTCGGCGGCCGTCCGCCGTGCGTGCGGCAGCCGCTTCGCCAGCTCCTGCTCCAGCGGTACGACGAGGGGATCGCCCATCTTCAGCAGGCCACCGGTGACCGCGACGCGGGGCTCGCCGCCGGACGGGCAGACCGCGGCGGCCGAGTCGGCCATGTGCCGGGCGGCGGCCCGCAGGACGTCCGCGGCGACGGGGTCGTCGGCGGCGCAGGCGGCCACCTCGGGCGCGAAGGAGGCGAGGACGGCGGGACGGTCGGTACGCGGATACAGCTGACCGGGCAGGCCCGCGACCGGCCCGAACCGTTCCTCGGCGCGGGCCAGGAGCAGCGCTGAGCCGCCCTGGCGCCCGTCGTGGGCGCGTAGCGCGGCCTCCAGGCCGGCCCGCCCGATCCAGGCGCCGCCCCCGCAGTCGCCCAGCAGGTGTCCCCAGCCGTCCGCCCGGCGCCAGCGGGTCAGGTCCGTGCCGGTGGCGATCAGCCCGGTGCCGGCGGCGACCACCGCTCCCGCCCGGGGGCCGATCGCACCGGCATAGGCGGTGACGGCGTCGGCGGCCAGTGCGACCGTGCGCGCGCCCAGCTCCCGGGCCAGCGCGCCCGGCAGTTCGGCGCGCAGGGCGTCGCCCAGCGTGGCGAGCCCGGCGGCCCCGACGACGACGGTGCCGAACCCGGTCACCCCGGTCTCGGCGGTCAACGCCCTGGCCATGGGGACCAGTTGCGCCATCAGATGCTCGGGATCGATGCCGCGCGCACCGGTGCGGACCGGTTCCCGCGAGGTCCGCCGCCCGAGCCCCTCCGGACCGCCGCCGCCCGCGTCGTCCCCGGCCGTGCCGACGGCGACGCGCAGGCCCGAGCCGCCGGAGTCCACGGCCAGGAAACCGCCGCTCACGGCAGGCGCCAGTCGACCGGCTGACCTCCGAGCCGGACCAGCAGGTCGTTGGCCCGGCTGAAGGGGCGGGAGCCGAAGAAGCCCCGGTCGGCCGACATCGGGGAAGGGTGCGCGGACTCGACGGCCGGCAGGTCGCCGAGCAGCGGCCGCAGATTGCGGGCGTCGCGGCCCCACAGGATGGACACCATCGGCTTGCCGCGCGCCGCCAGGGCGCGGATCGCCTGTTCCGTGACCTCCTCCCAGCCCTTGCCGCGGTGGGCGGCGGGCTTGCGCGGGGCCGTGGTGAGCGCCCTGTTGAGCAGGAGCACGCCCTGCCGTGTCCACGGGGTCAGGTCCCCGTTGGAGGGCTGCGGAAGACCGAGGTCGGTGTTCAGCTCCCGGAAGATGTTGACGAGACTGCCGGGCAGGGGGCGCACCTCGGGTGCGACCGAGAACGACAGCCCCACCGCGTGTCCCGGGGTCGGGTAGGGGTCCTGCCCGACGATCAGGACCCGGACGTCGTCGAAGGGCTGTTGGAAGGCCCGCAGGACGTTCGCTCCGGCTGGTAGGTAGGTGCGTCCGGCGGAGATCTCCGCGCGCAGGAACTCACCCATGGAGGTGATGCGCCCGGCGACGGGTTCCAGGGCCTTCGCCCAGCCCGCTTCGACGATTTCATGCAAGGGTCGTGGTGCCACGGGCGTCACCCTACTGCCGTACGGGTGACGCCCATCAACCGGTGGCCGAGGCCGCCCCCCGAGGCCGCCCCCGGGGTCCGCCTCACCCGACGGTCGCGGCCCGCACGCACAGCACGTCCGGCAGGTGGGACGCCAACTGCCGCCAGCTGTCGCCGTCGTCGGCGGACGCGAACACCTCGCCGTTGCGGTTGCCGAAGTACACGCCCGCCTGTTCCACGTCGTCGGTGCACAGCGCGTCGCGCAGCACCGTGCCGTAGTGGTCCTCCCGGGGCAGCCCCGCCGTGAGCGGCTCCCAGCTCTTGCCCGCGTCCGCCGTCCGGAACACCCGGCAGCGGTGGTCGGCCGGGACCCGGTCCGCGTCGGCGTTGATCGGGAAGACGTACGCCGTGTCGCCGCGGTGCGGATGGGCCGCGACGGCGAAACCGAACGTGGACGGCAGGCCCTCGCCGATGTCCGTCCAGTGCCCGCCCGCGTCGTCGCTGCGGTACACACCCCAGTGGTTCTGCAGATACAGCCGGTCCGGGGTCGCCGCGTCCCGTGCCACCTTGTGCACGCACTGGCCGAACTCCGGGTTCGGGTCCGGCAGGAAGACCGCGGAGACACCGGAGTTGGACGGCGCCCAGCTCGCGCCGCCGTCGGCTGTCCGGAACACGCCGGCGGTCGAGACGGCGACCGTGACCGACTTCGGGTCCCGTTGGTCGGTGAGCACGGTGTGCAGCCCTTCGCCGCCGCCGCCCGGCATCCACTGGGAGCGCGTGGGATGCTCCCACAGGGGGCGGATCAGCTCGAAGCTCTCGCCCCGGTCCTCCGAGCGGTACAGCGCGGCCGGCTCCGTGCCCGCGTACACCACGTCCGGCTCGGCGGCGGCCGGGTGCAGCTGCCACACCCGCTCCAGCGAAGCGCCGGTCTCCTTGGGGAACTTGACGGCCGGCTGCCCCGGTTCGGTCCAGGTGCGGCCCAGGTCGTCGGAGTGGAACACCGACGGGCCCCAGTGTGCGCTGTCCCCGCCGGCCAGCAGCCGAGGGGTGTCGCCGCGGGTGTCGAGGGCGACCGAGTAGACGGCCTGTGCGTTGAAGTAGGGACTCTCGTCGAACTCCCAGGTGCCACCCCGCCGGCGCCCGATGAACAGGCCCTTGCGGGTGCCCACGGCGAGCAGTACCTCGGTCATGCCGATCACCTCCGCGGCGTCGTCGTCGACGCCTTTGTCTCGGACACGGGCCAGTCTGCACCCCGGCACTGACAGTCACCTCTGGAAGGGCTGTCGTAGCAGGTCAGGACGGTGACGTCGGGTCCGGCGAGAGGTCCCGCCGCATGAGCCGCTCAGCTTTCGCCGCTCAGCCCTCGCCGGGCAGCGCCCGCGCCAGGATGCCGCCGAGGTCGGCCCCGGCCGGCAGCGTGCCGAAGGCGTGCCCCCAGTCGCCGCCGAGCCGGCTGGCGCAGAACGCGTCCGCGACGGCGGGCGGGGCGTGCCGGACCAGCAGGGAGGCCTGGAGGGTCAGGGCCATCAGCTCCACCAGGCGGCGGGCACCGGTCTCGGAGGCCTGCGTCAGCCCCGACTCCAGCCGGGCCACGGCGGCGTCCAGCCGGGCGTCCGCCCCGCGGGCGAGGGCGAGTTCCCCGAAGAGGGCGTGCGTGCTGGCGGGGGAGCGGCCGAGCGCCCGCAGCACGTCGAGGGCGTTGACGTTGCCCGAGCCCTCCCAGATCGACAGCAGGGGAGCCTCGCGGTAGTGCCGGGGCATGCCCGACTCCTCCACGTAGCCGTTGCCGCCGAGGCACTCCAGGGCCTCCGCGGTGAACGCCGGGCCCCGCTTGGTCACCCAGTACTTGCCGACGGCGGTGGCGATCCGCCGGAACGCCGTCTCCCCGGCGTCCCCGCGGACCGAACGGTCCGCGGCGCCGGCGAGTCGCAGGGTGAGCGTCGTCGCCGCCTCGGACTCCAGTGCCAGGTCCGCCAGCACGTTGCGCATCAGCGGCTGGTCGACCAGCCGGGCGCCGAACGCGCTGCGGTGCCGTACGTGGTGCCCGGCCTCGACGAGGGTCTTGCGCATCAGCGTCGCCGAGGACATCACGCAGTCCAGCCGGGTGCAGTTGACCATCTCGATGATCGTCTTGACGCCCTGGCCCTCGGGCCCGACCAGCCAGGCGACCGTCCCGTCGAACTCGGGCTCGGACGAGGCGTTGGACCGGTTGCCGAGCTTGTCCTTCAGCCGCTGGATGCGGAAGGTGTTGCGACCGCCGTCGGGCAGCACGCGCGGCACCAGGAAGCAGGACAGGCCCCCTGGCGCCTGGGCCAGCACCAGGAACACGTCGCACATCGGCGCCGACGTGAACCACTTGTGCCCGCGCAGCGTGTAGACGCCGGGTTCGGCGGTCGGGGTGGCCGCCGTGGTGTTCGTACGGACGTCGGAGCCGCCCTGCTTCTCGGTCATCCCCATGCCGGCCAGCAGACCACGCTTCTCCGTGGGCGTGCGCAGCCCCGGTTCGTACTCCCGGCCGGTCAGCAGCGGCTCGTAGACCTTCGCGAGCTCGGGCTGCGCACGCAGCGCGGGGACGGCCGCGTAGGTCATCGAGGTCGGGCACCCGTGGCCGGCCTCGGTGTGCCCCCACACCAGCCCGCCGGCGGTCCGGGCGGCGTGGGCGCCCGGCCGGTCGTCGGCCCAGGGCGCACCCGCCAGCCCCTCGCCGACCGCCACGCGCATCAGGTGGTGCCAGCTCGGGTGGTACTCGACCTCGTCGACCCGGTTGCCGTACCGGTCGTGCGTGCGCAGCACGGGCTCGTGGCGGTTGGCCAGGTCCCCCCACTCCTGCGCCTGAGCGCTCCCCGCCCGCCTGCCCAGCCGCCGCAGGTCCTCCTCGGCCCACCCGGCGTCCTCCCGCCGCAGGCCCTCCAGCAGGGCCGGGTCGTCGGAGGCGTCGTAAGGGGCCAGGGGCGGGGGCTGGTTGGTGACCTCGTGTGTGGCGCACCCCTCCGGATGGCCCGCGGGCTCCTCGTACGGCTCCTGCGCGCGTGTCGTCATGGTTCGAGTGTTGCACCATTTCTACAGGCGCAGCAATAGTGCAACACCGGGAGCGCGCGTACAGTACGTGCTCATGTGGATGGACGACACGTGCCCGCGCGGATGAACGACTCGGCGGTCCCCGGCGGGCTCACCCTGCGCCCGCTGTCCGCGCGGTCGGTCGTCCTGAGTCTGCTGCTCGGCACCCATCCCCCCGAACTGCCGGTGCGGGAGCTGGTGCGGCTCGTCGAGGGCTTCGACGTCGGCGGGTCCACCGTGCGGGCCGCGCTGAGCCGGATGGTCGCCGCCGGAGACCTGCGGCGCACGGACACCGGCTACCGCCTCAGCGAGCGGCTGCTGGAGCGCCAGCGGCGCCAGGACGAGGCCGTGCGCCCGCACACGCGCGCGTGGGAGGGCGACTGGGAGATGGTCGTGATCACCGCGACGGGGCGCGGTCCCGCCGAACGCTCCGACCTGCGTGCCCGGCTGACCGCCCTGCGCCTCGCCGAACTCCGCGAGGGCGTCTGGCTGCGCCCCGCCAACCTGCGCCGGCCGCTGCCCGCCGAGCTCGATCTGGTGGCCGAGCGCTGTGCCGCACGCCCCGGCCGTCCGGCCGCCGAACTGGCCGGGGGCCTGTGGCCGCTGGACGACTGGTCCGCCACGGCCCGGGCGCTGCTCGCCCATGTCGACCGGGCCCGGCGTCCGGCCGACCGTCTCACCGCCTTCGCGGCCGTCGTGCGTCACCTGCTCGCCGACCCGGTCCTGCCCGCGGAGCTCCTCCCGGCCCGCTGGCCGGGCACGGCCCTGCGCGACGCCTACACGGACTACCAGCGGGAGCAGGCCGGACAGGTCCGGGCGCGGGGCGCCCGGACCTGAGGGGCGGCATCAGCGCACGGTCACGCGCCGTGTCACTTGTAGGTGATGTCGGACGGCGAGTACTTGCAGTGCGTGCCGTCGGGGCCCGAGCCGTTGGAGTCCGGCTCGTCGCCGTCGTCGTTGCCGATGTACTTCTGGCACGGGACGATCTTCTTGCCGCTGTCCCCGACGATCGTGATGTTGCGCAGGGTCGCGCTGTCGCCGTAGTTGGTGTTGATGCCGGCGATCCGGCTGCCCTTCCAGTTCACCTCGATGGTGTCGAGGTTGATCGTCCGCTTGTACTGCGTCGAGCAGTTGCCGCAGGAGCGGATGAAGGTGCCGAAGTTCTTGACCGCGAAGCCGGAGACGTTCAGCGTGCCGGCGCCGTTGAACTGGAACACCTTGTCACTGGCTTCCTTGGCGCCGCCGCCGGTGACGGTGTAGACGTTCGACGACGAGGAGCCGCGGAAGGTCGCAGCGTCCTCGCCGACGTCCTCCCACCAGACGTTCTGCAGGGTGCAGCTGCCCTTGCAGTGGATGCCGTCCGCGGCGGGGGCGCCGATGATCACGTTCTTGAGGACGGCGCCCGGGGCCAGTTCCAGGATCGGGCCCTGGTCCTCGTCCTGGCCGCCGGAGCCGAGGTCACCCGTGCCGTAGAGGCGCTTCATCCCGTAGTCCTTGGTACCGGAGACCGGGATGGTCGAGGAGACTCCTTGGCTCCCGTTGGGAGCCGGCCAGGTGGCGGCGTGCGCCGCGGAAGCTCCGGAGGTCATGAGCATGCCAGCCGAGAGTCCGAGTGCGGCCAGCGCGCCGGTCGCGGCGCGTCGCCGCGCGCGGGGGCGAGTCGCAGCAGTCATGTTCTGATCCCTTCCATAGGGAGTGGGGGTGGAACGGAACATGTACGTGAACGCTGTGCGTGATGGTGTTTTCCGCCGCGAGCGCGGAGGGGTGCTGGTGGGGTCATTGCGGCCCACAGCGTTCGCGGCGGTCATGCTGATGAACGGACCGTAGAGGGCAAGCGCTTTCTAGTCAACGCCTCGCGCAAGGGTGCGCGCCGCCTCACATGGCCCAGCCGTACTGGTCCGGCATCCGGACCGCGTCGCCCAGCTCCCGTGCGGCGTGCTGGGCCCACGACGGGTTGCGCAGCAGCTCGCGGCCCAGCAGGACCGCGTCCGCCTCACCGTTGGCCAGGATCTTCTCGGCCTGCCCGATGTCGGTGATCAGGCCCACGGCGGCGACCGGCAGCGGGGTCTCGGCCTTCACGCGTGCGGCGAACGGGACCTGGTAGCCGGGCCCGGTCGGGATCCGGACGCGCGGGACGTTGCCGCCGGTGGACACGTCGAGGAGATCGATGCCGTGCGCCCGGAGGTCGCGGGCGAAGCGGACGGTGTCGTCGGGCGTCCAGCCGCCCTCCTCCAGCCAGTCGGTCGCCGAGGCGCGGAAGAACAGCGGCTTGTCGTCCGGCCAGACCTCCCGCACGGCGTCGACGACTTCGAGGGCGAAACGGGTGCGGTTCTCGTACGAGCCGCCGTAGGCGTCGGTGCGGTGGTTGGAGTGCGGCGACAGGAACTCGTGGATCAGGTAGCCGTGGGCACCGTGGATCTCGACGATCTCGAAACCGGCCGCGAGGGCCCGGCGCGCGGCGTCCGCGAACTGGCGGACGACCTCCTGGATCCGGGTGGCCGTCAGCTCGGTCGGCACCGGGTGGCGCTCGTCGAACGGGAGCGCGCTCGGGGCCGCCGGCTGCCAGCCGTGCGCGTCCGGGCCCACGGGAGCCCCGCCCTTCCAGGGCTGCGCGGTCGACGCCTTGCGGCCCGCGTGGGCCAGCTGGATCGCCGGAACCGTGTTCTGGGACCGCAGGAAGTCCGTGATCCGGCGGAACGCCTCGACCTGGGTGTCGTTCCACAGGCCGAGATCCTGCGGGGAGATGCGGCCCTCGGGTGACACGCCGGTGGCCTCGACGACGATCAGCCCGGTGCCGCCCACCGCGCGTGCGCCGTAGTGCGCGAAGTGCCAGTCGCCGGGGACGCCCGCCAGGGGGCCGTCCGGTGCGGCGGAGTACTGGCACATCGGCGGCATCCAGACCCGGTTCGGGATCGTGGTGTCACGCAGTCGGAGGGGCTGGAAGAGGGCGCTCATGAGGCTGCTCCCTTGGTCGCGGCAGAGGGACAGCTCGTACGATAGCCCTCGTAGTACGGCGTGTGTCAAACTACGATGGGCCTCGTACAATGGGAGCCGACGGAGGGCTTTCCGGCAAGGGACCCTCCCGGACGAACTGGAGCCGCCGTGACCCCCGCCGCCACCGCAGCCGGCACCCGCGACCTGCCGCACCCGGCACGCGGGGAGATCCGGCTGGAGGGAGTGCTGCACGCGCTGTCCGACCCGGTGCGGCTGCGTATCGTGCGGGACCTCGCCGCCGACAGCGACGAGCTCTTCTCCTGCTCCCACTTCGACCTGCCGGTCACCAAGTCCACCACCACGCACCACTTCCGGGTGCTGCGCGAGAGCGGGGTGATCCGGCAGACCTACCGGGGTACGGCGAAGATGAACGGCCTGCGCAGGGACGACCTGGACGCGCTCTTCCCGGGGCTCCTCGACGCCCTCCTGGCCGCCGCGGCCCGCCAGGCCGCCCGCCTCGGGGCCGGCTGACGGCGGGCGGGGGGCGCGGACTCAGAGCGCCGGACGCCCTCGGCTCGCGGCCGTCCGCGCCGCCGCCAGCAGCGAATCCCAGTCGGGCAGTTTGACCACGTGGCGCCCCAGCGAGGCGCCGAGGTCCGCCTCCGCCCGCTCGATGGCCCGCCACCCGGCCCACTCGACCGGCTCGATCCCCTCGGCGCGCAGGAGTGCGAGAGGGTCGGCGGAGAGGTCCCGCCCGGTGAGCGCGGCGGCGTCCGCCAGCAGGGACGTCACCGTCTCCTTCGCGCAGGGGCGGTTGGTGCCGATGACGCCGGTGGGGCCGCGCTTGATCCAGCCGGCCACGTACTCCCCCGGGGCGACGGCGCCCTCCCGCAGGACGCGCCCCGCCCGATGCGGCACGGTGCCGCTCGCCGCGTCGAACGGCAGCCCCTCCAGCGGCACCCCGCGGTAGCCCACCGACCGCAGCACGAGCTGCGCCTCGATCTCCTCGTACCGCCCGGTGCCCGTCACGCCACCGCGCCCGTCGGGCGCCGTCCGCTCGAAGCGCACGGCGCCCACGCGGCCGTCGCGGTCCGCCGTCAGTTCCACCGGGCGCAGGAAGAAGCGCGGCCGGATCCGCCGGGCGGTGTCCGGCGCGGCTCGCTCGGCCCAGCCGCGCAGCACCTCGACGTTGCGGCGCTGCGGAGCGGGCAGTGCGGAGGAGTCCCGGTACGCCGGGTCCAGCGCGAGCTCCGCCGGGTCCACCAGGACGGCCGTGTCCGGCAGGGAGCCCAGTTCGCGCAGCTCCTTGGTGGTGAAGCGGGCCTGCGCCGGGCCTCGCCGGCCCACCATGTGCACGTCGGCCACCCGCCCGGCGGCGAGTGCGGCGAGGGCCGCCTGCGGCATGTCGGTGCCGCTCAGCTCGGCGACGCCGCGGACCAGCATCCGCGCCACGTCGACGGCGACGTTGCCCACCCCGATCACGACCGCCGACCGCACCCCGTGCAGGAAGCCGTCGTCCACGGCGTCCGGGTGGGCGCTGTACCAGGAAACGAACTCGGTCGCCGACCAGCTGCCCGGCAGTTCCTCGCCGGGGATGCCGAGACGCCGGTCGGTGGCGGCGCCCACGCAGTACACCACCGCGTGGTACAGCTCGCGCAGCCGCGCGGACGGCACGCCCCCGGGCCCGACGGGGACGCCGCCGAGGAACCGCACCCGCTCGTGCTCCAGGACGGTACGCAGGGTGTTCTGCAGAGACTTGATCTTCTCGTGGTCCGGCGCCACTCCGTACCGCACCAGTCCGTAGGGGCACGGCAGCCGGTCCAGGACGTCGACGTGCACGTCGCGGCCGAGCTGTACGAGGCTCTGGGCGGTGTAGCACCCGCTCGGTCCCGAGCCGATGACGGCGACACGCAGCACGGCGGAACTCCTTGTCCGGGAGGCGGATGGTCCGGAAGTCGGAGGGGGTCGCTGGTGCTTCCAGCATCCCACCGCCGTCGCTCCGCTGACAGGGTGCCGCGCCCGGTGAACGGCGCGTGTTCCGTGCGTGTTCCGTTCGTATGGAATGTGATCATTCGGTTACGTTGCGTGTGTGCTCGAAGCATCCTTCGTTGATCGTTCTCTTCAGCTTTCCGACCGCTGTCCGGACGACGGTGAGATGTCCGTGCGGCACACCTGGGTGGTGCGCGAGGGTGACACCGCCACCTCGTGGTTCGACGTCCGGCTGACGTTCGCCGACGGCGCCCGCGTGGAGGCGCTCGCCGTGCTGTCCGGTCAGGGTGTGCGGGTCGAGGACGTACGGGCCGAGCCGCCACTGTCCCTCGACGACCTGGCCGTGCTCGCCGAGTGGCTGGAGGACCCGCTCTTCGAGGCCTGCGTGCCTGGCGACGCGCGTGTCGCACCCGCTGCCGCGCGGCGGCGGGCCCGTCCCGCGTGGCCGCGCGGCAGGGAGGGGTGCCGGCTCGTCGCACAGGAGTACCGGGCGGCCCGGGAGGCGGGCGGCGACCCGGTCCTGGCGGTGATGCGCGCGACGGGGCACAGCCGGCGCAAGTCGCTCAGGCTGATCGGCCAGGCGCGCGACGAGGGCTTTCTGACCCCGCGTCGCGCACGGCGTTGAGGACCCGCCGGCGGTCCGTCACAGCATCCCGCGCATCCGCGAGATCTCACTCGTCTGCTGGGCGACCACGTCGTCGGCCATCTCCTCGATCCGCACGTTGTTGCCCTGCGACTTCGCATCCGTGGCCATGGCGATCGCGCCCTCGTGATGAGTGATCATCAGCTTGAGGAAGAGCCGGTCGAAGGCCTCGCCCTTCGCCGCACGCAGTTCCTCCAGCTGGGCACCGGTCGCCATCCCCGGCATCGAGGCGTGGTCGTGCCCGTCGCCGGCCTCCTTCTCGCCGTGGTTCTTCAGCCAGCCCTGCATGGCCGCGATCTCCGGCCCCTGCGCGGCGGAGATCCGTTCGGCGAGCTTCTCGACCTGGCCGGACTCGGCCCGCTCCGGCACGAGTTCGGTCATCTCCAGCGCCTGGGCATGGTGCCGGATCATCATCCGCGCGTAGGAGACGTCCGCCGAGTTGGGGGAGTCGTCGTCGGCGCGCTGCTTCTCGGCGTCCTCGGCGGAGAGCGTGCGGTTGCCCTCGCCCGGCTCGCCCGGAGCGATCACCGAAGGCCCGGCCGCGGCCGCCGATCCGGTGTCCGAACCGGAGTCGCAGGCCCCGAGCCCGAGCACGGCCAGTGCGGTCAGTGAGGCGGTGGCGAGCGACGGCCGGGACAGCGCGGGACGAAAGGACACAACGACCTCCTGCGGCTCGGGAGTGTCCCCCTGGTGGGAGGGACGCGAGGCACCTCGTGGGTGCGATGACGGTCCTGGCACGCTTCCGCGCGTCACTGATCAGAAAACTGCATCGCGTGTTTGTCGCCCCCTGTTGATATGCGCATGCCTAAGACGATACTGCGGGGATGCGTGAACCGTTCCGAAGGGAACGCACGTAGGGAGGAAACAGTGACCCTGTTGAACGCCCCGCGAACGCGGCGCAGACGCCTGGGAGCCGCGGCCGCCGCCGCCGGACTCCTGTCCGCGCTGCTCACCGCCGGCCCGGCCATGGCGACCCCCGACCCGGGGGACGGTCCGGCCACGTCGAAGGAGGTGTCCAAGAGCGCGCGTGCCGAGGTACGCGACGCCATCGAGAGCGGCGAGATACCCGGCCAGGACGAGACGGTCCACTCCAAGAACATCGAGCACCTGACCAACATCCCCAAGGACGCGCTGTCCGGCACCAACTCGGACCTGGCCTTCCAGGGCCGGTACGCCTTCGCAGGCAACTACGACGGCTTCCGCATCTTCGACATCAAGAACCCGAAGAAGCCGAGGACCGTCGCCCAGGTGCTGTGTCCCGGCTCGCAGAACGACATCTCCGTCTCCGGTGACCTGCTGTTCCTGTCGACGGACTCCTCGCGCAGCGACAGCAGTTGCAACAGCACCACACAGCCCGCGACCGAGAAGTCCTCCTGGGAGGGCATGAAGGTCTTCGACATCAGCGACAAGCGGAACCCGAAGTACGTCGCCGCCGTCGAGACCGCCTGCGGCTCGCACACCCACACGCTGGTGCCCGAGCGCAGGAACGTCTACATCTACGTCTCCTCGTACGCGCCGAGCGCCGCCTACCCCGACTGCCGGCCGCCGCACGACGGCATCTCCGTCATCAAGGTGCCGCGCAAGGCCCCCGAGCGGGCGGCGGTCGTGGGCTTCCCCGTGCTGTTCCCCGGTGACGGTCCCGACGGCGGCGGCAACCCGGGCGGGCCCACCAATCCGGGCGTCTCCAAGACCACCGGCTGCCACGACATCACCGTCCTGCCCTCCGAGGACCTCGCGGCGGGCGCCTGCATGGGCGACGGCATCCTGTTCTCCATCAAGGACCCCGAGCGCCCGAAGGTCATCGACCGGGTCCAGGACAACGTCAACTTCGCGTTCTGGCACTCGGCGACCTTCAGCCAGGACGCCGACAAGGTCGTCTTCGCCGACGAACTGGGCGGCGGCGGAGCCGCCACCTGCAACGCGGAGATCGGCCCGAACCGCGGCGCCGACGGCATCTACGACATCGTCGGCAGGGGCGACCACCGCGAACTGGTCTTCCGCAGCTACTTCAAGATCCCGCGCCACCAGGCGGACACCGAGAACTGCGTCGCCCACAACGCCTCGCTCATCCCGGTCGAGGGCCGCGACATCATGGTCCAGGCCTGGTACCAGGGCGGCGTCTCCGTTTGGGAGTTCACCGACTCCGAGCGGCCGAAGGAGATCGCCTACTTCGAGCGTGGGCCGCTGACCACGGACGCCGTCACCACCGGCGGTTCCTGGTCCGCGTACTACTACAACGGCTACATCTACTCGAACGACATCGCCAAGGGCTTCGACGTCCTCAGGCTCAACGACCGGCGCACCGACCCTGCCAAGCGGGTCCATCTGCGCGAGCTCAACACGCAGACGCAGCCGGACTACTTCGACTGAGCCGTCCGGTCGGTCCGCTCCGTCCGGACCGGCTGATCGGGCACTCCGGTCGCGAAGAAACGCGACAGGTCCGTGTCGTACGTCGTCCCGCCGGGCGTCTCGGCGTCCGGCGGGACGCCCAGTTCCCAATCCAGCCGGTAGCGCTCGAACAACTCGGCGCGCAGCACCGGAACGGGCATCGGCACCCCCGGCACCAGGGCGGCGAACACGGCGCCCATCAGCAGCGCGCGCAGCATCGGGTAGTCCCGGTCGACGTCCCGTGAGCCGTGCCGGGCCACGGTGTCCCGGAGCAGCTCAGCCAGCCGGCGCTGCTCCGGGCAGGGCACGAATCCCACCTCGGCCTGGAGCAGGCCCGCCATGTGCTGGCGCATGAGAACCGGCCGGTCCCGGGCGAGGCCCAGGACCGCGTCGATGGCCCGCGCCATCCGCTCCGGCCCCTCGGCGGTGCACGGCTCCCGCTCCAGGGCCTCCTCCAGCGTGCGGTGCATCAGCCGGTGCACGGCGGACTGCACGAGCTGACGCTTGCCCGGGAAGTAGTACGAGACCAGGCCGCGTGCCGAGCCCGCCCGGTCGGCGATGTCGCCCAGCGTGGTCGCGTCGTACCCGTGCTCGCCCACCAGTTCCACCGCGGCCTGCAGGAGCCGCTCCTTCGAACGCCTCCGCAACTCTTCATTGACCGAGGCGCTGCGCGGGGACATGCTGTACTCCTGCGTTGACTGGCTGCCAGCCAACTATACTCAGCGCAGACGGACGGGCTCCAGCGGGTCAGGTCCGGTCATCGTCTGCCTCGGGCGACACGGGGGATCGTCCGAGGCGGGCGAAACGCCCGGCTGGTTGCCCCGGGCTACTGCCGAGTCGGGGCGGGCACCCCCGAGCACGGCGCCGGTCACCGCACCAGGTCCGGCACCAGGTCCAGCACCGGCCGCAGACCGGCCGGCCGCTCGGTCACCGGGAGATGGTCGACGAAGTGCACCGCGCACCCGAGGGAAGCCGCACCGCCGTCCGCCCGCCGGTCGTCGCCGACCATCAGCGTGCGCCCCGGCTCCGCCCCGAGCGCCGCGCAGGCGGTGGCGAACAGCCGCGGGTCGGGTTTGCGGACGCCGTGCTCGTACGACAGGACGTACGTGTCGACGAACCGGTCGAGGCCGTGCGCGCGGAAGACCGGGCGCAGGTCCCAGCCGATGTTACTGACCACGCCCACGGCCACCCCGTGCCCGCGCAGCGCGCCCAGCACCTCGGCGGCGTCGGGGTACGGGCGCCACGCGCCCGGTGTCATGTGCCTCTCGTACAGCGCGTCGTGCAGCCCGGGGTCCGGCAGCGGCACCTGCCGGGAGAGCCCGGTGTACGCGGCCCGGTGCAGCTCGGAGCTCTCGTCCCGGGTCTCCCACACCTCGGCGAGTTCTTCGGGCACCCGCAGCGGGTCGGCGCCGCCCGGCAGCGCCCCCGCCGCCTGCAGCGCCCGGGCCGTCTCGGCCAGCTCCGGCGCGGAGAGGGTCAGTCCGGCACCGGCGAGTGCCGCACGCAGCCAGGCGTCGGTGGGCTCGACGCGGAAGAGGGTTCCGGAGAAGTCGAACAGGACGGCGGCCATGGGCCGATCCTACGAGGCGACGTTCCACTCCGGGGGAGGATTCCCGCCGCGGAGGACGCAGACGAAGCCCTCCTCGCGGACGACGGAGCACGCCCCGCAGGACCTTCGGCGCCGGAAGGACACTTCGTGCGTGAAGTGGCCGGGGCGGGTCGGATCCGCCCGGTCCAGGGCACTCGCCACCTGCCACGAGATGAGGCCGGGGCAGTAGCCGGCGGAGTGGTCGCCGATCTCCGTGAGCGTCCACGACCCGGCCACGCGGCCGACGCCCCCCGCGTCCAGCACGTCCCGTCCGCCCGCACCCGCCCCGCGCCCATCGCGGCGCGGGGCGAGCCGCACCAGACCGTCGAGGCTCACGGCGTACGACGGTCATCGGCCGTCACCTCGACGACCGTACGTGAGCGGCTCCGCGGCCTTCGCCGCTCCCCGCTCCCTCACCCGGGCGTCGGGATCGGCGGGCGAGCGGATCGGCGGGCGAGCGGATCGCCCGGCCCACGGCGCCGGGCCGCACGGCCGCCCGCAGCTCGGGCGGCCCCACCTGGGGGGCGTCGTCCGGGTCCTGCCGGGGTCGCGGGTCCGGCACATGCTCCCCACCGCCTCAAGGACGTGGGCGTGCCGACAGCGGTGTTGTCGCCGGTTGGCGACGCTCCACGTCGACGCCCTCCTCCGCCTTGCGACCGGACGCGCCGGCCCCCGCTCACCCGCCCTGACGAGGCGCCGTCGCCTTCCCGTGACCTGATCCGCCGGACAGGCCCCGGCGGCGGACGCCTCGGCGCGCCGGCACGGTCACGGGTGCCGACGCCGGTGGAGCAGTACCGCGACGGCCACGACCAGGGAGCCCAGGAGCCAGCCGCCGACGACGTCCGTGGCCCAGTGGACGCCGAGCCACACCCGCGTCACGCCGACTCCGGCCACGGAGACCACCGCCACGGCCAGGGCGGTCAGGCGCAGGGAGCGGGCCGCGCCGTAGTGGTGGAGGAGCCAGACCAGCAGGCCGCACACGAACGTGGCGGTCATGGCGTGGCCCGAGGGGAAGGCCGCGTAGTGCGCGGAGTCCACGGGGTCGGGCCAGACCGGACGGGCACGGTCCACCGCCGCCTTCAGTGCCTGCTGCAACAGGCTGCCCAGCAGGCACGTCATCCCCAGCCACACGGCCGTCCACCGGTCCCCGCGCCGGAACCACAGCCACAACACCACCACCGCGCACAGCAGCCGCATGGTCCACGTGTCCCACACCCAGTCGGTGAGGATCCGCATGGCGTGCGTGACGTCCGGTTCGTCGACGGCCCAGCGGTGCGTCGTGCCGGCGACGTCGTCGTCCAGGCCGGTCAACGGCCGCCACTCCACGGCGACCAGGGTGAGCAGCAGCGCGGAGCACACGACCAGCGCCCAGGTGACGCGGAGGGCGGTGCGGGGCTGCGGTGGACCGGGCGGGGAGTCGACGGGCGGCGTCTGCATCCTGCGATACTCGCCGACCCGGGGGGTCAGGGGCCAATTCGCGGGTGGGTCTCCGGGGCGACTCCGAGGCGGTCTCCGGAGGCGGGGAGCGGCAGGTGGACTACCCCAGAGCCCGCAGGCCCGGCACGAACGCCACCAGTACCGGCACCACCGGCACCAGCGCGGCGGCCGCCGTCAGCCTCAGCCGCCGGGCCGCCGAGAGCCGGTTCGGCGGCGTGAGCAACCGGTGTACCCGCTGCGGGACATGGGCCTGCGCGGTGGGGCACGGGCCGAACACCCCCCGGTCCTCGTTGAGTTCGACCAGCGCCAGGGCGGTCGTCAGCCGGCCGAAGCGGCGGGAGGCCACGTCGTCGGCGGCCAGTTCGACCAGGCGGTGCATCTCGTCGCGGAACGCCGCGAACACCGGAACCTGGGGGAAGCCGTCCGCCAGCGCGGCCGAGCAGTGCAGCAGCCAGTCGTGCCGCGCCTGCGCGTGCCCCTTCTCGTGGGCCAGGACCGCGTCCAGCTGCCTGCCCTTGAGACGGCGCAACGCGGCGGTGGTGACGACCAGCTGCGGGGGAGTGCCGGGCAGCCACCAGGCCTCGGGCCGCTCTCCCTCGAGCACGACGAGCGGGTCCGAGCCGGGCACCTCGCCGGGCAGCACCGGCGCACGCAGCAGGAGTTCGGCCCGGCGCCGCCGACGCCGGGTACGGGCCCGTACGACCTCCCGGGTCAGCATCGCGGCGCTCCACAGCCCGCCGCAGGCCAGCGTGACGGCGGTCGTGTCCGCCCAGAGGCCGGAGGTGCCGAGCGCGTAGGCCTCGACCACCGGGCGCGGCGCCGTCGCGAACACGTGCCCGCCCACCGCGTGCCAGGCCGCCGCAGCGCTGAACGTCATCGACAGCGCGCAGCACACGAGCACGGCCGCCACCACGCACTGCCACACCCACAGTGCGACCACCGGTTCCCGGTCCGGCCAGTCGGCCCGGGCGAGCAGCCTGGGGGCGAGCACGGCCGTCAGGGCGGCGAGCAGCAGCAGTGCCGCGGGGAGCATCATGGGGGCAGCCTATGAGCGTGGCGCCGCCGGCAGTACGGCCCGCCGCGCAAAGTGACGCAGGCAACGGTTGCGTATGGCCCATGTCGGGTATGCGCGTCCGGCGCCCGGCGTCCGGCGTCACATGGTCAGCAGCATGGCCAGCATCGCGATCCCCATGGAGAGTCGGCAGGCCCGCGCCAGCTCCGGACGGTCGCCCCATCCGGTCGCCGGTCCGCCCCCGGCCACGGCGACGACCGGCATCAGCCGTATACCGGTGCGCAGCACGTATCCGGTGAAGTAGAGCAGCAGCGCCCCGGTCAGCACGGGTATGCCGGAGCTGCCGTGACCGTGTCCGTGAGCGGGCGAACCGGCCATCACCAGCGCCATGTAGACCATGGCCCCGGCGCCGACCAGATGATGCAGGTGGTGACGTCCCGACCGGGCCGCCCACAGTGCGCGCAGCCCTGCGGCGCCGAACACCACCGCATAGCCGGGCCAGGTCCATGCCGGCGGGGTGAACACCGCCGCGGGCACGGCCATGGCGGCCATACCGAACCCCATGAGTGCCTCGCCGCCCGCGGCGTGGCGCTGCTCCTCCACGTGACTGCGCATCCGCAGCAGGCAGTAGGCGCCGGTCGCCGCGCAGAGGGCGACCAGCAGCCAGCCGGACGACGCCGGTCCGTGCACGGGTGCCTCCCCGCTCGACGCTCGACGGTCGGTGCTCGACGGTCGGTCAAGAACTGCCCGGGCCGTGCGGCGCGCACGCGAGCGCAAGGGTGTACACGGGGGGTATTCGGGGGAGCACGGCGCATCGCCGCTGGTAAGCGGCAGGATCCGGGTCACACTCAGGGCAGTCGTTTACATGTAAAACACCTGTTAAAGTTAAACCCCATGAGCAGTGCGACCCCCACCTCCGGCCCCTCACTCGGCCGACGCCTTTCCCTGGCAGGCGTGCTGCGCCTGCGCCGGCCCTCCGAGATCTGGTTCAAGCCCGCCCTCAGTTCGGTCGCCGCCGTCGCCCCGCCCAACCTGATCCTGCTGGCGCTCGGCCGGCTCGACCTGGCGATGTACACCATGGCCGGATCCCTGTGCGCCCTGTACGCCCACAACCGCCCCTACGCCGCCCGGGCCCGCACCCTGGCCTGGGTGGTGCTCGGCATGCTCGGCGGCGTCGCCGTCGCCCTGGTCACCGCCTCGCTCACCCGGAACGCCGTCGTACTCGTCACCGTCGGAGCCCTGCTGGCCGCCGTGCAGAAGGCACTGTGCGACGCGACCCGCGTCGGCCCGCCGGGCAACGTGGTCCTGACCTTCATCAGCTCCGCCGCCCTCTTCGTCCCGCAGACCCTCGGCCAGATCCCCGGCCACCTGGCACTGGGCGCCGCCGCGGGCGCGTGGGCCTGGCTGGTCGGCATGGCGCCCGCCCTGGTCCGCCCGCACGGGCCGGAACGCCGCGCCACCGCCCAGGCCCTGAAGGCCGCCGCCGCGTACGCCGACACCCGCGGCACCGGCGACGGTCACACGCCCGCCCGCGCCGCCGGGTACGCCGCCGTCCAGGCCGCCTGGCAGACGCTGCTGTCCCTCCCCGCGACGGGCACCCGTGCCACCACCCGGCACGCGCTGGAGCGCCTCGTCGTCCGCGCCGAGGTCGCGCTCGCCGCGCCCGCCGACACGGACCCGGAGCGGCTGCGCGCCTGGGCCCGCGCCCTGCGGGGCACGGGCCGGATCCCCCGTACCGGCGACACGCCGGGCGCCACCGACGAACTCCTCGGCGTGGACGCCGAACTCGCCGTCCCTTCCCCGCCCCTGTGGCAGCGGCTCGGCCCGCTGGCCCCGATCGCCGCGCGCACCGCTCTGGGCTGCGCCCTGGCCGGCTACGCCTCCCTCGCCCTCGGCATCGGCCGCCCCTACTGGGCCCTGGTCACCGCCGCCGCGCTCTACCAGGCCAACGTGACCCTGACCTGGAGCCGTGCCGTCCAGCGCGTCGTCGGCAACATCGCCGGGGTGCTGCTGTTCGCCGCCATCGCGCCGCTCGCCCACCTCGGCCAGGCCCTCCTCGTCCTGTTCTGCCTCGCCCTCAACTTCGGTGCCGAGGCGCTCATCACCCGCAACTACTGGCTCGGCAGCGTCTGTGTGACCCCGATGGCTCTGCTGATCACCGAGTTCGCCGGCTACCAGGAGCCCGGCGAGCTGATCACCGAGCGGGTGGTGGACACCCTCGTCGGCGCCCTGGTCGGCTTCCTGGCCGCGGTCGCCGTCACCAACCGGCGCGCCGGGAGCCGCGTCGGACAGGCGGTGACCGCCGCGGACCGCGCCCGCGAACGCGCCGCGCGCCTCCTGGCGGAGCCCGATCCCGCCCCCGGCGCCCTGGAGGCCGCCCGCCGGAGACTGGCCGCCGCGCTCACCGACCTGCGGGCCACCGTCGACGCGGCGGCCGGCGAATGGTGGGGGCGCGCCCTGCCGCAGGAGAGGGTCGTGCTCGCCGAGCAGTCCGGACACCGTACGCTCGCCGCAACGGTGCGACGCCAGGCAGCGCGTCCGGACCGGAGCACGGGCACGAGAACGGAGGACGTACGGCCATGACCGCAACCGACGGGGGCTCGGCGACCGGGGGCGACGAGAGCGGCGGACCGGGCGGTGACACCGTCGCCGCGGTCGTACGGCAGTGGCGGGCCGTCCATCCGGACCTGGACACCGGCCCCATGGAGATCATCGGCCGCATCAACCGCTGCGCCGCCCTCCTCCAGCAGGCCGAGGACGCGCCGCTGCGCCGGGCGGGCCTGAGCCGCGCCGAGTTCGACCTGCTCGGCGCGCTGCGCCGCACCGGGCACGAGCTGACCCCCGGCGACCTGGCCCGCGAGACCTTCTCCTCCGGCGCCGCCGTCACCAAGCGCCTCAAGCAGCTCACCGAGCGCCAACTGGTGGAGCGGCGCGGCGACACCCGTGACCGCCGGGTCGCCCACGTCCGCCTCACGGACGCGGGGCGGGACCTCGTCGACGGCATCCTGCCCGAACAGCTCGCCTACGAGTCCGCCGTACTGTCCGGTGTCGACGGTCCGGAGCAGGGTGAACTGGCGGCGCTGCTCGGGGCTCTGCTGGGCCAGCTGGAAGGCCGCCTGGGCGCGCTGCGGGCGTGACGGCCCGTCGGCCGTCGGCGGTCGTCCCCGGGCGCCGGTCTCCGTGCCGACGCCCCGGCTCCGGCCGTCGCCGGTGCTCGTCGAGCCGAGACGGAGCTCGCTCACGCCGAGACGCGGTCGGGCCGAACAGTGTGTCTGCACGGATGCTCGCCTGGCCCGATGGCCCGATGGCCCGATGGCCCGATGGCCCGCGGGCCGGACAGGGTAGCCGGGTCAGTGGCTCAGCGCTCGTCCCCTGCCCGGTACACGCCGAACATCGCGCCCTGCGGATCACGCAGCACCGCGATGCGTGGTCCGTCGGGAGGCGAGGTGGGTTCCATGAGCACGGTGCCGCCCCCGTCGGTGGTGTCGACCGCGGCGCTGTTCACGTCCGCCACCGCGAAGTACGGCAGCCAGTGCGCCGGCACCTCGTGCGGGAACTTCTCGTCCATCGTCACCATGCCGCCGAAGTCCGCCCCGTCGATCCCCCACTGCGGGTACCGGTCCGAGGTGGTGACGCTCCAGCCGAACACCGTGGTGTAGAAGTCGGCGGCCCGGTCGGGCTCCCGGGTCAGCAGTTCCACCCAGCCCAGTGAGCCGGGCGCGTTGAACAGCCCGGCGCCCGGGAACGAGCGCCCCTGCCACAGCTGGAAGACCGCCCCGGTCGGATCGGCGGCCACCACGAGCCGGCCCGAGTCGAAGACGTCCGTGGGGCCCTGCGGGACCGCCCCGCCGGCCGCCGTCACCTGCCGTACGGCATCGTCCGCGTCGCGCACGGCGAAGGACACGTTCCAGGCGACCGGCTGCCCCTGCTGGTACAGCGGGGTCAGGGCGGCGACCGCCGCGTCGCCGAGGCGGGCGATCGTGTAGCCGCCCGCCTGCCGCCGGGAGTCCGTCTCGGGGCGCCAGCCGAACAGTTTGGTGTAGAACCGCTTGGCCGCTTCCAGGTCGCTGGTCCCGAGCTCGGCCCAGCAGGGCCCGCCGGTCACCGGTTCGTGGAGCTTCATCGCGTGGGGCCGTCCTTCCGCAGAGCCGGGGACCGTCCGTCCCCCTCCAGCACGCTAAGGCCGGGCCCGGGCGGCGGCCATCCGGCACCTGCCGCCCCGGTGGCTCAGATCCCCGGCCGGTAGCGCAGTGGATGGTCCGCGGGCACCTCCACCAGCACGATCCGTGTGCCGTCCGGGTCCTCGATCCACATCTCCACGAGTCCCCACGGCTCCTGGACCGGCGGTCGGACGACCTCGACGCCCTTCGCGCGCAGTTCGTCGTGGGCCGCCGCCGCGTCCTCGACCTGGAGCCACAGCTTGAGCCCTGGGGCGAGGGGCGCTTCGGAGCGGCCGGACAGCTCCAGGAAGCCGCCGCCGAGGAAGTAGACCGTGCCCCGCTCGGGTCCGGTGCCGAACTCCCGGTGGACGGCGAGGCCGAGCTGCTCGCCGTAGAAGGCGCGGGAGCGGTCGGGGTCGGAGGGACGGAGCAGGATCCGGCTGCCGAGTACATGCACCATGCGACCCGAGACTACTGGCGGCGTTACTCTCATCGGTGCCCGCGCCGCGCCCGCGAGCCAATCGCCGAGAACGAACCGGAGACGCCCCACATGGACACCGCCGCCAGCCCACTGACCTACCGTGACGCCACCGACGCCGACGTGGACGGGATCGTCGCGCTCATAGAGTCCGCGTACCGCGGGGACACCAGCCGGGCCGGGTGGACCACCGAGGCGGACATCCTCCAGGGGCAGCGCACGGACCCGGAGGGGGTGCTGGAGGTCGTCAAGTCGCCGGACAGCCGGCTGCTGACGGTCGAGCGGGACGGCCGGATCGTCGCCTGCTGCCAGCTGGAGCACCGCGGGGCGCACGCCTACTTCGGCATGTTCGCCGTCAGCCCAACGCTTCAGGGCGAGGGCCTGGGCAAGACCATCATCGCGGAGGCGGAGCGGCAGGTCCGCGAGGAGTGGGGGGTGACGGAGATGCACATGACCGTGATCTCCGCACGCGAGGACCTCATCGCCTGGTACGAGCGCCGCGGCTACCGCCGTACGGGAGAGATGACCCCGTTCCCGTACGGCGACGAGCGCTTCGGCGTTCCGCAGCGCGACGACCTTCAGTTCGAGCTGCTGGTCAAGCCGCTGGCCTGACCTCCGTCCGCCGGTGCGCTCACGCGGTGAAGCGGCCGGTGCGTTTGATCTCCGGGTAGTCGGTCGTCGCGCCGTCGAGGCCGAGGGCGCGCACCAGCCGCAGGTGGTCCTGCGTGTTCACGGTCCAGGAGAAGACCCGCAGGTCCGCCTTCCGGGCCCGTTCCACGATCTCCAGCGTGATCCGGTTGATGTCCAGGCACAGCGTGCCGGCGCCGGCCTCGACGGCACGGTCCACGACCTCGGGACCGTAGTACTGCGCGACCAGCGCCGTCCGCACTCCCGGCACGAGCCGGGCGATCTCCACGATGGCCTCGTCGTGGAACGAGATCACCTCCACCCGGTCGGCGAGGGCACGCCGGTGCATCACCTCGGCGAGCGTCCGTGCCGCCGCCGCGTCCTTGATCTCGGCCTGCAACGGCACCGACACGGCGTCCAGCACCTCCTCGAAGACCGGGACCCGCTCCCCGCGGCCCGCGTCCAGCGCCCGCAGCTCCTCGAGGGTCTGCTCGGCGATCGCGCCCGTGCCGTCGGTGGTGCGGTCCACGTCCGCGTCGTGCATGACGACGAGCGCGCCGTCCTTGCTCAGGTGCAGGTCCAGTTCGACGACGTCGAGGCCGGCCTGCTCGGCGGCGACGAAGGAGCGCAGGGTGTTCTCGGGCTCGACACCCATCACTCCGCGGTGACCGATGGTGAGGAAGTTCAAGGCTCGACTCGCTTCCGTCGACGTCGGCGATGGCAGGGCGGCAGCCTAACGGCCCTGCGGGACCGTTTCCCCACTGCCGCGCCTGGTATCCGGACTCCGGCATCCCGCAGGAAAAAATGCGGTGAAGGCTAGGGTCCGGCAGGATAATTTACGGGAGCTCCCCTTGCTGGGAGAAACCTCGTATGCATACGGTGTCCTGACGCGAGCTTCTCCCGTGGAGGATTGGACATGACGGAAATTCTTGTGCAGGTGGGTGTGGAGGAGAACATTCCTCCGGCGAGCAGGGTGGTGGAGCACCCGGCGTGGCCCGTGCTCAAGGATGCCGTGGAGCGGATCCGGCCATGGCAGTCCAAGGACGGGTCGATCGACTTCGACGCCGAGGGCGCGCCCGACCGGGCCGCCGCCGAGGACGCCGTACGCCGCGTCACCGGCGCCGTCGAGGAGCTGTCCCCGCTGCTCCCGCACGACCGCGCCTACCACGAGGCCCTGGTGACGGATCTCGGCCGCTGGGCCGACGGCGGTTTCCAGGTGCCCGACTTCCTGGACTCGCTGCTCGCCTTCCAGCCTGCCGCGAGCCGCGCGGACGGCCTCCAGCACCTGGTCGTCTTCCCGATGTACACGCAGAACGGCAATCCGGACCGCAACCTCGAAGCGGTCGTGCTGCGCATGGTCTGGCCCGACTGGCTGGCCGAACTGGAGCGCACCCGCTACGACAACCCGCTGTTCTGCGGCATCACCTTCGAGGACTTCACGGCCGGCTACGACACCAACTCCGCCGTCCTCTTCCCGGAGACCATCGCCGTGCGCGAGGCACCCGAGCGCTTCTCCTGGGGCGGCATCTTCTGCGACCGCGAGGCCGCCCGCTTCCGCCGCGTCACCGAGGCCGCCGTCGGCATCCTGGGCCTGGAACTGCCCGCGGACGCCGCCGCGATGGTGCACGACCAGAAGCGCTGCGAGGAGGCCTTCGTCCTGTGGGACATGGTCCACGACCGCACCCACAGCCACGGCGACCTGCCCTTCGACCCCTTCATGATCAAGCAGCGCCAGCCGTTCTGGATGTACGGCCTGGAGGAGCTGCGCTGCGACCTCACCGCCTTCAGGGAGGCCGTGAAGCTGGCGGACGAGGGCGTCACGCAGGCCCGTGACGTGCAGTACGCGGTCCTCTTCGACCGCATGTTCCGCTTCCCGGTCACCGGCGAGCGCCAGCGCAACTACGACGGTCTGGGCGGCCAGCTCCTCTTCGCCTATCTGCACAAGCACGACGTCGTGCGCTGGACCGACAACAAGCTCTTCATCGACTGGCAGCGCGCCCCGCAGGTCACCAACCAGCTGTGCGCCGAGATCGAGACGCTCTACCGCGACGGCATCGACCGCCCGAAGATCGTCCACTGGTTCGCCGGCTACGAGCTGGTCTCCACCTACCTCGCCCCGCACCCGGGCTCGAAGTGGGCCAAGGGCCCCGACGCCCTGGACCTGACGCTGCCGCCGCGCAAGCTCGTCGATGACGTGCTTCCGGACGAGTTTCCGCTGAGCATGTTCTACGAGGCACTGTCCAAGAAGCTGAAGAACGTGATCGCCTCGACCCGGGGCATCACGGCGGACGGCGCCGAGCGGGCCGCCGCGTGAGCGACGGCACGGACAGGCAGACACAGCAGGCTCGGGAGGCGAGGACCATGGGGAACGGGACGCTCGACGGCGCGGTGATCGCGGTGGCCGGAGCGGGCGGACCCGCAGGACGGGCCGCGTTGCTGCGGCTCGCCGAGGCGGGTGCGACGGTCGTCGGCTCGGACAACGACCCGGAGCGACTGGCGGAGGCGGTGGACGCGGCGCGCTACGCGCACGGCGGCGCCACGGTCACCGGCGAGACGGTCGACCTGCTCGACCTCGACTCCACCCGCGCGTGGGCCGACCGCATCGAGAAGGACTTCGGCCGCGTCGACGGCCTGGTCCACCTCGTCGGCGGCTGGCGCGGCAGCCAGACCTTCACCAAGACCGACCTCGGCGACTGGGACCTGCTGGAGAAGCTGCTGATCCGCACCGTCCAGCACACCTCCCTCGCCTTCCACGAGGTGCTCCAGCGCAGCGACCGCGGCCGCTACGTCCTGATCAGTGCCGCGGGCGCGTCGCAGCCGACCGCGGGCAACGCCGCCTACTCGGCCGCCAAGGCCGCCGCCGAGGCGTGGACCCTGGCCATGGCGGACTACTTCCGCAAGGCGGGGGGCGAGCAGGGGCCGGCCTCCGCGGCTGCGATCCTGGTGGTCAAGGCGTTGGTGCACGACGCGATGCGCGCCGAGCGCCCCAACGCGAAGTTCGCGGGCTTCACGGACGTGCGTGACCTCGCCGAGGCCGTCGCCGGAATCTGGGAGAAGCCCGCCGCGGAAGTGAACGGAAACCGTCTGTGGCTGACCGAGAAGCCGTGAACCCACCGAAGACCGACGCGCGTCGCCATCACGACCCCGAGGTCCGCGGTTTCGCCAGTGACAACTACGCCGGCGCGCATCCCGAGGTGCTCGCCGCCCTGGCGCTGGCCAACGGCGGGCACCAGGTCGCGTACGGCGAGGACGAGTACACCGAGAACCTCCAACGCGTGATCCGCAGCCACTTCGGCTCCGGAGCCGAGGCGTTCCCGGTGTTCAACGGGACCGGCGCCAACGTCGTCGCGCTCCAGGCGGTCACCGACCGCTGGGGCGCGGTGATCTGCGCCGAGAGCGCGCACATCAACGTCGACGAGGGCGGCGCCCCCGAGCGCATGGGCGGCCTGAAGCTGCTCACCGTGCCCACGCCCGACGGCAAGCTCACGCCCGACCTGATCGACCGGCAGGCGTACGGCTGGGACGACGAGCACCGCGCGATGCCGCAGGTCGTCTCGATCACCCAGAGCACCGAGCTCGGCACGCTCTACACGCCCGACGAGATCCGGGCCATCTGCGAGCACGCCCACGCGCACGGCATGAAGGTGCACCTGGACGGCTCCCGGATAGCCAACGCCGCCGCCTCCCTGGACGTCCCGATGCGGACGTTCACCAACGCGGTGGGCGTCGACCTCCTGTCCCTCGGCGGCACCAAGAACGGTGCCATGTTCGGTGAGGCGGTCGTGGTCCTCAACCAGGACGCCGTGCGCCACATGAAGCACCTGCGCAAGCTGTCGATGCAGCTCGCCTCCAAGATGCGCTTCGTGTCGGTGCAGCTGGAAGCGCTGCTGGCCAAGGACCTGTGGCTGCGCAACGCCCGGCACGGCAACGAGATGGCCCAGCGTCTGGCCGACGGTGTGCGCGCCGTGCACGGTGTGGAGATCCTCTACCCGGTGCAGGCCAACGCGGTCTTCGCCCGGCTGCCGCACGACGTGAGCGAGCGCCTGCAGAAGCGGTTCCGCTTCTACTTCTGGGACGAGGCCGCGGGCGACGTGCGCTGGATGTGCGCCTTCGACACCACCGAGGAAGACGTCGACGCGTTCGTCGCCGCCCTCAAGGAGGAGACGGCGCGCTGACGAGCCCGCCGAAGGCTATGCATAGGTATGCGTTCACCTGAAAAGTCATTGACTGACGGGTGATCGCTTTCCTATGCTCTGCGGGCATGGAGCTGATCCAGAAAACCCCTGACCTGTCTGCCTACCTGGCCGCCGACGAGGTCATCGACCACGACCATCCGCGCGTGCGGGAGGTGGCCGGGAGGCTCGCCAAGGAGGCGGAGGACTCGTATGCCTATGCGCGGCTGGCCTTCGAATTCGTGCGCGACACCATCCCGCACTCGCAGGACTCCGGCGATCCCCGCGTCACCTGGCGCGCCTCCGACGTCCTGGAACAGCGCACCGGCATCTGCTACGCCAAGGCACACGCGCTGACCGCGTTGCTGCGTGCCGAGGACATCCCGACCGCCCTGTGCTACCAGCGGTTCGACGTGGTGCACGGACTGGTGGCCGTGCGGTTCAACGGTGCCTGGCACCGTCAGGACCCGCGCGGCAACAAGCCCGGCGTGAACGCCCGGTTCTCCCTGGGGCGGGAACGGCTGGCCTTCACGCCGGACACCGGGGTCGGCGAGGGGGACTACCCGGAGCTGTACGCCGCGCCGCATCCGGTCGTGCTGGACGTGCTGACGGCGGCCACCGACCGGTCCCACCTGTGGGCGACGCTGCCGCCCGCCCTGGCGCCGTAGGAACGACGGGGCCGGCCTGGGTCAGCGAGCCTCGGCCGTGCGCAGCTGCTCCTGTGTCGGGGCGGTGCCGCCGAGGTGGGCCGGCATCCACCAGGTGTCGTCCGCTCCCTTGGGGCGCACCGGGTAGGCGCGCTGCGCGGCCTCCAGCAGCTCCTGCACCCGCTCGCGCAGCCGGCGGGTGATGGCGCCCGCGTACTGCTCGCGGGAGGCCTCCATCGCCTCGCCGACCCGGATCGTGATCGGGGTGTGGCTGCGCTTGAAGTTGCGCGGGTGGCCCTTGGTCCACAGTCGCTGCGTGCCCCACAACGCCATCGGGACCAGCGGGACGCCCGCCTCCTGCGCCAGGCGCGCGGCGCCCGACTTGAAGCTCTTCAACGTGAACGACTCGGAGATCGTGGCCTCCGGGAAGACCCCGACGATCTCGCCGGACCGCAGCGAGTCCAAGGCGTGCGCGTACGCCGCTTCGCCCTGCTTGCGGTCCACCGGGATGTGCTTCATGTTCCGCATCAGCGGACCGGAGACCCGGTGCCGGAAGACCGACTCCTTCGCCATGAAGCGCACCAGCCGCTTCTGGGGCAGTGCCGCCAGGCCGTCGAAGATGAAGTCCAGGTAGCTGATGTGGTTGCTCACCAGCACGGCGCCGCCCGAGCGCGGGATGTTCTCCGAGCCCTGGCAGTCGATCTTGAGGTCCCACACCTTGAACAGGGTGCGGGCGAGACCGATGGCCGGGCGGTAGGCGAGTTCTGCCATGGGCGGGTCGGACCCTTCCTTGTCAGCCTGGGCAGGGGACTCCCAGCCGAAAGTTACGCAGCCGTAGGTTTACGGCTTGTCGCAGATCGTGCCCCAAGAACGGCCCGTGTACCAGCCTTGGTGCCCGCACGTGGCGAGATCCTCATCACTTCGTCGGCCCATTCGTGGCCGAAACGCGACGGGTGAGCCGGGAATCCCGGACGTCTCGCGAGCGCTGCACCTGGGGACGACCGGACTGGTGGCGCGCGGCTCACGCGCGCCCATGGGTGCCGCGGTGGCGGCGGAACAGGGGCGAACGGGTGCGCGGGCAGGGCGACGACGGGCGGCTCGACACCTCAGATCCGCGGCTCGACGCGGCCGACCTGGGCACGGACCTCGGCGCACGCGCCACGCTCGTGCAGTTCTCCAGCGCCTTCTGCGCCCCCTGCCGGGCCACCCGCCGGGTCCTCGGGGACGTGGCCGGCATGGTCCCCGGCGTCACCCACGTCGAGATCGACGCCGAGGCCCGCCTGGAACTCGTCCGCGCACTCGGTGTACTCAAGACCCCGACCGTGCTCGTGCTCGACGCCGACGGCCGCGTCGTGCGGCGCGCCGTCGGGCAGCCCCGCAAGGCGGACGTGATCGCCGCACTGGGCGAGGCGGTGTGACCACCGCCACGTCACCGGTGAGGCGTTCTCCACAGCTTCCACACCACGCGAGGTATTTGAATGTGGGGGCCACCCGTCGTCAGCCTGCCCGCAGGCCTCGCTCCCTCCTTCCCGGACCGAGGCGCAACGCAGAAGGACACCCCGAATGACGGCCACACCCGACGTCGCCGCGCCGCGGCTCGCCGCCGCCGACCTGCTGCGGTCCGCCTTCCGGCGGCACGCGGCGGGAGTCTCCGTGATCACCGCCCGCGGTGACGCCGGTCCGGTCGGTTTCACGGCCACCTCCCTCACCTCCGTCTCCGCCGAGCCGCCGCTGCTCTCCTTCGGTATCGGTACCGGCTCCTCCAGCTGGCCGGCGGTGTCCGAGGCCGAGTACGTGGGCGTCCACCTGCTGGGCGACCACCAGGAGGACCTGGCGGCCACCTTCGCCCGCAGCGGCGCCGACCGGTTCGGGGCGCCGACGGTCTGGCGCGAGGGCCCCGAGGGCGTACCCGTGCTGGACGGTGTCCTCGCCTGGCTCGTGTGCCGCGTCGCCGGCCGCGTGCCCGCGGGGGACCACCGCATCGTGCTGGCGGAGGTTCTCCTCGGCGACCCCGCGGGCACCGGCAGTCCTCTGCTGTACCACCAGGGGCGTTACAACGGACTGCGCGACTGACCGGTCACCGGGACGGCTTCGCCGGAGCCGTCGGGTTCCGGTTACGCTGCGTTGCGAAGGTCACAGTTCAAAGCGCTTGCTTAGCGGGAAAGAACTGGATGTACTGACGAGTAATATTCCGGTCGGAGCGCGGGTCGCCCCGACCGGGATCGGCCGCTTGGGGCGCCTATGCTGCCTGCAAGAGGCAGCACTGAAATGTCGACGCAGTAGGAGAGCCGGCGTGAGCTTGAGGATCGTTGTCACTGTGAAGTACGTGCCCGACGCCACTGGCGACCGGCACTTCGCCGATGACCTGACCGTCGACCGGGACGACGTGGACGGTCTGCTCTCCGAGCTGGACGAGTACGCGGTCGAGCAGGCGCTGCAGATCTCGGAGAACTCCGACGACGACGTGGAGATCACCGTCCTGACGGTGGGTCCGGAGGACGCGAAGGACGCGCTGCGCAAGGCGCTGTCCATGGGTGCGGACAAGGCGATCCACGTCGAGGACGACGACCTGCACGGCACCGACGCCATCGGCACCTCCCTGGTCCTGGCCAAGGCGGTCGAGAAGGCCGGCTACGACCTGGTCGTCTCCGGCATGGCCTCCACCGACGGCACCATGGGCGTCGTGCCGGCGCTGCTCGCGGAGCGCCTGGGCGTGCCGCAGGTGACGCTGCTGTCCGAGGTCTCCGTGGAGGACGGCACGGTCAAGGGCCGCCGCGACGGCGACTCCGCCACTGAGCAGCTGGAGGCCTCCCTCCCGGCCGTCGTGTCGGTCACCGACCAGTCGGGCGAGGCGCGTTACCCCTCCTTCAAGGGCATCATGGCGGCCAAGAAGAAGCCGGTGGAGTCCTGGGACCTGTCCGACCTCGACATCGACGAGGACGAGGTCGGTCTCGAGAACGCCTACACCAAGGTCGACTCCGCGGCCGAGCGCCCGGCGCGCACCGCGGGCACGATCGTCAAGGACGAGGGCGAGGGCGGCAAGCAGCTCGCCGCCTTCCTCGCGGAGCGAAAGTTCGTGTGATGCAGCCTCGCGGGCCAGAAGTTCATCTGAGCCCCGGATTCGCCGACCGCCCCTCACATCTCGCAAGCAGGAGAGAAGAAGTCCCATGGCTGAAGTTCTCGTCTACGTCGACCACGTGGACGGTGCCGTCCGCAAGCCCACCCTGGAGCTGCTGACCCTCGCCCGCCGCGTCGGCGAGCCCGTCGCCGTCGCGCTGGGCAACGGCGCCGCCGACACCGCCGCCACGCTCGCCGAGCACGGCGCGGTCAAGGTCCTCACCCACGAGGCCGCCGAGTACGCCGACTACCTGGTCGTGCCCAAGGTGGACGCCCTCCAGGCGGCCCACGAGACCGTGTCCCCGGCCGCCGTGCTGGTCCCGTCCTCCGCCGAGGGCAAGGAGATCGCCGCCCGCCTGGCGCTGCGCCTGGGCTCCGGCATCATCACCGACGCCATCGACCTGGAGGCCGGCGACGAGGGTCCGGTGGCCACCCAGTCGGTGTTCGCCGCCGCCTTCACCACCAAGTCCCGCGTCTCCAAGGGCACCCCGGTCATCACGGTCAAGCCCAACAGCGCCGCCGTGGAGGCGGCCCCGGCCGCCGGCGCCGTCGAGGCCCTGTCGGTGTCCTTCTCCGCCGCCGCGACCGGCACCAAGGTCACCTCGCGCACGCCGCGTGAGTCGACCGGCCGTCCGGAGCTGACCGAGGCCGCGATCGTCGTCTCCGGCGGCCGTGGCGTCAACGGCGCGGAGAACTTCGCGATCATCGAGGCGCTCGCCGACTCGCTCGGCGCGGCCGTCGGCGCCTCGCGTGCCGCGGTGGACGCCGGCTGGTACCCGCACACCAACCAGGTCGGCCAGACCGGCAAGTCCGTCTCGCCGCAGCTGTACATCGCCTCCGGCATCTCGGGCGCGATCCAGCACCGCGCCGGCATGCAGACCTCGAAGACGATCGTGGCGATCAACAAGGACGCCGAGGCCCCGATCTTCGACCTCGTCGACTACGGGGTCGTCGGCGACCTGTTCGACGTCGTCCCGCAGCTCACCGAGGAAGTGAAGACCCGCAAGGGCTGACACCCGCTCGCAGCTCCGGCCGAGGCCCCCGCGACCGTCCTTCCTGGTCGCGGGGGCCTCGGCGTCCCCGCAGGATGGTGTTGACCGGCGAGAGACCGGCAGATAACTTCGCTCTACGGATATTCGATTCCGTTCAGCGGAAAACTGGAGGGTGTGGGATGGGTCAGCAGGAGAAGGTGGCGACGAGTCTCGCGGGCGGCGTCGGCGAGGAGATCAGTGCCTCCCTCGCGCCGGTCGACGCGGAGCTGGAGCGCCGCTACCCCGGAGACCCGGGCACCCGCCAGCCCGTCCACACCGTCTATGTCCCCGGTGACGTCTTCGCCGCCGACACGATCCGCTCCTGGGGCGACCAGGCGCTCGCCGCCCTCGACGAACACGCCCCCGACGCCGCGTCCTTCGCCGCCGTCCTCGGCCTCGCCGACGACCTCGCCGAGCCCGTGTACAGCCGTGTACGCGCCAAGCTGGAGCGCGAGCCGATCGAGGACCTCCGCGTCGACTTCGAGGACGGCTACGGCAACCGCACGGACGCCGAGGAGGACGAGTCCGCCGCCCGCGCGGCCCGGCTGATCTCCGAGGCGTACGAACAGGGCACGGCGGCCCCGTACATGGGCATCCGCATGAAGTGCATGGAGGCCCCGGTGCGGGCCCGCGGCATCCGCACGCTCGACGTCTTCCTCAGCGGCCTGACGGAGGCCGGCGGCCTGCCCGACGGGCTCGTCCTCACCCTGCCGAAGGTGACCTACCCCGAGCAGGTCACCGCCATGGTGCGGCTCCTGGAGGCGTTCGAGAAGGCACGCGGCCTGGAGCCCGGCCGGATCGGCTTCGAGATCCAGATCGAGACCAGCCAGTCCATCCTGGCGGCCGACGGCACCGCCGCCGTCGCCCGCATGATCCAGGCCGCCGAGGGCCGCGCCACCGGACTGCACTACGGCACCTTCGACTACAGCGCCTGCCTCGGCGTCTCCGCCGCGTACCAGGCCAGCGACCACCCGGCCGCCGACCACGCCAAGGCGGTCATGCAGGTAGCCGCCGCGGGCACCGGCGTACGCGTCTCGGACGGCTCCACCAACGTCCTGCCGGTCGGCCCCACCGAGAAGGTCCACGACGCCTGGCGCCTGCATTTCGGCCTCACCCGCCGCGCCCTCGCCCGCGCCTACTACCAGGGCTGGGACATGCACCCCGGCCACATCCCGACCCGGTACGCGGCCGTCTTCGCCTTCTACCGCGAGGGCTTCGAGCAGGCCGCCGCCCGCCTCGCCCGCTACGCCAACCGCACCGGCGGCGACGTCATGGACGAGCCCGCCACGGCGAAGGCCCTCAGCGGCTACCTGCTGCGCGGCCTGGACTGCGGCGCCCTCGACATCGGCGAGGTCGCCCGGCTGACCGGCCTGACCCGCGCCGACCTGGAGGGCTTCTCGTCCCCGCGGCGCGGTGACCTCACGGCATCGGCGCAGTAGGCGGCGGCTGGGTGCGGGGGAGGGGCTCGCCGGTCCGGCCGGAACGTACGTACCGCTCGAGGCCGGACGCCGTCACCCGTTTCTCCTCGGCGAACAACCGCGTCCCCCGCGCGCACAGCCGCCGGTCGGCCCGCGCCCGCGCGCAGAACTCCTCGGGTGTCACCCCGAACAGCTGCCGCAGCCGGGCCGACCCCCGGAGCAACTCGGTGATCAGGACGCGCTGGTCGCCCGGATGCCGGCGTGGTGCTCCGGTGCCGTCGTGCAGCACGCCGTGGCGGTTGACGTAGGCGTACGCGCCGCGCAGCACGGTGCCGTCCCCGTCCGCCGGCTCGACGCGTACGTCGGGCGCGGGGAGCCAGACGCGGTCGAAGTTGCCGGAGGCCATCGGCACGCCCTCGCTCGCGTCGATCACGGCCAGTTGCTCCGCGTCGAGCCACAGCACGAACAGCTCCCGTACGACGCCCGGGGCGCCCACCGGTGAGGCGGACACGTAACCCATGCGGCTCACGTGGGCGGACACACCGATGTCGACGCCGGTGACCCGCGTCCTGACCATCGGGATCGGCGAGTCGATCCCGAACTCGGCCATCTTGTGCCGCAGCTGGCCCGGGCTGGCGTTGGAGCCGATGGCCAGCACGGGAACACGGCCGTCCGGGTGCTCGCGGACCGGCCGGTCCAGGGGCAGCAGCCGGTCCCCGTCCAGGAGCCCCGACTCCCGGGGCCACGCGCCCGGGTACAGCAGCGGTTCCTCCCGGGGCACGCCGGCCAGGCCGAGCGCCCGCAGCGTCCGGTCCCCGCCGGGCGGACGCGCGGACCGCGGGCCCTCGCCGGCCGGCTGCTGCGACACGATGGGCATCCTCCAGATCGTGGCCGCGACAGTCGCGGTGGTGGGTCGTGGCTGTGACAGTCGTCGTGGTCGTGCGTCGTGGCTGTGGCACTCGCCGTGGGCGCGGTCGTGGTCGTGGCTGTTGCCGTGGCTTCGGCAGTGCGGCGGCTTGTGGCTGCGGTGCCCGGCTCGCGCCGACCGCCTCCGGCCGGTCGCGGGGCCGAGACGGGGGCCGTCGAAGCGCCCGGTCCGCTCAGTCCGCCGGTGGCAGCTCGCCCGAGCCCCGCGTGACCAGCCTGGTCGGCAGTTCGATGCGGTCGGGCGCGATCAGGGTGCCGTCCAATTGCCTGAAGAGCCGCTCGGCGGCGGTGCGGCCGAGGGCCGCCGCGTCCTGGGCGACCACGGTGACGCCCGGCTGGAGCAGGTCGGCCAGCTCGATGTCGTCGAAGCCGACCAGGGCGACACCGCGTGCGTGCTCGGCCAGGACCCGGATCACGGTGACCGTCACGCGGTTGTTGCCGGTGAAGATCGCGGTGACCGGGTGCGGGTCGGCGAGCATCCCCTCGGCCGCCCGGCGTACCCGCACGGGGTCGGTGACGCCCAGGGACATCCAGGAGTCCTTCACCGGTATGCCGGCGTCCTCCATGGCGGCCCGGTAGCCGCGCAGCCGCTCGGCGGCGGTGTGGATGCGGGGCATGTCGCCGATGAAGCCGATCCTGCGGTGTCCGTGCGCGATGAGGTGCGCCACGCCGTCGCGGGCGCCGCCGAAGTTGTCGGACACCACCACGTCGGCGTCGATCTGCCCCGCCGGACGGTCCACGAACACCGTGGCGACGCCGGCCTTGAGCTCCGGCTCCAGATACCGGTGGTCGTCCCCGGCGGGGATGACCACCAGCCCGTCCACGCGCCGCGCGCACAGCGCCAGCACCAGCTCCTGCTCGCGGTCCGGGTCCTCCGCGCTGGACCCGTTGATCAGCAGGGCGCCGTGGGCGCGGGCCACCTCCTCCACGGCACGGCTGAGCGGCCCGTAGAAGGGGTCGGCCAGATCCTCCAGGACCAGGCCGATGCTGGCGGTACGGCCCTTGCGGAGCACCCGCGCGCTGTCGTTGCGGCGGAAGCCGAGCGCGTCGATCGCCTCCTGGACGCGGCGCTCGGTCTCCGGGGTGACGCCCGGCTCGCCGTTGACCACCCGGGAGACGGTCTTGAGACCGACCCCGGCCCGGGCGGCGACGTCCTTCATGGTCGGGCGATTGCCGTAACGGTTCCCGGGGAGGCGGTCTGCGCGGCGGGTCGCGTCGGGCACGATGCGGTGTCCTGTCCTGTCGTCCACGGGAGTGCGTCGGCTCCTGTCGTCCACGGGGGCTGTGTCGGTCGTGCGTTTGTATGAGGATGTGGCGTCGAGCATAGAGCCTGGACAACGTTGTCAGATGCGGGAGACACTGTCCAACGCACTCTCCGGCCCCCGTCCCCACCGTGGGGCCGGTCCGCTGTGCGCTCTTGTGTTCGTCCTTTTGCCTTTTTCGGTCCGACGGGGAGATCCGACTCTTATGCACACCGACCTCGTGGCAGCGCTGGACATCGGCGGCACCAAGATCGCCGGGGCGCTGGTGGACGGCCATGGCCGCATCCAGGCGCGCGCGCAGCGGGCCACGCCCGCCCGGGAGGACGGCGACACCGTGATGCGGGCCGTCGAGGCGGTGCTCGGGGAGCTGACCGCGTCGCCGCTGTGGGGGCGGGTGGCGGCCGTCGGCATCGGCAGCGCCGGGCCGGTGGACGCCTCCGCCGGCACGGTCAGCCCGGTGAACGTGCCCGGCTGGCGCGACTACCCGCTCGTCCGGCGGGTCCGCGCCGCCGCGGGTGACCTGCCCGTCGAGCTGATCGGCGACGGCGTCGCCATCACGGCGGCCGAACACTGGCAGGGCGCCGCCCGAGGCCACGACAACGCGCTGTGCATGGTGGTCTCGACGGGTGTCGGCGGCGGGCTGGTCCTGGGCGGCCGGCTGCACCCCGGCCCGACCGGCAACGCCGGCCACATCGGCCACATCAGCGTGGACCTGGACGGCGACCCGTGCCCGTGCGGCGCGCGCGGCTGCGTGGAGCGCATAGCGAGCGGCCCCAACATCGCGCGGCGCGCCCTCGACGCGGGCTGGCGCCCCGGCCCGGACGGCGACCCCTCCGCCGCCGCGGTGGCCGCCGCCGCCCGCCTGGGCGACCCCGTCGCCGTGGCGTCCTTCGAACGGGCCGCGCAGGCACTGGCCGCCGGCATCGCCGCCACCGCGACCCTCGTCGAGATCGACATCGCCGTGGTCGGCGGGGGCGTCGGCAAGGCGGGCGACGTGCTCTTCGCCCCCCTGCGCAAGGCCCTGACCGACTACGCGACCCTGTCCTTCGTGCGGCGCCTGGCGGTCGTGCCCGCCCAGATGGGCACGGACGCCGGGCTGGTGGGGGCGGCCGCGGCGGCGCTCACGAGGGCGGGGGACGCGACCCCGGCGCGGGTCTGAGCCCAGCGAGCTGCGGGGCTCCGAGCGTGGGATCCGCAGGTGGAAGCCTGGTAGACAGAGTCCGCGGGTGAACGGTCCGGCGAACCTGCGTTCGGTGGGGTGAGTCCGGCGGGCTTGGGCCGGCAGGCGAGAGCCAAACCGGGCAGGGGCCCACGGCAGGAGCGTGCGGGGGCGCTTCCGGTGCCCGCACGCCCCCGCCCGTGACCCCGGCGCCGTGGTGCAGTTGAAGCAGGCATGAAGAAGCGCAGCATGCTCGCCATCGCGTCCCTCGCCACCGGCTTCGTCGTCGCGGCCGTCAGCCCGTCCCACGCGGTCCCGGGCGACCTTCCGCTCAACCTCGACGTGGAGGACACCGTCAGCACCGTCCAGGACACCGTCGCCGTCGACAGCCTGGACGTGGACGAAGACAGCCTCGGGCAGCTGGGCTGACGCGCACCGCCCGAATCGCACCACCCGGACCACGCGGCGCCGGTGTCCCTCCCAGGGGCGCCGGCGCCGCTGTCTCGTGCCCTCAACTGGGCCTGGTTTCCGTGGCAGGGTGTAGCGGGCAAGCCACAGGGGGCCAACAGAAGAGGGGGACCTGTGACCGTCGTCTGGATCAACGGCGCGTTCGGTGCGGGGAAGACCACCACCGCACGGGAACTGATCGAACTGATCCCGAACAGCACGCTCTTCGACCCCGAGGTCATCGGCGGCGCACTCGCACAGCTGCTGCCGCCCAAACGCCTCGCCGAGGCCGGCGACTTCCAGGATCTGCCGATCTGGCGCCGCCTCGTGACCGACACCGCGGCCGCGATGCTGGCCGAGCTCGGTGGGACCCTCGTGGTTCCCATGACCCTGCTGCGGCAGGAGTACCGCGACGAGATCTTCGGCGGCCTCGCCGCTCGCCGGATCGCGGTCCGGCATGTCCTGCTCGCTCCGGCCGAAACGATCCTGCGGAAGCGGATAGCGGGCCGCGAGATACCGGAGGACATGCCGGACGGCGAGATACGCGTTCGGCAGTGGTCGTACGACCACATCGAGCCCTACCGTGCCGCCCTCGCCTCCTGGCTGACCGGCGACGCCCACCCGATCGACACCGGCGCGCTCTCCCCGTACGAGGCCGCCGCCCGGATCGCCGAGGCCGTCGGCACCGGCGCCGTGCCGGCCTGCGACATCGTGCAGACGCCCGAGCCCACCGCCGAGACCGTCGCCGCCGGCGTCCTGCTCTTCGACGAGCAGGACCGGGTGCTGCTCGTCGATCCCACCTACAAGCCCGGCTGGGAGTTCCCCGGCGGCGTCGTCGAACCCGGCGAGGCTCCCGCCCGTGCCGGGATGCGCGAGGTCGCCGAGGAGACCGGGATCCGCCTCGACGACGTACCCGGCCTGCTGGTCGTCGACTGGGAATCGCCCGTGCCCCCCGGCTACGGCGGGCTGCGGCTGCTCTTCGACGGCGGCCGGCTCGACTCCGCCGACGCCGCCGGCGTGCTGCTCCCCGGCCCCGAACTGCGCGACTGGCGCTTCGTCACCGAGGACGAGGCCGCCGGCCTGCTGCCCCCGGTCCGCTACGAGCGGCTGCGCTGGGCCCTGCGGGCCCGGGAACGCGGGGCGGCACTGTACCTGGAGGCGGGCACTCCGGTGGGCTGAGGTCAGCCGGCCGCCCCGTAGGTCCGCGCCGATGCCCGGAGTACCTCACCCGCCCCGCCGGCCACCGGATCGCCGTGACCGAAGCAGGCCACCTCCGTGTCGAGGCCGGCCAGCCGCCCGAAGGAGCCGACGGCCCGGTCCCGGTCGACGTTGAACACACCGAGCAGCACGCCGCCGTCGACCGGCGACGCGGCGACGGCGTCCCCCGTGAACAGCACGCCGTGCCGCGCGAGATGCAGCCCGATGCTCCCGTCCGTGTGACCCGGGGCGTGGACGACCCGCGCCCCGCCGCCGAAGTCCAGGACATCGCCGTCCGACACCTCGGTCACCCGCGCCGGCCGGTCGAACCCGCCCTGCGGCAGTCGCCGGACGGCGTCCGCGTGCAGCGGGCGCTCCCAGTCCTCGAACTCGGGCGGCAGGCCCGGCACCTCACCCCGCACCACCGGCGCCTCCAGGGCGTGGGTCACCACCTCGGCTCCGGTGAGCGCGGCGACCTCCTGCGCCCCGCCGGCGTGGTCCTCGTGGAAGTGGCTGAGGACGACCCGCCGTACGCGCCCGAAGGATCCGGCCAACGCGGCGATGCGGGCCCCGGACCCGGCCGGCCCGGCGTCGATCAGTGTCAGGTCGTCGCCGTCACGCCAGAGGTAGGCCTGGCCGACCGGGAAGCGCAGCAGATGCAGGCGGGGGAGGAGCTGGATGACGTCCATGGCAGGACCGTAGGCAGCGCCCCGCCGGATGACGAGGCTCCTCTGCCGACGGCAGAACCGGAGCGTGCCGCGTGCAGCCGCCTGCGGGCTTCAGCTCGCCGCGTAGTTGCGCAGGAACAGCGCCTCCGCGACCGACAGCCGCTCCAACTCCTCGGGGGACACGCTCTCGTTCACGGCGTGGATCTGTGCTTCGGGCTCGCTCAGGCCGATGAGCAGGATCTCCGCCCGCGGGTACAGCGCGGCCAGGGTGTTGCACAGCGGGATGGAGCCGCCCTGACCGGCGTACTGCATCTCCTCGCCCGGGTACGCCACCGCCATCGCGTCCGCCATGGCCTGGTACGCCGGGCTGGAGGTGTCGGCTCGGAACGCCTGCCCCTGGCCGATCTGCTCGACGCCGACCCGGGCACCCCAGGGCGTATGCGCCTCCACGTGGGCCTGGAACAGCTTGGTGGCCTCGGCGGCGTCCACGCCCGGCGGCACCCGCAGGCTCACCAGTGCGCGGGCTCCCGCCTGCACCGACGGGGTGGCGCCGACGACCGGCGGGCAGTCGATGCCGAGCACCGTGACGGCGGGCCGTGCCCAGATCCGGTCGGCGACCGAACCGGACCCGATCAGCCCCACGCCGTCCAGGACCCGGGCGTCCCGGCGGAACTGCTCCTCGTCGTAGACCAGGCCCTGCCACTCGCTGTCCGCCGCCAGTCCGTCGACGGTCGTCGAACCGTCCTCGGCGCGCAGCGAGTCCAGTACGCGGATCAGGGCGGCCAGCGCGTCGGGCGCCGCGCCGCCGAACTGGCCCGAGTGCAGGTTGCCCTCGAGCGTGTCGACCTTCACGCGGACCAGGGTCATGCCGCGCAGCGTCGAGGTGACCGTCGGCAGACCGACCCGGAAGTTGCCCGCGTCGCCGATGACGATCGTGTCGGCGGCCAGCAGCTCCGGGTGCGCCTCGGCGTACCGCTCCAGGCCGCCCGTGCCCTGCTCCTCCGAACCCTCGGCGATCACCTTGACGTGCACCGGCACGCCACCGTTCGCCTTCAGCGCGCGCAACGCGAGCAGGTGCATCAGCACCCCGCCCTTGCAGTCGGCCGCTCCTCGCCCGTACCAGCGGCCGTCGCGCTCGGTCAGCTCGAACGGCGGAGTGGCCCAGCCGGCCTCGTCCAGCGGCGGCTGCACGTCGTAGTGGGCGTAGAGCAGCACCGTCTTGGCGCCCTCCGGGCCGGGCAGGTACCCGTACACCGACTGCGTGCCGTCCGGCGTGTCGAGCAGGTCCACGTCCTGGAAGCCCTCGGCGCGCAGCGCGGCCGCGATCCAGTTGGCCGCGCCCACGCTCTCGCTGCGCGGGAACTGGTCGAAGTCCGCCACCGATTTGAAGGCCACCAGCGCGGTGAGCTCCTCCTTCGCCCTGGGCATCAGGGAGGAGACGGTCTCGGCGACCGGATTCGACGACATGGGCACGCTCCTTGTGGGTGCGACGTTGTACCAGGCGTACTGGCAGTACCAGTACTACTGGCGGTACCAGGCGTACTGGCGGTACCAGGACTACTGGGAGTACTGGGATTGGTAGGCCCGATCCTCCCACAGTGGCCTGCGGCGATGCCCGCCGTAGGATGCGGGGGTCAGGTGCGGCATGCGGTTTGTTGGGAGCAGTAGACCATCGTGAGCAGCGAGAACTCTTCGGCGGACGACGCGCGTCAGGTCTGGGACGTCGTCGTGGTGGGCGCGGGACCCGCGGGGGCCTCGGCCGCCTACGCGGCGGCGGTCGCGGGGCGGCGCGTGCTGTTGCTGGAGAAGGCGGACCTGCCCCGCTACAAAACGTGCGGCGGCGGCATCATCGGTCCCTCGCGCGACACTCTTCCGCCCGGCTTCGAACTGCCCTTCCGGGACCGTGTGCACGCGGTGACGTTCTCGAACAACGGGCGGTTCACCCGGACCCGGCGCTCCCGGCAGATGCTGTTCGGGCTGATCAACCGGCCCGAGTTCGACCAGCAACTCGTCGAGCACGCCCAGAAGGCGGGCGCCGAGCTGCGCACCGGGGCGACGGTGTCGCGGGTGGAGCAGCACGGCTCGGCGGTGCCGGACCGGCGCACGGTCGCCGTCGTCCTCCAGGGCGGCGAGACGGTGCTGGCGCGGGCCGTCGTCGGCGCGGACGGCAGCGCCAGCCGGATAGGGGCCCATGTCGGGGTGAAGCTCGACCAGGTCGATCTCGGCCTGGAGGCGGAGATCCCGGTGCCGGACACGGTGGCCGAGGACTGGAAGGGACGGGTCCTCATCGACTGGGGGCCCATGCCCGGCAGTTACGGCTGGGTCTTCCCCAAGGGCGACACGCTGACCGTGGGCGTGATCTCGGCGCGTGGCGAGGGTGCGGCGACCAAGCGGTACCTGGAGGACTTCGTCGGCCGGCTCGGCCTCGCCGGCTTCGAACCGAGCATTTCCTCCGGCCACCTGACCCGCTGTCGTGCCGACGACTCACCGCTGTCGCGCGGCCGGGTCCTGGTGTGCGGGGACGCCGCGGGGCTCCTGGAGCCGTGGACGCGGGAGGGAATCTCCTTCGCGCTGCGGTCCGGACGGCTCGCGGGGGAGTGGGCGGTGCGGATCTCGGAGGCGCACGACGCGGTGGACGCGCGCAAGCAGGCCCTCAACTACGCCTTCGCGATCAAGGCCGGGCTGGGTGTGGAGATGAGCGTCGGCAAGCGGATGCTGGCGGTGTTCGAACGCCGGCCGGGGCTCTTCCACGCGGCCCTGACCGGCTTCCGTCCGGCCTGGAAGGCGTTCAGGGACATCACACAGGGCTCGACCTCGCTGGGCGAGCTGGTCCGCAGCCACCCGCTGGCACAGCGGGCGCTGGCGGCGATAGACCGACGGCCCGCGGGAACCGGGGACGCGGCCGGAGCGCCGGGCACCGCGAGCCCCGCCGGTGACGAGGTCACTTCCTGATCTCGATCCGGAACACCGGGTGGTCGGGTGCGACACGGCGCAGCTCCGTCTCGGGGGAGTCGGGGCCGACGCCGTTGAAGAACACCCCGACCTCCGCCTTCCAGCGTCTGAGGTAGGCGCGTAGGAGCGGCGGCTTCTCGTCGTCGCCGACCTCGGTGGCGGTGAACGCTTCCACATGCTTGCCGAGGCGCAGTTCGCCGCCGCCGGCCGCGCGCATGTTGTGGGTCCACTGGACGTGGCCGCGCGGGGCGACCAGGTACTGCCGACCGTCGACGGTCAGCAGGTTGACCGGTGTGGTGCGCCACTGGCCGCTCTTGCGGCCGCGCACGGCGAGGACACGGGACCCCCAGACGCTGAGGCCGCGTCGGGTCAGCCAGGCCACGGTGCGGTTGAGGACGTTCACGGTGAGCCAGCCGGGCTTCTGGACGTGCGTGGACATGGGATCCCCAAGGGTTGCTCGATGGAGTGATGAGAGCGGTGCTCGCACTTGTGAGCACTGCTCTCATCGACCTGCCCCCGGAGACGGTGACGGTGTTCGTGGCCGCCTGGGCCGAGTTGTTCGGGCTCGTCGGCTTCGAGGTGTTCGGGCAGTTCAACCGGGTGGTGGAGGACCGGGAGACGTTCTTCCGCCACGCGGCGGAGCGGCTCGCCCACAGGGTGGGCCTGGTCTTCCCGTAGCGGGGCACGACAGGTGGCTCGGACGGCCCGACGGGGAGACCGTACTTCGCAGGGAGTAGGTGTGATCACCACGGGCGGGTGACGCCCTCCGAGGAGCGCGGCGTCTAGCGTGGCGGTCATGGACGGACAGCGTGAGCACGGGAGCGGGCCGCCGCAGTGGTGGCGGCACGGGCCTCCGTGGTGGAACCAGCGGGGCGAGGAGGAGCGCCGCGTCCGGTGGCCCTGGCCCTCCACCCTGCTGATCACGGCGTTCGTGCTGGTCGGCTCCAACTTCGCGGCCCACTCCCAGGAGGGGGAGCGGGTCGCGCTGGACCCCTTCGCGCGCGTACTGCTGTTTCTGACGGGTGCGGCCCTGCTGTGGCGGCGCCGGTATCCGGTGCCCGTGGTGTTCGGTACGGCGGCCACCAGCCTGCTCTACCTCTTCGTCGGGTACCCGTACGGGCCGGTGTTCGTGGCCGTCGCGGTGGCCTGCTTCAGCGCGGTCGTCGCGGGGCACCGCAGGGCCGCGTGGGCGGCGATGGTGACGATGTGGGCCGGGCTGGCCCTGCTGACGCACTGGCTCTACCAGTGGCTGCCACCGTCCGGGGACTCGGCCGCGTCCTGGGGCCAGGAGATCGTGATCGCCACCTGGGTGGTGGCCATCGTGGCGCTGTCGGAGCTGACCCGGGCCCGGCGGGAGCAGTGGGCGCGGGAGCGGGCGGAACGGGCTCAGGCGGCTGAGCGGCGCGCGGACGAGGAGCGGCTGCGGATCGCCCGCGAACTGCACGACGTCCTCGCCCACAGCATCTCCGTCATCAATGTGCAGGCCGGCGTCGGTCTCGCCCTGCTCGACAGCGATCGTGAGCAGGCCCGCACCGCGCTCACCACCATCAAGGCCAAGAGCAAGGAGGCGCTCGGCGAGGTACGCCAGGTCCTCGACACCCTCCGCACCCCCGGAGACGCGCCCCGCGCGCCGGCCCCCGGGCTGGACCGGCTGCCCGAACTGGTCGAGCAGGCCGCGAGCGCGGGCCTCACCGTGGAGGTCGACGGGAGGCTGCCGCGGCTGTCGCCGGGTGCCGACCTGGCCGCTTTCCGCATCGTCCAGGAGGCGCTCACCAACGTCGTACGGCACTCGGGTTCGCGGCACGCGCGGGTGCGTCTCGGCCGGGACGGCGGAACGCTGCGGCTGCGCGTCGACGACGACGGTCCCGCGACCGGCGCCGAGGCGGGCGGCAGCGGCAACGGGCTGGCCGGAATGCGGGAGCGGGCGGCGGCGCTGGGTGGCACCATCGAGGCGGGCCCGCGATCCGACGGCGGCTTCCGGGTGCTCGCGGTGCTGCCGATCGACGTGAAGCACGTCAACGACGTCAACGACGTCAACGACGTCAACGACGTCAACGACGTCAACGACGTCAACGACGTCAACGACGTCAACGACGTCAACGACGTCAAGGATGTGAAGGACGCCGAGGACGGCAAGGACGGCAGCAAGGACGTCAACGGCGTCAAGGGCGCCTCGGGCACCAAGGACGCCAAGGGCATGAAAGAGGAGGACCGGTGATCCGCGTACTGCTCGCCGACGACCAGTCACTGGTCCGGGCCGGCTTCCGGGCCCTGCTGGACGCACAACCGGACATCGAAGTGGCGGGTGAGGCGGCCGACGGCGAGGAGGCGGTGCGCGCGATCCGCGAACTGCGCCCGGACGTCGTCCTGATGGACATCCGCATGCCCCTCCTCGACGGTCTGGCGGCGACCCGCCGGATCACCGGGGACGCCGGACTGCGGGACGTGAAGGTCGTCATGCTCACCACGTTCGAACTCGACGAGTACGTCTTCGAGGCGATCCGCTCCGGTGCCTCCGGCTTCCTGGTCAAGGACACCGAGCCCGAGGAACTCCTGCGCGCCGTGCGGGCCGTGGTCGACGGCGACGCGCTGCTCTCACCCGGGGTGACGCGCCGTCTGATCGCCGAGTTCGCGGCCCGTTCCAAGGAGCCCGCGGCGGCCGCGGAACTGGCCCGGCTGACCGAGCGGGAGCGGGAGGTGATGGCGCTGGTCGGCATCGGCCTGTCCAACGAGGAGATCGCCCGCCGTCTGGTCGTCAGCCCGCTCACCGCCAAGACCCACGTCAGCCGCACGATGGTGAAACTGGGCGCCCGCGACCGTGCCCAACTGGTCGTGATGGCCTACGAGTCGGGTTTGGTGCGGCCGGGCTGGCTGGGCTGATCGCCTCGCGCGAACCGGAGCAGCACGCTCACCACACGGACGAGGAACACCACGACGGCCAGCACCGTACCGGAACCGACGAGCACGCCCCGCGCGCCGGACGGCAGGCCGAAGAGATATGCCGGCCCCGCCACGGCCCCGAACAGCACGGTCGCGGCGAACGCCGCGCTGCACAGCGCGTATCCGATCTCGACCGTGATCGCGTCCCGCTCGCCCTGCGTACGCCGTCCCCCTTGGATGTTCATGTCGGCAATCCTCCCAGAACCGCGCCGGTTCCTCGGTGGGACGCCGACCGTGACCACACGGCACCGGTGCGCACATGACGCCCACCGGTGTGGTGGCGCTGTCCGGCTCGGTGTCAGGTCACGCCCGACTTCTCACGCCACAGGGCGGCGAGTGATGCGTCGCCGGTCACCTCCGGGAACGGGAGGCGGTTCCACAGCGCCGGGTAGAGCCGGGCGGCGGGTCCGGCCAGCTCGCAGTCGATGCCGCCGACGCCCTCGATGCCTCCGGGGGGCCCGGCGTCGCCGCGCTCGGTCTCCGGTGGCCGTGTCGACAGCCGTACGGTCCACACGGCACCGGGCGCGTCCGTCACCCGCACCCGCAGCGTGCGGGGCTCCTCGGTGCGGACCGCGCTCTTCGGGCGGGCGTGGAAGGCGCACAGCAGCTCGTCGATGCCGTCCACCGCGAAGTCCGTGCCGATGCCGGTGTGGCCGCCGCCCCTGGCCGTCTCGGCGTCGATCCGGTGCACGGCCGTCTCGTGCGCCTGGCGACGGGCCCAGAACGCCAGGGGCGACGGCGCGGGCAGGAAGTGCCAGCAGCGCACGTCGGGAGAGGCGTCGGCGAGGGTGCCGACGAGCCGGCGGTGCCCCTCCCGGAACCAGGCCAGGAGCGCGGTGCCGTCGAGGTCGGGCAGGCCACCGTCGGGCCGGGGGCCGGAGTGCCCCTCGGCGACGAACGCCGCCGCCCAGCGATGCACCTTCCCCGTGTGCCGCAGCAGGTCACGCACCTGCCAGCCGGGGCAGGTCGGCACCTTGGCGTCCGTACCCGCCGCCTCGGCGGCCGCGGCCAGCAACGCACCCTCGTGGTCCAGGACTTCGACGAACGCGGCGGTCTCCATGGCAGCGAGTGTGCCGGATGGAGCGGGCTCGAAGGGAGTCCCGGAGCGGCGGAGTCCGGGAGCCCCGGAGCGGCGTCGCGGCGGACCGGCTCAGAGCGGCGGACCGGCTCAGGCGGGGACGGACTCCAGGTCGGGATGCCCGAAGGAGGTTGGCTCACCGCAGCCTGTCTGCCCGGCCGCGTCGCCGCAGTCGGCGGGAGACCGGGCGTGGTCGATGGCACGCATGTCGACGAGAGCGAGGCGGTGGGCGGCAACGCCGAACTGCCGAGGTCGATCAAGCGATGGCCGACCGCTCGACGCGGCCGGACACGGCGGAAACGGTGTCCCGTGCTGATCGAAGCGTCCTGTGCTGATCGAAGAGTCCCGTGCTGATCAGCCGGAAACCGCCGCGCGCCGGGTCGCGACCGCGACGAGCACCGCCACCGCCGCGAGCGCCGCCACGCTGGTGAGCGCGGCGGGCAGGGAGAACCAGTCGGCCATGAAGCCGATCGCGGGCGGTCCGAGCAGCATGCCGCCGTAGCCGAGGGTGGACGCGGTGGCGACGCCGGTGGGGCCGCCCAGGGCACCGGCGCGTTCGACGGCCACCGGGAAGATGTTGGCGAGCCCGAGTCCGGTGATCGCGAAGCCGAACAGCGCCGCCCAGACGGACGGGGCGAGCGAGCCGAGCAGCATGCCGGCCACGGCGGTCGTGCCGCCGGCCACCACGGTGGTCGTCCGGCCGAGGCGCTCCAGTAGCGTCGTGCCGGTCAGCCGGCCGACGGTCATGGCCAGCGCGAAGCAGGAGTAGCCCGCCGCCGCCATGCCCGGTGAGGCGTCGAGGTCCTGCTCCAGGTGCAGGGCGCCCCAGTCGGCCATGGCGCCCTCGCCGTAGGCCGTGCACAGGGCGATCAGGCCGAAGGTGACGACGAGGCGGCGGGTGCGGCGGTCGAGCCGGCGCGGGGTGCCGTCGGCCGGGTCGGTCCGGACGGTGCGGTTCGGCGGCACGGCGGGTTCGCAGCGCAGCAGTGCGCGGCCCGCGACCAGGGTGACGAGCAGTCCGATCAGGGTGAGGGAGAGCAGGTGCCGTACCGGCGACAGCGACCCGGCGACGAGTCCGCCCAGCCCGGCACCGATCATGCCGCCCAGGCTGAAAGCCGCGTGGAAACTGGGCATGATCGGGCGGCGCAGTACGGCCACCAGGTCGACGGCGGCGCTGTTGAAGGCGACGTTGATCCCGCCGTACGCGCTTCCGAACACCAGCAGTACGGCGCCGAGGGCGAGTGCGGAATGGGTGAGTGGAGGCAGGGCGATGCTGAGGCAGAGCAGGACCGCGCAGGCGACGGTGACGGGATGGCTGCCGTAGCGGCGGCACAGGCGTCCGGTGAGCGTCATGGTGACGACGGCGCCCGCCGAGACGCCGAGCAGGGCCAGCCCCAGGGCGCTGGCGGAGGCGCCGGTCTGCTCCTTGATGGCGGGGATCCGTACGACCCAGCCGGCGAATATGAAGCCGTCGAGGGCGAAGAATGCGGTCAGGGCGATGCGGAGGCGGGTGAGGTTGTCGCCGGGGCCCGGCACGGCGTTGTGCGATCGGGTTTTGTTTATTTGCGGCACAAAGTCAGGCTAAAGGCGGGACGAGGCAGGGGCAAGGGCGTCCCGGCCGGGCGCGGTCACGCGCCCCAGGGCGTCGCATACGCTCGACAGCACCATGAAGAACAACCTCACCCCCCTGGAGCCGAAGGCCGACAAGGCCACGGTCAGACGGCACAACCTCAGCCTCGTCCTGAGGGCCGTGTACGACGCGGGGGAGGCGACCCGGGCCGGTATCGCCACGCATGTCGGACTGACCCGCGCAGCGGTGTCGTCCTTGGTCGAGCAGTTGCTGGAGTACGGCTTCGTCTCCGAGTGGGGCAAGACCAGCAGCGGTCAGGCGGGGCGGCCCGGCACCGTACTGAAGGTCTCCCGGTCGGGCCCGGCGGGCCTCGGTGTCGAGATCAACATCGACTACGTCACCGTGTGCGTCGTCGACCTCGCGGGCACCGACCGGGTCCGGCTCGTGGAGCACTTCGACAACCGCGGGGTCCAGCCCTCCGAGGTGCTGGCCCGCGCGGCCCGGCTGGCGGCCCGCGCCATCGGTTCGGCGGCCGAGCAGGACCTCGTCCCGGCCGGCGTCCACGTCGCCCTGCCGGGCCTGGTGACCGGCGGCACCGTACGCCAGGCCCCCAACCTGGGGTGGCAACGGGTCGCCGTCGAGGGGCTGTTCGCCCAGGCGCTCCTCGCTCTGCGTCCCGCCCACCGCCCCCTGCCGGTCAGCTCCGACAACGAGGCCAACGCCGCCGCCCTCGCCGAGCTGTGGTTCGGCGCGGGCACCGAGGGCGTGCGCAGCTTCCTGTACCTGACCGGCGAGATCGGCATCGGCGGCGCCCTGGTGCTGGGCGGCGAGCTGCTGCGCGGCGCGCACGGCTTCGCCGGGGAGATCGGGCACATGGTCGTCGACCCGGAAGGGCCGCTGTGCCGGTGCGGTGCGCACGGCTGCCTGGAGCAGTACGCCGGGCAGGCAGCGCTGCTGGGGGCCGCGGGCATCGACCCGGGCGCGGGCGTGCAGGGCGTCGCCGAACTCGAACGCCGCGCCCGGCGGGGCGACCCTGCCGCTCTGTCGGCGATCGAGCGCACCGGGCGGCAACTGGGCGTCGTGGTGTCGGGAGCGGTGAACCTCTTCGACCCCGACGCGGTGATGCTCGGCGGTGTCTACCGCGAGCTGATGGACTGGCTGGCCCCCGCCGTCGACCGCGAACTCGCCCTCCGTGTCGTCTCAGGGCTGTGGAGCGAGGGCGGGAAGCGGCTGCGCGCGTCGTCCTCACTCGGTGACGCGGCCCGTGGGGCGGCCGGCGTCATCGTCCGCGAGGTGCTGGCCGACCCTGCGGCGTGCGCCGAGCGCGAACAGAGCTGACGTGGGGGGGGAGGGGCCGCACGGCCATCGCCCCCCCCGTTCCAAGTCAGGTGCGGTTCGCGGCGATCATCTCCCGGTACCAGCGGTAGCTGTCCTTCGGCGTGCGCTCCTGCGTGTCGTAGTCGACCCGGACGATGCCGAACCGCTTGTCGTAGCCGTACGCCCACTCGAAGTTGTCCAGCAGCGACCACACGTAGTACCCGCGTACGTCCACGCCCGCGTCCATCGCCGCCCGCAGCGCGGTGAGGTGGTCGCGGAGGTAGGCGACGCGGTCGGTGTCGTGCACGGTGCCGTCGGCGGCCGGCGCGTCGTCCTCCGCCGAGCCGTTCTCCGTGACGTGGACCGGCGGCAGCGCGTCACCGTACTGCTGCTTCAGCCGGACGAGCAGGTCGGTGAAGGAGTCCGGGACGACCGGCCAGCCCATCGCCGTGTGCCGGACGCCGGGGAGCCCGACTTCCTCGTACCGGTTGTCGGTCGCCACTCGCCGCGCCGGGTCGCTCTCGCGGTGCGGGGCGGCGGAGACGACGATCGGCCGGTAGTAGTTGACGCCGAGGAAGTCCAGCGGCTGGGAGATCAGGTCCAGGTCGCCGTCCCGCCGGAAGTCCTCCCCGGTGATCAGCTCGCCCCAGGTCTCCTCCTCGGTGGCCGGGTAGCGGCCCGCGAGGATCGGCTCGGTCCACACCAGGTTGTGCTGGGTGTCCGCGCGGACCACGGCCGCCAGGTCGGCGGGGGAGTCGGTGGCCGGCAGGTTGCGGTCCAGGTTGAGCGTGATGCCGGCCTCGCGCACCCCGGCCGCCCGCAGCGCCGACATCGCCAGCCCGTGGCCGACCAGCAGGTGGTGGGCGGCGGCCAGAGCGCCCCGGCCCTCCTTGGCGCCGGGGGCGTGCCGGCCGATGGAGTAGCCGAGGAAGGAACTGCACCACGGCTCGTTCAGGGTGATCCAGCGCGGCACCCGGTCGCCCAGGTGCTCCGCGACCACGGCCGTGTACTCGGCGAACCGCTCCGCCGTCTCCCGCACCCGCCAGCCGCCCCGGTCCTCCAGGGCCTGCGGCAGGTCCCAGTGGTAGAGGGTGGCGGCCGGTTCGATGCCCGCCGCGAGGAGTTCGTCGACCAGGCGGGAGTAGAAGTCCAGGCCCTTCGGGTTCACCGTGCCCGAACCCTCCGGCACGATGCGCGGCCAGGCGATCGAGAACCGGTACGAGTCCACGCCCAGGTCGCGCAGCAGCGCCACGTCCTCGGGGTAGCGGTGGTAGTGGTCGCAGGCCACGTCACCGGTGTCGCCGTTCACCACCAGGCCGGGGGTGTGGCTGTAGGTGTCCCAGATCGACGGACCGCGGCCGTCCTCCCGCGCCGCGCCCTCGATCTGGTACGACGCGGTCGCGGCGCCGAGGACGAAACCGGGCGGGAAGCTGGGGTACTCGTTCATGCTGTGCGGCTCATCTCCATGCGTACGGGGCGTGCGAGGGTCACTTCACGGAACCGCCGGTGATCCCGGCGGCGATGTACTTCTGGGCGAGGACGAGCAGGATCGCCGCCGGCACCGCGGAGAGCACGGAGGCGGCCATCACCGAACCCCAGTCGCCGACGTGCGCGCCGATGTACTGGTAGATACCCAAAGTGATGGGCTTGACGTCGTCGGTCGTGTTCAGGGTGAGCGCGAACATGAAGTCGCTCCACGAGAACAGGAAGGCGAACAGCCCCGACGTGATCAGCGAGTTGCGGCTCATCGGCAGCACCACCCGCACGAAGGTCCGCACCGGTCCGGCACCGTCGATCTGCGCGGCCTCGATCACCTCGCCCGGGATCGACACCATGAAGGAGCGCATCAGCACGATGGAGAACGGGATGCCCAGCGAGGCGTCCGCCAGCATCAGACCGAAGTAGGAGTTGACCAGGCCCAGGTCGACGTACGAGCTGTAGAGCGCGTTGGCAATGACGATGCCCGGCACCATCTGGGTGATCAGCGTGCCGAACACGATGGTGCGCGAGCCGCGCAGCCCGAACCGCGCCAGCCCGTACGCCGCCGGCGCCGAGATCGCCAGGCAGATGGCGACCGCGCCGATCGAGACGGCCAGCGAGGTCAGCAGGTTGCCGCCCTGGTCGCTGACGGCCTTGGAGAAGCCGGACAGGTCCAGGCTCTCCGGCACCGGGTCGACCTGGAGCAGCCCGGAGTCGGGCTGGAGCGCGGTGTTGAGCATCCAGTACAGCGGGAAGAGCATCACGCCGAGGACGAGCACGCCGGCGACGGTGGAACCCCAGCGGCGCCGGGACGCGGTGGGCGTCTGAGCTGCCATCGTCCAGTCACTTCCCCTCGGTGCGGTTGGCCCGCAGGTAGAACACCGCGAACACGGCGGAGATCAGGATGAGTACGTTGCCGACGACGGCGCCCGCGCCGAAGTCCAGCTGCACGAAGGAGTTCTGGTAGGTCAGCGTGCCGAGCGTCTGGGTGGCGTCGGCGGGACCGCCGTCGGTGAGGGCGAGGATCAGGTCGAGGATCTTGACCGTCGACATGAAGCCGAGGACGAGCACGACCGTGACGACGGGCTTGAGCACCGGCAGGGTGACGGAGCGGAAGGTCCGCCAGGCCGACGCGCCGTCCAGGGCGGCCGCCTCGTGCAGTTCCTTCGGGATCTCCTGGAGACCGCCGTACAGGATGACCATGTTGAACGGGATGCCGATCCAGATGTTGACCAGGATGACCGACACCAGGGCCATCTCCGGACTGGTCAGCCACGGCGTGTGGCCGCCGAGGCCGAGGGTGTCCAGGAACGAGTTCAGCACGCCCGTGTCCTGGTCGAGGATGCGGCGCCAGACGATGCCGGACACCACCATGGGCACCAGCCAGGGCAGCAGGATCAGCGAGCGCAGCACCCCGTTCAGCGGGAAGCGGCGGCTGAAGAAGACCGCGAGCGCCAGGCCGATGCAGAACTGGCCCAGCAGCGAGCCCGCGGTGAAGACGAGGGTGTGCCACAGCGCCTTGCCGAACAGGGCGTCCTGGAACACGCCGGACCAGTTGTCGGTGCCGTTGAAGGGCGCCTCACCGGTGAAGAAGGTCTTCGGTGTGTAGTGCTGGAAGCTCATCACGACGTTGCGGACGAGCGGGTAGCCGAAGAACAGCAGCATGAAGACGACGGCGGGGGCGACGAACCCCCACTGGGCGAGCCGGCGCCGGCGCCTGAGCCTGGCCGGGTCCGGCGCGGTGCCCGTCGTGGACGCCTTGGCCGGCGTCTGGGCGGTGACGGTGGACGTGGTCATGGGCGCGTACCTCAGTTCCCGCTCGTGGCCCGCTGCTGGGCGCGCTTCAGGGCGGTCTCACTGGACTGGCCGGTCAGGGCGGACTGGAAGGCGCTCTGCAGGGCGAGCGACACACTCGACCAGCCGGCGCCCAGCTGCGCGGTCCGGGACCGGGCGACGGCCACCTGGTCGGCGAGGGAGTCCAGCTCCGGCACCCGCTCGCGCCAGACGGCGGCGGCCTTGGCGTTGGCCGGTACCATCCAGCTGTTGAGCGCGTAGGTCAGCTGCTCCTTCTCACTGGAGAGACACGCGACGATCTTCCCGGCCGTCTTCTCCCGTGCCTCGTCACCGGTGTTGGGCACGGTGAGTACCGCGCCGCCGAGCGGCCCCACCGAGTCGTCGCCGGCCTCGGGCACCGGGATCGGCGCGATGCCCCAGTGCAGCGACTCGTCGGTGTTGAGGGTCTCCACCTGCCACGGGCCGTTGATCATCATCGCCGCGTTGCCGGCCATGAACTGGTCGTTGACGTCCGCCTGCGTCCAGTTGACCGTCGACTTCGACAGCGAGCCGTCCTTCAGCAGGCCCTTCCAGTAGTCGAGGGCCTCGGCGACCTGCGGGCTGTCGAGGTCGGTCTCGTCACCGCCGTTGGACCACATGAACGGCATGAACTGGAAGACGCCGTCCTCCGCGCCGCCCGCGCTGAGCGCCAGTCCGTACTGCTTGCCCTCGGTGAGCTTCTCGGCGCTCTTGCGCAACTGCGCCCAGGTGGTGGGCACCTCGACGCCCGCCTTGTCGAGGACGTCCTTGTTGTAGAAGAGCGCGAGGGTGTTCACGGACCGGGCCGCACCGTAGTACGTCCCCTCGTACGAGCCGAAGTCGACGATGCCCTTGGGGATGTCCTCGGTGCTCAGCCCGAGGGTCCGCAGGTCGACCAGTCCGCCGGCGTCGGCGAAGGTCGGCATCTCGGACGCGTCGAACTGCACGATGTCCGGGAGCGACTTGGACGATGCCATGCGCAGTGCCTTCGTCATCACCTGTGACGCCGGGACGCTCTGCTGCTCGATGGTGACGCCCAGCCGCTTGCCGCAGCGGGCCATCGCCTCCGCGTCCCAGCGGTGGTACGACTCGTCGGTCGAGGAGTTCATCACGGTGTATACGTCGGCGTCGCGCTGCTGTCCGCAGCCCGTGAGCGCCGCCCCGGCGACCAGGACGGAGACGGCGGCGAACGGGGCGACGGCCCGGCGCGAGCGTCCTCGCCTGCGGCGCGTGGCAGCCGGAGGGTGTGCTGTCAAGGCGAGCGAGGTGAAGCGCTTCGACATGGTGCGGCCCTTGCTGTCGTACCGTCCGGCTTCCCTGCCGGACCGTTTTGTTTGATGTGATGACTAATACGTCAAGGACCGGCTGTCGCGCTAGAGCAAAGTGGCCCCCGTCTCGCCACTTCGTGGTGTGAGAAGGGCCTTCCCGTGGGTAATAACCCCTGTTCAGCGCACCGAGCTCGGAGAGAAACCCTCCTGGCGCGGATTTGTTTTGTGTACGATCAAAACGCTGTGAGACGGCCCCGTGCTGCCACCCGACAGCTCCCGCCCCACCCGAGGAAGATCATGAAGTTCACCGACGGCTTCTGGCTCATCCGCGAGGGTGTGCATCTCTCGTACGCCACCGAGGTACGCGATGTGCGCCCCGAATCGAAGCGCTTCACTGCTCATGCCGCCGTGAAGAAGGTGACGCGGAGGGGGGACACGCTCAACGCGCCGCTCCTCACGGTCGAGTGCTTCTCTCCCGCCGAGGGCGTCATCGGCGTCCGCGTCACCCACCACGCCGGCAAGCGCCGTCCCGGCCCCGATTTCGCTCTCACGGGCGCGGCGGACGACGCCGGCACGGTGCGCCAGGACGGCACGGTCACCGAGCTGACCAGCGGCCCGCTGTCCCTCCGCCTGGACCGCGAGGGCCCCTGGGGCCTCACCTTCCACGACGCGGACGGACGCGAGCTGACCCGCGCGGGGGCCAAGAGCACCGCGTTCGCCACCACCGGCGACGGCGCACACCACATGCTGAGCCGGCTCGCGCTCGGTGTCGGCGAGCAGGTCTACGGCCTCGGCGAGCGCTTCACCCCGTTCGTCAAGAACGGCCAGGTCGTCGACATGTGGCAGGCCGACGGCGGCACCAGCAGCGAGCAGGCCTACAAGAACATCCCCTTCTACCTCTCCTCACGCGGCTACGGCGTCTTCGTCAACCATCCCGGAGCGGTCTCCTTCGAGGTCGGCTCCGAGTCCGTCGGGCAGGTCCAGTTCAGCGTCGAGGACCAGACGCTGGAGTACTACGTCGTCGCCGGCCCCACGCCCAAGGACGTCCTCACCCGCTACACCGCGCTCACCGGCCGCCCCGCCCTGCCGCCCGCCTGGTCCTTCGGCCTGTGGCTCACCACGTCCTTCACCACCTCCTACGACGAGGAGACGGTGACGTCGTTCGTCGACGGTATGGCCGAGCGCGGTATTCCGCTCTCGGTCTTCCACTTCGACTGCTTCTGGATGCGCGAGTACCAGTGGTGCGACTTCCAGTGGGACCCGGAGGTCTTCCCGGACCCGGACGGCATGCTCGCCCGGCTCAAGGCCAAGGGCCTCAAGGTCAGCGCCTGGATCAATCCGTACATCGCCCAGAAGTCCCCCCTCTTCGACGAGGCCGCGGCCCTCGGGCACCTGGTGCGCCGGCCGGACGGCGACATCTGGCAGTGGGACCTGTGGCAGGCCGGGATGGGCCTCGTCGACTTCACCAGCCCCGCCGCCCGAGACTGGTACGCCGGAAAGCTGAAGCCGCTGCTCGACCAGGGCGTGGACTGCTTCAAGACCGACTTCGGCGAGCGCGTCCCCACCGACGTCGTCTGGCACGACGGGTCCGACCCGGAGCGCATGCACAACTACTACACGCACCTCTTCAACCGCACCGTCTTCGAACTCCTCGAGAAGGAACGCGGACAGGGCGAGGCCGTTCTCTTCGCCCGCTCCGCGACCGCGGGCGGCCAGCAGTACCCCGTCCACTGGGGCGGCGACTGCTGGTCGTCCTTCGAGGCGATGGCCGAGTCGCTGCGGGGCGGCCTGTCCCTGTCCCTGAGCGGCTTCGGCTTCTGGAGCCACGACATCGGCGGCTTCGAGGGCACGCCCGACCCGGCCGTCTTCAAACGTTGGCTGGCCTTCGGCCTGCTCTCCTCGCACAGCCGCCTGCACGGTTCCTCCTCCTACCGGGTGCCGTGGGAGTTCGGCGAGGAGGCGGTCGACGTAGCCCGGCACTTCACCCTCCTCAAGCACCGCCTGATGCCCTACCTGTACGGCGTCGCGGCCGAGGCCCACCGCACCGGCGTGCCGATGATGCGGCCGATGGTCCTGGAGTACCCGCACGACCCGGGCTGCCGCCCGCTGGACCGCCAGTACATGCTCGGCCCCGACATCCTGGTCGCCCCGGTCTTCACCGAGGACGGCGAGGTCGAGGTCTACCTCCCCGAGGGCACCTGGACCCACCTCCTGACCGGCGAGCGCGTCACCGGCCCGGCCTGGCGCACCGAACGGCACGACTACGACAGCCTGCCGCTGTACGTCCGCGAAGGCGCCGTCCTGCCGCTGGCCTCCGACGACGGCCGCCCCGACGGCGACTGGCTGGACGCCCCGACCCTGCTGGTCCACCCGCCCGCCGGACCCGACTACGCGGCCGAGACCACCGTGCCCGACCTGCTGGGCATGCCCGCCGCGACGTTCCGCGTACGGCGCGACGGGGACGTCCTGCGGGTCGGCGCGAGCGGCACCGACCGGCCGTTCACCGTGCGGGTCGCGGGTGGGGCGAGCGCGGAGGGCAGCGCGGAGGTGAGCGTGCCGCTCGGGTGAGGCCGGTGGCTGTGAGGGGAGCGAACGGCCCGGCGCCAGGCCGTGGGCGTGCGGCGTGGCGCCGGGGCGTTCGCTCCCCTCACCTGTCCTCAGCGGCGGAGGGCGGCCAGCGCCGTCAGCAGCCGGTCCACGTCGTCCGTGCTGTTGTACGGCGCCAGGCCGACGCGTACGCCGCCCTCGTCGCCGAGTCCCAGCCGGCGCGAGGCCTCCACGGCGTAGAAGGAGCCGGCCGGCGCGTCGACCCCCCGCTCGGCCAGCTGCCGGTAGACGTCGGCCGGGCGCAGGCCCGCCACGGTGAACAGCAGGGTCGGCGTGCGCCGCGCGGCCCGCGAGTACACGGTGATCCCGCCGAGGCCCGCCAGCCCCCGCTCGATCCGCTCGCGCAGCGCGTCCTCGTGTTCCTCCAGCGCCGCGAACGAGGCGACGAGCCGGTCCCGGCGGCTGCCCCGCGCGTCCGGCTCCAGGCCCGCGAGGAAGTCCACCGCGGCACGGGCGCCGGCCAGCAGCTCGTACGGCAGCGTCCCCAGCTCGAAGCGCTCGGGGACGGCGTCGCTGGACGGCAGCAGCTTGTCCGGGCGCAGCGTCTCCAGGAACTCGGGCCGCGCCGCCAGCACCCCCAGGTGCGGACCGAGGAACTTGTACGGCGAGCACACCAGTGTGTCCGCGCCGAGTACCGCCGTGTCCACGACGGCGTGCGAGGCGTAGTGCACCGCGTCGACGTGGAGCAGCGCGCCGACGCCGTGCGCGAGGCGGGCGACGGCCGGCAGGTCGGGCATGGTGCCGATGAGATTGGACGCGGCCGTCACCGCGACCAGGCGGGTGCGCGGGGAGAGCACCGCCTCGATGTGCTCGGGAAGCAGTTCTCCGGTGGCCGGGTCGAAATCCGCGCGGCGCACGCTCGCGCCGGCCGTCTCCGCCGCCTGGACCCAGGGCCGGATGTTGGAATCGTGGTCCAGGCGGGTGACGACCACCTCGTCACCCGGCCCCCACGTTTTGGCGAGCGTCCGGGACAGGTCGTAGGCGAGCTGCGTGGCGCTGCGGCCGAGGACGACGCCCCGTGGCTCGGTGCCCAGCAGGTCGGCCAGCGCGCTGCGGGCGTCCGCGACGATGCCGTCCGCGTTGCGCTCGCCCTCGGTCGTCCGGCCCCGGTTGGCCAGCGGGTTGGCCAGCGCCTCGCCGATGGCGTCGATGACGGGCTGCGGGGTCTGGGTGCCGCCCGGCGCGTCGAAGCGGGCGGAGCCGGACTTCAGGGCGGGTATCCGCGCGCGGATCGCGCCGACGTCGAGGGCCATGTGCACTCCAAGCTGAGGCGGGGGACTCCGCCTCATGATCGCAGCAGGGGCGGCGTCCGGAACAGACGCGCGTGACGGGCACGCAACGGCCGCGTGCGAGCGGCGGTATGCAACCGCCGCGCGTGACGGGCGGGTACACAGCGGGTACACGGCCCACTGGGCGTGACGGGCGGGTACACGGCCCACTGGGCGTGACGGGCGGGTACACGGCCCACTGGGCGTGACGGGCGGGTACACAGCCACTGGGGGCGACGGACCGGTACGCAGCCACCGGGGGCGACGGACCGGTCCACACTCACTCACCGCGCCAGACGGACGGCTGCGCAACGATCGCGCGTGCCGCACGGATCAGGAGTCCGCGGCGTGCGCCGGCTGCTTCTCGCGGCCGCCGGGATGGCGGTGCCGCCAGATCCAGAAGACCGCGCAGGACAGCAGCGCCCACCCGCCCAGCACCAGGAACGGAAACGCGTGCTGATGGCCCTGGAAGTACACCGCGGTGTGCTGGGCGTTGACCGAGCCCCCGGGCGGCAGCCACCGGCCGATCGTTCCCAGCGGGGACGGCAGCAGCGGCCAGGACACTGCGCCGCCGGAGGAGGGGTTGCCGAGGAGCACCATCAGGCCCCAGGTCGGCAGCATCGCCCAACGCCCGACCAGGGTGTTGAACATGGTGAAGACCATGCCGGACGCGAACATCGTGAGCGCCAGGATCAGCCACGACTCGGCGAACGGCAGGTCGAGCGCGTCCAGCAGCCAGTCCACCGTCGCGGCGATGGCGAAGCCACCGAGCAAGGCGTAGGCGGCCGTGAAGAGGATGCGTTCGAAGGGGGTCAGGGAGCGCGCGTGCACGCTCAGCTGGATCGCCCCGACGAAGCCGATGATCACGGCGGCCAGGGAGATGTAGAAGATCGCCAGCCCGCGCGGGTCGCCCTCCTGAAGGGGGTTGATGTCCCGGACGGTGACCTGGACGCCGGTCTTCTTCCCCACGGCCGGCGCCGTGTCGGCCAGCACTTCGGCGACCGAGGCGCCCGACGCGCTGGAGAGGTCGAGCACGGCGGTCCGTCCGCCGTCGCGCAGTTCGAAGATCGCGAAGACCTCCTGGTCCTGGATCGCCTCACGGGCCGCGGCCCCGCTCTCGTAGGGGTGCACCTTGACCGAGGCGTTCAGCGCCTTCTCCAGGCCGTCCAGGAAGGCCCGGCCACGGGCCTCGTCGTACGAGCCGACCACGGCCGCGGGGATCGAGTGCGGCGTCGGGTCCGCCATCGAGTAGGTGTACGAACCCGCGAAGAGACCCGCCGCCGCCGCGAGGATCAGCACCAGCACGGTGGCCGGCCAGAACGGCGACTGCCGGAAGGCGGACCACCGCTGTCCGCGCGTCGGAGGCTGGGCATGGGCGCCGTGGGACATGTGGGCCATGTCCCGGACGCTTCCACAGCCGGGGCGAAAGGGCACCAAGAGCGCCGTCGCCCGGGGGGTCACGGAGCGTGACGGGTTTGCTGAGCGGTCGCGGAGTACTCGCGGCGCGGGGTCAGGCGTGCACCAGCGGCGTGTCCACCAGATGCTCCGCTACGAACCACGCCTGCAGCTCGTTGGTGCGCACGACCTCCGAGACGAGGAGGTCGTTGGTGCCGTCGTCGCCGAGTTCCTGCGTGCGTGCCGCGGCATCGTGGCAGTCGGCCAGGATCAGCTCGTGCGCCTCCAGCAGCCGTGACAGCATCGACGGCACCTCCTCCACCCCGTCCGGCGGACGCGGCACGGTGGTGATCTCGGCGACGTGCCGGGGGTCGCCGATCGCGACGCCGCCGAGCGTCTGGACGCGCTCGGCGATGGTGTCGATCAGCTCCAGCTGCTCGCCCGCGTGCTTGTCCAGCAGCAGGTGGAGCTGGTAGAACGTCGCCCCGCGCATGAGCCAGTGGTACTTCTTGTACAGGTCGTGCAGGATCCGGGTGTCCGCCAGGACCTTGTTGAGCCGCTGGCAGGAGTACAGGCGGGTCTCCATGGTCAGCGCCACGGGGAACTGCTTGACGGTGCCGAACTCCTGGATGGTCCGGCCCTTCTGGTGCAGCCAGGGCTGGCTGCCGTCGGACCGGTGCTCCACGGACGACGACTTGGGGTTGCTCACGCCTGAACTCCTTCTGAAAAGGGCTGAAGAGTGTGCCGGCGCGGTGTGACCGGCTCCGGTCCCCCCGCGCCAGTCGACCAGCCGCCTGCCGGGCCCGCAAACGCTGGGGGTTGTCCAGACATTCGCTCCGCACTTATGGTCTGCCGGAGTGCAAGCGCTTTCTAGCGGCGTGCGCGCATGTCGTGCGCCGGCGTCCGAGGAGGACCGCATGTCCCCACGCCCCGCCCGCCGCCGGGTCGCCGTGGTCGGTACCGGTGCCATCGTCACCGGCAGCCACCTGCCCGCCCTCAGAGCCCACGCCGACCGCACGGAACTGGTGGCCGCCGTGGACGTGGACCCGGCCCGGCTCGAGGCCTTCCGGGCCGAGGCGGGTGCCGACGTCGCCCCGTACACGTCGATGGGGGCGATGCTGGACGCCGTACGCCCCGATCTCGTCCTCGTCGGCACGCCGCCGTCCCTGCACCGGGAGCAGACGGTGGCCGCGCTGAAGGCCGGCGCCTGGGTGCTGTGCGAGAAGCCGCTGTGCCTCTCCCTCGCCGAGTACGACGACATCGCGGCGGCCGAGGAGGCGTCCGGCGCCTACGCGTCCGTGGTCTTCCAGCACCGGTACGGCTCCGGCGCCGCGCACGCCCGTGACCTGATCGCGGGCGGCGAGCTGGGCGCCCCGCTGGTCGCCCACTGCCAGACCACCTGGCACCGCGACGCCGCCTACTACGCGGTTCCGTGGCGCGGACGCTGGGCCACCGAGGGCGGCGGCCCGACCATGGGCCACGGCATCCACCAGTACGACCTGCTGCTGCACCTGCTCGGCCCCTGGGCGGAGGTACGGGCCATGGCGTCCCGCCTGGTCCACGACACCGAGAGCGAGGACGTCTCCACCGCGCTGGTGCGGTTCGGGAACGGCGCCCTCGCCACCGTCGTCAACAGCGTGCTCTCCCCGGACGAGGTGAGCCGCGTCCGCGTCGACTGTGCCGACGCGACGGTCGAGCTGACCCACCTGTACGGGCACCGCAACGACGACTGGACCTACACCCCGGCCCGGCACGTCGTCCCCGAGCGCGCCGCCGCCTGGCGCTCCCCGGTTGCGGACGTGCCCAGCTCCCACACCGCGCAACTCGGCGCCGTGCTGGACGCCTGGGACGCGGGCGAGCGGCCCCCCGGCAGCGGTCCGGACGCCCGCGACACGCTCGAGTTCGCCGCCGCCCTGTACAAGGCGGCGTTCACCGGGCGGCCCGTCCTGGCCGGCGAGATCGCACCAGGCGACCCCTTCCACTCGGCCATGCACGGCGACCACCCCGACTGGGCCCCCGAGGAGCGCGCATGAGCACCCTGAGCGTCAGCCACACCCACGGCGACCACGTCGCGGTCACCGCGGCGAACGGAACCGAGATCCTCCGCTACGTCTACCGCCCCGACCCCGAGGCCTTCGAGTCCCGCAAGCCCTACGCGCACCCGTTGCGCACCCTCGCCGGACGCACGGTGACCGGCTACCGCCCCAGTGACCACCGCTGGCACAAGGGCCTGCAGATGACGGCCAGTCACCTCTCCGGGCAGAACTTCTGGGGCGGCAACTGCTATGTCCACGGCGAGGGTTACCTCCCGCTGCCCGAGCGCATCGGCTCTATGCGGCACGACGGCTTCCCCGGCTTCACGGTCGAGGACGACCGGCTCACGCTCACCGAGAACCTCACCTGGATCGAGAACGCCGGCGCCGAGTGGGCGCACGAGGAGCGCGGCCTGACCGTCCACTCGGTCGACGAGGAGGCCGGTGCCTGGGCCCTGGACTGGTCGATCCGCCTCACCAACACCCGCGCCGAATCACTGGTGTTCGGCTCCCCGACCACCGCAGGACGCGAGATGGCCGGTTACACCGGCCTCCAGTGGCGCGGCCCCCGCGACTTCACCGGCGGCACCGCCTTCGCCCCGGACGGCGACGCGGACGCCGCCGAGCTGATGGGCACCCGGAGCCCCTGGCTCGCCTTCACCGCCGAGCACGACGACGTCGACGCCCATTCCACGCTCGTCTTCGCGCACGCACCCGAGAACCTGGACGGGACGGCCGCGATCCACCCCTCCCACTGGTTCGTGCGCGCCGAGCCGATCCCGACCGTCGCGTTCTCCTGGGCGTTCTTCGAGGAGTTCGAGCTGGCGCCGGGTGAGTCCTTCGCCTACCGCTACCGCGTCGTGGTCGCCGACGGCGCCTGGGACGGCGACCGGGCCGAGGCCTACCTGAAGGGGCTGCCGTGGTGAGCGACCCCGAGGCCTGCCTTCCCCGCCCGCTGCCCGGCGCGGTCGGCCTGTCCCACCTGAGCGCCTACGACTGGGCCGCCACCGACGGCGTGTGCGGCGGCAGCCCCCACCTGCACCTGGTGTGCACGGAGGCGTACGTCGTCACCGGCGGCCGCGGCGCGGTTCAGACGCTGAGCCCCGACGGCTACCGGGACATCCCGCTGGAGCCCGGCTCGGTCGCCTGGTTCACGCCGGGCACCGTGCACCGCATGGTGCAGGGCGGCGACCTGCGCGTCACGGTGCTGATGCAGAACAGCGGCCTGCCCGAGGCCGGGGACGCCGTCTTCACGTTCCCGCCCGAGGTGCTGGCCGACCCGGGAGCGTACGCCGCCGCGGCCACGCTGCCGCCCGGCACGGGGCCGGAGACGGCGGCGGCGGCCCGGCGGCGCAGGGACCTCGCCGTCGAGGGGTACCTCGTCCTGCGCGAGGCCCTGGTCGCCGGGGACGACGGCCCCTACCGGGAGTTCCAGCGGGCCGCCGCCCACCTGGTGCGCGACAAGGTGCCCGGCTGGCGAGAGCTGTGGCGGGCCGGCGCGCTGGCCACCGCCGAGCGCACCGGTGCCCAGCTCGACGCGCTCACCGACGGCGACCCGGCGTATCTCACCGAGGCGACCGCGTACGAGGCCGCACCCACCCGGGTCGGCGGCTACGGCATGTGCGGCCGCCGCGACGAGTACGCGCTGCCGGGAACGACGCTGCCGTACCAGGGGGAGTAGACCGGACCCGCGGGGAGCGGAGGCGGCGAGGGACCTGCCGGGCGCCGCCGGACGCCACGTGGCGCTGCCGCGACGGCGGACGCGGGCCGGATCTGGCGCCGGGAGTACCGGAGTTGACGCTCGTGGCCCTCGGTGCGCGTGGCGCACAGGGGAGTCGGGCGGCCGGGGGCCGGCACGGCGGCGTTCACGTCCCGTTCTCCCACCGGGCGGAAGAATTGATGGGCCATTAGGGCGACGGATGTGTGAAGGGATGGTCGAGATGCGCATCCTCTTGACATGAACCTGCGGCCCGAGGGGCGGGTCGCAGCCTCATGGAGGTGTGGAATGCACCGCAGACTCGCCACCGGACTCGCCGCCTCGGCTCTTGCCGTGACCACCGTCGTGGCCACCGCCGCGACCGCCGACGCCGCTCCCGCCGACAAACCGCGGGTACTCGCGAGCTGGACCCAGACCAGCGCGTCGAGCTACAACGCCTGGACCGCGGCACGGGCGAACCAGTCCGCCTGGGCCGCCTACGAGTTCGACTGGACCACCGACTACTGCTCCTCCTCGCCGGACAACCCGTTCGGCTTCCCCTTCAGCACCTCCTGCGCACGGCACGACTTCGGCTACCGCAACTACAAGGCCGCCGGTTCCTTCAGCGCCAACAAGTCCCGCCTCGACAGCGCCTTCTACGAGGACCTCAAGCGTGTCTGCGCCCGCTACGGCGGCGCCACCAAAACCGCCTGCGACAGCACGGCGTGGACGTACTACCAGGCCGTGCGGGCCTTCGGCTGACGGTCCGGCGCCGCGCCGCCGCGTCCGTACGCGGAGGACGGCGCCGCCGAGCAGACCGACCGCAGGCCGGGCACCGGAGCGGCCGCCGCCGCAGCGAGCGCGGCGGCCGCACTGGCGATGCCCAGGACGGCGCCCGCGGCCACGTCGCCGGGATAGTGGACGCCGACGTGGACCCGGGAGTAGGCGATGGCGCTCGCCAGCGCGCCGAGCGGTACGGCCGCCGCGGGCAGGACCATGCCGACCGCCGTGGCGAACGCGACCGCCGAGGCCGTGTGCCCGGACGGGAACGAGGCGGACGCGGGCATGGGCACATACCGGTCCACCGTCACCCGCGCCGCCTCCCGGTCGGGCCGTGCCCTGCGCACCAGCCGCTTGCCCAGCAGGTTCGAGGACGCCGATGCCACGGCGACGGCCCCCACCCCGGCTAGGGCCGCCCGCCGGGGCCGCGCACCGCTCAAGGCGAGGGCGGCGGCGATTCCGAGCGAGACCTTGGAGTGGTCGGCGGCGTGGGACAGCCGGCGCAGCGCCCGATCCAGTGTGGGCGTGGACGTGGCGGCCACCGCCGCGTACAGGGCGCCGTCCACGGCACGCAGGTCACCGAGTACGGCGGTCAGGACGCTCCTGCGCGAGCGGGCCGGGCCGGGATCCGGCGCGAGCGGGCCGGCGGTGTCCCCGTCGGCGTTGGTCGGTTCGGTCATGGGCTCCTGCTCCGCGGGGCGATGGGGCGGGGCTGACGCCCGGGTGCCGCGCGGGGCATGCCGCCCCGACGACTCGGGCGCCGGGAGCGCCGTGGGCCCGACGACCCACCGCGCGTGTTCCGTCGCCGCACCAGCCTGAGTCGACTTGGGGCGTACGGCGCGCCGGCGGGGCCCGTCCGGGGGACGGCGCGGGTGCCCCGTTCTTCGGCGAGGAACGGGCCGGCCTGCGTCGCTCCCGCGCGGGCGGGCTTGCCGTGGGCCGGGGGGCGACCGGACCGGATGGGGCTGTCCCGCGAGGGCGACCGGACTGCATGGGGGCTGGGCCGTGGGGGCGACGGTGCCGGCCGCCGTCGGCTCGCACGGCGCGATCACCGAGCGGCCGGAGCCGCGTGTGAGCCGCCGGCCGACCCGTGAGGGCAGGCCGGCGGCTCGCGGTGTGGTGGTGGGTCAGGCCGCGGCGCGGAAGGACCGCAGGCGCAGGGAGTTGCCGACGACGAAGACGGAGGAGAAGGCCATGGCGGCTCCGGCGATCATCGGGTTGAGGAGTCCGGCGGCGGCGAGTGGCAGGGCGGCGATGTTGTAGGCGAAGGCCCAGAAGAGGTTCGACTTGATGGTGCCCAGGGTCTTGCGGGCCAGGCGGATGGCGTCGGCAGCGGCGCGCAGGTCGCCGCGGACGAGGGTGAGGTCACCGGCCTCGATGGCGGCGTCGGTGCCGGTGCCCATGGCCAGGCCCAGGTCGGCCTGGGCGAGTGCGGCGGCGTCGTTGACGCCGTCGCCGACCATCGCGACCGAACGGCCCTCGCTCTGGAGGCGCTTGACGACGTCGACCTTGTCCTCGGGCATGACCTCGGCGATGACGTGCTCGGGGTCGATGCCGACCTCCGCGGCCACCGCCTGGGCGACGGCCTGGTTGTCGCCGGTGAGAAGGATCGGGGTCAGGCCCAGGGCGCGCAGCCTGCCGATGGCCTCGGTGCTGGTGTCCTTGACGGCGTCGGCGACTTCCAGGACCGCCCGGGCCTCGCCGTCCCAGGCGACGGCGATCGCGGTGCGGCCGGCCGTCTCCGCCTCGGCCTTGGCGCGTGCCAGGCCGGCGGGGAGGTCCATGGCCCATTCCCGCAGCAGCTTCTCGCGGCCGACGAGGACGGCGTGGCCGTCGACGACGCCCTGCACGCCGAGACCGGGAACGCCTGCGAAGTCCTCCGGGACGGGCAGGGTGCCGACGCGGTCGGCCGCTCCTGCCGCCACCGCCTGGGCGATCGGGTGCTCGGAGGAGTGCTCCAGCGCCCCCGCGAGACGCAGCACCTCGGCCTCGCCGGTGCCCTCGGTGGTGTGGACGGCGAGCAGAGTCATGCGGCCGGTGGTGACGGTGCCGGTCTTGTCCAGGACGATGGTGTCGACCTTGCGGGTCGACTCCAGGACCTCGGGACCCTTGATGAGGATGCCGAGCTGGGCGCCGCGCCCGGTGCCGACCATCAGCGCGGTCGGCGTGGCCAGGCCCAGGGCGCAGGGGCAGGCGATGATCAGTACGGCGACGGCGGCGGTGAACGCGGCGGTCAGTCCGGAGCCGTTGCCGATCCAGAAGCCGAGGGTGGCCACGGCCAGGGCGATGACGACGGGGACGAAGACCCCGGAGATGCGGTCGGCCAGGCGCTGGGCGGCGGCCTTGCCGTTCTGCGCGTCCTCGACCAGCTTGGCCATCCGGGCGAGCTGGGTGTCGGCGCCGACCCGGGTGGCCTCGACCACGAGACGGCCGCCCGCGTTCAGGGTGGCGCCGGTGACCGGGTCGCCCACGCCGACCTCGACGGGCACCGACTCTCCGGTGAGCATGGAGGCGTCCACGGCGGAGGTGCCCTCGACGACCGTGCCGTCGGTGGCGATCTTCTCACCGGGGCGGACCAGGAAGTGGTCGCCCACCGCCAGCTCCGCCGTCGGAATCGTCCGTTCACCGCCGTCGGGGTCCCGAACGGTGACGTCCTTGGCGCCCAGCTCCAGCAGGGCCTTGAGCGCGGCGCCGGCCTTGCGCTTGGAACGGGCCTCGAAGTAGCGCCCGGCCAGGATGAAGGCGGTCACTCCGGCGGCGGCCTCCAGGTAGATGTTCCCGGCGCCGTCACTGCGGGCGATGGTCAGCTCGAAGGGGTGCGTCATGCCCGGCGTGCCCGCGGTGCCGAGGAAGAGCGCCCACAGCGACCACAGGAACGCCGCCGACGTGCCCACCGAGATCAGCGTGTCCATGGTGGCCGCGCCGTGCCGTGCGTTGGTGAACGCGGCCTTGTGGAAGGGCCAGGCGGCGTAGGTGACGACCGGCGCCGCCAGGGTCAGCGACAGCCACTGCCAGTACTCGAACTGCAACGCCGGCACCATCGCCATCGCGATGACCGGGACGGCCAGCACCACGGCGGTGACGAGGCGCTCCCGCAGGGGCCGCAGTTCGTCGGCGGGCTCGGCGTGCTCCGTGCCGGGTGCGGGCTCGGCACGTACCGGCTCGGGCTCGCGGGCGGTGTAGCCGGTCGCCTCGACCGTGGCGATCAGCTCCGGGACGGACACGTCACCGGCGTAGTGGACTTTGGCCTTCTCCGTCGCGTAGTTGACGGTGGCGGTGACCCCGTCCATCCGGTTGAGCTTCTTCTCGATCCGGGCGGCGCACGAGGCGCAGGTCATGCCGCCGATGGCGAGTTCCACCTCGGCCGGTGCGCTGGTCGTACTCGTCGTCATGGCTGCTCCTGATGCGGGTCGTCGGCCGGGACCCGGCGGGCGGGTCCCGGCGGTGTGGCGGGGAAGTGCGGGCCGGTCAGGCGCGGCCGGTCAGCTCGTAGCCGGCCTCGTCGACGACTTCGGCGATCGCCGTGTCGTCCGGCTCGGCGGCCGTGGTGACGGTGACCCGGCCGGTGTCGAGCTCGACGTCGACACCGGTGACACCGTCCAGCTCACCGATCACGCGGGTGAGCGTCGCCTTGCAATGGCCACAGCTCATCCCGGCGACGGCGTAGGTGGTGCTGACCGGCTGGGTGGCGGCGGTGGTGACGGTCGAAGCCATGGCTTCCTCCGGAAAGTGGTGGACGTTACGGGGGCGGCGTTACGGGGGCGGGGTATCCCCGCCGAGTTCCATGTATACCCCTGGGGGGTACCGGACGCAACCCTGGACCCGGCTTGACTCTGTACCCCCCGGGGGTATGGTGAAGCGCATGGAGAGGCCTCCGTGCGAGCCGGAGACCCGGAATCCGAGGAGACGACCGTCATGCACACCGGACTGAGGATCGCCGCGTTCACCGCCGCGCTGGCCGCCACCTTCGGCACCGCCTACGGCGTCGGCAAGGGGGTGGACCCGGTCGTCGCGGAGAGCGCGCCCGCGCCGCACGACGAGCACGGTCGCCCGTCAGCCGAGCCTGAGCGGGGCGGAGGGCACGAGGACACTCCGCCCGGTGGACTGCAGATCTCCGAGGGCGGTTACACCCTCGACCTCGCCACCCCGCGCGTCACCGCCGGTCAACGGACCGAACTGCGTTTCACCGTCCGGGACGGCGACGGCGAGGCCGTCACCGCCTACCGGCGCGAGCACGACAAGGAGCTGCACCTCATCCTGGCCTCACGCGACCTGGTCACCTACCGGCACCTGCACCCCACCCGCGCCGCCGACGGCACCTGGAGCACCCCCGTCGACCTGCCTCGCGCGGGCGGCTACCGTGTCTTCGCCGACTTCACCCCGGCGAAGGAGAACGCGGAGAACCTCACCCTCGGTGCCGACCTCGCCGCCTCCGGCCGCTACGAGCCCGCGAGCCTGCCGGCCCCCGGCGACACCGCCCGAATCGACGGTTATCAGGTCGAGCTCGCCGGAACACCGGCCCCGGGCAAGGCGAGCGAGCTGAAGCTGAAGGTCTCCCGCGGCGGGGTCCCCGTCAACGACCTCCAGCCCTACCTCGGCGCCTACGGCCACCTGGTCGCCCTGCGTTCCGGCGACCTCGCCTACCTCCACGTCCATCCGGACGGCGAACCCGGCGACGGTTCCACGAAGCCCGGCCCGGAGATCTCCTTCACGGCCACCGCGCCCAGTGACGGCACCTACCGCCTCTTCCTGGACTTCAGGCACCAGGGGAAGGTGCACACCGCCGCGTTCACCGTAAGGGCCGGATCGGCACCCGCGGCGCACGACTCCGTTCCGACGGCCCCGAGCGAACACACCGACGGCCACGGGCACTGACGGTCACCGCCGACGACCTGGCGACCGGCGGGAGCGACCGTCCTAGGCCGTGACGACCCGGACCCCTGCCTCCTCGAACCGCCGCACCAGGTCCGGGTCGGCGGCACCGTCCGTGACCAGCGTGTCCACGGACTCGGCCGCGCAGATCCGGGCGAACGCCCGCCGGCCCAGTTTGCTGGAGTCGGCGGCCACCACCACGCGCTCCGCGCGCTCGCACAGCAGCCGGTTGATCGCGGCCTCCGCCTCGTCGTGGGCCGCGGCGCCGTGCGCGGCGTCGAAGGCGACGACGCCCAGCACCGCCACGTCGAGGGTCACCTGACCCAGCACCCCGTCCGCGAGCGGACCGATCAGCTCGTACGACTGCGCCCGGGCCACGCCGCCGGTCACCACGATCTTGAACTGCGGCCGGACGGCCAGCTCGTTCGCGATGTTGAGCGCGTTGGTGACCACGGTCAGCGCGGGCGTGCCGGAAGCCAGGTCGGGGCGCACGGCCAGGGCGCGCGCCACCTCGGTGGTCGTCGTGCCCCCGGTCAGTCCGACCGCCTCGCCGGGTGCCACAAGCGCGGCGACCGCCTGTGCGACGCGCTGCTTCTCCGAGGCCCGGCGGGCCGTCTTGTAGCGCAGCGGCAGTTCGTACGACACCCCGTGCACGACCGCGCCACCACGCGTGCGCACGAGCATCTGCTGCTCGGCGAGCCGGTCGAAGTCGCGGCGGATCGTCGCGGCCGAGACCTCCAGCTCGGTCGCCGCCTCCTCGACGTCCAGCCGGCCGCGCTCCACGAGCAGCTCCAGCAGCGCCTTCCAGCGGGCGTCGCGCGACATCCGCGCCTCCGTTCCTCGATCTCCCGCGACCCTAGCGCACCGGACTCTTCCTCAGATTGCTTGATTGTGCTCGAAATCTCGCTATATCTTGCAGGAACAATCAGCCAGTCGTGGAGGCGGACCCGGGTGCTCACGGGTCAGAGATCGGGGAGTGTGCGGCATGACGTATGTCGAGGACGAGCTCAACAGCCAGCCCGAGTGCTGGACACGCGCCGCCGCCCAGGCGGCACGGCACACGGCGGTGCTCCCGGCGGCGGGGGAGCGAGTGGCCATCGTCGGATGCGGCACCTCGTACTTCATGGCCCAGGCCGCGGCGGCGCTGCGTGAGGGCGCGGGCCAGGGCGAGACGGACGCCTTCGCCGCCTCCGAGTTCCCCAGGGGCCGCGCGTACGACCGGGTCGTCGCCCTCACCCGCTCCGGCACCACCACCGAAGTACTGGAACTGCTCACGGATGTGGGGGGACACACCCGCACCGTCGCGCTCACCGCCGACCCGGACACCCCCGTCATGGCCGCCGCCGACGACGCGGTGGTCCTCGACTTCGCCGACGAACGGTCGGTCGTGCAGACCCGGTTCGCGACCACCGCTCTCACCCTGTTCCGCGCCCACCTGGGCCTGCACACCGACGCCGTCGTCGCCGACGCGCACGCCGCACTCGCGGCCGAGCTGCCGGAAGGGCTCGTCGAGCGCACCCAGTTCACCTTCCTCGGCCGGGGCTGGACCGTCGGACTGGCCAACGAGGCCGGCCTGAAGATGCGTGAGGCATCCCTGTCCTGGACCGAGGCCTACCCGGCCATGGAGTACCGACACGGCCCCATCAGCATCAGCACCGCCGGCACGGCGACCTGGATGTTCGGCGAGGCGCCCGAGGGCCTGGCCGACCAGGTCCGCGACACCGGCGCCCTGTGGGTGCCCGGGGATCTCGACCCGCTCGCCGAACTGGTCCGCGCCCAGCGCCTCGCGGTCGCCGTCGCCGCCGCCCGGGGCCTGGACCCGGACCGGCCCCGCCACCTGACCCGCTCGGTGATCCTCGCCCCCTGACGTCCGTCCCGACACCGACCCCCGACACCCGCGCCCCGACGTGCGGGAAGGGAGAGACCGTGCCCCTCGCCACCACCGGCGACCTGGTCGGCCGCGCCGCCGCCGCGCGCTCCGCCGTCACCGCCTTCAACGTCATCACCCTGGAACATATCGAGGCGGTCGTCGCGGGCGCCGAGTCCGCGCGCACGCCCGTCGTCCTCCAGGTCAGCGAGAACGCCGTGAAGTACCGCTACGGCCGTCTGCTGCCACTGGCCCGCGCGGCCGTCGCCGCCGCCGAGGGCGCCGCCGTGCCCGTCGCCCTGCACCTCGACCACATCCAGAACGACGGCCTGCTGCGCCAGGCCCGGGACGCCGGGTTCAGCTCGGTCATGTACGACGCCTCGCGGCTGCCGTACGCGGAGAACCTCGCGGCTACCCGGGCCGCCGCCGACTGGGCCCACGCCCAGGGGCTGTGGATCGAGGCCGAGCTGGGTGAGGTCGGCGGCAAGAACGGCGCACCGCCCCTCGACGCCCACGCGCCCGGCGCCCGCACCGACCCCGCCGAGGCGCGCGCCTTCGTCGCGGACTCCGGCGTGGACGCCCTGGCCGTCGCCGTCGGCAGCTCCCACGCCATGACCACGCGTACCGCCGCCCTCGACCACGACCTGCTCAAGGAACTGTCGGGCACGCTGGACGTGCCGCTCGTACTGCACGGCTCCTCCGGAGTCCCGGACGGCGAACTCGCCGCGGCGGTCGCGGGCGGCATCTCCAAGGTCAACGTCGGCACCGCGCTCAACATCGCCATGACCGGCGCCATCAGGGAGTACCTCGCCGCCCGCCCCGAAGCCGTCGACTCGCGCGGCTACCTCACCGCGGGCAGGGAGGCCATGGTGCGCACGGTGGCGACGATGGTGCAGGTGGTCGCCCGGGCTACTTCCTGACCGCCTTCAGCACGACGAACTTCCGGTCACTGGCCACCAGGTCGCTGTTGCCGAAAAGGCGCCGCAGCTTGACGTGGTAGCCCAGGTGCCGGTTGCCGACCACCCACAGCTCACCGCCGGGGCGCAGCACGCGCCGCGCCCCGGTGAACATCCGCCACGCCGTGGCGTCGGTCGTCGCCTGGTGGGAGTGGAAGGGCGGGTTGTTGAGTACCAGGTCGACGCTGCCGTCCGGCACCCCCGCCAGTCCGTCGCCGACCCGGAACTCCGCCTGCCCCGCCGCCGCGTTCGCCTTGTACGTCGCCTCCGCCGAGGCCACGGCCTGGAAGGACTCGTCGGTGAACAGGACCTCGGCCCCGGGGTCGGCCAGCGCCACCGCCGTACCGACCACGCCGTTGCCACAGCCCAGGTCCACCACCCGCCGGGCGCGGCCGGCGCCCGGCAGGTGCCGGAGGAAGAACCGGGTGCCGATGTCGAGCCGGTCGGCGCAGAAGACACCGGCGTGATTGACGACGGGCCGGCCGGAGAGCGGCCCGACGTCGTCGGGGAGCCGGTAGCCGAGCGGCCACGGGTTCGGGGGGCGCTTCAGCGAGAGGTCGGGCGTGGCGAAGACGAGCCGGGCCTTCTTCACGGCCGGCGAGGTCCGGGTCGGCCCGACGATCCGCTCGAACAGCCTGAGCGTCGAGGTGTGGATCTCCTTGACCATCCCCGTGCCGACGACGACCGTGCCCTCGTGCAGCGCGGGTGCCAGCCGCAGCAACTGGTCCTCCAGCAGCGCCAGGCTCTTCGGCACCCGCACCAGCAGCACGTCGACACGGTCCGGCGGCGGGTCCTGGGTGGTGAGCAGCCGCACGGCGCCGGGCTCGGCGCCGCCCCGTTCCAGATTGGCGCGCGTCGCCTCCCGCGTGAGGTGGGAGTCGGTGATCTGCACCGGCCGGTGCGCCGCCAGCGCCGTGACCAGCGCTCCCCAGCGGTCGCCGACGACCACGACCGTGCCGGACAGCGGGACCCCCTGCTCCGCGAGGTGTCCGAGCAGATACTCGTCGGAGGCGTCCCAGGCACGGAGCCGGTCGCGCGGGTCCTCGGGGAAGCGGGCCAGCACGTGCTCGCCCCACGGAGTCGTCATACGGTCGCTGCGGTCGTTCATCGTGCGTCCAGGCTAGCCGAGCCGCAGCTCAGGCAGTGCCGGGCGGAGCCAGGGACCTGCGGGGCGCGAGGTGCGGCAGGAGCCCGGTGCAGGGGAGGCAGGAGGGAGCGTGGCGAAGGAAGACGCGGGCAGGAACGGAGTGCAGTGGGGCGGCGGGCAGGAGCGGAGTGCAGGGGGTGGCGGGCAGGAGCGGAGTGCAGGGGGCGGCGGGCAGGATGGGTGACATGGACGCCGAGCTGTTCCCCAGGAGCCGTACCGAGACCGCGCCCGGCGCCGTCCACGTGCCCGACTGGCTCGGCATCGGACCGCAGCGCGAACTGCTGCACGCCTGCCGCGAGTGGGCCCGCCCACCGGCCGGACTGCGCACGGTCCGCACTCCCGGCGGCGGCACCATGACCGCGAGGCAGGTCTGCCTGGGCCTGCACTGGTACCCGTACGCCTACGCCCGCACCGTCGTCGACGGCGACGGCGCGCCGGTGAAGCCCTTCCCGGCCTGGCTCGGAGACCTGGCCCGCCGGGCGGTGACCGACGCGCTCGGCGCCGGCGCGGTGCGGGAGACGCCGTACGACATCGCGCTGATCAACTTCTACGAGGCCGACGCCCGCATGGGTATGCACCGCGACGCCGACGAGCGGTCGGACGCGCCCGTGGTCTCCCTCAGCCTCGGAGACACCTGTGTCTTCCGCTTCGGCAACCCCGAGACCCGGACCCGCCCCTACACCGACGTCGAGCTGCGCAGCGGCGACCTGTTCGTCTTCGGCGGGCCGTCCAGGCTCGCGTACCACGGGGTCCCCAGGGTGCACCCGGGCACCGCGCCACCCGAGTTGGGGCTCACCGGGCGGCTGAACATCACGCTCCGGGCCAGCGGCCTCGAGTCCGGCCGGGTGTGCTGACCGGACAGGCCATCCGGACAGACCATAGGGCCCCGCGCCCGCGGATCATGGGAGACTCCCCCTCATGAGCGGCAAGGCGGACCCCCGGACGGCGGGGGAAGGGACCACCTCGAGGACGCGGCTGGACCGGGGGCGCGGCGCGCTCGGACCCGCGTTGGAGCTCGTGCACACCGGACGCGCCCCCACCCGGGCCGTCCTCACCGCGGAACTCGGCGTGACCCGGGCCACGGCCGGCGCGGTCGCCGCCGAACTGGAGGCGCTCGGCCTGATCCGGGTGGACGCACGGCCCGGTGCCGCGGCCGGTTCCCAGGGCCGCCCCTCGCACCGCCTCGCGGTCGCCGAGGACGGGCCCGTCGCGCTGGCCGCCCAGGTCCACGCCGACGGATTCCGTGCCGCCCTGGTCGGCCTCGGCGGCCGGATCGTCGCCACCGCGCCCGGCTGCGAGGTGGTCGACGCCGACCCGGCGAAGGTGCTCGGCTCCGTCGTCGAGGCGGGCGCGGAACTCCTCCGGGAGACCGGGCGCCGCTGCGTCGGTGCGGGACTCGCCGTACCGTCCGCCGTGGCGGAACCGGAGGGCCTGGCCCTGAACCCGCTCCACCTGGCCTGGCCGGCGGGCGCGCCCGTGCGGCGGATCTTCGCCGAACAGGTGCGCGCCGCCGGTATCGACGGCCCCGCGTTCGCCGCGAACGACGTCAACCTCGCCGCGCTCGCCGAGCACCGGCACGGCGCCGGGCGCGGAGCCCGCGACCTGCTCTGCGTGGCCACCGGGCACCGAGGGGTCGGCGGCGCGCTGGTCCTCGACGGCCGCCTGCACATGGGCAGTTCGGGCCTCGCCCTGGAGGTCGGCCACCTCACCGTCAACCCCGAGGGCCGCCCCTGCCACTGCGGCGGCCACGGCTGCCTGGACGTGGAGACCGACCCGCTGGCCTTCCTCACGGCGGCCGGCCGCGAGCCCGGACCCGAGGTGTCCCTGCTCCAGCAGTCCATCGACCTGATCCGCGGTCACTACGCCGACCCGGCCGTCCGCACCGCGACCGAGACCCTCATCGACCGGCTCGGCCTGGGCCTCGCCGGCCTGGTCAACATCCTCAACCCGGACCGCATCGTCCTCGGCGGACTCCACCGCGCACTCCTCGACGCCGATCCCGGGCGTCTGCGCGCGGTCGTCGCCGACCGCAGCCTGTGGGGCCAGAGCGGAGGGGTGCCGATCCTGCCGAGCATTCTGGACCACAACAGCCTGGTCGGCGCGGCCGAGTTGGCCTGGCAGCCGGTCCTGGACGACCCGCTGGCCGCGCTGGGGTAGCGGGCCGCGTCCGGCCGGAGCGGCCCGCGGGTTCAGGGTGCCGGCCGGTCGCCGCCGCTGGGGGCGTGGCTGAGGTCGACGACGCAGAAGATGTTGCCGTCCGGGTCGGCCAGGACGACGAAGTCGGGGTCGGGCGGGTAGAGGTCCCAGTCGACGGCCCGCGCACCGAGCCCGATCAGCCGCCGCACCTCCGCCCGCTGTTCCTCCGCCGTGTCCGTGAACAGGTCGAGGTGGAGCCGGGGGCGCGGCTCGGCCGGTGACTCGCTGCGCAGCAGGCCGAGGGCCCGGCCGGAACCGTCCGCGTGGCCGAGCGTGCGCCACGTCTCGCTCGCCCACTCCTCGGTTGCGGTCAGGTTCAGAGCGGCCGTCCAGAACGCCACCGCGCGCGGCACGTCCGTGACGCCGATGACGGGGATACCAAGTCTCAGCATGGGCCCGAGCCTACGCGCCGGGCGCGCCCGTGGCCCCGGCGATCAGTCGGCGAAGGTGTTCTCGGTGAGGACGACGAAGGCGTCCCGGGGTTCGGCACTCGGGTACGCCTCGGCGAGTTCGGCGATCCGCCGGTACAACGCCTCCTTCCGTACGGCAGGCCGGCGGTCCCTCACCGGGCAGCCTGCGGCCGGCGAGGAACAGGTGGCCACGGGCGACGCACCCGCCCGACCGGCGGCACATGGTGCCCTGGCCGGCGCCCGCGCGCTCCAGACCCGCCGGCGGGCTGGTGCCCGCGTGCCCGCGCTCCCGACGGCAGCCCGCGGGCGGACTCGATCAGGAGCGCGGGAAGCAGCAGCGGACCCGGCGCGTACTCCTCGCGAGGTAGGCACACTGCCGCTGGCCGTACGACGACCCGGACCCGTCCCGGGGGCGAGGCTCGGAAGCGACGAACAAGGACGTCACCGGCACGTCACCGAGGACGTCACCGAGGACATCGCTACCGAGGAGTTGGACGACATGCAGATCCTGGCACACTTCGGCGACGGCGGGCCCGGCCCGTGGATCCTGTTCTTCCCGGTCATCTGGGCGCTGGTCATCGCAGGCGGCATCACCCTGCTGCGCCGCACGGTCTGGCGCGGACGCCGTGGCCCGGGGCGGCCGCCCACCGTCGACGACAATTCACCCATCAGCGTCCTCGGCCACCGCTTCGCCTCCGGCGAGATCGACGAGGACGAGTACTGGCGCCGGCTGTCCGTGCTGGACGAGCAGTTCGGCCGCAAAGGCAACGGCGGTGCGGCATGACCCCGACGACCGCCGCCCGGACCGCCGTCCGGGTCGTCGACCCCGTGAAGGTGTACGGCGGTGGCGACACCGCCGTACAGGCCCTGGACGGGGTCGGCGTGGACTTCCCGGCCGGCCGCTTCACCGCCGTGACGGGCCCTCGGGTTCCGGCAAGCCCACCCTGACGCACTGCGCGGCCGGACCGGACACGCTCACCTCGGGCACCGCGCGCATCGGCGACACCGACGGCGAGGGGCGGTGGCCGGGGGCGTCGCCGGTCCCGTCCGCCGGGCGGCGACGGCCGGTACCGTACCGCCCGCTCCGCCCGCTCCGCCCGCGGCGGCGAAGGGTCACCGCCCGGTCAGCCGGCAACGGCCGACCGGGCGGGAGCGGGTTGGGACCTGCCCAGGTCGACCGCGTGCTCCACGTCCGCGAAGGCGGCGGCCGGCACCTCCTCGACCAGGCGCCGCGGCGGGCGTGCGGAGACGGGCGGGGCGGCGGGCGTCGGGAGCGTGAACCAGACGACCTTGCCGGACTCGCCGTCCGGCCGGGCACCCCAGCTCTCGCTCATCGCCGCCACCATGGAGAGCCCGCGTCCGCAGGTCGCGAACGGCTCGGCGTCGTCCACCACGGGCAGACGCGGGTCGTGATCGCGCACGGAGACGGTGAGCCGGTCAAGGAGCAGCTCTATCTCCACGGTGCACGTCTTGTCGGGCCGGGCATGGAGATGGACGTTGGTCAACAACTCCGTGACGCCGAGCGCTGCCCGGTCGATCAGGAGATCCAGATGCCAGTAGCGCAATTGCGCAGATACGATTCTGCGGACCTGGCCGATCCGCGACGGCAGGGCTTGGAGCTCTACCGTGCAGTGTCTGCTTGGGTGACTGATCACGGCTGCGACTCCCCGACATAGAGGTCCGGAAGAACACGGAGTTCGGATCCAGCAGGGCGCACGCGGCACGCCGCCGCCTGCTGCCAAGGCCGGCGGGCTGGTTCGCAGCGTTATCGCCGGTAAACCCAGAGTGACGTGAGACCAGCGTGACGCAAGGGGTAAGGCACCGCAACTTACGGACATCTCAACCGTGGTGCCCGGCCGCCCTGCGCACCGCCTCGATGAAACGGCGAGCAGCCGGCGGTCCCGGCTCACCCGGCGCGGGGTCCCGCTCGCCGAGCGTCAGCAGGTACCGCTTGCCGTCTAGGTCGGCGAGGGCCCGGTCCTGAGGAGCGAACCAGGGCCGGGAGGCGCGCACCGCCTGCACCGGAGCGCTGTCGATCTCACTGCCGTAGCTGGTGAGCAACTCCACCCGGCCACCGCTGATCCGGACCGTTCCGCCCTCGGTGAGTGAGCGCAGCCGCTTGCCGATCCGCACCCCCGTGGCCCTGAACTCCGGCTCCGCCATGCCGTCGCCCCCCTCGTGCGCGTCGGTTGCCGGACCGTGCACCTCGCTGGGCCCGTACCGGCCGGCTCGTGTCGTGCTCCAGTGTGCGCCCGCGGCGGGAACCCCGGTCCCGCCCGCTGGCAGTCTGCCCGTACCCCGCGTCGAGCACCAGTACGCGCCGCCTCTTTCCGGAGGCGGCCGGAGCACTCGCGCGAATGCGCCCCCACCGGGCCGGCCCCTGGCCCCCAGGGGTGCCTTTGAGGCTCCCAAAGCTGTGTTTATGCAGGTGAGAAGCGTGTGGAAGGTGCCTATGATCGAGGCGTCGGCCGCGCGACGCGCCGTCGGCGCGCAGCGTAAGGAGCCCCGTCGTGAGCACCCCCCAGCAGACCCGCACCGGCGCCACCCTCGACGTCGACCACAGCGACACCGCCTACCGCGCATGGCTGAAAGAGGCCGTGCGCAAGGTCCAGGCCGATGCCAACCGCTCGGCCGACACCCACCTGCTCCTCTTCCCGCTGCCCGAGCGGTGGGGCATCGACCTCTATCTGAAGGACGAGTCAACCCACCCCACCGGCAGCCTCAAACACCGCCTCGCCCGCTCGCTCTTCCTCTACGGCCTGTGCAACGGCTGGATCCGGCCGGACCGCCCGGTGATCGAGGCGTCCAGCGGCTCCACGGCCGTCTCCGAGGCGTACTTCGCGAAGCTGATCGGCGTCCCCTTCATCGCGGTCATGCCGCGCACGACCAGTCCCGAGAAGATCCGCCTGATCGAGTTCCACGGCGGCCGGTGCCACTTCGTGGACGACTCCCGCCGGATGTACGAGGAGTCCGCACGCCTCGCGGCCGAGACCGGCGGCCACTACATGGACCAGTTCACCTACGCCGAACGCGCCACGGACTGGCGCGGCAACAACAACATCGCCGAGTCGATCTTCCGGCAGTTGCGGCTGGAACGCTTCCCCGAACCGGCGTGGATCGTCGCCACGGCCGGCACCGGCGGCACCTCGGCGACCCTCGCCCGCTACGTGCACTACATGCAGCACGACACCCGCGTCTGCGTCGCCGACCCGGAGAACTCCTGCTTCTTCGAGGGCTGGACCACCGGCGACCCGGACGTCACCTGCGACTGCGGCTCCCGGATCGAAGGCATCGGCAGGCCCCGTATGGAGCCGAGCTTCGTACCCGGCGCCATCGACCGCATGATGAAGGTGCCGGACGCGGCGAGCGTGGCGGCCGTCCGCGCCCTGGAACAGGCCATCGGCCGCAAGGCGGGCGGCTCCACGGGCACCGGGCTGTGGAGCGCGCTGAAGATCGTCGCCGAGATGGTGGCGGAGGGGCGGCAGGGGAGCGTGGTGACGCTGCTGTGCGACCCGGGGGACCGGTACCTCGACAAGTACTACTCGGACGCCTGGCTCGCCGAACAGGGCCTCGACATCGGCCCGTACACGGCGGCGATCGAATCACTGCTGCACACGGGCACCTGGCCCGGCTGACCCGGCGCGACGAGCCGTGGGCCGCGGGGCGGGTGGCGGGTGGCGGCGTGCTACGGGCGGGTGAGCCGCCGGTCCAGCGAGGTGACCGCGTCCCGGAAGGCCCGTCCCAGACCCGGACGCGCGCGGTTCAGCACGAACCGGAACGGCGCCGTACCGTCCGCCGCGAACGTCCACCGCACGCGCGTACCCGCCCCGGCCGGTGTCAGCCGCCACTCCTCGACCACGGCCCGGGCGCCGGGCGCGTTGGTGACGTCCACGCGGTAGGCGTACACCTCGGGCCGCTCGGCCGTCAGCACCGTCTCCACGAAGCGCGTACCGCCCTTGAGACGGATCTCGCGGCCCGCGCCCTCACCGACGGGCCGGGCGAACGTCACCGCCGAGAACCAAGCCGTCCAGCCCGGTACGTCCTCGGCGAGCGCGCGGAAGACCACATCAGGGGCGGCGGAGATCTCGCGCGCGAAGATCAGGCGCACCGGAGCGGTCTCGACGAAGTCGAGACCCACCGGACGCAGACGGCGAACCATGAGCACAACCCCCTTGAGCGAAACCGCGCACGCGGACGATCGGCCGGGAGGCGTCACGATAGCCGGGGCCGCGCCGGGTGTCAGCGGGACCCGGACGGCACCACGGCGGCACCACGGCGTTTCTCGGGGCAGGACCAGGAACGCCCGACGGCGTTCACCGAGGTCAGTCGGCCGTCTCCGGCTCGCCCGCCACGACCAGTCCCAGGTGCTCCGCGATCTCCGCACGGGCGTCCGCCGGCAGGCCGGCGTCGGTCACCAGCGTGTCCACCTGCTCCAGGGCGGCGAACGAACTCAGGCCCACGACACCCCACTTGGTGTGGTCGGCGACCACCACGACACGCCGCGCCGACTGCACCAGCCGCCGGTTGGTCTCGGCCTCCGCGAGGTTCGGCGTCGACAGACCGGCCTCGGCCGATATCCCGTGCACGCCGAGGAACAGCACGTCGAAGTGGAGCGTCGCGATCGCCTGGTCGGCGACCGGGCCCACCAGGGAGTCGGACGGAGTCCGCACACCGCCCGTGAGCACCACCGTGGCCGCACCCTGCCGCGCCCCGGAGGTGCGCTGCGCCACGTGGAAGACGTCGGCCACCCGCACCGAGTTCGTGACCACCGTCAGATCCGGCACGTCCAGCAGCCGGTGCGCCAGCGCGTACGTGGTCGTGCCGCCCGACAGGGCGATCGCCGCGCCCGGCGCGACCAGTTCCGCCGCGGCCCGCGCGATGTCCTCCTTGGCGGTCGGCTCCAGACCCGACTTGGCCTCGAACCCCGGCTCGTGCGTGCTCGCCTCGACCACCGGGACCGCGCCGCCGTGCACCTTCTCCAGGACGCCCTGCCGGGCCAGCGCGTCGAGATCGCGGCGGACCGTCATGTCCGACACGCCGAGCTTGCGGGTCAGCTCGTTGACCCGGACTCCGCCCCGCCGGCGCACCTCGTCGAGGATCAGGGCGCGCCGCTGCTCCGCGAGGAGGTTCGGGTTCTCACTCACGTACGCTTCGGTCCTTTCGCCGCGAAACCGTCCGACACACCCGGCGCACCTGCTCCGACGAGGAGTTCCCCCGCTCCGGTGCGCGGACGTCCCATCCTCGCACGCCCCGGCACGGGCCGCGCCACCGCCTGCACGCCGCGCACATGCCACTCACCCACCACACCGACTCCAGTCCACCCATCCCGGCGTCACCGTCACACGGTTCGGGGAGATTCCGTGCCGAGGGGTGTGCGACGCCCGCTCAGCGGAGATCCTGGTGCCCGCGCGGACAGAGCCGACGGCGCGTCACGGGGGAGTGCGGAGAGTGGAACAGGCACAGGAACGGGCCGGAACAGGCGGACGGGACGCTTCCGGACCGCGCGACGGGACAGGCGGCGAAGGCGGGAGCGAGGGGAGGACCGGCACCGCCCTCGAGCTCCTGGTGCACGGAGTCGGCGGCACGACACCCGCCGAGATGCTGGACGACCCGCGGACCGTGCGGATCACCGGCGACCACATCGCGGCCGTCTTCCGGCGCACCGAGGACGCCGACGCCGAGTCCCGGCCCGAGGACTACCGGGGCCGGCCGGTGCCCGAGGCCTACGTCTGGTGCAACCTCACCTCCGGCAACGGCACCCGCGCCCTGTGGCTGCTGCTCCTGCCCTTCATGGTGGTCAACCTCGCCCACTGGATGCGGCCCACCGCACACGGCCGGATCCGGACGGTCCGCCTCTACGGGCTGCTCGTGCGGCTCGCGGGACTCACTCTGACGGTGCTGCTGGTCGCCGCGGCCTGCGAGGTCGCGCTCGACCTCGTGGCCTGGCAGTGCGCGGGCACGCGCGCGTGCGCCGAGCGGCACTCCTGGCTGGGCTTCCTGTCGCCGGTGATGTCGGACGGCGGCTGGTGGAGCCCGCCCGGCCGCAGGCTCGCCCTCGCCGCCGCGGTGCCCGCCGCGCTCACCGGCCTCCTGTGGTACCTGTCGCTGCGTACCTGGCGGGCGTACGAATCCCAGCAGCCGATGGACCGAGAGACCGACCCCGAGGCGGACCCCTCCCGCACCGCCCTCGGCCGGCCCGGGTTCTGGTACGGGCGCCGCCTGGTGGCCCGGCTGCGCGCCGCCCACACCGCCGCCGCCCTGCTGACGGTCGCCGCGGCGGTCGGCGCACCGGCGGCCCGCTTCGACCGCCGGCCGGGCGGGCCCGCGCTGCTCGACACACTGGGCTGGGTCCTGGAGGCGGCCCTCGCCGCAGGGGCGGTCGTCGTGGTCGCGGTGGTCTGCCGCCGGGGCCGCAGCGAGAACCGCCTCGACCGGGAACTCGACGAGCACCTGGTACGTCGCCTGCCGCTCGCCGCCCTCGTCCTGTTCGTCCTCGCGCTCGTGTACGGCGGCTGGGCCCGCCCCGAGTGGCGGTCGGCCGGGCGGCTGCCGGGGGACATGACCTTCGGCGGCATCGCCCTGGTGCAGGGTCTGCTGGTCATCGCCCTCGCCGTGGCCGCGCACCTGCTGCACCGCAGCCTGCCCGACGACCGCGCCGCCGTCCGCGGCCTCGGCGGGCCCGCCGTCGCCATGCTGGCCTGCGCGCTGGGCGGCGTGATGTCCGGCGGTGTCTCCCAGCGCGTGTCGGACTGGCTGGACGGCACCGGCGCCTCCATCGACGGCCCGCCCGTCCTGCTGACCTGGCAGGCGTCCGTCATCCCACCCCTGCTCGTCGTCGTATCCCTGCTCTGCGCCGCGCTCGCCCGGCACACCTGGCGCCTGGCCCGCGCCGAACGGGACGCCGTGGAGGGCGACGACCATCCGGGGGAGGCGGGGGATCCGGGGCGCACCCGACGCATCGCGCTCACCCGCGCCATGGCCGCCCTCACCGACCGGGCACCCCTCCTCGTCGCCATCGTCTCCGCCGCCACGCTGCTGCTCGGTGCCGGAGCCCTCGTCGGTGCCCTGACGACCGACCAGGTACCCGGCGACGCCGCGCGCGGGACGTACCCCGTCGTGCACGGGGCCGCACAGACCGCGCAGGCGCTGGGCTCCTGGCTCGTCGGCCTCGGCTTCATACTGTTCGTCACCTGGGGCAGGCGCGCCTACAAGGACGCCTCCGCGCGGCGCACCATCGGCATCCTGTGGGACGTCGGCACCTTCTGGCCGCGCGCCGCCCACCCCTTCGCACCGCCCTGCTACGCCGAGCGCGCCGTGCCCGACCTGACCTGGCGGATGGCGACCTGGACCCGGGCCACCGGCGGGCGGCTGGTCATCTCGGGCCACTCGCAGGGCAGCGTGCTGGCCGCCTCGGCGGCCTGGCAGCTGGAGCCGGCGGCACGCAAGCGGGTCGCCCTGCTCACCTACGGCTCACCCCTGGAGCGGCTGTACGGCCGCTGGTTCCCCGCCCACTTCGGACCGGCCGCGCTCGCCTCACTGCACGAGGAGGTCGACTGCTGGCGCAACCTGTACCGGCGCACCGACCCGATCGGCGGTCCGATGCGGCTGCCCGGCGACTCGGGCCCCGCGGTGGACCGCGCCCCCCTCAAGGACCCGCTCACCTACGGCCGCACCGAACTCCACCCGCTGCCCGCGCCGATCCTGGGCCACTCCGACTACCAGGCCGACCCGGCCTTCGCCGAGGAACGGCAGCGGCTGCTGGCCCGGCTGCGCCCGGAGGTACCGGCGCCGCGCCACACCGACCGGCCGGCGTCCGTCCCGGCGGCGGACGGCGGGCCCGAGGACTGCTGAGGACCGATGAGGGACCGCTGAGGTCTGCCGGGGCGATCGGACCCCCGCGGCCCCCGTGGACCCGAGGATCCGCGTGGACCCGAGGTTCCGTGTGGATCCGAGGTTCCGTATGGATCCGCACCCGCCGGGGCTGCCACCGCGGCCCCGGCGGGTGGTCTTCCTACGGCAGCTACGGCAGCTCCGGCAGCTCCGGCAGGTCCTCGGCGTACAGCAGGGTCAGGTCGTCCGTGCTGGGATCGGCCACCTGGGCGACCCGGCTCGCGTGCCGTTCCACCATCGCCTCGAAAGTCTGCCGTGCGGTACGGCCGTTGCCGAAGGCCGGGCCCTTGGGGATCGCCGTGAAGTACTTCGTCAGTGCCTCGGACGCGCCCGGCGCGAGCCGGTACTCGTGCTCGTCGGCCTGCTGCTCCACGATCCGCAGCAGCTCTCCGGGCCCGTAGTCGCCGAAGGTGATGGTCCGTGAGAAACGGGACGCGACCCCGGGGTTGACGGAGAGGAAGCGCTCCATCTCCGCCGTGTACCCCGCAACGATCACCACCACCGCGTCGCGCTGGTCCTCCATCAGCTTCACCAGCGTGTCGATGGCCTCCTTGCCGAAGTCCCGGCCCGCGTCCTCGGGGGACAGCGCGTACGCCTCGTCGATGAACAGCACGCCGCCGTGCGCCCGCTGGAACGCCTCCTGGGTGCGGATCGCCGTGGAGCCGATGTGCTCGCCGACCAGGTCGACCCGGGACACCTCCACCAGGTGCCCCTTGTCCAGCACACCGAGGGAGGCGAGGATCTCGCCGTACAGCCGGGCGACCGTCGTCTTGCCGGTGCCGGGGGAGCCGGTGAAGACCAGATGGCGTTTGACCGACGCGGCCTTGAGACCCGCCTGCTGCCGGCGCCGGCCCACCTCGATCATGTCGGTCAGGGCCCGCACCTCGCGCTTGACGCTGTCCAGGCCCACCAGCGCGTCCAGTTCGCCGAGGACGGCCTTGGAGGTCCGCGTCGGCTCCTGCGGACCGGCGCCCGCGAGCAGGGGCTCCTGCTCGGTGCTGCGCTGCCCCGGGATCGTGCCCAGCAGGCCGGGGGTCTGGCTCACCGTCTGCACGACGGGCTCCGGCGCGGGAGGCGGTGTCAGGCCACCGCTCTCGTCGCTGGTGCAGTCCTCGACGAGCGGACCGGAGTCGTACGCCGTGTCAGGGCCGCCGTCCGCGAACTCGTATCCGCCGCGCGCGCACCGCTCCGTACGGCATTTCCGCAGCGTCGTACGGCAGCCGTCGATCACGTGGAAACCGTAGCCGGCGCTGCCGGTCACCCGGCAGTTCAGGAAGCTGCCGCGGCCGCCGGCCGACACGTAGACGCCCGCCTCCGAAGGGGAGTCGACCGTGCAACGCTCGATGGTGGGGTCGGCGCCCTTGGTGACGATCACACCGGTGCGGTTGCCGTCCAGGGTGCAGTTGTTCAGGGTGCCGCCGCTGCCGTGGTCGCGGAACCAGGCGCCGGTGGCCGCGTCCCGGATGCGGCAGTCGTCGAGCTGCGCGGTGGCACCGTCGCTCACCGACACCGCCGTGTTGCGCACCTGCGACAGGTCGCTGTCGACGACGTCCGCGCGCGAACCGCGGTCCAGGACGAACAGCGCGTCCGGTACGTCGTGCACCCGGCAGGAGTCGAGCACCGCGGTCGCGCCGTCGCTGACCCAGACCGCCGGGTAGTCGCCGGTGCTGTCGAAGATCTCGCACTGGTTGGCGTCCACCCGGGTGCCCGGGTCCCACACCGACAGGCCGTTGCGCCCGAACTGCCGCACGCTGGTGCGGGTCAGGGTGAGGACGGAGCGGGAACGCAGGTCGACCGCGTTCTCCGGGATGTCGTGGATACGGCAGTCGGCGAGCGTGAGAACGGCGTCCGTGTCGAGCGTGACGCCGTCGCCGGTGGTGCGGTGCACGTCGCAGTCGGTGAGATGGGCGGTGGCGCGGCCGGTGACCTGCACGCCGCTGCCCCGTACCTCGTACACCTCGCAGCCCACGGCCTCCAGCGAGGACCCCTCACCCGTCGCCGTCAGGCCCGAACCCGCGGCGTGGTGGATCCGGCAGCGGTCCAGCCGGGGGTGCGCCCCGGAGCGCACCGCGACACCAGCCTGACCGGCCGAGACGACCTCGCACTCCTCGAACACACCGCCGCCGCCGTCGAGAACGGCGATACCGACACCGGCCGGATTGTCGACGGTGCAACGCCGCACCGTCGGCCGTGCGCTGCCGCGCACCTCTATCCCGGACGCGGAACGCGTGACGACCCGCAGGTCCAGCAGCTCCGGTGTCCCGTCCTCCACGAGCACCGCGGGCGCCGCCGCGTCCTGGCCCTCCACGTGCAGGTCCTGGATCACCGCCGAGGCGCGCACGGTCAGCGGGACGCCGTCGACCGGCGTGATCCGTACCGATCCCTGGACGCCCTCGGGCCCGCGGAGGGTCACCGCCCGCTGGACGACGAGGTTCTCCCGGTAGGTCCCGGGGGCGATGGTGAGGACGTCACCGTCGGCCGCGGCCTCCAGGGCGGCGGCGAGCGATGCGTACTCACCTGTGCGGCGCCGCCACCGCGAGGTACCGGTGTGCGTCACCTGGACCGTGCCCTGTGCCATGGCGTTGCTGTGCCCCCACCTCGTCGTACGCGGGTCGTCGCCGATTCGGTTCGGCCGGTCCACCGTAGCGTGCGCACAGCTGGTGAGTTGACCGGAGGCGGAAGCCCGTCAACTGCCCGCGCCCGTCCTGCCCCAGTCCGGGCCGGCCCGGTCCCACTCCTGCTCCAGGTACGCGTACCTGCGGCGGACCATGCGCCACACGACGATCCGCCTGCCGGTCTCGACCAGGGCGGCTGCCACCACGGCGGCACCGAAACCGGCGAGCACGGCATGGGTCGTCGCGGTCGCGGAGTCCAGCGGGCGGGCCACCGTCCGGCCCTGTCCGTCGGTCCATATCGCGAAGCGGTCGCCGATGGCCGGGTCGTCGACGCGCGCCATGACGGAGCCCTCGTGCCGCGAGCCGTCCGGTGCGGTCCATTCGGCGAGGACACGACCGCGCCGGTCCCCGGCGGAAGTGCCCTCGGGGTCGACGGTCAGGGGCGGACGCTCCAGTGCGCGGACCACGGTGGCCGTGACCCGGTGCCGGGACTCGTGCTGGTCGCGTACCGACCGCTGCAGTGCGTCCTGCGCCGCACCGCCCACCAGCGCGCCGGTCAGGAGGGCCGCGAACAGGATCAGCAGCAGTCCCGCCAGCGCCACCCACGCCTCGGCCCGGTCGGTCGCGCGGCACAGGGGATTGTGCCGCCAGCGCCAGAGCCCGCTGATCGCCCGCACGATCCGCACTCCCTTCCCGCTCCGTACCGCACCTCCCCGCCGAGCCGCTCGCGCGCGGGACGGTCCGGGAGAGCGCGCCATCGCCTCTCGTCGGGGCTCGCGGCCGGAATGCTCATGAACGTCTCAGGACGTCCAACGCGCGGGCCGCGGAGCCGGTTCCGGGATTCCAACCGGTGTCCGGAACCCGCCCCGGGAAACGGGGCGTCACTCGACGATCCGCACCGGGTCGCCGACCCGGACCGTGCCGCGGGCGGCGGGGACCAGGTTCTGCCCGAAGACCAGCTTGCCGTTGACGCTGCGGTGCCGCCCGAGGCTGTGCAGGGGTTCTCTGCCACGCCCGGCGGTGCCCTGGTCGGTGGTCGTCACGACGCACCGGCCGCACGGCTTGGCGACCCGCAAGGCGACCTCGCCGACGGTGATGCGGGACCAGCCGTCCTCGGCCCACGGGCCGGTGCCGGAGACGACCAGGTTCGGCCGGAAGCGGTTCATGGGCAGCGGGCCCTCGTCCGCGTGCGCGCCCTCGGCGATCAGGGAGTTGAGGGCGTCGAGGGAGGCCGTGGTCACGAGCAGCAGTGGGAAGCCGTCGGCGAAGGAGACGGTCTCGCCCGGCCGCGCGTACTGCGGGTCCACGGGCCGGCGCGTGGCGGGGTCGTCCAGGTACACCAGCCGCACGTCCGCGCCGAGGAAGGCGCTGCACCAGGCGTGCGCCGCCTCGCCCTCCGCGGGGAGCGCCTCGACCTTGTCGCGGAAGAGCTGCGTCACGAACGTGCTCCCCGCACGGGGGACCGGCACGGTGAGCGGCTCCCGGCCGGGCGCGGACAGCCGGACGCCGCCGCCGGGCAGAAGCTCGGCGGCGGCCAGGGCGAGGCGCGGCTGCCGTCGTTGCGTGACGACCCTTCCCCCGTGGTCGATCAGCATCCAGCGGCGGTCTCCGGTCAGCCCCCAGGGCTCCACGACGGCCTCCCGGAGCGACAGGCTCCGCAACGCCTTGACCGGATGGACGTGGATCGACTGCAGTCGCGCGTTCCCCATGAGGTCATCGTGCCAGGCGGCACCGACGACTCCGGGAACGGCTCAGTAGCCGCGGTACTGCTGCTGGTTGTACGGATCCTGATACGGCGCGGGGGCCGGCCGGGGAGCCGCGGGACGCATCGCCTCGTACCCCGCGGGGCCGGGCGCGGCCGGGCGGGGCTGCTGCGGCTGCTGGGGGCCGGGGTACCCGCGCGGCGCGGTCGCCTGGTGCGGGATGTACGCGGCGGGGGCCTGTTGCAGCGGGGCGGGCTGCGGCGCCTGCTGCGGGTAGCCGTAGGAGGGCTGGGACGGGCCCGCCGGGAGGGCGGGCAGAGCCGACGGGAGCGCGGGCAGGTGACTGCCCGGCGCGTCGTAGGCGGCGGGGACCCGGATCGGGGCGATCTGCGGGGTGCCCCGCTCGGCCACGAGCGAGTCGTAGATCGGAGTGTCCGGGAAGGAGGCGGAGTAATAGCCGCCGCCATAAGTGGAGCGGGGGGAGGTCATGGCACATAAGTTAAGCCCACGATGTGCTGGTTGGGGAGACCGATAAGAGGGTTGTTTTCCGTGTCCGCGGTGACGTGGGATCCCCAATGTGAGCGAACTTGGCAAAATGGGGCATCGCGCAACGCGATCTAGCGGTAAAGGCCGAGTTCCGGGCGGGTTACCGGCGGTTGGCCGCGCGTCTCCCGCACTCCTCGTGGGGGAGGGGCGGGTGACAGGGGGAATAGGTTGGGCGCGGAAAGCTTGGCGAACCGCCGGGACGCAGCCCGGTTCGGTGACACGTGAATGGGGGCGGACATGTCAATGTCGAAGGGATCGAACACCCCGGTGCCGACGACGGCGCTGCGGGTGGAACTGGGCTGGCGGTCCGGCCCCGGCGTGCCCGACGCGGACGCCTCGGCCCTGCTCCTGGTGGGCGGGAAGGTCCGTTCCGACGCGGACTTCGTCTTCTACAACCAGCCGGCGCACTCCTCCGGCGCGGTGAGCCACGAGGGCAAGCGGAACGCCGGCGACCGAGTGACCGACAGCCTGCTCGTCGACCTCGCGCGCGTGGAGCCCGCGATCGAGACCGTGATCCTCGCGGCCTCCTCGGACGGCGGGTCGTTCGGCAAGGTCCCCGATCTGTACATCGAGGTCCGCGACGCCGCGCGGAACACCGTGGCGGCCCGCTTCGACAATCCGGGCGCGACCGTGGAGACGGCCTTCGTGCTCGGCGAGTTCTACCGCCGCCAGGGCGCCTGGAAGTTCCGCGCCGTCGGCCAGGGATACGACAGCGGGCTCGAGGGTCTGGCCACGGACTACGGCATCTCGGTGGACGAGCCGCAGCAGGCGAGCCCGGCCGCCCCGGCGGCCCCGCCCGCGCCCCCGGCCCCCACCGTCACCACGCCCCCTCAGGCACCCCCGGCCCCGGCCGCGACACCACCGGCCGCCGCCCCGCCGTCCCCACCGGTGGCGCCCTCCGCCGAGCCGGTCCGCCTGACCAAGGTCACGCTCACCAAGGCGGCGCCCTCGGTCTCGCTGACGAAGCAGGGCGGCACCTCGGGTGCCATGCGCGTCAACCTCAACTGGCAGGTGCGCAAGCAGTTCTCCGGCTGGGCCCGCAAGCTCGCCCGTCCGGTGGCCATGCACGACGACCTCGACCTCGACCTGTGCTGCCTGTACGAACTCACCGACGGCAGCAAGGGAGTCGTCCAGGCTCTCGGCAACGCCTTCGGGTCCCTGCACCAGCCGCCCTTCATCCACCTCGACGGCGACGACCGCACCGGCGCCGTGTCGACCGGCGAGAACCTCACCGTCAATCTCGACCACAAGCAGCACTTCCGGCGCGTCCTCGTCTTCGTCACCATCTACCAGGGGGCCCGCTCCTTCGCCGACCTGCACGCCACGGTCACCCTCCAGCCGCAGTACGGCGCCCCGATCGACTTCTCCCTCGACGAGTGCACGGTCCCCTCGACGGTGTGTGCCCTCGCGCTGATCACCAACACCGGCAGTGACCTGGTGGTCCAGCGTGAGGCCCGCTACCTGGTGCCCGACCGCGGGGTGAGCCCGCAGCGGACGGTCGACCACGCCTACGGATGGGGCATGAACTGGACCCCCGGCCGCAAGTGAACGCCCTCGCCGGCGCGGGCGCTCAGCCCTCGTCCGGCACGGCGTCCGGACGGGCGTAGGTGCGGCCCTTCCAGGCCGCGCCGCGCCCCCGGTAGTGCCGCACCGCCGAGTCGACCGTCATCAGGAGGTACAGGAACGCGGTGAACGGCAGCAGCGGAGCGAGCCAGAGCGGCTGCCGGTAGTGGCGCAGCATCGGCACGTACGTCCCCGCCATCACCAGCCAGGCACCGCCGCCGAGGACCGCCGCCGCCGTACTCCCCGCCGCCGCCCCCACGAACACCGACACCGGCGGCACGATGTACACCAGGACCAGGCCGACGACCGTTCCAACGAGCACCAGGGGGTTGTGCCGCAGTTGCGCGTACGCGCTGCGCGAGACCATCCGCCACAGGTCGTGCAGCCGTGGATACGGGCGCACACTCGCCACCCGGTCGGCCAGTCCCAGCCAGACCCGTCCGCCGCCGCCCTTGACCGCCCGGGCGAGGGCCACGTCGTCGATGACGGCGTTCCGGATCGCGTCCGGGATCCGCGCCCGCTCGGCGGTCTCCGCGCGCAGCAGCACACAGCCGCCCGCCGCTGCCGCCGTCCGCGTATCCCTCGAGCCGATCCACCGGAAGGGGTACAGCTGCGCGAAGAAGTAGACGAAGGCCGGCACCACGAGCCGCTCCCACACGCTCTCCACCCGCAACCGGGCCATCTGCGAGACGACGTCGAAACCGCCGGTGCGGGCGGCCGCCACCAGCCGGCGCAGGCTGTCCGGCGCGTGGGCGATGTCGGCGTCCGTCAGCAGCAGGTACTCGGGCTCACGCGCGCGTGTCAGGTCGATACCGTGCCGCACCGCCCACAGCTTGCCCGTCCAGCCGGCGGGCGGATCCCCCGGCGAAGCCACGGTGAGCGGCAGACCCTCCTGCCGCCGGGCCAGCTCGCACGCCAGCCCACCCGTGCCGTCCGTGCTGCCGTCGTCGATCAGGAAGACCTCCGCCCGCCCCGGATAGTCCTGGGCGAGCAGCGACGGCAGACTGTCGGGCAGGACCGCCGCCTCGTCACGCGCCGGAACGACTACGCACACGGAGGGCCAGGCGCCGGGCTCCTCCCGGTCCGGCAGCCCGACGTCCGTACGCCAGAAGAAACCCCGGGCGAGCAGCAGCCACAGCCAGGAGGCGAGGGACAGGGCGGATACGACAGTCACGACGGAAGTCCACGCTTCGGCGCTCACGTGCGCAGTCTGCCCCACGGCACCGGCCCGCGGCGGCGCATCGTCTATGGTGGCCGGGTGAAGATCGCGCTCATGGACTCCGGAATCGGTCTGCTGGCGGCCACCGCCGCGGTACGGCGCCTGCGACCGGACGCCGATCTCATCCTCTCCCTGGACCCCGACGGCATGCCCTGGGGCCCGCGCACCCCCGAGGACCTGACCGAACGGGCCCTCGCGGTCGCCGAGGCCGCCGCCGCGCACCGTCCGGACGCCCTGATCGTCGGCTGCAACACCGCCACCGTGCACGCGCTGACCACGCTGCGCGCCCGGCTGGAGCCCGCCCTGCCGGTCATCGGCACCGTCCCGGCGATCAAGCCCGCCGCGGCCGGCGGCGGCCCCGTGGCGATCTGGGCGACGCCCGCCACCACCGGCAGCCCCTACCAGCGCGGGCTCATCGAAGCGTTCGCCGGCGACGCGAAGGTCACCGAGGTGCCGTGCCCGGGGCTCGCCGACGCGGTCGAGCACGCGGACGAGACCGCGATCGGCGCGGCCGTCGCCGCCGCGGCCGCCCTGACACCCGACGCCGTGACGACCGTCGTCCTGGGCTGCACCCACTACGAACTGGTCGCCGAACGCATCCGTGCCGCCGTTCAGCGTCCCGGCGCCCCGCGCCTCGTCCTGCACGGCTCCGCCGGTGCGGTCGCCGCCCAGGCGCTGCGCCGGATCGGCGCCCGTCCCGACCCCGGCGCCCCGGCCGAGGGCACCCTCACCGTCCTGCTGAGCGGACGAGAGGGAACGCTGCCCGCGCCCGCGCTGGCCTACGACGAGGGCCGGCTCCTGCGCGCGGTCACCCCCGCCCGCTGACCGGCGGGTCCGCCCGGTCGGCCCAGTCACCCTGTGCGACGAGGTACCCGCACAGCGAAACATGAGTAATCTCGTATCCATGAGGCATCGCCGCGGCGAGACCACCCCCCAGCCGGACGTCTGGACCGGACGCGCCACCAACCGGGTCCAGTGGCTCCTGGCGCTCATCGGCGCCGCCTGCATGGCGCTCGGCATCGCGCTGGCCGTCGACTCGGCCTGGGAGTCCGGCGTCGCCCCGCTGGCCATGGCGGTCGTCGGCTGCATCGCGGCGGGCCTGCTGGTGCTCTTCGGCACGCTGGCGTTCGTGCACGTCGCGCTGAGGGTCGACGACGAATGCCTCGAAGTGCGCTGCGGGCACATGGGCCTGCCCCGGCGCCGCATCCCCCTCTCCCACGTCGCGGGCGCCGAGTTCGCCCCGCACGTCACCCCGCGCCACTGGGGCGGCTGGGGCTACCGCTGGCGGCCCGAGAAGGGCACCGCGGTCGTCGTACGGCGTGGGGAGGGCGTCATCCTGCGGCTGTGGGACGGCCACACCTTCACGATCACCGTGGACGACGCGGAAGTGGCGGTCCAGGTCATCAAGGACCGACTGCGCCCGAAGGCACCCGGCCCGGCGCACTGAGCGCCGCGGGATTCCGGGCGGGGGAGGTGCGCCGACCCGTTCCGCCCTCCCTCCCGCCACCCGAGACCCGCGCCACTCTCCCGCCGGTACCAAAGGCCCCGCCAGCCACCCGGACAGCCGGTCCCCCCGCGGCCGCAGGCCGCCGTCCGCACGCACCGGCGAATCGTCGGCGACGGGGCGGCCGTGGCCAGGCCCGCGAGGCATCCCGCGCCCACCGACACCGCGGTGAAGCTCAGCGCGTTGCCGACGGCGGCGATCGCCGCGAGCCCGGTGGGGGCCACGCCGGGCTCTGAGAACGACCGGTGTGGGGCGCGACGAGCGCCACAGGGTGTACAGCATCCAGCCGAAGGCCGTGCCGAGCGAAACGATGCGGCACAGGCCGCCAGGGCTCCCGGCGGCCTCCGACCGTGCTGTCCGCGGCGCGGTCACCCGCCGTACACTCCGGGGGGTGACAGCCACCGCAACCTCCGTCGGCGAGTCGGACCGGACGCAGCCGCAGACCACGCCCGCCTCGCGGGTCGCCGCGCTGCTCCCGCGCCTCCTCCCGGCCGCCGCCGCCGCGCTCTCCGGAGTGCTGCTCTACGTCAGCTTCCCGCCGCGCACCCTGTGGTGGCTGGCCCCGCTCGCCTTCACCGCCTTCGGCTGGGTGCTGCGCGGCCGCGGGTGGAAGGCCGGACTCGGCCTCGGCTACCTCTTCGGCCTGGGCTTCCTGCTGCCGCTGCTGGTGTGGACCGGTGTGGAGGTCGGCCCCGGCCCCTGGCTCGCCCTGGTCGCGATCGAGGCGCTCTTCATCGCGCTGGTCGGCGCGGGCGTCGCCGCCGTGTCGAAGCTGCCGGCCTGGCCCCTGTGGGCGGCGGCGCTGTGGATCGCCGGAGAGGCCGCACGCGCGCGCGTGCCCTTCGAGGGCTTCCCCTGGGGCAAGATCGCGTTCGGGCAGGCGGACGGCGCGTTCCTGCCGCTCGCCGCGGTCGGCGGCACACCGGTACTCGGCTTCGCGGTCGTCCTGTGCGGCTTCGGCCTCTACGAGGCCGTGCGCCTGGCCGTCCGGGCGCGCCGCACCCGAGAGGTGCGGCGGGGGACGGCGGCGGTGGCCCTCCTCGGTGTGGCGGTTCCCGTCGCCGGTGCCGTGGCCGCCCTGCCGCTGGTCAGCGACGAGGCGGAGGCCGGCACCGCGACCGTCGCCGTGATCCAGGGCAACGTGCCGCGCGCGGGCCTCGACTTCAACGCCCAGCGCCGGGCCGTACTCGACTACCACGCGCGCGAGACGGACCGTCTGGCCGCCGAGGTCAGGGCCGGCGAGGTGGACCGGCCCGACTTCGTGCTCTGGCCGGAGAACTCCTCGGACATCGACCCGTTCGCCAACCCCGACGCCCGCGCGGTCATCGACCGGGCCGCCAAGGCGATCGGCGCGCCCATCTCGGTCGGTGGCGTGGTGGAACGCGACGGCAGGCTGTTCAACGAGCAGATCCTCTGGGACCCGGACAAGGGCCCCGTGGACACGTACGACAAGCGGCAGATCCAGCCGTTCGGCGAGTACCTCCCGCTGCGCTCGCTCATCGGGGCGATCAACGACGACTGGACCTCCATGGTCAGCCAGGACTTCAGCCGGGGCACCGAGCCCGGGGTGTTCACCATGGCCGGCACCAAGGTGGGGCTCGTCACCTGTTACGAGGCCGCCTTCGACTGGGCAGTGCGCTCCGAGGTCGCCGACGGCGCCCGGATGATCTCCGTGCCCAGCAACAACGCGACGTTCGACCGCAGCGAGATGACCTACCAGCAGCTCGCCATGTCCCGCGTCCGCGCGGTCGAGCACAGCCGGACCGTCACCGTGCCGGTGACCAGCGGGGTCAGCGCCATCATCATGCCGGATGGGAGGATCACCCAGAAGACCGGCATGTTCGTCGCGGACTCCCTGGTCCAGGAGGTGCCCCTGCGCTCCTCCGAGACGCCCGCCACCCGGCTGGGCGTGGGGCCGGAGATCGCTCTCCTGCTGGTCGCGGCCGGCGGGCTCGGCTGGGCCGTCGGCGCCGGTGTGCGCGGGCGACGCGCCCGCGGCGTGTAGCCGTACGCCCGCCGCACGCCCCGCGACCTCGGCGGAGACGGCCCGACCGGCCCGTTAGGGTCGTGCGCATGGCTACTCCCGACTTCATCCGCGACCTGCGCGCCTCGGCCGGACACCAGTTGCTGTGGCTCCCCGGAGTCACCGCCGTCGTCTTCGACGACGAGGGCCGGGTGCTGCTGAACCGACGGGCCGACAACGGGCGCTGGTCACTGATCGGCGGCATCCCGGAGCCGGGGGAGCAGCCGGCCGCCTGCGCCGTGCGCGAGGTCGAGGAGGAGACGGCCGTACGGTGCGTCGTCGAGCGGGTGGTCCTCGTCCAGGCGCTGGACCCGGTCACGTACGACAACGGCGACGTGTGCCAGTACATGGACATCACCTTCCGCTGCCGGGTCAGCGGCGGCGAGGCCCGGGTCAACGACGACGAGTCGCTGGAGGTGGGGTGGTTCGCGGTCGACGCGCTGCCGGACCTCAAGGAATTCGGGCAGGCCCGGGTCAAGCAGGCGCTGTCCGACGCACCCACATGGTTTGACCCCACTGGTTCGCTCTGAAGTATGGGGCGAGCCCATATGGGGGGGTGGGGCGGGCGCTGCCTAGGGTCGAGTCATGACCTCGCCCCGTGTCCTCCCGGCCCCCCACGCCTCCCCGCTCGACCTCGGCGGCCGTACCGCCCTCGTCACCGGCGCCGCCGGCGGCATCGGCCGTGCCTGTGCGCAGCGGCTGGCCGCAGCGGGGGCCAAGGTCAGAGCGGTCGACCGGGACGCCGCCGGGCTGGACGCCCTCGCCGAGAGCTGCGGGGACCTCGCGGGCAGCGTCGAACCCCACGTCCTGGACCTGACCGACCTGGACGCCGCCGAACTCGCCGCCGCCGGCACCGACATCCTGGTGAACAACGCCGGTCTGCAGCTGGTGCGTCCGATCGAGGAGTTCCCGCCGGACGTCTTCCACACCGTGCTCACCGTGATGCTCGAGGCCCCCTTCCGCCTCATCCGGGGCGCCCTGCCCCACATGTACGGGCAGGGCTGGGGCCGCGTCGTCAACATCTCCTCGGTCCACGGCCTGCGCGCCTCGGCCTACAAGGCGGCCTACGTCTCCGCCAAGCACGGCCTGGAGGGCCTGTCCAAGACCGCCGCCCTCGAAGGCGCCGCTCACGGCGTCACCTCCAACTGCGTGAACCCCTCCTACGTGCGCACCCCGCTCGTGGAGAAGCAGATCACCGACCAGGCCCGGGCGCACGGCATTCCCGAGGAGCAGGTGCTGACCGACGTACTGCTGCGGGACAGCGCCGTACGGCGGCTCATCGAACCGGAGGAGGTCGCCGACGCCGTGGCCTACCTGTGCGGCCCGCAGGCGTCCTTCGTCACCGGCACCTCACTCGTCCTGGACGGCGGCTGGACCGCGCACTGACCGGACCGCGTACTGACCGGACCGCGTACTGAGCAGGGCGGCGGCCCGTGCACCGAGCCCGGAGGCGTCCTCGGCGGACCGGGTTTTCCACAGGGCTGCCGGGACGACCGCGCGATGGGGAATCCTGTGAGCATGTCCCGCGATCACGTGCAGTCCGCCGAGCGCCTCGCCCAAGGTGCCGGAGCGCCGGCCGGCGACGCCGAGCCGTCGCTCCGCGATGCCGGCGACCCCGTGCACCGGGCGCCCGCCGTCGTCGAGGCGCCGTTCCTGGAGCTGCTGGCCCGGGGCGCGTCCGCCGACGCCTACGAGCAGCCGGTGCTGCTCGCCCGCGCCGAGGGAGGACCGGCCGAGCGGATCGCCGCGCTCGACCGGGCGAAGAAGCTCGCCCTGCGCGTGCGCTCCGAACTGGAGGGCCGACGCAGGCGTGAGGCCGAGTTGTCGGCACTGTTCGAGACGGCCCACGACCTCGCCGGGCTGCGCGACCTGGACGCCGTCCTGCGCGCGATCGTGCAGCGGGCCCGCTCGCTGCTCGGCACCGACGTGGCCTACCTCAGCCTCAACGACCCGGACCGCGGCGACACCTACATGCGCGTCACCGAGGGCTCGGTCGCGGCCCGCTTCCAGCAACTGCGGCTCGGCATGGGGGAGGGGCTCGGCGGCCTCGTCGCCCAGACCGCCCGCCCCTACGTCACCGACGACTACTTCGAGGACGCCCGCTTCCAGCACACCCGCGCCATCGACGCGGGCGTACGCGACGAGGGCCTGGTCGCGATCCTCGGCGTACCCCTCATGCTCGGCCACCACGTCATCGGCGTGCTCTTCGCCGCGGACCGGCGCGCCCGCGTCTTCGAACGCGAGCAGATCGCCCTGCTCGGCTCCTTCGCCGCCCTCGCGGCAGCCGCCATCGACACCGCGAACCTGCTCGCCGAGACCCGCTCGGCCCTCGCCGGCCTGGAGCGGGCCAACGAGATCATCCGGGACCGCAGCGCAGTCATCGAGCGTGCCTCCGACGTCCACGACCGGCTCGCCGAGCTCGTCCTGCGCGGCGGCGGTGTCCACGACGTCGCCGCCGCCGTCTCCCAGGTGCTGGCCGGCACCGTCGAGTTCACCGAGGCCGCATCGACGCCGGCGCGCGCCCTGGAGACGTCCCGGGCAGAAGGCCACGCCGTGCGGCACGAGGACGACTGGATCGCCGCCGTCGCCGCCGGCGACGAATTGCTCGGCGCCCTCGTCCTGCGCGGCCACCCCGGGCTCGACCCCGTCGACCAGCTCACCCTGGAACGCGCCGCGATGGTCACCTCCCTACTCCTGCTCGCCCGGCGCTCCGCCGCCGAGGCCGAACAGCGCGTGCGCGGCGAGCTGCTGGACGACCTGCTCGACGCCCGCGACCGCGACCCGCGCCTGCTGGGCGACCGCGCCCGGCGGCTGCGTGCCGACCTGGACACCACCCACGTCGTACTCGCCGCCCGCCTCGCCGCCACCGCACCCGACGCCGACCAGGAGGCGGACGCGCGCCGACGCCTGTGGGCCGCCGCCTCCCACCTCGCCGCGACCCGGCACGGCCTGGCCGCCGCCCGGGACGGCGGCACCGTACTGCTGCTGCCCCTGACCACCGGGGACGGTGCCACCGACTTGGCCCGCCGCACCGCCCGGCAACTCGGGACGGCCGTCCACGAGGCCGTCACCGTCGGCGCCTCCGCCCCCGTGGAGGACCTCGCCGCTCACCCCGACGCCGTGGCCGCCGCCTACACCGAGGCCAGACGATGCCTCGACGCCCTGCGCCTGCTGGGCCGCTCCGGGGACGGCGCCGCCGCCGAGGACTTCGGGTTCCTGGGGCTGCTGCTGGCCGGGGAGCAGAACGTCTCCGGCTTCGTCGAGCGCACCATCGGCCAGGTCGTGGCCTACGACGAGCGACGCGGCACCGAGCTCCTGCGCACCCTCGACGAGTACTTCGCCTGCGGCATGAGCCCCGCCCGCACCAAGGACGCCCTGCACGTCCACGTCAACACGGTCGCCCAGCGCCTGGAACGGGTGGGCCGCCTCCTGGGCGAGGACTGGCAGCGCCCCGACCGCGCACTGGAAATACAACTGGCCCTCAGACTCCACCGGTTGTCGCTCCCGGCACAGCACTGACCCCCGCACGCACGGGCGTACGAGGGCCGGTGGCGGGACAGGTCACCTGGTGCGCGCCCCCGGTACTCGGGAGGCACCCCCCTCGGCTCCCTTCTCGTCCCGGCCCCTGTTCCCGGTGGAGGACGACGTGATCTCGTTGAGGTCTCGATGCCGGGTCTCCTTCGCCACGCCCACGGCGATCAGTGTCAGCACGACGGCGGCGACGACGTAGAGGGAGATCGGGGTGGAGCTGTCGTACTCGGCCAGCAGTGCCGTGGCGATCAGTGGCGCGGGGGCACCTGCCGCGACGGAGGCGAACTGGGCGCCGATCGAGGCACCCGAGTAGCGCATCCGCGTCGCGAACATCTCGGAGAAGAAGGCCGCCTGGGGTGCGTACATCGCTCCGTGCAGCACCAGGCCCACGGTCACGGCGAGGAGCAGACTGCCGAAGTCACCGGAGTCGATCAGTATGAAGAACGGGAACATCCACAGGCCGACACCCGCCGCGCCCAGCAGGTACACGGGGCGCCGGCCGATCCGGTCCGACAGCGCGCCCCACGCCGGGATGACCGCGAAGTGCACGGCCGAGGCGATCAGCACCGCGTTGAGCGCGGTCTGCTTGGAGAGGCCGGCCGAGGTGGTGGCGTAGACGAGGATGAAGGCGGTGATGACGTAGTAGCTGATGTTCTCCGCCATCCGCGCGCCCATCGCGATCAGCACGTCACGCCAGTGGTGCCGCAGCACGTCGACCAGCGGAAGCGGCTCGGCGTCCGCCTTGCGCGTCCGTGCCTGCGCCAGCGCCTGCTTGAATACCGGCGATTCATCGACGGACAGACGAATCCACAAACCGACCATGACCAGCACTCCGGAGAGCAGGAACGGGACCCGCCAGCCCCAGCTGTCGAACGCGGAGTCCGAGAGCACGGCCGTCAGCAGCGACAGCACGCCGGTCGCGAGCAACTGCCCCGCCGGCGCCCCGGTCTGCGGCCACGAAGCCCAGAACCCGCGCCGCCGCGCGTCCCCGTGCTCGGACACCAGCAGCACGGCTCCGCCCCACTCACCGCCGAGTGCGAAACCCTGGACGAGCCGCAGCACGGTCAGCAGCACGGGAGCGGCCGTCCCGATGGTCGCGTGCGTGGGCAGCAGGCCGATCGCGAAGGTCGCCCCGCCCATCATCAACAGGCTCAGCACCAGCAGCTTCTTGCGCCCGAGCCGGTCACCGTAGTGCCCGAACACCAGGGCCCCCAGCGGCCGCGCGGCGAACCCGACGGCGTACGTCAGGAACGACAGCAGCGTGCCGACCAGCGGGTCGGAGTCCGGGAAGAACAGCTTGTTGAAGACGAGGGCGGCTGCGGTGCCGTAGAGGAAGAAGTCGTACCACTCGATGGTGGTCCCGATGAGGGAAGCGGCGACGATGCGCTTGAGGTTGTTCGGGGCTGGTGGAGCGGCTGCGGGCGACGACATCGGCACCACTTCCTGGGGTGTGACGGGGACGTTTGCGTGTCGCCACACCGTAGGAATCCGCAGGTCAGGCGCACATGTGGCGGGGCAACATAGTTCGGGAGTCGGCTATGCGTGCGGCCACCATGCCGACTCATGGGAAGGCGTCTCAGGGGCTCGATGGTGATCGAAGCGAGTGCTGTCCGGGACACGCAGTTCAGGGTGATTCGACGATGCGGTGCTGACTCCCGTGCTGGTTCGGTGCTGGCTAAACGCCCACGTCATCACCTGTCCTCACCTGTCCTCACCTGTCCCGTGCTGACTTGGTGCTGACTACGCTCCGTTGAACTCGGGCCTCTGGGATTGATCGACTCAGAGTCGTTGCATGGCAGGCGACCGGACTGAGAGACCGAGTCCGGCTTTGCCCCTCAGCCGCCGTCGGCGTGGGCAAGGCGCTGTGTCTGGGCGCGGTACATCCTTGTCCCAGGAGGCTCTTCGTCTGCTGGTGGTACACGTCTGACCTCGCTCCTGACCTGCGACCAAGAGTGGAAACGTCGAGTGCCAGGCTGATTCGGTCCGCACCTGGTCCGGATCTCGATGAGTGGTACGTGGTGCTAGCGAGTGGGCCGCGGTACCACATGGCACAGGTTGTAGAGACCGTCCAGGGACGTCTACGGCAGTCCAGCGCGGGCAGGAAGGTGCAGGTCAGAACGTCTTGGTCCGGGACGATGTCCTTCAAAGGTCGGGCGTGTCAAAAGCTCGCGAAATGGCGCGGCCGCATGAGCGGACCAGATCGGCGAGCGCTCCGACGGAGGTGGACCCGTGCCGGACCACCACGGAGACAGCTGCGGTCACCTCGCCGTCGTCGGTGGTGACGGGCGCGGCGACGGAGAGGGTGTCGGTGGACAGTTGCCGGTCGCTGACCGCGTAGCCGCACGTGCGTGCCTGGGCGAGGACCGCTCTGAGCCGGCCGCTGTCGGTGAGCGTGAGCGGGGTGTGCCGGGGTATCGTCCGCGCGAGAGCCTCTTCCTGAACGGCTGCCGGCGCGTGAGCGAGCAGCACCAGTCCCGCCGCAGTCGTGGTGATGCCCAGCCGTCCTCCTACTCGTGTCAGCGTGGGCACGGCACAGCTCGGCGCGATGCGTTCGATGAAGACCACCTCGCTCGCGTCACGGACGGCGAGCTGGACGTTCTCACGGACGTGGGAGGAGAGGTCTTCCAGGTAAGGCAGTGCGCGCTCGCGCAGCCCTTGACTGCGCGGAGCCAAGGACGCGACCTCCCACAGCCGCAGCCCGATGCGGTAGCGGCCTTGCGCGTCGCGTTCCAGAGCGCCCCACACGAGCAGGTCACCCAGCATGCGGTGCACGGTGGACACGGGCAGACCTGATCGCCGGGCCAGCTCGCTCAGGGACAGGTGAGGACGCTGTGCGCTGAAGGCACCGAGGATGCGCAGAGCCCGGCCGATGACGGGCCCTGTCGCGGTGGCGGACGAGGATCCGGCTTCCTGCGGGGAAGGGGAGGAAGGCGCGCTGCGCAGGGCGTGACGGGTCAAGGCGTGAGTCCTTCCTCGCTACCTGGACGTCCCGCGCTTCACCTAGCTCACGGGCCGTCGCTGAGTGCCTCGGCGTCCAGCGACGCGATCTTGCGAAGGACGTCGACGGCCAGCTTGCGTTCGTCACCGGGAAGCGCGTCGAGCAGTTGCTCGTTGACGGCTTCGGCCGGACGGATCAGGGAGTCGAGTAGTTCGGCTCCCTGATCGGTGAGGCTCAGCAGGGTCCGCCGACGGTCCTCCTCGTCGCGTACCTGACTGACGTAGTGCTGCTCGGTCAGCCGGCGGACGATGTGGTTGACCGTCGAACGGTCCAGTGAGGTGAAGCGCGCCAGGGTGCGCTGGTCGATGCCGGGGTCACGGCTGAGGGCGTTGAGGACGGCGAACTGCTGGGAGGTGATCTCCCTGGACACGTGCCGGTACCACAGGGCGGTGTGCACCTGTTCCGCGCGTCGGATCAGGTGCCCGACGTAGTTGTGCAGTTCCAGTGCGCGCGCCACAGTCTTCCGTCCGTCTGTCGCCGGGGTGGTGCCGGCCGGGGACGGCCGGTGTGGGGAGTCTACGAGTGCCGGCACCACCCCGGCGACGACCGCGTGGTCAGCGACTGCGGCGGCCGGGGCGCTGGTCGTAAGGAAGAGCACGGGAGCCGTCGACACCGACTTCCAGGCGACCGACCTTCTCGATCTCCAGGACCACGCGGTCTCCGTGGCTGAGCGGTCCCACTCCGGCCGGGGTGCCGGTCGCGATCACGTCGCCCGGGTGCAGGGTCATGACGGAGGAGGTGTAGGCGATCAGTTCACGGACGCCGAAGATGAGGTCCGCCGTGTTGGTGCGCTGCCGGGTGGTGCCACCGACGTCGCAGCGCAGGTCGAGGGTGTCTGGGTCCGGGATCTCGTCGGCGGTCACGATCCAGGGGCCGAGCGGGGTGAACGTGTCGAAGGACTTGCGGGTGGAGCGGTCCTCGTCGGAGCGGACGGTGATGTCCAGGACGCAGGTGTAGCCGAAGACGTGGTCCAGGGCTTCGTCCCTGCTCACGTGCGAGGCGGTGCGGCCGATGACGACGCCCAGTTCGCCTTCCTGGTCGATGCGCTTGTCGGAGTAGGGGAGGAGGATGTCCTGGCCCGGGCCGATGACGGAGGAGTTCGCCTTGAGGAAGACGCCCAGGTCGGCGACCGAGGTGGTGTACTCCATCTCGGCCTTGTGGTCGAGGTAGTTGACCGGCGCGCCGATGATCTTCCCGGGGCGGGGGAGCGGGGCCTCCAGGACCGCTTCGGCCAGGGGGATGCGGGGCCGGCCGGCTGGTTCGAAACTGGCCGTCTCCCCGTCGGCGGCCGCCTCGACGTACCGCTGGAGCGCACCGACGGGGCCGGCGGTGTCGGCTCCGGCGACCTGGTCGGTCACGTCGACGAGGTCGTCACCGACGACGAGTCCGAGGCGCCCCTTGTTGAACAGTGCCAGACGCATGCTGGCCTCCTTGTGGGTGTCGGGTGGGAGGGTCAGGCGCCGGGGTCGGCGTCTTCGGTGCGGTAGAGGCCGACGGAGCGCATGACCGGCTCGTCGCTGTAGGAGAAGAGGACGGCGTCCGCGGAGGCCGAGGTGTTGACGTGGCGGTAGGAGGCCCAGCCGGGGACGGCGAAGGTGTCGTGCTCGGACCACTCCAGCCGCTCGCCGTCGACGATCGTGGCGCCCTCGCCGCGGACGACGTTGAAGATGGTCGAGGCCGTGTGGCGGCGACCGGCTCCCTCGAAGCCGGGGCGGAGCCGCTGGACGCGGCAGCCGATGGTGGGCATGACCGGGCCGCCGGTCCAGGGGTTGCTGTACTCCAGGACGACGCCGTCGACATCGCTTCCGTCGGCGGTGTCGGCGACGGCGTTCAGGGCGCGCTCGGTCTCCTGCCAGGTGTATCGGGTGACGGGGGAGTTGGGTCCGTCCTGGGTGAGCCAGGCGGGGGTGAGCCGGCCGTGCAGGAACTGGCGGCTGCCGGCGTCGTCAGGCTTGGTCACGGGCTGGAGCCGCTGCGGGTACTGCTCGTAGAAGCCGGCTTCCAGGGCGTTGACCAGGGGGTAGTCGAGGGCGTCGAGCCAGATCATCGGCGCGTCGCCCTCGTGGGTGTGGTCGTGCCAGTGCCAGCCCGGGGTGAGCAGGAGGTCGCCGGGGGCCATGAAGACCCGCTCGCCGTTGACGGTGGTCCAGGCACCGTCGCCTTCGAGGATGAAGCGGAAGGCGTTGGAGGTGTGCCGGTGCGCCTGGGCCGTCTCGCCGGGCAGGATGATCTGGAGGCCCGCGTAGAGAGTGTTGACCGTGGCCGGAGGGTCGGTGAGGCCGGGGTTGACGAGCATGAGGACCCGTCGCTCGGCCTCCTCCAGGGACAGAGTCTTGGAGAAGTGCAGGAGGTGGGGGCGGAGTTCGCGCCAGTCCCAGCGGTAGGGGACGGCGCGGCTCTTGGGCTGGGCGGGGAACAGGTTGCCGTAGAAGCGCCACAGCGGGGCGGCTCCCAGGCCCTCCAGGGCCTTGTAGGCGAGTTCGTCGGTTGTCATGGTGTCCTCCTACGCGAGCCGGATCACAGGGCGGGAGCAAGTGCGGGGGTGGGGGTCCACACCCAGGAGATGTCCTCGAACGCATCGGGGTCGCGCGACGAGAGGAGCATGTTGCGCAGGGTGGCTCCCATGCCTTCGAGGTGACAGATCTCGCCGAAGCGGCGGGCGTTGGTCTGGATGAGAGTCGCCCGTTCCTGACGTCGGTCCGCGTAAGCGGCGAAGGCTTCGGCAGGGTCCGCGCTCTGGCCGAGAGCCTGGCCGAGTGCCACGGCGTCCTCCAGCGCCTGGCAGGCGCCCTGCGCGAGGTACTGGAGCATGGGGTGGGCGGCGTCTCCGAGAAGCGCGATCCGCCCGTACACCCAGGTGCTGATCGGGGCACGGTCGTACAGCGGCCAGCGACGGTCGCGGGAGACGAGCGGCAGCGCGTCGCGCACGGCCTCGCAGGCGCCGGCGAAGCGCTCCTCCAGCTCGGCGTCGGTGCCCCAGTCGTCGGAATCCGGCGTGTAGTGGTCGCTCTCGAACACGGCGACCTGGTTGTACAGCTCGCCGCGACGTACGGGGTACTGCACCAGGTGCATGCGCGGCCCGGCCCACACCATGACCGCTTCCGAGGCGGCGTGCTGGGACATCCGGCCGGTCATCTTCCCGGTGGGCAGGGCGCCGCGGAAGGCGACGTAGCGCGAGCAGACCGGTTCCCCGTCGCCGACCAGTACCTGGCGCAGCCGGGAGTGCAGTCCGTCCGCGGCGACGACCGCGTCGGCGGTCAGCGGGGCGTGGCCCTCCGCGAAGTGCAGGTGTACCCGGGATCCGTCCTGGTCTGCCTCGGTGACGGTGTGTCCCGTGCGCAGCGCGACGGCGGGGTGCTCCTGGCAGGCGGTCAGCAGTGCGGCGTGCAGGTCGGTGCGGTGGGTGACCAGGTACGGGTGCGCGAAGCGGTCGGTGTAGGCCGAGCTGCGCAGATCGAGGGAGGTGACCTCGTCACCGGTCAGGGCGTCCATCATGACCAGCCGGGGTGGGGCTACCGCGGATGCCCGGACGGCCGGCAGTACGCCGAGTTCGTCGAGGGCGAGGGAGGCGTTCGGGGCGAGCTGCAGGCCGGCCCCGATCTCGCCGAAGCGGGCGGCCCGCTCCATGAGCGTCACGCGATGGCCGGCGCGGGCGGTCGCCAGGGCGGCGGCCAGTCCGCCGATACCGCCTCCGACTACGGCGATGTGGAGGGGAGAGGTGAGGACGGGCATCTGGCCTCCAAAAGTCAGCTCGGGAGGACATCGGGAGCGGAGGCGGTCAGACCCGGCCTCCGATGGTCCGTACACCAATCATTGATGTACGGACTATATTCCGAGGATGTTTCCCCCGTGTCAATGGTTCGTGGACAAACTCTCTCGGCCGCCGGTCAGCACGCGGCGGAGACGCTGTCCACCTCCAGGGCGGTGCCGGTGCGGGCGGTGATGTCCTCGACGGTGACGCCGGGTGCGGTTTCGACCAGGGCGAGTCCCTGGGGGGTGACGTCGAGGACGCCGAGGTCGGTGATGATCCGGTGGACGCACTGCTCGCCGGTGAGGGGGAGGGTGCACTCGTCGACGATCTTGGGGGTGCCGTCCTTGGCGGTGTGTTCCATGAGGACGATGACGCGGCGGGCGCCGTGGACGAGGTCCATGGCGCCGCCCATGCCCTTGACCATCTTGCCGGGGATCATCCAGTTGGCGAGGTCACCCCGTTCGGACACCTGCATGGCACCCAGGACCGCGGTGTCGATGTGGCCGCCGCGGATCATGCCGAAGGAGAGCGCGGAGTCGAAGAAGGAGGCGCCGGGCAGGACGGTGACCGTTTCCTTGCCGGCGTTGATCAGGTCGGGGTCGACTTCGTCCTCGGTGGGGTAGGGGCCGGTGCCGAGGATGCCGTTCTCGGAATGGAGGACGACGTGGACGCCGGGCGGGAGGTGTCCGGGGATCAGGGTGGGCAGGCCGATGCCGAGGTTGACGTAGGAGCCGTCGGTGAGTTCGGCGGCCGCGCGGGCGGCCATCTGCTCGCGGGTCCAGCTCATGGGCGTACGGTCCTCTTCTCTATGGGCTTGTCGGCGGCCTGGCCCGCGGTGAGCGCCACGACCCGCTGAACGTAGATCCCGGGCACGTGGATCTCGTCGGGTCGGAGCGCGCCCGGTTCAACGAGTTCCTCGACCTCGGCGACGGTGACGCGGCCGGCCATGGCGGCGAGGGGGTTGAAGTTGGCGGCGGTCCGGCGGAAGACGAGATTGCCGTGGTGGTCGCCGCGCCAGGCCCGTACGAGGGCGAAGTCGGTGGTGATGCCGTGCTCCAGGACGTACGGGCGGCCGGCGAAGTCGCGGGTCTCCTTGGGCGGGGAGGCGACGGCCACGGTGCCGTCGGGCGCGTAGCGCCAGGGCAGTCCGCCGTTCGCGACCTGGGTGCCGACGCCGGCCGGGGTGTAGAAGGCGGGGATGCCCGCGCCACCGGCCCGCAGCCGCTCGGCGAGGGTGCCCTGCGGGGTCAGTTCCACTTCCAGTTCTCCGCCGAGGTACTGGCGGGCGAACTCCTTGTTCTCACCGACGTAGGAGCCGGTCACTCGGGCGATGCGGCCCGCGGAGAGCAGGATGCCGAGTCCCCGGCCGTCGACGCCGCAGTTGTTGGAGACGACCTTCAGGCCAGTCGTGCCCTGTTCGTACAGGGCACGGATCAGGATTTCGGGGACGCCGCTGAGGCCGAAGCCGCCGACGGCGAGCGAGACGCCGTCGGGAATGTCGGCGACCGCCTCGGCGACGCCGGCGCGGACCTTGTTCACGTGCGGACTGCCTTTCGGTTCGGGGCGCCGGGCAGGACGGTGGACCAGCCGCCGTCCACGACGAGGTTGGCGCCGGTGATGTAGGAGGCCTCGTCGGAGGCCAGGAAGACGGCCGCGTTGACGACGTCGTCGGGGTGGCCCAGCCGCCCGAGCGGGATGTGACCGCAGATGTCGTTCATCGGGTGGTCGTCGGCGAGCAGGTTGCCGCGCGAGCCCTCGGTGTCGATCGTCCCCGGGCTCACGCAGTTCACCCGGACGCCGTGCGGTGCTCCCTCGGCGGCCAGTTGGCGGGTGAGCGCGATGACCGCGCCCTTCGAAGCCGAATGGGCCGTCCGGTCGTTGGTGAGGGAACCGGTCAGTCCCGCGGTCGAGCCGACGGTCAGGACGCAGCCGCGGCTGCGCACCAGGTGCGGCCAGGCCGCCCGCACGGTCAGCCACACCGAGTCCAGTTCGGCGCGCATCGTGAACGCGAAGTCCTCGTACGGCTGGCTGTCGATCGCGCCGAACCGGACGGCGCCCGCGTTGGCGTACACGATGTCGATGCCGCCGAACGCGTCCACCGCCTCTTCCACCCAGGCACGGACGGCCTCCCCGTCGGTGACGTCGAGCGGGCCGGGGGTGAGGGCGGTGCCGCCCTCGCGGGCGATGAGGCGCTGGGTCTCCACGGCTTCCTCGTGGAGCAGGTCACCGCCGACCACGAGGGCGCCCTCGGCGGCGAACCGCACCGCGGCGGCCCGGCCCTGGCCGCGCGCGGTCCCCGAGATCAGCGCCACTTTGCCTTCCAGCCGCTTCACGGCGCCCCCTCCCGCAGGGCGTCGGAGACGGACTTGACGCCGCCGTGCGCGGTCATGCCGCCGTCCACCGGGATCTCCGCGCCGCTGATGAACGACGCGTCGTCGGACAGCAGGAACACGACCAGCGGCGCCACCTCGCCGACGGTGCCGGTGCGGCCGAGCGGCGTCTCCTTGACGTTGGCCTCGCGGAAGGCGGGCGCGGCGGAGGCGGTCATCTCGGTCTCGATGTAGCCGGGGTGGACGGTGTTGACGCGGATGCCGCGCGGCCCGAGTTCCAGTGCGGCGGTCTTCGACAGGCCGCGCAGCGCCCACTTGCTGGTCGTGTAGGCGACCGGGTAGTGCGCGGTGAGGGCCGCCGAGGAGCCGACGTTGACGACCGAGGAGCCGGGCGGCATGAGCGGGGCAAGGTGCTGGATGCCGAGGAGTGGGCCGGTGACGTTGACCGCGTGGACGCGGGCCATATCCTCGGGGCGTACGTCGCCGAGGCGGGCCCGCCAGGTGATGCCGGCGTTGTTGACCAGGCCGTGCACGTGCCCGTACGACTCCCGCAGCTCGGCGGCGAGTTCGGCCCAGTCCTGCTCGCGGGTGACGTCCAGGCGCCGGCAGCCGGGCGCTTCGGTGGCGTCGGTGGCGATGACGCGGGCGCCCTCCCGGGTGAGGGCCTCGGCCTCGGCGGCGCCCTGTCCGCGTGCGGCGCCGGTGACGACGATGACCTTGCCGAGCAGCCTCTTGGGGTGCAGTTCGGTCACGGCCGCTCCCGGGAGCGGCGCCGGCCTGTGGGGAGGGGGACGGGCTCGACGCCGGGGACGACGGTGTTCGCTAGGGTGCCGAGGCCCTCGACGATGAGGGTGACGGTGTCGCCGGGCTTCAGGGGCGGCGGGGTCTGTTCGCCGCGCCGGCCCCAGAGTTCGGCGAGGCAGCCACCGTTGCCGCAGGTTCCGGAGCCGAGGACGTCGCCGGGGACGAGGCGGGTGCCGCGGGAGGCGTAGGCGGTCATCTCCTCGAACGTCCAGCTCATGTTGGACAGCAGGTCCTCGCCGACCTTCTCGCCGTTGACCTCGGCGGTCAGGGCCAGGCGCAGGAAGCCTTCGGAGTCCCGGTAGGGCTCCAGCTCGTCCGCGGTGACCAGGTACGGGCCGAGGGTGGTGGCGGTGTCCTTGCCCTTGCACGGGCCGAGGCCCACCTTCATCTCCGCGCCCTGGAGATCCCGCGCGGACCAGTCGTTGAAGACGGTGTAGCCGACGATGTGGTCGCGGGCCTGTTCGGCGGTGAGGTCGCGGCCCTCCCGGCCGGCCACGGCGCCCACTTCGAGTTCGAAGTCGAGCACGGCCGAACCGGGGGGTACGGGGACGCCGTCCCCGGGGCCGTAGATCGCGTGCGGATTGGTGAAGTAGAAGGTCGGGGCCGCGTACCACTGCTCGGGGACGCCGCCGGTGCCCTCCACGGATCGGCGCACCCCTTCCACGTGTTCCTCGAAGGTCACGAAGTCCCGTACGGACGTGGGCTGCAGCGGAGGCAGCAACCGGACCTGGGAGACATGCGGGCCCGGGGGGACGTCCAGGGCCGCGGCGCCGGCGGCGAGCAGCCCGGGGAGCCCGTCGGTCCGCTGGATCAGTGCGGTGAGCGAGGTGACGCCCGGCAGGGGGAAGAGGGTGCCGTCCTCTTCCACGACCGCCACCCGGTGGTGGTGTCGGTGTTCGTATGCGGCGAAACGCATGGTGCGGCTCCAGCGGAGTGTGATCAGGAGAGGGGGATGCGCATGAGGTCGTGACCCACGGTGACGCGGCCCCGGTAGCCGGCCGCCCGGGCGGAGGCACGGGCCGCCGCGCCCCACTCGCGGTCGGAGAACTGGGCCGGGTCGGCCGGCGCGAGGTGACTGAGGACCACCTGGCGCGCCCCCGCGGCGGCGGCGATGGCGCCCACCTCGGCGACGTCGGTGTGCACCTCGCGCATGTGGTCGACGAGGGGAGCGGGCATGCCCTGCCTTTCGAACCACGCGGCGTCGACGGCCTCGTGGACCAGCAGGTCGCAGCCGTGGGCCAGCGCGATCAGGTCGTCGCTGCGGCTGGTGTCGCCGGAGAAGACGACGGAACCGTCCGCGGTGTCGAACCGGTAGGCGTACGAGGGGGACATGTTGCCGTGCGGGACCCGGGTCGCCGTCACCTTCACGGTGGCGGTGTCCAGGACGGTCACCACCGTGCCGGGCCGTGCCGACAGCTCGGTCACGTCGAGCATGGACACGGGGTCGATGCCGAAGCCCCCGGCGACGAAGGCGTTGGTGGAGGCGGCGAAGGTGGCGTTCGCACGCCGGGTGGTCTCGACGATTCCGGGCGCGGGCTGCTCGGGGGTGACGGGACCCGAAGTGACCGTGTCGCTCGGTCCAGGACCCCACACCCGCACCGTGCCGCCGAACCCCGGCTGGGGCGGCATGACGCCGGCGCACAGCAGCGGGAAGTCGAAGTAGTCGACGATGTGGTCGGCGTGCAGGTGGGTGAGGAAGATCCCCTCGAGCGACGGCATCGACAGTCCCGCCCGCAGGTACTGGGTCACGGCGCCCCGGCCGCAGTCCACCAGGTAGGTGTCGGTGCCGACGGTCACGGCGGAGGCGATGCCCATGCGCTCGCTGTACGGCGGGGGGCCGCCCGCCGTGCCCAGCAGGTGCACGACCGTGCCCTTTCCCGGCCGGGACTTGTCCCGCGGCTCGGCGCGGGGCGCGGCGGCGGCCTGCGGGGTGACGGCGAGCGCGGTGGCGGCCGCGCCGCCGGCAAGCAGGCCGCGACGGGACAGCGGGGTCGTGCGAGGGGTCATCGGGGCGGTTCCTTCGATCGTCGTTGATGCGGGAGCCGTGGGGGGGAAGGGGGAGCGGGGGCCGGGGCCGCGGCGGCGGGAGTCAGGGCGTGGACGCCGCCGCCGCGTCCCCGGTGCGCGGGGAGCGGATCAGACCGGCGGGGCGACGAACACGCCGCGGTCGGGGTCGTTGAACGACTCCTTGGCGATCAGTTCGTTCATCGGGTTGGCGGTGCCCCACTGGTCGGTGACCTCGGGCTGGGAGAAGTCGTAGACGTGCGGGTGCCAGGTGTCCTCGTCCAGGCACTCCAGCTCGGTGGTGTACTCGACGGTGTTGCCGTGCGGGTCGAGGAAGTACGTGAAGGTGTTGTCGCCCGCCATGTGCCGGCCGGGACCCCAGACCTTCTTGTGGCCCGCCCGGATGACGCGGCCCGAGCCGCGCATGTACTCGTCGATGCCGCGCATCTCGAAGGAGATGTGGTGCAGCGCGGTGTGCGGGCCCTTCGCGAGGGCCATGGAGTGGTGCTGGCTGCTGATCCGCATGAAGTGCATGACCTCGCCCATGTGCGGCGAGCTGAGCGTGTCCGACAGCGCGAAGCCGAGGTGGCGCTCGTACCACTCGCGGGTGCGGTTCAGGTCGGGGGAGTTGAGGACGACGTGGGAGAGCTTGACCGGGATGGCCTCCTTCTCCTCGATCCTGCGGTGCCGCCTGACCTCGACGTCGGCCGACACCTCGATGGTGCGGCCGTCGACGTCGAAGAACCGGAAGCCGTAACCGCCGCCGGGGGTCTCGACCTTGCCCGGCCGGGAGATCAACTGGACGCCGCCCGCGAGCAGTCGCTCGGCGAGGGTGTCGACGTCCGCGGGGGACGCGGCACCGTAGGAGACGAGGTCGAGGCGCTTCTCCTCGGCCTTGCGCAGCCGCACGACGTACTGCTCCGGGGAGCCCTCGGCGGCCAGGAAGGAGATGCCGGAGTCCTCGGCGACCTTGGTCAGGCCCCAGACGCCGGCGTAGAAGTCGAGCTGCTTGTCGTAGTCGGGCACGGCGAGGTCGACGTGCCGCAGGTGGGTGAGCAGGCGCATGATGATCAGTCCTTCCGGAGGAGGGCGACGGCGTTGCCGCCCCGGACGGCGTGGAAGTCGGCGTCGGACAGGCGCGCGGCGCGCAGGGCGCCGACCGGGTCCTCGGTGCCCATGTCGAAGGGGAAGTCGGAGCCGAGCAGCACCCGGTCCGCGCCGGCCACCCGGATCAGCTCCCGCAGCACGTGCGGGTCGTGGACCAGCGAGTCGAAGTACAGCCGCTTCAGGTAGCTGCTGGGCGGGTGCGCGCAGTCGGCGCCCGCGTCGGAGCGGGCCGACCAGGCGTGGTCGGAGCGGCCGATGTGGGTGGGCAGGTAGCCGCCGCCGTGCGCGGCGATCAGCGTCAGCCCCGGGTGGCGGTCGAGCACGCCCGAGAAGATCAGGTGGGACAGCGCGACGGCGTTCTCGGTGGGCTGTCCGACCGTGTTGGACAGGTACCACCGGTCCAGCCGCTCGTCCAGGGTGCAGCCGAAGGGGTGCAGGAGGACGAGCGCGCCGGTTTCCCCGGCCCGGGTCCAGAAGGGCTCGTAGGCCGGGTCGGACAGGTCGCGTCCCGGGGCGTGACTGGAGATCTCCACCCCGGCCAGGCCCTGTTCCAGGGCGTGGTCCAGGGCGCGTACCGCCTGCTGGGGGTGCTGGAGCGGGGCCAGTCCGAGTCCGCGCAGCCGCTCGGGGGCGGTCGAACAGTGCGCGGCCGTGGCCTCGTTGGCGAGCCGGTACAGCTTCTCGGCGGTGTCCTCGTCGGTCCAGTAGTGGTAGTGCGAGGGCGAGGGGCTGACCAGCTGCACGTCCACGCCCTGCGCGTCCATCGCGGCCAGGCGAACGGCGGGGTCGGTCAGCCTCGGGACGCGCTCGCGGACCATGGGGCCGCTGACGGCGAGGGCGGCGGGGCCGTTGCGGCGGGCGTCCAGCTCCCTGGCCTCGGGGTGGCCGGGCAGGCCGGCGACGAGCGCCTCGACCTCGGGCAGCAGGACGTGGGCGTGCACGTCCACGGTGGGCGCGTTCGCCGCGGTCACGGCGGTGGGCGCGTTCTCGGCGGTCACGGCAGCTCCCGGAGCATGGTCATCGTGCGGCCCATCAGGCCGGGCACGTCCGCGTCGCGCACCCCGTCGAGCTGCCACTGCCCGATCTGTACGGACGCCTCCACGACCGGGCGGACACGGGCGATCCGCCGCTCGTAGTACGCCTGGAACAGGACGTCGTCCCACGCGTCGGACCCGGTCAGCATCTGCGAGAGCACCCAGGCGTCTTCCAGGGACAGCGCGGCGCCCTGGGCGAGAGTGGGCGGGCAGCAGTGCGCGGCGTCGCCGACGAGCACCACCCGGCCGCGGCGCCAGGAGCCCTCGACCAGCAGCCGGTCGAACCAGGTGTAGTTGACCTTCGCCGGGTCGGTGATGTGCTCGGTGATCTCCGGCCAGAAGCCGCCGTAGGAGGAGGTCAGGCGCCGCATCTCGTCGGCGTACGACTCCGGCGGGATCGACGCGCGGTCACGGTTGGCCTCGACGACGTACGCGTACAGGGTGGTCTCGCTGGTCGGGCAGTAGCCGGCGATGTAGGCCGAGCCGCCGTAGGCGAGGTCGGTACGGGTGACGCCGGCCGGGCGCGGGGCGGCGATGCGCCAGATGGCCATGCCGGTCGGTTCCGGCTTGTCCTTGATGCCGATCGCGGCGCGGGTGCGGGAGCCGAGGCCGTCGGCGGCGACCACGAGGTCGTAGCGGTGCTCGGTGCCGTCGGAGAGGCGCACGGAGACGCCGTTGGCGTCCTGGTCCAGGATCTCGGCGGTGGTGCCGAGGCGGACGGCGGCGCCGCCGGCGCGCACGGCGTCGATGAGGATCTGCTGGAGCCGGGGGCGCTGCATGCCGACGGTGGCGGGCAGGTCGTCGCCGCCGGTGCGCAGGTCGTCCTGGACGTGCAGGACGGTGCCGTCGGGGGCGGTGATGCCGACGGAGCCGAAGCCGAAGCCGGACGTCTCCACCTGCTCCCAGACGCCGAGTCCACGCAGGACGCGCAGGGCGTTGCCCTGGAGGGTGATGCCGGAGCCGGCGGTGGCGTTCCAGTCGTCCTTGGCCTCGACCAGGTCCACGGTGAGGCCGGCGCGACGCAGCAGGATCGTGACGGCGTTGCCGGCCGCACCCCCGCCGATCACCAGGACTTTACGGGCTTCGCTCATGGGGAACTCCCTCGTTCCGCTGTTTACTTGACGGCGATCGGGTTGACGGGTGAGCCGACCGCGCCGGTGATGGGCAGGGGCGCGGCGGTGAGCCAGAAGGCGTACTCCCCGTCGGCCGCGCAATCCGCTGCGAGCGCCTCCAGGTCCCACATCTCGCCGATCAGCAGGCCGAGGTGGGGGATGGCGACCTGGTGCAGCGGCTGGAAGGCGTGCTCGAACTCGTTCGGGCGGACCTCGAAGCCCCAGGTGTCGGTGGCGATCGCGGCGATCTCGCTGCCGTGCAGCCAGCCCGCCGTGGTGAACGACAGGCCGGGGGCGGGCCCGCCGGCGTAGTCGCCCCATCCGTCGCGGCGCACCCGGGCGAGCTGGCCGGTGCGGACGAGGACGATGTCGCCGCGACCCACCCGCACACCGTGCGCCTCGGCGGTCGCGGCCAGGTGCTCCTCGGTGATCGCGAAGCCGTCCGGCAGCTCACCGTTCTCACCGACGACCCGGCCGACGTCCAGGAGTACTCCGCGTCCGGCGACATGCGGGGCCATGTGCTCGATGCCGGTGACCTGGTCGCCGTCGGAGGTGACGACCTGCTCGGCCGGGCGCCCGTTCCACGCCTTGCCGTGGTCGAAGATGTGGCCGAGCCCGTCCCACTGGGTGGAGCACTGCAGCGGCATCGCGATGACGTCGTCGGCGCCGCCGATGCCGTGCGGCAGGCCCTGGTTGCCGAGGGCCGCGTCCGTGCCGGTGTCCAGCATGGTGTGCACCGGGTTGGTGCGCCGCCGCCAGCCCTTCTGCGGGCCGTCGATGTCGAACCGCTGCGAGAGGGAGAAGCTGACACCCCGCCGGATCAGTGCGGCACCTTCGCGGCGCTTGGCCTCGTCGAGGAAGTTGAGCGTGCCGAGCACGTCGTCCCCGCCCCAGCGGCCCCAGTTCGAGCACGCCTTCGCGGTCCGGGCGATCGACCCCTCGGGGTCCGTGCGGTCCAGCGTCATCGGGCCGCCTCCGCCACGCAACGGGTGCGCTGGGCGCCGACCCCGGTGATGGAGGCGTCCATGACGTCGCCGTCGCGCAGCAGCCGACCCCAGTGCATGCCGTTGCCGGCCGGGGAGCCGGTGAGCACCAGGTCGCCGGGGAGCAGCCGGGCGGTCTGCGAGGCGTAGGAGACCATCCGGGCGACGTCGAAGATCATGTCCTTGGTCGACTCGTCCTGCATGGTCTCGCCGTTGAGCTTCAGCGTCAGACGCAGGTCGCCCGTGTCCCCGACCGAGGCGGCGGGCACGATCCAGGGCCCGAGCGGCGTGAAGCCCGGGGCGTTCTTGCTGCGCAGCCAGTCGGTGCCGATCTGCGGCATGTCCCGGCGGAAGACGGTGGCCCGGTCGGTCAGGTCGTTGGCGATCGTGTAGCCCGCGACGTGGTCCAGGGCTTCCTCGACGGACACCTGGTAGGCCGGGCGGCCGATCACCGCGGCCAGTTCCAGTTCCCAGTCGGGCTTCTCGGCCCACGCGGGCAGCGCGACGTCGTCGTAGGGACCGGTGATCGCGCTGGGCAGGCCGATGAACACGTACGGCAAGTCCTCGGCCGCCCGCCGGTCCATGATCTCCGCGGCCTCCGCGCGGCGCTCCTCCTCCGGCCGGTCGTCACCCGGGGCGCGGTGCGCGACGTGCAGGTCGATGACGTGCTGCCGGTAGTTGGCGCCGGACTGGAACACCTGGCGCGGTTCGACCGGTGCGTGCACCCGGAAGTCCGCCAGCGGCGCGCGTCGTGGCGCGCTGTCGCCGGCCAGGGCCGTCAACCGGGGCAGCACCGCCTCCCAGTCGTTCAGGAGGTCCCGCACGCTCAGGTCGGCGTCGTCCAGAGCGTCTCGCAGGTCGATCACCTGGGCGTCGGAGGTGACGAGAGCGGGGAAGGCGGCCCCGTCGAGGGCCGAAAGGGTGGCGAGGGCGAAGGGTCCGGCGAAGAGGGCGGACGCGGCTTCAGGTTTCACGGACATGTCCTCCTGATTGCGATGGCACTAATCTGGACTCGCCACCCGCGATCAGGGAAATAGATTCCGTGGATGGCAGTCATCCATGAGTCGAATTTCCGCAGGTCATCGCCGAACAACGAGAAAAGTCGCCGTGAATCTCAGTCGCCTGGACCTCAACCTCGTCGTCGCCCTGCGCGCTCTCCTCGAAGAGCGCAACGTCACCCGCGCCGGACAGCGCGTCGGCCTCAGCCAGCCGGCGATGAGCGCGGCACTCTCCCGCCTGCGCCGGCACTTCGACGACGACCTGCTGGCCCGGGTCGGCGGCCACTACGAACTCACCGCCCTCGGGCAGGTTCTCCTCGACCGCGCGTCCACCGCCTACGACCTGCTGGAACGTCTCTTCGCCAGCCAGGCGGACTTCGACCCGGCCACGGAGAGCCGTGAGTTCAAGCTTGTGGCGTCCGACTACGCGGTCGCCGTCTTCGGCGCCGAACTCGCCCGGGTCGTGCACCAGGAGGCCCCCGGCATCCGGCTGCGTTTCGCGCAGACGCCGACCACCGTGGTGGACGCCACGGACACCCTGCTGAGCACCACCGACGGCCTGCTCATGCCGCACGGCGTCATCAGCGACTTCCCCGCCACCGACCTCTACCAGGACCGGTGGGTCTTCCTCGTCGCCGACGACCACCCGAGCGTCGACGACCGGCTGACCCGGGAGGACCTGGCCCGGCTGCCCTGGGTCACCTACCAGCGCACCTATGACGCCCCGGCCGTGCGCCAGCTCGGGATGCTGGGCATCGAGCCCCGCGTCGAGGTCTCCGTCGACAGCTTCCAGATCATGCCGCTGCTGGTCAGCGGAACGCGGCGCATCGCCCTCATCCAGGCCCGCCTCGCACGGCTCCTCGCCCCGCTCGCCGCCGTGCGCGTGGTGGAGCCGCCCTACGAGGCGGTGCCCCTGCGAGAGGCGTTGTGGTGGCACCCGGTGCACACCCACGACGCGGCCCACATCTGGCTGCGCGAGACCGCCGCCCGGGTCGGCAGGCGGATGGCCGACGAGACCGGGGGATGAGCGAAGCCCCGCACGTGAACGGAGGGCCCTATTCACCTTACGGATGGACACCATCCGTAACGTGAATGACGGTGGGGGTGGGCAGGGCCGCCCGGCAGGACGCATGCTCGGACGGGGCCCGTCGGTGCGTTCTCGCTCGACGTCTCTCCGACAGCCGGAGATGATCATCGTCTCCGCGGTCGACCCTCCCGTACCGTCGGCCGGAGTTTCGCCGTGCCCGTCTTCCCCGCCGTACCCGTCATCGCTCCCGCACACGCTCCCCACGGCCCCGAGCCGACCCCGTCAGCGCGCGGGAGCCGCCAGCGTCGACCGGCGTACGACCAGTTCGGGTTGCAGCACGACGTGGCGGTGCGTGTGCCTGATCCCGTGGGCCGTGTCCTCGATGAGCAGTCGGCCGGCCTGCCGTCCCATAGCGGATGCCGGTCGTCGCACCGAGGTGAGCGGTACCACGGCGGACGCGGCGAATTCGATGTCGTCGTATCCCACCACCGCGATGTCGTCCGGCACTCTCAGACCGGCCTCGTACAGGGCCTGCAGGACACCGAGGGCGAGCAGGTCGTTGGCGCAGAAGACGGCGGTGGGCCGCTCGGGCAGACCGAGGACGCGGTGCCCGGCGTCCTTGCCGGCCGTCACGGTGAGGGCGTCGCAGGACAGTTCTCTCAGCGCGGCGGACGGCAGGCCGGACTCGCTGATCGCGGTGAGGGCGCCCCGGCGGCGGTCCCGCACCTGCTGGAGGCGGTCGGGGCCGCTGACGTAGGCGAGGGAGCGGTGGCCCCGCTCGAGCAGGTGCCGTACCGCGGCCCGTCCGCCCGCCACGTCGTCGATGCCGACGGAGCATGCCGCGGGCTGGGGCGCGTACTGGTCGGCCACGACGAAGGGCACGGCGTTGCGGCGGAAGGCCGCGACGGTGCGCCCGACTCCTTCGCCGGAGGCCAGCACGGCACCGCGGACCTGGTGCGAAGTGATCAGCGACAGGTGACGTGCCGCCTCTGCCGGGTCGTGGGCGCCCGTGCAGACCATGACGCCGAGGTCCGCCTCACGGGCGGCCTGTTCCACCCCGGAGGCGAGCGCGGTGAAGAACGGGTTCGCCATATCGAGCACCATGACGGCGATCACCCGGGAGGCCCAGCCGCGCAACTGCCGCGCGCCCTCGGCCCGGACGTAGCCGAGGGAGTCGATCACTTCCAGGACGCGCGAGCGCGTTCCCTCGGACACGATCTCGGGCCGGTTGAGGACGTTGGAGACCGTACCGAGCGAGACGCCTGCCTCCCGCGCCACGTCCTTGATGCCGACCCGGGGACGTGGGCGGCCGACAGGTCCGGCCACCGCCGTCGCTCCGCCGGAGCCACGTTCGCGGTGAGCTGGGGGAGTGGCGGTCGGTCGCCGGTCCACGGCCTAGCGTCCCTGCGGCGCGCCGGTGGTGGAGCGCACCACCAGACGGGGGGTCATCGTGGTCTGCATGGCTCTGTCCCTTCGGCTTTCGACGCGCTCGACGAGCATCCGGGCGGCGGCGGAACCCATGGTGTGTCCCGCCTGGTCCACGCTGGTCAGTTGCACGGGGGCCAGGGCGGCGAGCGCGGTGTTGTTGTAGCCGACGAGCGACAGGTCCCGGGGAATGCGCAGGCCGAGTTCGTGTGCGGCGCGGTAGACGCCCAGTGCGGCGACGTCCGCACCGGTCATCACGGCGGTCGGCGGACGGTCGGCCGTCAGCAGTGTCATGCCCGCCTTGAAGCCGCCGTCGTCGGAGTAGGCGGTGTGGTGGACCCGCGCGAGCCGGTCGAGTCCGTGCCGTCGCATCGCGTGCAGATAGCCCTCGCTCAGCACGGCCTCCGGTGTGCGCTTCCACTTGTTGGCCCGGGTGCCCGGGGCCGAGACCAGGGCGATGTCACGGTGGCCGAGCGAGACCAGATGGTCCACCACCAGACCGGCGCCGAGGTCGTCGGCGTCGACGACCGAGTCGTAGGTGTCGGAGGCGTCGTGGTGCCCGATGACCACGGTCGGCGTCGAAGCGGCCGTTTCCAGCACCTCCGCGCGCGGTGTCCCCGGGGCGATGAGGATCAGTCCGTCCATCTGCCGGTCCACCAGGGAACGGATGGTCCGGGCCTGTTCCTCGGGGTCGAAGCCGGCCGCACCGATCAGCACCGTGTAGTCGGTGTGGCGGAGTTCGTCCCGGATGCCGTCGAGGATGTCGGCGAAGAACGCGTTGCGGACGTTGTCCAGCAGTACACCGATGGTGTAGGTCCGGCCGCGCATCCCTCGCGCCGCCGCGTGCGGACGATAGCCCAGGTCGGCGATGGCCGCCTGGACCTTCTCCCGCATGGCCTCGCTGACGCCGTAGGCATTGCGCATCACCTTGGAGACGGCAGCCGTGGACACCCCGGCGTGCCGGGCGACATCGGTGATGGTCACGCGCTTGTTCGGCTTGGCTGCGGAAGCCCCGTCCATGGTCCACGTCCCGAAGTGAGTAGTCGTAGGTGTAACGGTCTACACGCTACTCCCCGCTATCCGTCAAGCCCTTCGTTGATCACCACGGTGTTACCTGCTTGTGTCTTGACGGTGGCGGGGGAGCGGTGCAGGGTGTTGCCCACTCGCTGTGAAGAACGTTTTACACGGCTCTGCCGGGTCGCTGCCCACGTGCTGCCGGGCCCCGTACTTCGCCCCTGGCGCTGTTTCCCGCACCTCGCCCCGCTCGTCATGATCCTTGGGAGTCCTCCGTGCCCCTTCGTACCTCCCGCGCCCGTCGTGCGCGACTGAGCCTGCTCACCGCCGGCACCGCCTCGCTCGCGCTGCTCGCCACCGCGTGCGGCGGCAGCGGGGCCGGCGGCTCCTCCTCCGCCCCCGAGAACTTCGACTACCTGAGCGTCACCGAGAACACCACCGTGAAGACGGCGCTGACCACCATGTCCAAGGGCGAGTGCAAGGCCGCGAACGACGCCCTGCCGCTGAAGGTGGAGACCGTTCCGCAGGCGAGCCTGGACCAGAAGCTCCAGTTGCTGGCCGGCCAGGACGCGCTGCCGGTGCAGTTCGCCGCGGGCAACGCCCCGGCGCTCACCCAGCAGTTGGCCAAGTCCGGCAAGGTCGCCGACCTGGAGGCCAAGCTCAAGGAGCTGGGCGCTCTCGACCAGCTGGAGCCGGCCGCCGTCTCCACCATCAAGGCCCTGTACGGCGGGGAACTCCAGGTCCTGCCGTACGAGTACAACATCGAGGGCATCTTCTACAACAAGAAGGTCTTCGCGGACAACGGGATCAAGGTGCCGGGCACCTGGGAGGAGCTGGTGTCGGCCGCGGCGAAGCTGGAGGCGAAGGGCGTCCAGCCGTTCTCCGCATCCGGTCAGCAGGGCTGGCCGCTCACCCGTCTCATCAGCGGCTACCTCTACCGCAGCCTCGGCCCCGACGCCCTGCAGAAGGTGGCGGACGGCAAGGCGAAGCTGACCGACCCGGAGTACGTGAAGGCCGCCGAGGAGGTCGCGGCCCTCGGCAAGAAGGGCTACTTCGGCAAGGGCGTCGGCTCCATCGACTACGACACGGCGATGAACCAGTTCCTCACCGGCAAGGCCGCCATGTTCTACATGGGCAGTTGGGCACTGGCGAACATCTCCGACGACAAGCAGAACAAGATCGGTGCGGAGAACACCGGCTTCATGCCCTTCCCGGCGGTGACCGGGGGCAAGGGCTCCGTGGACCAGTACCCGTCCAACGTCGGCCTGGGTATCACCTTCGCCTCGAAGTCCTTCGACAAGAAGACCGGCGACTGGGTGTCCTGCATCGCGAAGAACTACGGCTCCACCGCGCTGAAGGACCACGGCTCCATTTCCGGCTTCAAGGTGAACACCGAGGTCAAGGACGCCAACGAGGTCACCACCCAGGTGCGGGACACCATCAGTGCCTCGAAGCAGAACGTGCTGTGGTTCGAGGCCCTGTTCAGCACCAAGGCGACCACCGTCAGCCAGCAGAACGCGGCGGGTCTGGTCAGCGGCAGCACGAGCCCCGAGCAGTTCATGCAGACCGTTCAGGACGCGCTGGCCGCCCAGTGACCGGCCGGGGACGGCCCGCTCGCTCCTGCCCGCCCCGCCGCGCGCGGGCCGTCCCCGTCCCTCCGAAGAAAGTGGACACCACCCATGCACCGCGTACTCGGTGACCGCAGGGCCATCGTGCTCCTGCTCGGTCCCGCCCTCCTCGTCTACTCCCTGATCATGCTGGTCCCGATGATGTGGTCGCTCGGGTACTCCTTCACCAAGGGCAACACGATCAACGGCTTCACCGGCAACGGCGTCGCCAACTTCTCCCGCCTCCTGGACGATTCGGCTGTCCACGACGCCCTGTGGTTCACCCTGAAGTACGTCGTCGTCGTCACTGCCGGGCAGGTGGTCGCTGGGTATCTCCTGGCGCTCCTCTACGTCTTCTTCCTCAAACGTGCCTCGGCGCTCGTCCGCACCCTGGTGTTCTTCCCGGTCGTGCTGCCCACCGTCGCCGTCGGCCTGCTCTTCCAGAAGTTCTTCCAGGTCGCCCCACAGACCGGCCCGGTCAACTCCCTTCTCAACGCCTTCGGCATCGAATCCGTCGACTTCTTCGGCAGCGCCGGCAGCGCATTCTGGGTCCTGATCGTCATGGACATCTGGCGCTCCATGGGCTTCTACGCGGTACTCCTCTTCGCCGGCCTCGTCGACATCCCCGACGAGGTCCTGGAATCGGCCCGCCTCGACGGAGCCACGGGACTCAGGCTGGTCCGCCACATCGTGCTGCCGCTGTCCCTGCCTGTACTGATGTCCTCGCTGATCTTCAGCATCAACGGCACGCTGAAGGTCTTCGACTCGATCGTCGCGTTGACCAACGGCGGCCCCGGCACGGGCACCACCCCGCTGACCCTGTACATGTTCCAGACGTCGTTCACCTACAGCGATTACGGCTACGGCAGCACGATCGCCCTGCTGCTGACCGTCGTGTGCCTGCTGGTGAGCCTGGTCGTCTACCGCGTCTCGCGGCGCGACCTCACGGAGGGCTGAGAGTCATGGCCACCATCGACACACCCGTGAAGACCTCCGCAGGCGGCTCCGGGCACGCGCCCGTGCGTGCCCCGCGGGCCCGGCGCGGCCGTCCGGGAAGCCGCCTCTGGGTCAAGGTCGTCGTCGCTCTCCTGCTGGTCGTCGAGGTCTACCCGATGATCTGGATGTTCCTCACCTCCCTGAAGTCCAACGACGACTACCTGAACAACTCCACCTGGAGCCTGCCCACCACCTGGGAGTGGGGCAACTACACCGAGGCGTGGACGACCGGCAACATCGGCCTCTACGTACAGAACAGCCTGCTCGCCGTCGTCCCCGCACTCGCGCTGATGCTGCTGCTTGGCACCGCCGCCGGCTTCGCCCTGCAGGTCATGGTGTGGAAGGGCCGCAGCCTCACTCTGCTGGTCTTCCTCGCGGGCATGATGGTCCCGCCGCAGATGATCCTGCTGCCCCTGTTCACGGTGTACTTCCAGACCGGCCTGTCCGGCACCCTGTGGCCGCTGATCCTCACCTACACCGGCACGGGCCTGCCCCTGACCGTCTTCATGATGGCCACCTACTACCGCAGCGTCCCCCGCGAGCTGTTCGAGGCCGCCACCATCGACGGCGCCGGCATCCTGCGCGCCTTCTGGACCATCAGCCTCCCCTTGGTCCGCAATGCCCTGCTCACCGTCGGCCTGGTGCAGTTCTTCTTCATCTGGAACGACCTGCTCATCGCGCTGACCTTCACCAACAACCAGGACCTGCGCACCATCCAGGTCGGCCTGCTCAACTTCACCGGCGACTTCGGCGCCACCCAGTACGGCCCCCTCTTCGCGGCCATCTGCATCAACGTCTTCGGCACCCTCCTGATCTACCTCTTCCTCAACCAGAAGGTCATGAAGGGCCTCACCTCGGGAGCGCTGAAGGGCTGACCCGGTCCTCACCCCGGCCTGCCGTCTCCCGGCCCTCGGCTCCAGGGAGTTCGCCGCGCCCACCCGTCACGCTGCCGACTGTGACCACACGTGAAAGAAGGCTCTCCCCTTGCTCCCCGCTCAGCCCTCCCCGGTCAGCTTCGAACACCTGCCGGACGGACTCGGCATCGGAGTCGCCTCCCCCCGGCTGACCTGGACCTTGCCCGCAGGCACCGGCCGCCAGGTGTCGTACGAGCTGGAAGTTGAACGCCGTGGCGGTATCCGCCGCACCGGGCGCGTCGACAGCGCCGAGCAGGTCCTCGTGCCGTGGCCCGGCGACCCCCTGACATCCCGGGAACGCGCCACCGTCCGCGTCCGCGTCTGGACTCCCGACGCCGCGGACCCCTCGGAGTGGAGCACACCGGCAGCCGTCGAGGCCGGACTCCTCGACGCCGCCGACTGGCAGGCCGTACCCGTGGGCGCCGACTGGGACGAGGACCCCGAGGGCGAGCGCCGCCCCGCCCGCGTGCGCAAGGACTTCCGTCTCGACCGGCCCGTCGCCCGCGCACGCCTCTATGTCACCGCTCACGGCCTGTACGAGGTGGAGATCAACGGACGCCGCGTCGGCGACGAGGCGCTCGCACCGGGTTGGACCGTCTATCCGCACCGGCTGCGGTATCGCACCCACGACGTCACCGCCCATCTCACCGAGGGCGCCAACACCGTCGGTGCCTGGCTCGGCGATGGCTGGTACCGCGGCAGGTACGGCTTCGACGGCGGCACCCGCAACATCTACGGCACCGACCAGTCCCTCATCGCCCAGTTGGAGGTGGAGTACGACGACGGCACCACGCAGGTCGTCGCCACCGACCGAACCTGGGAAGCGGCGCCCGGCCCGATCCTCGCCAGCGGCCTGTACGAAGGGGAGACCTTCGACGCCCGCCTGCACGATCCCGCCTGGGCCACACCGACTGCGGCCGGCACGGGGGACTGGACGCCGGTCCGCACGGGCGCACGAGATGCCGGCACCCTCGTCGCACCTCTCGGGCCGCCCGTGCGCTGCACCGAGGAGATCACCCCGGTCACCGTCACCCGTACCGGCAACGGACGCCACCTGCTCGACTTCGGGCAGAACCTCGTCGGCCGTCTCCGGGTCACCGTCGACGGACCGGCCGGTACCACCCTCACCCTGCGGCACGCCGAAGTCCTCCAGGACGGAGAGCTCGCCACTCGCCCCCTGCGCGAGGCGACGTCCGTCGACACCCTGATCCTCTCCGGCGCGGGACCGCTGACCTGGGAGCCCCGTTTCACCCTGCACGGATTCCGCTACGCCGAGGTCAGCGGCTGGCCGGGCGACCTGACGGCGAGGCAGGTGACCGCCCGCGTGTACCACACGGACATGCGCCGCACCGGATGGTTCGAGTGCAGCGATCCGCTCGTCAACCGCCTGCACGAGAACGTCGTGTGGAGCATGCGCGGCAACTTCGTCGACCTGCCCACCGACTGCCCCCAGCGCGACGAACGCCTCGGCTGGACCGGCGACATCCAGGTCTTCGCCCCGACGGCGAGTTTCCTCCACGACTGCGCCGGCCTGCTCGACTCCTGGCTCACCGACGTCGGCATCGAACAACTCCCGGACGGCACGATCCCGTGGTACGTCCCCGTCATCCCGGGCGAGCCGATGTGGACGCCGATCCACCCCGGCGCCGCCTGGGGAGACGTCGCCACCCTCACGCCCTGGACGCTCTTCCAGCGCTACGGCGACCTGGAACTCCTGCGCCGCCACTACCCCATGGCCAAAGCATGGGTCGAGCTGGTCGAACGCCTGGCCGGCCCTACCCGCCTGTGGGACACCGGCGTCCAGCTGGGGGACTGGCTCGACCCGGCCGCCCCACCTGACGACCCGGCCGCGGGCCGCACCGACCGCTACCTCGTCGCCACCGCCTACTTCGCCCACTCCGCACGACATCTCGCCCTGGCCGCTGCGGAGTTGGGGTTCGACGCTGACGCCGAACGGTACGCGGCACTCGCCGCCGAGGCAGCCGACGCCTTCCGGCGGCGGTACGTCCTGCCCTCGGCCCGCCTCACCAGCGACAGCGCCACCGCGTACGCGATCGCCCTCGCCTTCGACCTGCTCACGCCGGAACAGCGCGGACCGGCTGCCGACCGCCTCGCCGAGATCGTGCTCGCCGACGGCGCGCGCATCTCCACCGGCTTCGTCGGCACCCCGCTCATCTGCGACGCCCTCACCGATAACGGTCACCTCGACGTCGCCTACCAGCTGTTGCTGCAGACCGAGTGCCCCTCCTGGCTCTACACCGTCACCATGGGCGCCACCACGATCTGGGAGCGCTGGGACAGCCTGCGGCCCGACGGCACCCTCAACCCGGGCGGCATGACCAGCTTCAACCACTACGCGCTCGGAGCCGTTGCCGACTGGCTGCACCGGGTGGTCGGCGGTATCAGCGCCACCGCCCCGGGCTACCGCCGGCTTTCTTTCCGGCCCCGCCCGGGGGGCGGCATCAACTGGGCCCGTGTCCGCCATGACACTCCCTACGGGACGGCCGCACTGTCCTGGGAGCTCACCGCCACCGGCATGAAGGCCGACATCACGGTGCCGGAAGGCTGTACGGCCACCGTGGAACTCCCCGGCTGCGCACCCCTCGCCCTCGGGCCGGGCGACCATGTCCTGGACACCGCAGAACTCGGAGCGGCGGCCTGACCGTATCCCGTACGCGAAGAGGGCAGCCCGACGCATCACGCGATGCGTCGGGCTGCTATGTGTCTGCTATTTGTCTTGAGAATTCAGATCATCCAGGGCGTCGATGGCAGAGAATTCCATCGGTCCGTTCAATTGAAATTTCAGGGCGCCATTAAAATTCCAAGGCAGGAACCTGCTGGTCAGAGCCTATTTTAAAGAGGAGGTCCCGGAGGGTTGACCTTGCATCGGAGGAGGCCATAGTTTCCAGCCTGCTGGGAAGAACTTCGTGGCCGAATACGGCCGTGGCGCCGAGAGTTCACCGTGGGACGCGGCGAGCACTCTGCCGCCGAGAAGTGAGAAAAGGGAAATGCGATCCCTCGGGGCTCCGCGACCACGCGGCTGCTCCCAGAGCCCCATCGAGCCGAGGCCGGCCGTGACCTGACCCCTCGGCCGGCCTCACCTCCCCCAACCCGCGGCGGCGCGTCGTACTGCCGCCATCTCAGTCCGGAGAGCCGCTGTGAACCGACGAACGTTCCTCTCTGCCGCAGCCTTCACGGCCCTGGCCGCGAGCATGGCCCCCGCGGTCACCGACCGAGCGGTCGCCGCGCCGCGGTCCGTGGCGCAGGACCGGGCCGCCGAACTGCTCGCCCGCATGACGGCCGGCGAGAAAGAGGCCCTCATACGCTGCGACTTCGCGGCCGTGGCCCACCTCGGCATCCCCGCCCTCACCATGGTCGACGCCTCTGCGGGGCTGCGCGGAGAGACGGGCGTCACCGCCTTCCCCGCGCCGGTCGCCCAGGCGGCCACCTTCGACGAGACGCTCGCCGGCCGGATCGGGAAGGCCATCGGCACCGAGGGCCGGGCCAAGGGGTACAACAACGCCCTCGGCCCCACCATCGACCTGACCCGCACCTGGCACTTCGGCCGTCAGGCCGAGGCCATGGGCGAGGACCCAGTGCTCGCCGGACGGCTGGGCGCCGCCCTCACCGTGGCCATCCAGTCCCAGCACATGGCGGCCACCCTCAAGCACTTCGCCGCCTACACCCAGGAAGTCGACCGCTTCTTCATCGACACCAAAGTGTCCGACCGAGCGCTCCACGAGTACTACCAGGCGCCCTTCCGTCGGGTGATCGCCGCCGCCCCCGCCACCTCCGTAATGATGGCGTACCCGAAGATCAACGGAACGTTCGCGACACGGCACACCGGCCTGTTCGACGACCTGAAGAAGGGCATGGGCCTCCAGGGCTACACCGTGCCCGACTTCTGGGCCGGGGACGACCAGGTCGCCGCCGCCCGGGCCGGCATGGACCTCGCCGGGCTCGGCCCCGGCGGTGTTCAGATCCCGGCGGGTTCCCTCACCGGCGGTGCGATACCGGCCGCCCGGCTCGACGACGCGGCCCGGCGCATCCTCGTCACCATGTTCGCGAACGGCCTCTTCGACCACCCCGTCCCCGCCCCGGCGGGCAACGTCAGCACCCAGGCGCACAAGGACCTCGCGCACGAGGCGGCCGTTGCCTCGACGGTGCTCCTCGCCAACCGCTCCGCGGCCCTGCCGCTCACCAGCGCGGTGAAGTCGCTCGCCGTCATCGGCCCGGCCGGGTCCGACACCTTCACCGGCGTGTCCGGCTCCACCTACGTCGACCCCGGGACCTGGACCACCCCGCTCGACGCGATCCGCGCCCGCGCCCGCGCCGGAAGCTCCGTCAAGATCACGCACGCCCAGGGAACCAAGGGCGACCTCCCCCTCACCACGGTCCCCTCCACCGTCCTGCGCACCCCCACCGGGGCGGCCGGCCTGACGGCGAGCTACTACGCCAGTGCCGACGGCACCGGCACACCGGTCACGACCCGCACCGACACCACCGTCGACTTCACCGCCGCCCCCGTCGAGGGCCTGCCGCAGGTGTGGTCGGCCAAGTGGACCGGCACGCTGACGCCGACCACCACCGGCCTGCACCGCTTCTCCCTGCTGCCGTCCGGGACGACCACGCTGAAGATCGACGGCAGGACGGTCGTCTCCGGCACCCGCCAGATGGCCCGCTTCTTCCTCGGCCCCTACGACTACCCGCTCCAGGGAACCGCCGCACTGACCGCCGGACGCGCCGTCACCGTGGAGATCACCTACAACAACGCCACCGCGGAACCCGGAACGTGCGGCCTGACCTTCGGCTGGCAACCCGAGTCCCTCATCCCCGCCGCCGTGACAGCGGCCCGCACGGCCGACGCTGCCGTCGTCTTCGTCAACCGCGTCGCCGGCGAGGGCATGGACCACGACGGATACGCACTGCCCGGAGACCAGGATCAGCTCATCACCGCCGTCGCCGCCGCCAACCCCCGCACGATCGTCGTCCTCAACACCGACGGTCCCGTCGCCACCCCCTGGCTGAACGACGTGGAGGCCGTCGTGCAGGCGTGGTACGCGGGCCGCGGTGCCGGCACCGCCATCGCCGCCGTCCTCTTCGGCGACAGCGACCCGACCGGCCGCCTACCGGTGACCTTCCCCACCGACGCCACCCAGGGCCCCGGCGCCACCCCCGCCACCTACCCGGGCACGAACGGCACCGTCGCCTACGACGAGGGCATCGCCGTCGGCTACCGCTTCTACGACGCCAGGAACCAGGAACCCCGCTTCCCCTTCGGCCACGGTCTGTCCTACACGACCTTCGCGCACGGCTCTTTGGAAGCCACCTACGACAAGGCCGCGCAGCAGGTCATCGTCGAGGTCACCGTGACCAACACCGGACGGCGCGAGGGCACCGAGGTCCTCCAGGTGTACGCCATCCTTCCTACCTCGGCGGCGGCGGAGCCTCGCCGCCTGGTCGCGTTCCAGAAGGTCACCCTTCCAGCGGCCGCTTCCAAGCGACTGAGCCTGACGATCCCGGTCCAGGACCTCAGCGTCTGGTCGTCGGGAGCGATGACGCTCACCCCGGGTGTCTACACCTTCGCGACGGCGCGTTCCTCCCGCGTCGTCACCGCACAGCGTGCCCTCACGCTCGGCTGACCACCGTCGGCCCCCTGGGTCGCGGGCGGCTCGTGTGACCGCTGCGCGGTCGAGTGAACGTCACACGAGCCGCCGCCGGCCGACCCGGTCCTGACACCCCACGCCTCGCGCCAGCCAACCTCATTCCTCCTTCCCGCCCGGAGACCGTCCGTGACACGCACCTCACACCTGCTCGGCCTCGCCGTCAGCCTGGCGCTCGCGGCCACCACGACCACCGGATGCGGCCCGCTCGGGACCGAACAGGACGGGCCGGTCGAGTTGTCGGTCAGGGCAAGCGTCACCGACAGGTCCGCGATGGACGCCGTTGTCGCCGAGTTCCACCGCCTCAACCCCGACACACACGTCACGGTCGACTACTCCGACACCGGCGACCTCCAGCAGAAACTGCCAGGCCAGCTCCGCGCGGGTGACGGCCCCGACGTGTTCACCGTCTGGCCCGGCAACGGCAATCCCGCCTCCGTCACCGCGCTGGAGCACGACGACCTGCTGGAGAACCTGAGCCTTCGCCGCTTCAACCTCACGATGCCCATAGGCGTCAAACCGGTCACTGAGGTGAACGGCAGCACGTTCGCGGTACCTGTGACCTTCAGTGGCATCGGAACGGTCTTCTCCACGGAAGCTCTGGACGCCATCGGAGGAGCACCTCCCCGGACCTGGACAGAAATCCTGACCCTCTGCGACAAGGCCCGCGACCACGGCAAGGTTCTCCTCGCCCTGGGCAACGCCACCCCCTGGGTCACCCAACTCGTCACCTACGCCCTGGTCGCGACAACTGTCTACGCCGACGAACCGGAGTTCGACAGCGACATGGAACTTGGCAAGGAGACATTCGCCGACTCCGGCTGGCGAACCGCCCTGCGCAAATACATGGAGATGGACGGGCGCGGCTGCTTCAACGCCGACCCACTGGACACCACGTACGAGGAAACGCTCGACCAGGTGGCCACGGGCCGGGCCGTGGGAGTCGTCCAGGTCGCGAGCGTACTGTCCGAGCTACGCGCCGCTGCCCCTGGCCTGACTCTGCGCATGACCGCACTGCCTGCCACAGATGACCCCGACGACACACGGATGCCGGGTGCCGTATCGGCCGCCTATGGCCTCAACCCCGACACTCCACACCGCAAGGAGGCTTTCGCTTTCATCGACTTCCTGGGATCCGCTCGCGGACAGAACCTGTACAACCGCTCCGGCGCCACCCTGCCCGCCATCCCGAACGCCTCCTTCACCGTCGACTCCGCGATCAGGGAAGTCGCGGAGCGGCAGAAGGCTGGAACCACGGTTCCCTTCATGGATCAGCGCTGGCCGAACTCCGCTGTTCAGCAAACACATTTTGCCCAGGTCGAAGCTCTCTTCTCCGGGACCACGGACATTGGAGGGGCCTTGGCCGCACTCGACAAGGCTTATCGAGAGCGACCTTGACGCAGGCATGAGAAGTGCATCCGTGAGGCCCAGTGAGCGGATATTGTCCAGACCCCGTCGCGACTCCACTCATTCCGGTTCGGCTTCCGAAGGAATGTCGTGCCCGGCCATCACAACCAGCGCCCAGCCGTTCTTGTGCCTGAACGCAGTGACAGCCCCCGCCGTACGCACGAGTCGATCGCCGTGGCGCCGAGCACGATGGCTTCGCGGCCGTTCGTGCGGCGGCCGATGAAGCACTGCTGGCGAGGCGCACCACAGACTGTCTCTCAACGCCGGTCACGAGTAGCCGAGAAGCCGACTTCACGACAGCCCGTCCAGGTTAGGTTGGGCGCTGGTTCGGACGAAGTCATCCGGCTGTGGTCGGAGCACGCTGGTGTGCCGGGGGCGATGGGACGGTTGTGTAGTGCCGTCCCGTTCGGGGGTCTGACTCTTGAGATATCTGACCGCAGTGTCCAGTCACGGGCCTGTCGACTGTCGTTGCGGGATGGTGCCTGCTGTCACCGAGCCACAGGGCGTGTCCCCATAGGGGCTTTGCCGATGATCAGGCGCCATCACAGTTCAGACCGCCCGGGCCAGTGTCGGCTACTCAGCACGTCATGACGCGGAAGATGAACCACCATGACCAGTAGGACGAGTAGAAAGCACAGTTCCTCCTCCGATACGGATCCGCCCGTTCGGCGCGAGGTCGTCCTGGGCGTGGACACGCACGGCGAAGTCCATGTCGCGGCCGTGATCACCCCGCTGGGAAAGATCCTGGCCACCGAGTCCTTCCCAGCGACGGCGGCCGGCTACCGGCAGCTGCTCGTCTGGGCCCGCAAACGGGGGGGGCGGTGCGCCGGGCTACGCCACGACCCGCGCACTCAGGCGTACTACGAACGCCGTACCCAGGAGGGCAAGACCCGCCGCGAGATCATCCGATGCCTCAAGCGATACGCAGCCCGCGAGGTCTTCAACCTGGTCAGACCGGTTTCCCGCACCCCCACGTTATAGGGGGCGTCGGTGATAGGGCGAGGCGCCACCGAGGTCTGTCCTGACGGGACCTCTGGACGGATCCGTGAGACGGCGAAGCCGTACCGGGGCGCTCCGGTACGGCTTCGCCGTGAGTTCGAACGCCTCGGCGCGCAGGACGCGTTCAGCTCCTCACTCAGTCAGGTTCCTGCGTCACTTGCGAGGACGACGGATTTGCGATCGCAGCCGCTGGGGACGTCCGTGTTAGCGCGAGTGCGAAGACGAGGCCCCGCCGAGTGCTTGGCGGGGCCTTCTCGTCACTGGCTCAGGCGCCGAGATGGCGTCCCGCTGTGTGGTGTAGGCGATCTCCGCGTCTGAGTGCGCCGGTTCTGCTCCCTTGGGTGCACCGTCTGCCGGTAACTGCTCCCTCTCTGTGTAGATCAGCGAGTCGTGCGCGCTGTCATCGCTCCCCCATTACATCCGTCACTCGCACCGCTGACGGACGTCACTCGTCACGGCCCCGGCGCCTGGGGACCATGGATTTCTAGGTAACCCCCCTTGGCGAGCGGGAGGCCGTTCTCGCGCACTCGCCGTTTAAGGAGAAGCATGCGTACCCATGCCCGCGTCCATCGAACAGCAGCGGTCGGTGTGACGCTGCTGCTGGTGGGAATGCTCGGTGCCTGCACGTCGTCGAGCGCGGACAAGTCGTCGCAGGAGACCTCGCAGGAGCTGCGGCGCTTCTACGAACAGGAGCTGACCTTCGAGCCGTGCGAGCCCTATGCGAGCAACGAGACCGATGCGGAGCTGTTCGCGAACGACCAGTTCGAGTGCGCCCGCATGGAGGCGCCAATGGACTATGAGGACCCGGGTGGCGAGACGGTGTCGATCGCGCTGCTGCGGGTGCCGGCGAAGGGCGGGGAGCCGGTCGGGTCGTTGATGACCAATCCGGGCGGCCCGGGATACGCGGGCATGAGCTTCGCCCCGCTGATCGCTGCGATGGCGCACGACAGCCCGGTCCTGGAGCAGTTCGACCTGATCGGCATCGACCCGCGCGGCGTCGGCGCGTCCACCCCCACGCTGGACTGCTACACCGACGCCGAACGCGAGAGCGACGAGATGTCGGAGAAGACGACCAACGTCGCGAGCTGGACAGAGGAGGAGACGCGGCAGTGGATGCAGCAGTGCGCCGAGCGCACCGGGAGTAAGGAGTTCCTTTCCCACGTGGGCACCCGCGACGCCGCGCGTGACATGGACGTGCTGCGGGCGGTGCTGGGCGACGACAAGCTGAGCTACTTCGGCGCGAGTTACGGCACGCGGCTGGGAGCGGTCTACGCCGAGATGTTCCCCGAGAACGTCCGCGCGCTCGTTCTCGACGGGCCGATGGACCCCTACGCGGGCACCATGGAGCGGCGTAAGCAGCAGTACACCGGCGTGCAGCGCTCGTTCGAGCTGATGGGCGCTTCGTGCACGGAAATGCCGGACTGCCCGCTCGGTTCCGACCCCGAGGCGGTGACCGAACGGTTCCAGGAGATCGTCCAGCCCCTGATCGACGAGCCGGTCCCGGCCGGGGACGGGCGAGTCCTCAGCTTCTCCGACGCGATCGACGGGGTCGTCGCAGGGCTGTACTCGGAGGCGAGCTGGCCCACGATCATCAAGGGCATCCGCGAGGTGCGGAACGGACGCGGCGACGCCCTGATCGGACTGCACGACGCCTACTATCAGCGGCATGCCGACGGCACCTACAGCAATGCCCTCGAAGCCACCGAGGTCATCAACTGCCTGGACGAGGAACGGCACACCCCGGAACAGGAGTCGAAGCTCAGGCGCACGATGACCAAGATCGCCCCGTTCCTCGACACCGGCCAGCCGCTGGACGACACCCGGAACATGTGTGAGGCGTGGCCCGTGGAGCCGACCCTGGGCTACCCCTACGCCACGGAGATCAAGGGCCTGCCCGACACGTTGACCGTCGCCGTCACCGGCGACCCCGTGGCCCCGTACGAGGAAGGCACCCACCTGGCCGAGGCGCTGGAAGGTAGCCTACTCACCGTCGAGGGCGAGCAGCACGGCGCCGCCCTGATCGCTGGCAATACCTGCGTCGACGACGCCGTCGCCGACTACCTCGTGAACCTCACCTCCCCGCCCGCGAACGCCCGCTGCACCTTCGAATGACCCGGTTCCGCACCGGCCGGTGCGGAACCGTGGCGGTCAGACGATGCCGCCGTCCCCACCTGCACGGCACCTTTCGAACACGCCCCGAAAAGTCGTTTTATCCTCGTTCGTACATTTGCTTCGGTCATGCCTCTTGCTGTGGTGTAGGTGATCAGTCGTCTGACGCGGCTGGTAGGACGGTCGGGGTGTCGGCGTAGAGGGCGTCCATGCTTTCGTTGGAGAGGTAGCGGCGAGGGAAGGCGATCCATTCGTCGTGGAGTTCGGCGAGGACCGCGGTGGCGAGGCGGAGCACGGCGGTCGGGTTCGGGAAGACCTGGACGACGTCGGTGCGGCGTTTGATCTCCCGGTTCAGCCGCTCCAGCGGGTTCGTCGACTGGATCTTCTTCCAGTGCAGGTGGGGAAAGTCCGCGAACGCGGTCAGATCTTCCTTGGCCTCCAGCAGCATCTCTCTGAGCTTCGGGAACTGCCGGCCGAGCATGTCGGCGACGGTGTCGAGCTGGGTGTGGACGGCGTCCGCGGTGGGCTGGGCGAAGACGGTGCGGATCGTCGCGGCGACCATCTCCGCCGAGCCTTTCGGGATCACGGCGAAGACGTTGCGGACGAAGTGGACCCGGCAGCGCTGCCAGGCCGCGCCGAGCATGACCTTGCGGATCGCTTTGACCAGACCGCTGTGGCTGTCGGAGATGACCAGGCGGACGCCGCTCAGGCCGCGTTCTCGCAGGTGACGCAGAAACTGGGTCCAGAAGGCTTGGGTCTCGCTGTCGCCGACCATGACGCCGACGACTTCGCGGCCGCCGTCCTGGGTGACGGCGGTGGTGATGACGATGGCCTGGGAGGCGATGCAGTGGTCGACGCGGGCCTTGACGTAGGTGGCGTCGAGGAACAGGTAGGGGAAGCGGGTGTGGTCCACCCTCTCGTCCACCGCGGTACCGATGGCAGTGTCCCAGCCATCGCCGTCGGCGAGGTGGAACAACAGATTCTGCAGCACCGGGACGGGGGTGGCGCCGGTCGCGGCCAGGTGCCACATGCGGTCGGAGACGGGTGTCTCGTAGGCGGCTATGGTCCAGGCGGTCTCGCGGGCATGGGTTTCGTGGACGCGCTCGATGCGTAGGGTCTGCGATTCGTAGATGGCGTGGGTCGTCTCATCGGACCAGGTCCGTTCCCTGCCAAGTCCAGCGTGTTGAGTTCATAGAGAGCCACCGGCCATCACTATGACTCCCCGGACATGCCACCCTCACTACTAAGAGATGTCCTTCACGATGCGGGTGGCTGCGGCCCGTCCTTCGGGCGTGGGGGTGAGCGGGTAGACGTACACGGCGCCCCGCACAGACCGTCACGTCGAGAGGTGCCCCTTCGGCGGCGGCGCGCTCGCGCAAGCGGAATACATCCGGGTAGAAGACGTCGCGGGTGCCGATGAACACTGAGACAGGCGGAAGACCGGTCAGTGGGCCGTTGATCGGGCTCAGGCATGTGTTGGCCGCATCGTCGCCGCCTGCCCAGGCGCGGCCCATCTCGACGAGGCCGGACGGGGACAATCATGGGTCGCGCGGTGCGACGGCTTGCACGGCGGGTTGGCTGAGCGTGAGGTCGAGCCAGGGGGAGATCCGGATGGTACGGCGGGGCTGCGGTAGATCTGCTGGGGTCTCCTGGGCGATGCCGAGCGCGAGACCGGCGCCGCTGAGTCACCGGCGAGCGTCACCGCCTATGGAGCTGCCGGAACACGTCGATCACAAGTGGATATGCCTCGCGGTAGGTGTGCTGCGGGGCCAAGCCGTAGAGAGGCACCTCGACCTGGACGCCTTGGTCGGCCAGCGCGCTGACCAAGGCCCAGTGCTGTTTGGTGATCTCGCTGGAGTACGCCCCGCCGCGCGGGTACACGGCACCGCAGCCGCACGCTCCGCTTCCATGCGGCGGATCTCCGTGACATCGGTGAGGTAGACCGTCAGCCCGTCCGGGATAGGGATCAGCCGGAGGTGATAGTAGCGCCCGTCTGTGGGAAACCGCAGGTCCACCCCGGTGTCTTCAAGGGCTGCCGGGCGCATCGCTGCCAGAAGCCACCGATGGCCCGGTCCACAGGTCGGCACGTATGGGGTCACCGGGCCAGTGAGCTGCCCGCCGGTTGTGGTCGGTGGGCATGGTGCTGCGCCGGAGACGCACCGAGACCGCCTCGTCCACTGGTACGGCACTCCCGGTGCCGGATCGGTAAGACCGAGACTCACCTGAGACTCACCCCCGCGAGTGGATACTGGCTGACATGGACGTACTGCTTGTCGAGGACGAGGCGGAACTCGCGCAGATGGTCGCCGACGGGCTGCGCGGCGAAGGCATGAACGTGCGTGTCGCCCATGACGGCGCCCGCGCTCTTGAACTGGCCGCCGCGACCGACTTCGACGTGGTGCTTCTGGACCGGGACCTGCCCGGCATCAGCGGCGACGCCGTGTGCCGCACGCTGGTCGCTTCGGGTCACCCTGCCCGCATTCTCATGCTCACCGCGGCCGGCACCATTTCCGACCGCGTGGACGGCTTGACTCTGGGCGCCGATGACTACCTCGCCAAGCCGTTCGCCTACGTGGAACTGGTGGCCCGTGTTCACGCGCTGGCCCGTCGGCGCGGCACGCCGGGGTCGCCCACGGTGCTGGAGCGGCGTGGAGTGCGGCTGGACACCGCTCGCCGGCTCGCCGAACGCGAGGGCCGCCCGCTGGGCCTCACCCGCAAGGAACTCAGCGTCCTAGAGGTGCTGCTCGCGGCGGACGGAGGCATCGTCACCACCCGGGACCTGCTGGAGCAGGTGTGGGATCCGTACCTGACGCCCGAGACCACGGCGGTCAAGGTCGCGGTCTACCAGCTGCGAAGGAAGCTCGGCGATCCGCCGCTGATCGAGACCGTGCCCCGGTTCGGGTACCGGCTGTGAAGGTCACGCGGGTCAGGAAGGCGGCCGCCGCCCTGCGGCACGTGTCCCTGCGGCACGTCTCGCTGCGCAACCGGCTCATCCTCCTCTACAGCGGGGCCATGCTCCTGGCCGGCGGGGTGCTGCTCACACTCAACTGGCTCTCGGTTCGCCAGGTCATCGGCGCACACGCCGGTATTCTCGAGGTGCCTCCGTTCGACACCGTCCCGGACGACACCACTTCCCAGGTCACCCCCGGTGCGCCTGCCACGTACTTCGACTCCTTCGAAGGCGCCGTCCTCAACGAGCTGCTGCTGCGCTCAGGTATCGCCCTGGTGCTGCTGACCGTCTGTGCGGCATGGCTGGGGCGGAGCATCGCCGGCCGCTCGATCGACCGGCTGGAAAAGGCACACGCGGCGCAGCGGGTGTTCACCGCGCAGGCGTCCCATGAGCTGCGCACCCCGCTCACCCTGCAACGAACCGCTCTGGAGGTGCCGCTCGCGCAGGGCCGGGTACCGGCCGACCTGCTACCGGCGCTGCGTCAGGCGCTGGCGGCGACCAGCCGCAGCGAAGAGCTGATCACCTCCCTCCTGGCCTTGGCCAAGGGGGAGAGCGGGGCCCTGTCTCCCACCCGCACCGACTTGAGTCATCTCGTCGCCGCCGCGCTGACCGATGTCGCCCCGGAAGCGCGGAGGCTCTCCCTCCGGGTCCGCACGGAACTGGGTCCCGCGCCCGTGGAGGGCGACGCCTCGCTGCTCGCCCAGCTGGTGAGCAATGTCGTCACCAACGCCGTCCGCCACAACGTGCCGCATGGAGAGCTGCACCTCGCAAGCCGACATGATCGCGCCGAGGGACGCAGCCAGCTGATCGTCTCCAACACCGGTCCGGTACTCGACGGCACCACGACAACGGACCTGTTCAAACCGTTCAGGCGGGGCACCCCCCGCTCGGGCGGCCCCCGAGGCAGCGGACTGGGCCTGTCCGTGGTCAAGGCGGTGGCGGAGGCGCATCGAGGGTCGGTCGACGCACAGTGCCGCGAGAGCGGCGGCCTGGAGATCCGGGTGAGCCTCCCCGACCGGTTCACCGCTGCCTGATCACGCCCGGTTTCGCAGCAAGCCGGGGGCCGGCAGGGGTGGGTTCCCCCCGGGTGCCTGCCTAGGTGTCCGGCCCACCGCCCGTCCGCGGGGGATGCGGGTAGCCGGGCGGGCGGCGGGTGTCCTCGGGTGGCCGTGACCTGACTGGCCCTGGGCGTCACCCTAGGCACCGTTCGGTGAGCCATGGGTGATGCGGGACAGCGTCACCACCCGCCAGGCCCTTGGGGATCATCCGGTGAGTCATGGGTGAGTCGTGGTCTTACCGGGCCGACACCGCACCTGCCGTACCTCTTGTCGTGTCGGGGCGGACGTGCCGCCCCTTCTCGTACGGAGGTTTCCATGCTGGTGCGAACGCAGGTGTCATCCCTGGTGCTGGCTGTTTCCGGTGTCCTGCTGGTCGGCGGCTGCGCCGGCGGTTCGGACGGAGACGGCGGCAAGGAGGACGTGGCCTCCGTCGACAAGAAGGGCACGTCGGCGCCCCCGGCTGACAAGGAGACGATCTATCGGCAGTTCGAAAGCTGCCTGCGGGACCAGGGCATCTCCGGGGTGACGGTCGACGACAACGGTGTGGGACTCGGCGCATCCGGTGCGGGCGAAGACGACGACGACTCGGGCGGGCAGAGCGATGCGCAGGCCATCGACAAGGCCATGGAGGTGTGCCAGAAGAAGGTGCCCGGTATGCAGCAGCTCCGCGCCCAGCAGGAAGAAAGGACCGTGAAGAACGCCCGGGACTTCACTGCCTGCGCCCGCAAGAACGGCATCACCGACATGGCAGATCCGACCGTCGTCGACGGAGTACCGCAGATGAACATGCCCGAAGTGGGCCCGGAGATCTGGGGCAAGGTCTTGGAGAAATGCACGGAGCACATGGTCGGCGGCATGGGCATGATCAACCCGCCGAAGGGGAACGACCAGTGAGCACGACGCCCGAGGCAGGGCACGTGGACCGGCCGAGCGACAGTACCGACTTTGAGGACGCACCCCCCGCCGACAGTCGTCGTGACGGCAGGCGCCGCAAGCGCCGCACCCGGCGTGTCACCGCAGCGGTGGTCACCCTCACCGCCGTGACCGCCATGGGATTCGTCGCGCAGCAGCAGGACTGGCTGGGCGACGGGGACGCAAGCGGGGGCGACGGCCTCGCCAAGCCCAAGGCGACCGCGGTGGTCGAACGCACCTCCTTGTCGACCGGCATGGACGTGAAGGGCACCATCGGCTACGGGCACGAGACCGATGCCATGGGCCGCGTCGGCGGCACACTGACCGCCGTCCGGCAAGTGGGAGACGTGGTGCGCCCCGGACAGTGGCTGTGGGAGCGAGACGGGGTTCGCGTTCCCTACTTCCGAGGTGACCGCCCTCTGTGGCGCGTGCTGAAGAAGAACAAGGCCGGCAAGGAAATGCGCGGCGACGACGTCCGCGACCTGAAGCGGAACCTGATCGACCTCGGTTACGCAGACGGGCTGGGTCTGGCCGCCGACGACGAGTTCACAGCGGGCACCGAGACCGCCGTCAAGCGGTGGCAGAAGAGCCTGGGCGCCCCTCGAACGGGGCAGGTCGACCCCAGCTCGGTCGTCATGCTCGACGTGCCGCGCCTGCGGGTGTCGAAGACGGTGAGCGTCGTCGGGTCGACGCTGGCCGGTACGGCCGTGCTCAAGGTGACCGGCACCGACCTGGTGGCCACCGCCAAGGTCTCCTACGACCAGCTGTCGCGCCTGTCACCGGGCACCCGGATCAAGGTCACCCTCCCTGATGGCAACACGATGAACGGCAAGGTCACCGCCGTGAGCATCAACGCCGAACAGCAGCAGGACGGCGAGGGACAGGGCCAGGGTGGGGACACCAAACAGCAGGCCGAGGTGTCCGTTTCCCTTCCGGACCAGAAGACTGTGAAGGAGGGCGGCCCGGGACCCGCGACCTTGACGGTGAGCGACCACAAGGCCCACCGGGTGCTCGCCGTCCCGGTCACCGCCCTGCTGGCCCTGGCAGAGGGCGGCTACGGCGTCGAAGTCGTCCAGCCCGGCGGGCAGCGCAAGCTCGTCCCCGTGACGATCGGGCTCGTCGCCGACGCGCGGGCCGAAATCACCAAGGGCGACCTCAAAGAAGGCACCAAGGTGGTGATCCCCGAGTGAGCACCGCCACCGCCGCCCCCGTCCTGAACCTGCTCGACGTCGTCCGGGAATTCCCCGGCGACCCGCCCACGCGCGTCCTGCACGGTATCGACCTCACCATCGAAGAGGGCGAACTCGTCGCCGTGGTCGGCCCGTCCGGCTCCGGCAAGTCCACCCTGCTCGCTCTGCTCGGCACCCTGGACCGCCCCACCTCCGGCACCCTCGCCGTCACCGGCCACCGGGTGGACCGGCTCAACGAGGCACAACTGGCCGTGCTGCGTGCCCGCGACATCGGCTTCGTCTTCCAGCAGTTCTTCCTCATGCCCGGACTCAGCGCGGTGGAGAACGTCGCCACCGGGCTGTTGTACTCCGGCGTGGAGGCCGCCGAACGTCGGCGCCGCGCCACCGGCGTGCTCCACACCGTTGGCCTCGGTCACCGGCTGCACCACAAACCGAGCCAGCTCTCGGGCGGCGAGCAGCAGCGTGTGGCCATCGCCCGGGCTGTCGTCGGCGCACCGCGGCTGCTGCTCGCGGACGAACCCACCGGCGCCCTCGACACTCACTCCGGACAGGAGATCGTCGAGTTGCTGCGCACACTCAACTCCCGGGGAACGACCGTCGTGGTCATCACCCATGACGCCGAACTCGCCGAGTCCTTCCCCCGGCGCATCGGCATCCGCGACGGACGTATCGCCTTCGACAAGCGAGGACCGCGGCTGTGACCTCTTCCCTCACCCCCACCGACCGCGGCGGCGCGCCGAGCGGCCCGGTGGAACACCTGCCACGACCCGCCCGGCTGCGGCTCGGTGACGTCCTGCGGCAGGGGACGCTGGGCCCGCGCATCCGCCGCCTGCGCGCCATGCTCTCGGCCCTCGGCATCGCCCTGGGCATCGCCGCCCTGGTCGCCGTCACCGGCGTCTCGGGCTCCAGCAAGGCCCACCTGCTGGCACAGCTCGACACACTCGGCAGCAACCTCCTCACCGTCTCTCCCGGCAAGGACTTCACGGGCAAAGCGACGACGCTGCCGCCGGAAGCCGAAAAAATGCTCTCCCGAATCGGGCCCGTCGAGCAGGTCACCGCGATCACCGTGACCGACGCCAAGGCATACCGGAGCCCCTACATGCCCAAGGACCGGGACGGCGGCCTGCAGGTGGTGGGCGCCCGGCGCACTCTGCTGTCGGCGCTGCGCGGCGAAGTGCGGGCCGGACGCTGGATGGACGCCTCCTCACAGAAGCTGCCGACCGTGGTCCTCGGCCACGACGCCGCGCAAGCGCTCGGCGTGAGCAGGCCGGGCACCCGCGTGTGGATCGCCGAGCACTGGTACGCCGTCATCGGCATCCTGCGCGCCAACGAACTCGCTCCCGAGATCGACCGTTCGGTGCTGATGAGCTGGCACAACGCCGTCAAGGACCTGAAATCGAACGGCACCGCAAGCACCGTCTACCTGCGCACGAACCCGGACAAGGTATCCGCCGTGCAGAAGGTGGCGGGCGCCACCGCGAACCCGGCCGCCCCGCAGAACGCCGCCGTCTCCCGCCCCTCCGACCTGCTCAAGGCCCGCTACGAAACCGTGTCCGGCCTCAACAGCCTCGTCATCGCCCTGGCCTCGGTCTCCCTGCTCGTGGGCGGTGTCGGCATCGCCAACACGATGGTCGTCGGCGTCATGGAACGCCGCGGCGAGATCGGTCTACGGCGCTCGCTCGGCGCACGCACAGGACAGGTCGCCACCCAATTCCTCATCGAAGCCGCAGTCCTCGGCGCGGTGGGCGGCATCGCCGGGGCGATGCTCGGCGCCCTGGGAGTCCTCGGCTACGCCACCTGGCAGAGCTGGCCCATGGTTGTCCCACCCACCATCCTGGTCATCGGACCCGCCGTCGCCATGGCGGTCGGCGTCCTCGCCGGCCTCTACCCGGCGCTGCGGGCCTCACGGCTGGCTCCGACGGAGGCACTGCGGTCCCTGTAGCGGGGTAGGACTTCACCGCGCCGGCCGGGGGCAGATCTTGAGGAAGGTAGTCCCACTGGCAGCCGGTACGGGACTGGTAGAGAAGAGCGTTGACGATCTCTCTCATCTCGTAGGCGCCCTGGTGGCCGCTGACGGAGAGGTGCTGGGCCTTCCAGGCGTCGATGACGGGCTGGATCAACGCCCACCGCTCGTCCGAAAGTCGCTCTTGTAGGACTGGCGATCGCTCACGAAGAACACCCCAGCACGACCGCACCCCCCGATCAGCCTGGATACGCCTCACCCACACGTTCCAGCGACGACAAACGCGGCATCACGTCACTTACCGCCCTCTCAGAGCGGGAAAGAGGGCAAGGGCGAGTTCAGGGTCTGGCGTGATGAAGATGGCGTCCGCTGTCACCAGGGCGGTGGAGGGATCCTCTTCGGTGGTGATCGAGCCTGTTACGAAGGTCTTGCGGGCCTCGGTTCCCGTGACGCGGGCGAGTACCCGCAAGGGGGTCTCCAGAGGGACGGGGCTTCGGTAGCGCAGCTTCAGGGAGATGGTCATGCCCGGGTTCCCCGTGGCTGTGCAGGCCCGGCCCATCAGTTCGTCGAGGAGCATGGCGCTGATACCGCCGTGGCCGTAGCCGGGTGGTCCTTCGTGGGCGATGCCGAGAAGGCACTGTCCCGTGACGCCGCCGTCGCCGGGAGTCACCTGCATCGGTGGCGCGAGCGGGCTGCCGATGCCGGCGGCGGGGCTGTACATCCGCACTCCGCCCGGGAATTCGTCGACCTCGGGGATGTCCGCCGGTTGGCGGCGGGGGCCGGTGAGCTGTCCGGTGAGGGCGCGGACCCCGTCCGCGAGGCGGTACAGGGTTTCCGGGGAGGCCGTGGTGCGGACGGTGGCGTCGACGAGCAGCCGCAGTTCGTGGCCGAGGGCGGCGACCGCCTCCCGCTGGGATGCCAGGTCCTGGGCTGCCAGATCCTGGGCAGTGCTGCTCGGGGTGGTGAGGGGCGAGGTCATCAGGCTTCTCTTGGTGCGTGGTCCAGTCGTCAGCGAGCGGGCCGGGACGGAGTGAGATCGCGGACGAAGACGGGCTTGAGGTGCTTCTCGGGCAGGGCGTCGGGGAGTTGGTCCCAGTCGAGGACGTGGGAGACGACGCGTTCGGGGGTGACGGTGCCGGAGGCGGCCAGGTCGAGGGCGTCGGGGAGGTGGGCGCGGACGTTGTCGCGGGCGATGCGCAGGGTGACGCCGGTGAGGTACATGTCGAGCAGAGGGAGTTCACCGGGGCGGAAGTGGTTGCCGGCCGACTCGCAGATGCCTTCTGGGGCAAGGGACTTGACGGCGAGGGCGAGTTGGTCGACGCGGCCGGTGGCCTCGACGGCAAGGTCGAAGCCGTGGCGGACCGGTTCGAGCGTCTCGGCGGTGCGGGCGCCGAAGGTCTCGGCGAGCTTGCGGTGTTCGGGGTCGGGGTCGACGTAGAGGATGTCGGCGGCGCCGAGGGCGCTGGCGATGTCGCAGACGTACAGGCCGATGCTGCCGCGGGCCATGACCAGGACGCGGGCGCCGGGGCGGGACTTGAGGTGTGGGGCAACCAGGCGCCAGGACAGCGACCAGTTGTCGCTCGCGGAGGCCATCGCGATCGGGTCGAGGCCGGTGGCCAGCGGGACCAGCATGGCGTCCGCGTACGGAACGTGGACGAGGTCGGAGAAGAGGCCGCCCCAGTTGCCGCCGATCGGTGCCCCGTACATCGCCATGTGCGGTACGGAAGCGCAGTGGGCGGTGAGTCCGGTGCGGCAGTTCTCGCAGGTGCCGCAGTTGATGGACCAGGGTACGACGGCGAGGTCGCCGGGCACCACGGCCGTGACGGCGTCGCCGGTCTCGACGACCCGGGCCACGCACTCGTGGCCGAGGGCGAACGGCGGGTCGATGAAACCGTGTCCGGCCAGGATCGCGGTGTCGACGTCGCAGGAGGTCGCGGCCACCGGGGCGACGATCGCCCCCTGGTCAGACCGGAGTTGAGGGTCAGGGGCCTCACGCCATTCGACGGTGTTGCGGGCGATGTAGGTCAGCTCACGCATCGGCCTGCTGTCCCTTCGCCAGGGCGACCAGGTCGGCGTAGCGGATGACGGAGCCGCCCGCGCCCCAGGTGCCGTCCGGCTGCTCGTGCACGAGGACCCATACCCGCAGCGCGTCGTCCGGGCCGAGGCCGGCGGCCGTGAGCACCGTCTTCGTCGCGTCCTCGATGAGGCCGGTCTTGCGCCGCTCGGACAGCGCCCCCTGCGGCACCGTCACCTCCACGAGGAAGCGGGGCGCGTCGTCCTCGGCGGTCCTCTGGGCACCCTCGGGCAGCTCGACGAGGTAGCTCCACGCCTGGGCGCGGAAGAAGGCGGTATCGGGCGCACCCTCCCAGCGCAGCAGCACGGCGGCGAGGTCGCGCTGAACGGTGGTGCGGCCCTCTGCGGTGAGGGCGTTAGCGGGCACGGTCAACCGGATCATGGGCATGGCAGCTCCTATGACGAGTGTTATAGACCTCGGTCACGGTAGACTATGACGTTTGTTATAGCCAGAGGGGAGTGCTCGGAGATGGTCAAGAGCAGTACGCCGTCGCGGGAGCGGATCGTGGCGGGAGCCGCCGACATGATCAGCCGGCGCGGACTGAGCGCCACGAGCATCCGGGAGATGGCCAAGCACGCCAAGGCGCCGCTCGGCTCGACGTACCACTACTTCCCCGAGGGCAAGCAGCAACTGGCCACCGAGGCCATCCAGTTCACCGGCGAGTGGGTGGCCCGCAGCCTGCGCAAGGAGCTGGAGGCCGGACCGGCCGAAGGGATACGGGCCTTCCTCGGCCTATGGCGGAAGATCGTCGTCGACAGCGACTTCCACGCCGGCTGCCCCGTCCTGGCGGTCGCCATCGAGGAACCTCCGGCCGACGAGATCCCGCCCGCCCTGGCGGCCGCAGCCGACGTCTTCGAACAGTGGGAGGACCTGCTCGCCGCCTCCCTGCGGGCGCACGGCGCCGAAGCCGGACAGGCCACACAGCTCGCGACGCTCATCGTCGCCGCGGTCGAGGGCACGGTGGCCATGTGTCGGGCCAAGCGCAGCACGGAGCCGCTCGATCGAACCGCCGAGCAGTTGCAGGCGCTCATCGCCGCGGCGATCAAGGGCTGAACGGGTCGGCGGCAGGCGCCCGTTCAGCTCACCCTTTCTTGGGTCCAGCGCCTCGGCCGCCCCGTCGCGCGGGGCGGGATAGCTGAGTCAACCGCGCGCATTGCGTCGGCCCGCGCATCCACCCTGCTCGACGAGGATGGATGTACGGGCTCCCAGGTCACGCGCCGAGCGCGGCGCGAATGGCCTTGGCCTTCTCCTCGGTGAACACGCCGCTCTCGAGGAGGGACGGGACGGACAGCACGCCGCCGCTGGAGCCCCAGCTGCCCTCGTCGATGACGCGGAAGTTGACCCACCAGGTCGGCGACGGCTTCGCCAGACCGCAGGCATCGGCCAGCGCGGCCAGGAGGCGCTCGATGACGGCGGTCCTGACCTCCTGCCGCCAATCTCCGTCCATCACCGCCACGTCGATCACCATGACGTCGGCGTCCGGGCCGATGTCCGCGAGCAGTCGCCCGCCGATGGCCATCATGTCGGGCTCGCGCTCGACGAAGTGCACCTGGAACCCGACCCGCGCGGGCGGAGCAAACTGCCCCACCTCGGGCACGAGCACGGCATCGGTCAGTGTCTCGGCCAGCTTGCGGCGCTGCTCCAGGCTCAGGCGGCCCTTGGTGCTGTTGACGGTAATGATCGTCACGGCATCCTCCTATGACACTCGTTATAGACAGCTTCAGGGTACAGCTTCTTATAACGACTGTCATATTCGGAGGGCGGGAAGCCGAGCAGTGACTCAGTGCCTCCCGTTCGGGTGCGGATGGGTCGGCAGCGTCCGGATCGGGGAGTCGGTCTGTGACAGCGCGTGGTGCAGCTGCCGGTTGTGCGCGGTCAGTTGGTTGACGACGCGGACGAGGTGCTCGACGTCGGTGCGCAGCTGGGCGAGCTCGGTGGCGTCCTTGGCGCGGAGCTCCTTCAGTTTGACGATCTGCTGGCGCAGGCGGATCTCGGAGTGCGGTGTCTGTCCGCGCGCCCTGACCAGCGTGTAGAAGTCGTTCTTGAGGTCGACGTGGCGCTGAGTAAGGGCGTTGCGCGGTACACCGGCTTCCTGGGCCAGGGCGACGATCGTCAGCGCGCCGTTGGAGTGCTGCGCGGTTCCCTGCAGAATGCGGTCCGTGGCCGAGCGGATGCGGTCGCGTTCATCGGCTGCGGGGCTCATGCGGTGCCGTCCTGGAGGGTGGTGCGGGTGCGGTCGTGGGTGTCAGCGAGGTCGCGCAGCCGGGTGGCGTTCGCGCGCAGGCGCTCGCCCAGCGGGCCGGGGACGTGGTGAAGCCGGGGCTGTTCGTCGTCGGCTCGTTCGCCACGTCCGACAACACCTGCGCGAATTGCAGGAACGGCTTCCAGTCGAACTGCTTGCACCGCGAGTTCATGTCCACCTGCCAGGCCGAGTACGTGCGCATCCCCAACGCCCAAGGCACCCTGGTGGCCACCGACGAGGTGCCCGGCGAGGAGCTGTGGCCCGGTCTGCTGGCCCTCTCCGACGTGATGGGCACCGGCTGGTGGGCCGCGGACGCCGCCGAGGTGCGGCCCGGCTCGACCGCCGTGCTCGTCGGCGACGGCGCGGTGGGCCTGTGCGCGGTGATCGCGGCGAAGGAGATGGGCGCGGAGCGGATCATCGCCATGTCGCGGCACGAGTCCCGGCAGAAGCTCGCCCGGGAGTTCGGCGCCACCGACATCGTCACCGAACGCGGCGACGAGGGCGTTGCGAAGATCAAGGAGCTGACCGGCGGCAACGGCGCCGACAGCGTCCTGGAGTGCGTCGGCACCGCCCAGGCCATGAGCCAGGCCATGCACTCCGCCCGCCCTGGCGGCAGCGTCGGCTTCGTCGGTGTCCCCCACGAGGTCGCCATCGACGGGCAGGAGCTGTTCTTCTCCCACGTCGGTCTGCGCGGCGGCCCCGCCCCGGTACGCCGCTACCTGCCCGACCTCATCGACCGCGTGCTGGCCCGCCGGATCGACCCGGGCAAGGTCTTCGACCTCACCCTGCCCCCGGAGCGGATCGCCGAGGGCTACCAGGCCATGGACGAGCGCCGCGCCGTCAAGGCCCTCCTCAAGCCCTGACCCCCTCCACCGGACAAGGAGCACCCGTGCAGATCACCCGCAGCTCGATCGACACCGCCAAGGGCCCGGCCGACTGGTTCACCGGCGACGTCTACATCGACCCGGTCGCCGCCGCCCCCGCCCCTTCCCGGGGCACCGCCTCCCTCGTGCACTCCATGCCCGGCGCCCGCACCCACTGGCACCGCCACCCGCTGGGCCAGACCGTCTTCGTCACCGAAGGCGTCGGCCTGTGCCAGCGTCGCGGCGGTCCGGTAGAAGTCATCCGGCCCGGTGACCGCGTTCTGTTCGAGGCCGACGAGGAGCACTGGCACGGCGCCGCCCCGAACCGGCTGATGGTCCACGTGGCCATCAACGAGGGCGACGACGACCACGCCGTCGTGCACTGGCTCGCCCCGGTCACCGACGACGAGTACACCGCCGCCCCGGCCACTGACTGACACCGCGGTCCGCCCGGCCCCGCGTCCGCACCGCCTCATCTGAAAGGCAGGCTCACCGTGACTACGTTCGCTCTCGTCGGAGCCGGCCCCGGACTGGGGCTGGCCGCCGCCCGCCGGTTCGGCGCCGCCGGCCACCACGTCGCCCTCCTGGCCCGCAGCGCCGATCACCTCGACGCCCTCGCGGGTGCACTCGACGGTGAGGGCATCCGGGCGCGCGGCTTCACCGCCGACGTCCTCGACCCCGCCTCCCTGACCGCAGCTCTGGACACGGCGGTCAAGGAGCTGGGGCCGATCGAGGTCCTCCAGTTCAGCCCGGTGCCCCGCGGCGACTTCATGAAGCCGGTCCTGGATACCGGTGCCGCCGACCTGGATGATCCACTGGCCTTCTCCGTCAAGGGGCCGGTCACCTGCGTGCACGCCGTCCTGCCCGGGATGCGGGAGCTGGGCCGGGGCACGCTGCTGTTCGTCAACGGCGCCAGCGCCGTGCGCCCGAACCCCAAGGTGGCCGGCACCTCGATCGCGTTCGCCGCCGAAAGCGCCTACGCGGCCATGCTCGCCCCGTCGACGCCGTCCTGAACGACAGCCCAGCCGCCCGCGACTTCGCCGCGCTGCTGCCGCTGACCTTGGGCCTGAAGGACTTCCACGGCACCGAGCGGATCGCCGACCTGCCGCGCAAGCTCGACACCGCCGGCGCCCCCGAACCGGTCGCGGCCACCGTCGGCGACATCGCCTACTACGCCCCCTGGGGCAACCTGGCCCTCTTCTACCAGGACGGGCCCGCTCCCTCCCCGGATCTGCTCGTCCTCGGCCACCTCGACGTCAGCGCCGACCAGTTGGGCCGGGCGGCCAGCATCACCATCGAAGCCGTCTCCTGAGCCCCGACCGCCTCCTCGCCGGCGCGCCGGTGCCCCGCGGCACTGACACACCTCCGGGCCCTATGCCTGCGGCCCGCCTTCTCGAAGGGAGAACACACGTGAGCGTCACCTACGACTTCCACGACAAGACCGCCTTCGTCACCGGCGCCGCCGGCGGCATCGGCCGGGCCACCGCCCTAGCCTTCGCCCGCGCGGGCGCGCGAGTCGCCCTCGCCGACCTGTCCAGCGACGGCCTGCGCGAAACCGCCCGCCTCGTCGACGCGGCAGGAGGCGAAGCACTCGCCCTCACCTGCGATGTCACCAGCGAGGACGACGTCCAAGCCGCGGTCGACCAGACTGTCGAGCGCTTCGGGAGCCTGGACGCTGCCTTCAACAACGCCGGCGTCGAGCAGCCCGTCCAGCCGGCCGCCGACACCGCCAAGGACGACTGGGACCGCATCCTCGGCGTCAGCCTCACCGGAGCGTTCCTGTGTACCAGGGCGCAGGTCCGGCAGATGCTGCGGCAGGACGGAGGAGGGGCGATCGTGAACGTCTCCTCCGGAGCCGGGGTCAAGGGCTTCAAGGGGCAGGCCGCCTACGCCGCCGCCAAGCACGGGATCATCGGTTTCACCCGTTCCGCCGCCCTCGACCACGCCGCCCAGGGAATCCGTATCAACGCCGTCTGCCCCGGGATCATCGACACCGAGATGATTCGCCGCTTCAGCGACACCCGCCCCGGAGGCCGCGAGGGACTCATCGCCGACGAGCCCGTCGGTCGCCTCGGCACGCCCGAGGAGATCGCTTCCGCCGTGCTCTGGCTGTGCTCCGCCGACGCCGCCTTCGCCACCGGCACCGCACTCGTCGTCGACGGCGGCCAGACCACCTGAACCTTCCGGCCTCCCCGCCCTGAGGATCGACACCGACGGTCAAGGCGCCGGCCGAGCGGTTCACCGGAGACGTCTCCCTCAACCCGATCGAGACCCCCACCGAACCCGCCCGCCTCGCCAGTGCCCTGGTCCGCTTCACCCCGGCGCCCGCACCGACTGGCACAGTCACGCCAACGGCCAGACCCTCTACACCACCGACGGCATCGGCCTGGTCGGCACCCGCGACGGCAGCGTCGTGCGTGTCAACGCCGGACAGGTCATCAAGTGCCCGGCCGGTGAGGAGCACTGGCACGGCGGCACCGACACCGCGCTCATGGCCCACATCGCCATGGTCGTCGGCGACGCCGACGGCGACGGCACCATCTGGCCGGAGCCGTCACCGACGAGCAGTACACCCGCGCCCTCAACAGCACGAACGGGAACTGAAGCGCTCTGACGCCGCCGCGACGGCGCAGGCAGGGCGGACGCCGAAGAGCGGCGCCCCGCAGGCGGTCCTGACAGCGAAGCCGGTCCGCGCGGCTCAGCGGCTCCGGCCGGACCGACTGGCCTTCCACCACGCCCCCCTGCGGCCCGTCCGCGATGCGATCCTCGACCACACCCCCTTCGGCGTCCACTCTCCGCTCGCGGGATGTCCCGTGCCCGGACCGGCGGCCGTGTCGCGAAGAGCGCGTGGTCCGTCAAGCCCGCTTGTGTGCCTCTTACAGCTATTGGTCCTGATTGATGGTTGGACCATCTGCCGAAGTTCCAGCCGTCTCGCACTTGGCTCTTCCCTCATGTCGACGGCCGCTCGATAGTGGGCCATTGAACGGAATGCCAATTCCGCGCTACGGAAAAGTAGTAGGAGGAGTGCGGTTCATGTCGAAGGTCAGCCCGTCCCTGGCCCGTCGTGTCGCTCGTGGTCTTCGGACATCGATGTTCGTGCAGGTGCTCTGCGCACTGGTCGCCGGCATCGTTGTCGGAGGAGTGTGGCCCGATGTGGGATCCGCCGTACAGCCGCTCGGTGACGGATTCATCCGTCTGATCAAGGCGATGATCGCGCCCTTGGTCTTCTGCGTGGTGGTGACCGGTATCGCCAAGGCGGGCGATCTGAAATCCTTCGGGCGCATCGGGCTCAAGGCACTGATCTGGTTCGAGGCGGCCACGACCGTCGCCCTCGTGATCGGGCTGGTCGCCGGAAACCTCGTCCGCCCGGGCAGCGGGATGAACGTGGATCCCGCCTCGCTCGACGCTTCGGCGGTCGACGAGAAGACCGGAGGCGGTGAACTGCCCTCCACGAGCGAGTTCCTGCTGCACTCGCTGCCCGACAGTGCCGTGGGAGCCTTCGCCGAGAACTCCTTGCTCCAGGTGCTGGTCCTGGCCTGCCTGGTGGGTGCCGCCCTGCTTCATCTGGGCCACACCAAGGTGCCGGCGATTCTCCCGGCCGTGGATCAGGCGCAGGAAGTGATCTTCGCCGTCGTCGGTTTCATCATGAAGCTCGCTCCGCTGGCCGTGTTCGGTGCCACGGCACATCTGGTCGGAGAGTACGGTCTCGGCGCGCTGTCCACGTACGGCAAACTGATCGGCGTCTGCTACGCGGTGGCCCTGCTCTTCCTGCTGCTGCTGGGAGTCGCCCTGAAGACGGTCACCGGTGTGAGCCTGTGGAAGTTCGTCCGCTACACCCGCGAGGAACTCGTGCTGGCGCTCGGAACGGGTTCGAGCGAGACGGTCATGCCGCGCATGATGCAGAAGCTGCGGCAGGCGGGCTGCCGGGACGACTCGGTGGGTCTGGTCCTGCCCACCGGGTACTCCTTCAACCTCGACGGCGCTTCCATCTACCTCTCCATCGCGACGCTGTTCATCGCCCAGGCAGTGGGCGTCGACCTGACACTCGGACAGCAGGTCACCGTCGTGCTCGTGCTGATGCTGACCAGCAAGGGCATGGCGGGGGTCCCCGGTTCGGCGTTCCTCGCGCTGTCGGCCACGGCCTCCGCCCTCGGAGTCATCCCGGCCGGTGCCGTCGCCCTGCTGCTCGGGGTCGACCGCATCATGGACACCATGCGGGTGGCCACCAACCTCCTCGGCAACTGCGTCGCCGTGTTCGCCGTCTCCAAGTGGGAACGCGCCTTCGACCACGACCGCGCCCGCAAGGTCCTTGACGGAGAAATCGCGTTCGTTCCCGAACAGGAGCCGCCGGGTACGGCGGGCGCGGGTGACGAGGAGGCGCCGGCATCCCGCGCGACCACATCCGGAACCGGCCGGTGAGGGCCGCCGTTCCTCCAGCCGGCGGCCCGTGACCCCGAAGGGGCGGGCATCGGGTCAGGGCTGCGCGGGCATCCAGGCGTGTGCGGCGCAGACGAGGGCCTTGATACCGGTGCTGAGGGTGGGCTCGATGGTGGGTGCGTAGTGGGGCGAGTGGTTGGAGGGCAGGCCGTGTGCGATGCGTTTGACTTCGTCCAGCGTCTGGGCGGAGGCGAACGCCTGGGGGTCGGCCCCGCCCAGGAGCCAGTACACGCAAGGTGCGTCCGCCGCGGTGGCGAGGGTGCCGACGTCCTCGCTGCCGGTGACGGGCCCGGGATCGACCACCAGGCCGGGGCCGAGCCCGGAAGCGAAAGCCTCCTGGGTGCGGGCACACGCGTCCGGGTCGTTGATCACGGCGGGGAAGGACTCGGTGAGCGTGATGTCCGGCTCCCGCGGTGCCGCGGACGCCGCCGCTTCGGCCCGCACGATCCGCTCCACGGCGGCCAGCACCTCGTCCCGCACGTGCGGGTCGAAGGTACGGACGCTGAGCCGGAGTTCGGCACGGTCGGCGATGATGTTGCCGCGGCTACCGGCATGCAGGGCGCCGACCGTGACGACAGCGGTGGACGACCCGGCGATCTCTCGGGAGACGACGCCCTGGAGCCGCATCACCGTCGCAGCGGCCATGAGCACCGGGTCGACGGTCGCCTCGGGCCGTGACCCGTGCCCCCCTTTCCCGTGGAGCACGACGGTCAAGGAGTCGGAGGCGGCGAAGGCCGGACCGGGGCGCAGCCCCAGGAATCCCGCCGGCACCGGGGCGACGTGCTGTCCCAGAACGACGTCGGGCCGGCCGAAGCGGTCGTAGAGGCCGTCGTCGACCATGGCCCGGGCGCCGCCGGCGGTCTCCTCGGCCGGCTGGAAGACCAGCAGGGCGGTGCCCCGCCAGGCGGACCGGTCCACCGCCAGTTCACGGGCCGCGCCCAGGAGGCACGTGACGTGCATGTCGTGGCCGCAGGCGTGCATCACCGGAACGGTCACGCCCTCACCGTCGGTGGCGTGGGCGGTGCTCGCGTAGGGCAGGCCGGTCTGTTCCTGAACGGGAAGGGCGTCCATGTCGGCGCGCAGGAGCACGGTGGGGCCGTCCCCGTTGCGGAGCACGCCCACGACACCCGTGCGGCCGACTCCGGTGGTGGTCTCGAAGCCCAGGGTACGGAGCCGGTCCGCGACGATCGCGGCCGTACGGGTCTCCTGGAAGGCGAGTTCGGGGCGTGCGTGCAGGTCGCGGTAGACCGCGGCCAGATCTGCTGACGTGTTCGCTGCCGCCATCGTGTGGTCTCCGTCCTCGTGGTCGTGCGGCGGGGTGGGCGGGTGAACGGCGTGTGCCATGATCGCCTCACCACTATTGCCGACAATGACCGGATTCGTATGCACCTCGCGGAGCGGTTGCCGCCGGTGGCCCTGCTGACGAAGTCCGCCGCCATCGTGTTGACCGCGGTGATTCCCGTAGGACTGGCCTGGTGGCTGATCGAGGGCCAGATCGCCGTGGCCGTCTACCTGGGCATGACGTTCATGACGGTCGCGGCCGGCCGGCTGCCCCTTGTCGAACAGGTCTGCGTCGGCCTGTCGGCGGGGCTCGCCGCCGCGGTCGGCACACTCGTCGCGGGCAACACCCCCCTGCTGCTCGCCGCGGTGGTCGCCGCGTGCGCGCTGCAGTGGTTCTTCAACCGGCGCAGCGTGGGGGTGGCCGCGCTGCTGCCGTCCAACCTGCTGTTGTACGCGATCCTCGCGCCCGACAGCGCGCCGGCAGTGGCGGTCGCCAACTGGCTGGGAGCCGCCGTCGTGATCGCGGTGGCGGCAGCCGTCCGCATGCGCTTCGCGGCCGAACCCGCGCCCCTCCGCGACGCTGCCACGCACGCCGCCGCGCTGGCGTGCGGATGCGTCCTGCTGATCGGGTTGACCCGGGCCTTCGATCTGCCTCGTGGAAACTGGGCGGTGCTCACCCTGTGCCTGGTCTTCGTCCCCACGTCGACAGGTACGCGGGCACGCGTGGTCCACCGGGTGCTGGGCACGACAGCCGGTGCGACCGCCGCCGTCGCGATCGCCGTCGTCGCCCCGCCGGCGCTCTGCCTCGTGCTGGCGGCACTGTGCGCGGTACTCACGGTCACCTACGCTCTCCTGCCCGACGACCTTCTCTACGCCGCGTTCCTGACGCCGACGGTCCTCTTGCTGTTCTCCTCCGGCCGTGCCCACGCGACGGCCGAGATCGCGGTGCAGCGCCTGGAGATGACCGCGGTCGGCGGGGGACTGGCCATCGCCCTGGTATGGACGATGGCCCGGTTGCCCGGGCGCTGGAAGCAGCACCCACCCTGGTGAGGCCGGCGGACGCCATGACCTGCGTCCCCACCGCAGGCGCGACATCGTCGAACGGGTCCGGTGCAGGACGAGGCACCTCGTCGTTCTTCCGGCTCAGCCAGAGACCCCGATCCTTGGTCGGTGAGGGACCTCTCGTACGTCTTCAAGTGCAAGGTCGTGGCCTGGTACGGCTGGGGCAAGCAGAAGATCCTGGCCACCCACGAGACCCGCTACCAGTACTCCTACCGGGACCGCACCACCTACCGGATCGCCTTCACCGGCAAGAAGTGGACCCGTACCGGCTGCTGGAGCTGGGCTCGGACATCACGGACCTACGTCTCCAGCTATCGCATCGTCTACACCAAGGGATGATGCCTGAGCACTGACCGATCGGGGTGGGGTGCACGGCACCCCACCCCGAGCCATCGTCGACGATCTACAGCGTGCAAGCCGACCTCGCCACCGCCCGACAGGAACCCCCCAATGCTTTTCGCCGTCGCCGCCCTCGGCATCGCCCTGTTCGCCTTCACCCTCTGGGGCTCCGTCACCGTGTTCCGGATACGGGACCTCCCCCGGTGGCGCCGCTGTCTTCCGCTGGCCCTCCTCTTCACCTCCGCCATTGCAAGCCTCCTGCGTGCCTTCGACCTGCCGGAAGTGGCAAACGCAGTGTCCTTTCCCTTCAACGCCGCTGCCATCGTCGTGGCGCTGACGGAAATCCTGGGCCGCACGGCAGCGCCGAGACCTGGCCAAAGCACAGCACACCAGTCAAACGGGATGAGTTGCATTGGATGCAACATTCCGTCTGATGGTGAGGACGCCGTTTTGGCTGCTCCAGCGCGTCGATGGAACGGGGCCGGTCGAGTCGGCATGGCCTTGACCTGGAGCGCTGCGTATGTGCGTGCACGCGTGACGCGTTCGGCTCGTCATGCAGTTTGTCTTCCAGCGCTGTTCTCGGGGACGCTGAATTCGCGATCGCAGCCATGACGGACGACGAAGCCCGCCGGGCAGCCGGGCGGGCTTTGCTGTGTGGAGGGTTGATGCGCGGTGCCCTGCTCGGGCAGGCCAAGCGGTATGCCGGCTGCCCGTGGGCAAGTCACGTAGTAGGCGCCGTCGATGCTGAACTCCCTTTCGCTTCGCGTGGTGTCGTTCCGTGAGGCTGGGTGGGGGCCCCGGACAGGTTTTGTGTCAGGGGCTGGCCACAGGGGCTCCCGTGGCCGGGGTGAGGGCCCGGCCTGCCTCCCTTCGGGGAGCTGCGTAAGTTTCGCGGCAGGCATGCTTGTGTCCCGCGCCGGCGCCTCGTCCCGCCGCTGCAGCTCCCCATGGACTCAGTTGCCGGTACCCGGGTTGTGGTGGGAGCCGTCCACCCGCTGGGGGACGTTCGTTGGATTGGCGCTTCGGAGCGGGGCGGGGAGGAATGGCTCCGGCATGTTCTGGTAGGCCACGGGGCGCATCCAGCGGGCGACGGCTCTGCTGCCGACGCTCGTGTGCAGGGGGGAGGTGGTCGCCGGCCATGGTCCACCGTGGTGCATCGCCGCGGTCACTGCGACGCCGGTGGGCCAGCCGTTCCAGATCAGGCGTCCGGCGTGCAGTGCAGCTGTCAGGCGGTGGACGAATTTCTCGTCGCTCTCCCGCTCCTGGCCGTGGATGGCTGCCGTGAGGCTGCCCGGCAACGCGCGCAGGGTTTCGAGGAGGTCGTCGTTCGTGGCGTAGGTGATGACGAGGGACGCGGGGCCGAAGCACTCTCGGTGCAGTTCGGGGTGTGCTCGTAGGTCTTCGGCCGTGGTGGTGAGGAGGGCCGGAGCGGACGCTCTGGGGTCGTCCGGTTCCGCGGTGAGGTGCAGGGGGCGTACCGAGGGGTGGCGGGCGAGGTCGTCGAGGGCGGCACGGTAGGCGGTGCTGATCCATCGGCCGAGCAGGGGGGCCGGGGGAACGGCCGCGATGCCCTGCCGGAGGTGCTCGTCGAGACCGTGGTCGGCCGGTAGGAAGAGCAGGCCGGGCTTGGTGCAGAACTGTCCTTGGCCCAGGGCGACCGAGGCGATGTACTCGCGGACGATGTCGGCCCCGCGTGCCGCACAGGCCGCCGGCGTGACCACCACGGGGTTGAGCGAGCCCAGTTCTCCGTAGAACGGGATCGGGTCGGGGCGGCTCGCAGCCAGGTCGAACAGTGCCCGGCCGCCCGAGGTGGAGCCGGTGAAGCCGACCGCGCGGATGGCGGGATCGGTGACCAGATTCCGGCCCGTGTCGCGGCCGTGCACGACGGTCAGAACATCCGCCGGCAGGTGTTCGGAGGCCAGTTGGCCGGTCAGGTCGGAGAGCCGGGGATGCCCTTCGTGCGCCTTGACCACCACCGGGCAGCCCGCGGCGAGTGCGCTGGCCGTGTCCCCACCGAGCACGGAGAAGGCGAACGGGAAGTTGGACGCCGAGAACACCGCGACCGGACCGAGAGGCACCAGCATGCGGCGGATGTCGGGCCGGGGCGCGGGCTGCGCCGTGGGGTCGGGCGGGTCGATCATGACGTCGAGGAACGCGCCCGCCTCGACGACGTCGGCGAACATCTCCAACTGCACCTGGGTACGGTGGATCTCGCCTCGCAGGCGTTCGACTCCCAGCCGGGTCTCGTCCTCGGCGACCGCCGTCAGGTGCGCGGCGTTCTTGCCCAGCGCGTGTGACAGGCCGCGCAGCAGCGAAGCGCGCTCCGGGAGGGGTAGTTCGCCGAAGGCCGGTGCGGCCGTGCGGGCTCGTTCCGCGGCGCGGGCCGCGGCTGTGGGGGCGGGGGCCGAGGAGCCCTGTGGCGAGGGAGGAGCCGGGGTGGGGGAGGACATCTTTCTGCCTCTCGGTGAGGGGACTGCGGTGGGTGGTGTCACTGGGGCCGCTGTTCGGCTGCCCGCGCCAGTAGTTCGGCGAGGTGTACGGCCTTCACCCGCGACCGTGCGCGGCGCAGGCCGGTGCGCAGCTGGCGCAGGCAGCCGGGGTTCACCGCGGCTACGTAGTCGACACCGGCGGCCTCGATCTCCTGGACCTTGGCGTCGAGGATGCGGCGGGATTCGCGTGGCCTGAGCAGCGAGTAGGTTCCGGCCGCGCCGCAGCAGGTGGCGGCGGCGGGCAGTTCCACGTAGTCGGCGACCTGGCCGATCAGGTCGCGCGGTTGCTTCCATACACCGAGCCCGTTGCGCAGGTGGCAGGAGTCCTGGAGGGCGACTCTCGCCCGACGTCCGTCCACGCGGAGTTCCCCCGACGCGCCCCGGTCGGCCAGATGGGAGGAGAGTTCGCGTACCCGGTCCGGGCCGAGGACCGAGGCCAGGTGGGCGGCACATCCTCCGGACGTGGTCACGATGGTGCCGGGCAGATCCTCTCCCAGCCGGCGCGCGAGGCGTTCACCGGCCGCCGAGTCTCCGTTGTGCGCGTGCAGCGCGCCGCAGCAGCCCTGATCGGTGGGTATTTCCAGCTCGGGCACCAGTTTCCGGGCCGCCCGGCTCACCCCGGGGAACAGCACCCGCTCGAAGCAGCCGAGCATGAGGGACACCCGAGGTGCGGGCTCCTGGCGCGCGGCGCGCGGGCCGCCGCCGACAGCGGTTCTTCGCAGGGCTCCCAGTGGCCGGAAGACGCGGCGCATACCTGCGGCCAGCATCAGGGCGCGTGCGAGCAGGGGCTGCCTGCGGCCCTTCCACTGGTGATCGCGCCACTGTTCGAGAAGCTGCCCGTACTCCACTCCCGCCGGGCACACCGGCTCGCAGGCGCGGCAGCCCAGACACTGCGAGGACTGCTCCTGGAGGGTCGGGTCGTAGGGGTCGAGGTCGCCGTCCTGGAGGGCGCGCATGAGGTTGATCCGGCCCCGGGGTGAGGACGCCTCGTCCCCGGTCGCGGCGTACGTCGGGCAGGCGGGCAGGCAGAAGCCGCAGGAGATGCACCGGGAGAGGAGGTCGGGGTCGAAGACGGGGTCGGTCATGAACCCAGCTTTCCGGGATTGAGGATGCCGGCCGGGTCGAAGGCGCCCTTGACGCGGCGCAGCAGCGCGACCTGGTCGGAGCCGAGCTGCGTGGACAGGTAGGGGAGTTTCGCCGCTCCCACGCCGTGCTCGCCGGTGATGGTGCCGCCGAGGTCGATGGCGGCGGCGAAGATGTCACCGAAGGCGCGTTCCGCCCGGGCGATGGCCTCGGTGTCCTCACGGGGCCCGATCACGCACGTGGGGTGGAGGTTGCCGTCTCCGGCGTGTCCGAAGGTGGCGATGGTGACGTCGTGCCGGTGGGCGATCTCGTCGACGCGCTCCACCATCTCGGCGATGCGCGGGCGGGGCACGGTCGCGTCCTCCAGGATGGTCAGCGCCCCGAGCCGGGACAGCGCGGGCAGGGCGCACCGGCGTGCGGCGAGCAGGGCGTCGGCCTCGGCGACATGGGCGGCCGTGGTCACTCCCAGCGCGCCGTGCGACACACAAGCGTCGCCCATGCGGGCCAGGGCGCGCGCGACGGCGTCGCGTTCGCCGTCGTCTCCGAAGAGGAGCAGCGCGCCGGCGTCCGTGCGCAGGCCGAGTCCGGCGAACGCCTCCACCGCCTGGATACAGGACCGGTCGAGGAACTCGAGGGTGGCGGGCAGTACGCCGTCGGAGATGATCGCGGTGACGGCGCGGCCCGCGGCGGCGAGGTCGGGGAAGTAGGCGACCCCGGTGCCGGACGTCCGCGGCGCGGGCCGCAGCGCGAGGGTGGCCTCGGTGATGACGGCGAGGGTGCCCTCGGAGCCGGTGAGCAGGCGGGTGAGGTCGTACCCGGCGACGTCCTTGTGCAGGCGCCCGCCGGTACGGACGACTTCTCCGGTGGGCAGGACCGCTTCCAGGCCGAGGACGTAGTCGCGGGTCACGCCGTACTTGAGACCGCGCAGTCCGCCCGCGTTGGTGGCGATGGTGCCGCCGATCGTCGCGACGGTACGGCTGCCGGGGTCGGGCGCCCACAGAAGGCCGTCGAGCGAGGCGGCTTCCGCGAGCGTCGCGCTGGTGACGCCGGGCTGGACCCGGGCGAGCAGTTCGGCGGGGGCGATCTCGAGGACGCGGTCGAGGCGGGTGAGGGCCAGGACGATGCCGCCGCGCAGGGCGACGGTGGCGGCGCACAGGTTGGAACCGGCGCCGCGCGGGACGACGGGAACGCCGTGCCGGGTGGCGAGTTCCAGGACGGCCGACACCTCCCGCGTGTCGGCGGGGAAGACCACGGCGTCGGGCCGGGCGGTGAACAGCGGGGTGGCGTCCCGGCTGAAGGGAACGAGGTCGCCGTCCGCCTCGCGGTAGTGGGCGTCGCCGACGATCGACCTCAGCGCGGCTCTGACAGGGGCTTGCACGGTTGCCTCCTGGGCCGGACCCCGCCCGGCGCGGGCGGGGACCGGCCGGGCACTAGAACTTGATGGTGGAACGGTCCGCGATGAGCACGGGCGAGTCGTACACCGGTATGTCCTTGAAGGTGTACGTGCCACCCTGAACCGACCAGTTGGCGGCCGGGATGTCGTGGACGGCCCCGGTGCGTACGTCGACGTACACCGGGTCGCGGAAGTCACCGGCGGTGAAGGTGAGATCCGTGGCGGTGCGCGCGGTGCTCTCGCTCGGCTTGGCCGCTCCGGTCCACACACCGACGATCTGCCGACCGGTGGTGCGGTGCGCGAACGCCTGCACGTTGAGGGACGCGGCGGGCGTCGCGCTCCATCGGTAACCGGGCAGCGGCTTCACGGTGCTGTCGAAGATCGATGCCACGGTCTGGACGGCGTAGTACGAGGGCTTGGCGTAGCGGATGGATTTGTCGGTGTTGGTCTGGAGCAGCCCCTTGGTGTTGGTCCTGCCCCAGGGGTAGTGCATGTCGGAGATGCCGAAGACGCTGGTGCTGATGTCACGCCCGAGGTCGTTGAGCACGCGGCGCAGGAACCACTTGGACTGACTCAGTTCCGTCCAGTCCAGTTCTCCCAGGGCGCCGAAGCTGCCGGGCTTGCTGGGGGCGCCGTTCTCCCCCTGTCGCACGACGGCGCCGGGCGCGTACTGGTCGACCAGGGCCCTGAGCTTCTCCACCTGCCCGTACGTCCACGCGTCGTCGGGGTTGGGGTTGTACGGGTGGTAGCTGAAGCCGCCCAGCAGGCCGGCCTTGCCCTTCCCGGCGAGCCCGGCCAGGAAGTCCTTGGCATACGGGACGTCGATGCCGGCTTCCTGGCCGTAGACGACGGCCTTCGGCTGCTCGGCCCGGACCCGGGTGGCGGTGCGGATGAAGAAGTTGGTGTAGTCGGCGACCGGGATGCCGGCCAGGTTGGGTTCGTTCCAGATCTCCCATTCGGTGACCCGGTTCTTGTACCGCTTCACCATGGCGGTCACCCAGGCGTCCCACGCGGCCAGGGCCTCGGGGGAGTCGGGCAGGTGGCCGCCGAGTCCGGAGCCGCCTCCGCCGGTGTAGGCGCCGTTGCCGTAGGAGAGCTGGATCCAGGGCTTGACGCCCTGCCGGTGGGCGTCGTCGACGATCCGGTCGAGCCAGGTCCAGTCGTAGACCCCCTTCGTCTTCTCCGTCTTCGCCCAGCCGCCCTGGATCCGGGCGGTGGTCGCGCCGAGCCGTCCCAGGTACGGGGAGTACGCCTGGTAGTCGGTGTAGTCGCGGTCCAGTGTCTCGGCGCCGACGATCAGCTTCGAGGTGCCGACCTGGTGGGCGGTGCGCGGGGAGACCGAGCCGAGGAGGGGCCAGCCCTGCGGGGCGCTCTCGGTGGTGGTACGGACGTCGTCCAGCCAGGCGGTGCCCGTGGTGGCCGTGGAGACGCCGGCCTGGATGCCGGCCAGGGTCTTCGTGGTGGTCCTGAAGGCCAGGCGCTTGGCCTTGCGGGCGCCGTCGATGTACACGTCGGCGGTTCCCGAGGACGGGTGGGCGACGACGCGGATGTCGTACCAGCGGTTCGCCGTGTAGGCGCCCAGGTCGACGCGCCGGGCCGCGTTGTACGTGTACAGGCGCCCGTCGGTGCCCATGGCGACGGTGACGCTGTGCCCCCCGCTGCCGTCGAGGTGGACGCCGACCGTCGCCGAGGTTTGGGCGGCGCGCAGCCGGAAGCCCGCGACGACGGTCGAGGAGGTGGTGCCGAAGGACGTGCTCGCGGTGACCGGGGCGCTCGTCGAGGTGTCCCGCAGCCGCAGGCTCCGGTCGACGGTGCCGGGCACGTCCTGCGCGGTGGCGTCACCGCCCGCCCCGGCGACGGACCAGCCGGAGGGCGTGGTGCCGGGCGCGGTGGTGTCGAAGTCGCCGGGGATGTCCGCCGCGGTGGCCGGGCCGGCGGTGGTGACGGAGATCAGGCCGCCGACGAGTGCGCCGGCCATCAGCAGCGCGAAGGGTCGTCCGGCGGATGTGGGGGAGAGGTTGACCATGCTGTCCTGCCTTCTTCCTCGGAGGCTGGTTGCGGCCGGGTGGCCGGCCCGCGGCGGGGGGTGCGCCCCGCCGCGGGAGTTCGTGGTCAGTTGTTGACGGACGGGGAGAGCCGGTTGTTCTCGTAGGCGCGCAGGGTCTCGGCGTCCGCCGGGTAGGTGCCGCGCAGCGGGGCGCCGGCGGCGACGCGCTCGGTGATGAACGTCTCCAGGCGCTCCTGCTCCCGCGCCTGACGGGCGATCACCGGGACGAGGTGGCGGGGGACGCAGGCCACGCCGTCGGCGTCGCCGACCAGTACGTCGCCCGGGTAGACCGCGACCCCGGCGCAGCCGACGGGGACCTGGAGGTCGACGGCATGGTGCAGGGCCAGGTTGGTCATCGCCGCCGCACCGGTGGCGTAGACGGGCAGCGGGAGGCGCCCGATCTCCTCGATGTCCCGCAGCGTGCCGTCGGTGACGAGTCCGGCGGCGCCCCGGACCGACAGGCGGGTGAGGAGGATGTTGCCCGCCGAGGCGGCGCGTCCCTCGCCGCGGCAGTCCACGACGAGGATCTGTCCGGGGCCGACCTGTTCGACGGCGGCGCGCTGGGGGTGGTCGTAGTCGTCGTACACGTCGAGGGTGTCGATGTCCTCGCGTGCCGGGATGTACCGGAGGGTGAACGCCTCGCCGATCATGCGCGGTGCGTCGGGGGTCACGCGGGTGAGCCCGGCGAGGAAGGTGTTGCGCAGGCCGTGCTTGAACAACTGGGTGGTGATGGTGGCGGTGCCGGCCTCGCCGAGAGCGGCCAGGTCGTCGGGGTTCAGCGGCGCCTGGGGCGTTGCGGTCACGATGCGGGTCCTTCGGGCTGACCGGTGCCGACGGGCACCGGGGAGGTGGCGGGGGAGTCGAGGGTCGGATCGGTGCCGGGTGGTCTGATCTGGGCCGTCAGGCCGCCGTCCACGGTGAGCACCTGGCCCGTGATGAACGAGGCGTCCGCCGAGGAGGCGAGGAAGGTGACGGCCGCGGCGACGTCGGAGCCGTCGCCGATTCGGCCGAGGGGCACCGGCTGGACGCGGGCGCGTTTCTGGGCGGCGTCCAGCAGTTCGTAGCGGTCGTTGATGACGGGGCCCGGGGCGACGGCGTTGACGCGGATGCCCAGTGGGGCGAGTTCGAGGGCCGTCGCCCGGGTGGTGGCCTCCACGGCGCCCTTGGAGGCGTCGTAGGCGACGGCGGAGCGGTGGGCGCGGGTCGCCCCGACGGAGGAGATGTTGACGATCGCCGAGCCGGCCGGCATGACGCGGGCCGCGGCGACGGTGCACAGGAACGTGCCGCGGGCGTTGACCGCGAAGCTGCGGTCCCAGTCGGCGGGGTCCAGGTCGAGCAGGCCGCCGCGTCCCAGCATCGCCGCCGCGGCGTTGTTGACCAGGACGTCCAGGCGGCCCAGCGCCTCCACCGCCCGGGCGACGAAGGCGTCGACCTGCGCCGGGTCGGAGACGTCTCCCGGGCAGGCGACGGCCCGTGCCCCACCGTCGCGCAGCGCCGCCGCCGCCGCTTCGGCCTCCTGCTCGTCCGGGCCGTTGACGGCGACGGCGGCGCCCTCGGCGGCCAGTCTCACGGCGATGGCGAGACCGATGTTGCGGGCGCCTCCCGTGACGAGGGCGACCCGACCGGCGAACCGTCCGCCCGCCGCGGGACCCTCGCCGGAGTGTCCGGCCACCGCTCCACCGTCGGCCAGGGGTCCCGTCACCGCGTGACCTCCTGCCGGTCGACGACGGCGGCGGCGCTGGTGGCGGCCCAGGTGAGCGGGCCCGCCGACGCCTTCACCAGCTCGGGATCGAGGCGCATGCCCAGGCCGGGGCCCGACGGCACGTGCAGCCGGCCGCCGATGTAGCGGACCGGGTCGGTCACCACGTCACGGGTGTAGAGCAGGGGGCCCACGGGATCGCTGGGCACGGTGACCGGCGGCATCGCCATCGCGACGTGGGCGGCGGCGGCCGTGCCGATGGACAGTTCCTGGGTGGTGCCGATCAGGCACGACTTTCCGGCGGCCTCGGCGATCGCGAAGATCCGCCGGGCCGGGGTGATGCCGCCGATCGCGATGACGCTGACGTTGAAGACGTCGACCGCGTCGGCGGCGACCAGGTCGAGCGCCCACCGGAACCCGTAGACGTGCTCGCTGATCGGTACGGGCAGGCGGTTGCGGGCGTACACCAGCCCACGCACGTCGTGGTCGGGCGCGGGCGCCTCCACGAGGTCGAAGCCCACGTCGGCGACGCGCTCGGCGAAGTCGCAGGCCGCCTTGGCGTCCAGCAGGTTCGAGAAGTCCAGCGACTTGATGGTGATCCGGTCGCCGAAGCGCTCGCGGGCGGTGCGCAGGAAACGTTCGTCCAGGTCCGGCCGGCGTCCCACGTACACGCGGAAGAACTCGAAGCCCTCCCCGACGCGCCGCTCCACCATGGCGAGGTTGCGCTCGACGTCGTCCTCGTGCTGCTGCCGGAATATCGGATACGCGATGGGCACGGACTCGCGGACCGCGCCGCCCAGCAGGTCGCACACCCGGACCCCGAGCTGCTTGGCCGCAAGGTCCCAGAAGGCGATGTCGATCCCGCACTTGATGGCGCGGCTCTTGTCGTAGATGTACCCGGCCTGCGGGAAGTTGGCCTCCAGGCGCCGCTCGACCTCGGTCAGCTGAAGAGCGTCCAGGCCGACCAGGATCTCGTTGAGGGTGGCTTCCAGTTCCGGCACGTCGAAGTGGAAGCGCGGCAGGTGCTGGAGGTCGGACATCTCTCCGACGCCGACGAGGGAGTCGTCGTCGGTGTGGAGTTCGACGAGGATGTGGCCGCAGGTGATGCTGTTGTGCCGGGGTGTGTTGATCGAGGTCAGGGCGACCCTGGTCACCTTTGCCACTGGGGGCTCCGTTCGTTGCGCTGCGTGGTCGGTGCGGCGGGCCGGCCGGGTGCGCTGGCCAGCAGCTCGCGGGTGTACTCGTGGGCGGGGTCGGCGTAGATCTCCTCCGCCGTCCCCTCTTCGACGATCCGGCCGTGGCGCATCACGGCGATGCGGTGGGCGACCGAGCGGACCACGGCCAGGTCGTGGGTGATGAAGAGATAGGCCATGCCGTGTTCCGCCTGGAGGTCGGCGAGCAGGTTGAGCACCTGCGCCTGGATCGACACGTCCAGGGCGCTGACCGCCTCGTCGCAGACGATCAGCCGAGGGCGCAGGGCCAGGGCCCGCGCGATGGCGACGCGCTGACGCTGGCCGCCGGAGAAGGCGGAGGGGAAGCGGTCCAGGGCGAAGGCGTCGAGGCCGACGTCCCGCAGCAGCCCGGTGAGGGTGCCCTCGTCGGCGTCCAGGCCGTGCACGCGCAGGGGTTCGGCGAGGATCTGCCGGACGGTCAGCCGTGGGTCCAGGCTCGCGTACGGGTTCTGGAACACCACCTGCACCTCCCGCTGGAGCCGGCGCAGTCCGGCCGGGCCGGGACGCGTCACGTCGATGCCGTCGTAGCGGACGGTGCCGCCGGACGGGCGCTCCAGACGCAGCAGGAGTTTCGTCAGGCTGGTCTTGCCGGAGCCCGACTCCCCGACCAGAGCCAGGGTGCGGCCCGCCTCGACGCGCAGGCTGACCTCCTGGACGGCGTGGACGTGGCCGGTCACCCGGCGCAGTGCCCCGCCGCGGACCGGATAGCGCAGGTCCACCGCGTCGAACTCGACGAGCGGGGGTCCGGCCTCGGCGGCGGCACCGGGCTCGCTCGCGGTGGCCGGCGCGGGGATCGGGGCGGGCAGCTCCACCGGGGCGTCGGCGAACAGACAGGCGGCGGCGTGGTCGCCGTCGAAGACGGCCAGGGGCGGCGCGGTGGTGACGCACTCGTCCACGGCGACCGGGCACCGGGGAGCGAAGGAGCACCCGGAGGGCCTCTCGCGCAGCCGCGGCGGCTGCCCCTCGATGGACACGAGCCGGGTGCGGGCGGCGGCGTCGAGTCGCGGGGTGGCCGCGAGCAGCGCCTGCGTGTACGGCATCCTCGGCCGGTTCAGGACGTGGGCGGCCGGGCCGCTCTCGACGACGCGGCCGGCGTACATCACCGCCACCCGGTCGGCCTGTTCGGCGACCACACCGAGGTCGTGGGTGATGAGGATCAGCCCCATGCCGAGGTCGACGCACAGGGAGCGGAGCATCCCCATGATCTCCGCCTGCACGGCGACGTCCAGGGCGGTCGTCGGTTCGTCGGCGATGAGCAGCCGGGGGCGGGCCGCGATGGCCAGGGCGATGGCGGCGCGCTGCCGCATCCCGCCGGACAGTTCGTGCGGGTACTGCCGCAGCCTGCTCTTCGGCTCCGGCATCCGGGCCTGTTCCAGGGCCTCGACGGCCCGGCGCCGGGCCTGCTCGCGGGTGAGCCGCTCGTGGGCGCGCACCGCGTCCGTGATCTGGGTGCCGATGGTGAGCAGCGGGTTGAGTGCGGAGCCGGGGTCCTGGAAGACCATGGCCACGCGCCGGCCCCGTACGGCCCGCCACTGCCTGCTGTCCAGGGTGCGCAGATCGGTGCCGTCCAGCCGGATGGAACCGGTGGTGGTGCTCACGGGCTCGGCCGGGTTGAGGCCGAGCAGACTCAGCGCGGTGACGGTCTTGCCGGAGCCCGACTCGCCGACGACGGCGAGGGTCTCACCCGCCTCCAGACGCAGGTCGACGCTGTCCACGGCGCGTACCGGCGGGCCGGAGGAGGTGCCGTTGAAGGTGACGCTCAGGTCTTCGATCTCGAGGAGTGACATGGCGGTTCCTCACGCCCCCAGGTGGGCTTCGGCGAGCCGCCACTGGCCGTCCACGTCGAGCTGGACGCCCTTGAGCTTGCTGCTGTGGATGAGGGGCGACTTCGCCTGGTGCAGGAACACCCAGTAGTTCTTGTCGATGATGCGGCGCTGCGCGTCGGCGTACGCCTTCTTCCGCGCCGGTCTGTCACCGGTGTCGGCCGCGTCCGCGAGCAGGGCGTCGAGGGTGCGGTCGTCCAGCCCGGACCAGTTGTTCGGGCCGCCGCTGGTGAAGTACGGGTCGAAGGCCAGCGACGGGTCCAGGCGCGGGATGTCGATCACCAGCAGCGCCGCGTCGAACTCCCGGTTCTTCATGCGGTCCAGCTGCGTCTGGAACTCCAGCACTTCGGCCTCGGGGGCGAAGCCGGCCTCGGTGAGCTGGCTCTGCAGGAGTTCCGCGATGGTGGGGTCGGGGGCGCGGCGGCGGGCGACGAGGGTGATGGGTACCTTGCCCCGCAGCCCGGCCTGTTCCAGGGCGTCGCGCGCCTTGCCGGGGTCGTGGGGGAGCGGCGCGACGGAGTCGTCGTAGAACCAGTCGGACGAGGTCGCGAAGGACGGGGCGATGTCGTACTCGCCGGCGGCGGCGGCCTTGCCCACCGCGCGGCGGTCGACGGCCCGGGCGAACGCGGCTCGCACCTCGGGATCCTTGAAGGGGCCCTTCGTGACGTTGAGGGCGACGTAGTAGGAGCGGCGCACCCCTCCGTCCTCGATGACGATGCGCTTGTCGCCGCTGAGCTGTTTGTACTCCTCCGGCGGCAGGGCGCGGACCAGTTGGACGCCGCCGGTGGACAGTTCGGCGCGCAGCACCTTGGCCTCGGTGACGAAGCGCAGGACGACCTTGTCCAGCTTCGGCAGGCTGCTGCCGTCCGCGGCCTTCGCCCAGTAGGCGTCGTGGCGCTCGGCGGTCAGCCGCACCTTGGACCGCCACTGGTCGAAGGTGAAGGGGCCGGTGCCGACCGGCCGCCGTCCGAAGTCCGCCCCGTGCTTCTTCAGCGCGGCGGGAGAGGCGATCATCCCCGCCTCGTGTGCCAGGTGGGTGAGCAGGATCGGGTCGGGCGACTTGAGGGCGATCCTCACGGTCTTGGCGTCCGGCGCCTCGACGGAGGCCACCTTGGCCAGCGCGGCGGCCTTGGTGGAGTGGGTGGCCGGGTCCATCACCCGGCGCAGGTTGAAGACCACGGCTTCGGCGTCGCAGGCCGTCCCGTCGTGGAACTTCACCCCCTGGCGCAGGGTGAGGGTGACGGCGGAGTCGCCGGCCTCCCACCGGGTGGCGAGTGCCGGCTCGAACGTTCCGTCCGGACGCTGGCGCAGCAGTGCGTCGAAGAAGAGGTTCAGGACGTTGCGGTCGGAGGAGATGGCGGCGCTCAGCGCCGGGTCGAGGGTGACCGGTTCGTTGTCGAACCCGGCGGTCAGTGTGCCGGCGGAGGCGCCGGACGAACCGGAGCCGCTGCTGCATCCGGTGAGGGTGGACAGGCCGGCGGTGGCGGTGGTGGCGGCCGCCGCGGCCAGCACGGCACGGCGTGGCAGGGAGGAAAAAGGCATGGCAGAGCTACTTCCTTGTGCGGATCGCGGGTGCTGGTGCTGGAGGTGGAGGGGGGGCGGCGGGAGATCCGCCCGTCGAGGGCCCGGGAAGACAGTCCGCCGGGGAAGGGCGTGGCCCGGTGGGTCAGCGCGGCGGCGTCAGCTGCGGCCGGTGGGTGTCGAGGGCGTCGCGCAGGGCGTCGGCGAGCATGTTGAACGCGGCGACCGTGAGCAGGATGGCCAGGCCGGGGAAGACGCTCAGTGACCAGCTGGCGCTGAGGTGGTCGGTGCCGCTGGCCACCATGGCACCCCAGCTGGGCTGCGGGGGCTGGACGCTCAGGCCGAGGAAGCTGAGGGCGGCCTCGGCCATGATGGCGGTGGAGACCTGGAGCGCGGCGAAGACCAGCAGGGTGCCGGCGAGATGCGGGAGCAGGTGGCGGCGCATGATGGCGGACTGCGGTACGCCCACGATGCGGGCGGCGGACACCCATTCCCGGGTCCGCAGGGACAGCACCTCCCCGCGCACGACCCGGGCGAAGCGGGGAGTGGTCACCACGGCGATGGCGATGAGCGCGTTGCGCAGCCCCGGGCCGAGCGCGGCGACCACGGTGAGCGCGAGCACGAGCAGCGGGAAGGCGAGCAGTCCGTCGGAGACCCGCATGATGACGGCGTCCAGCCATCCACCGCGGTATCCGGCCAGCAGTCCGAGGACGGTGCCCGCCACGAGGGCCGCGCCCACGGTGACGGTGGCGACCTCGACGGTCACGAGTGCCCCCGCCGTGACGCGGGCCAGTACGTCCCGGCCGAGTTCGTCGGTGCCCAGCAGATGCCGTGCACTGGGCCCGGTGAGGAGGCGGTCGGTGTCGGTGGCGCGCATGCGCTCGGTCATGAAGGGCCGGGCCGCGGCGGCCAGGGCCAGCAACAGCAGGATCGGCAGGGCGAGTTGGGCGCGGCGGTCGCGGCGCAGGCGGTCGAGGACCGGGCGGCGCGAGGCCGGCGCTAGGGTTTCGGTGGCCATCGTCGCTCCTGTCAGTACGTGATGCGCGGGTCGAGCCACGCGTAGATCAGGTCGGCCAGCAGGTTCACCAGGAGGACGAAGACCACGACCACCAGGACGGCGCCCTGCACGATGGGCAGGTCCCGGCTGAAGATGCCGTCGACGATCAGGGTGCCCATGCCGGGGACGGTGAAGACGGTCTCGGTGACCACGGTGGCGCTCATCAGGGCGCCGATCTGCAGGGCCACGACGGTCACGACGGGCACGACGGCGTTGCGCAGGGCGTAGACACCGACGATCCGGCGGCGGGAGAGGCCGCTGGCTTCCGCGGTACGGATGTAGTCCTCGTTGAACGCGGCCAGCAGCGCGGCGCGGGTCTGGCGCATGGTGACGGCCGCGATGGTGGAGCCGATGGTGATCGCCGGCAGCGCCATGTGCCGCAGGTTTTCCACCGGGTCCTCGGTGAACGGCACGAACCCGGACGGGGGCAGCACTTCCAGCCACAGCGCGAAGACCAGGATGAGCAGCGCGGCCAGGTAGAAGTGGGGTGCCGACAGGGCCAGCAGACCGGCCGAGTTGAGCGCGGTGTCGGTGGGCGTGCGCCGCTTGACGGCGGCGAGGACACCGGCGGGGATACCGATGAACAGGGCGAAGAGCAGGGCGATGACGCCCAGTTCCACCGTCGCGGCGAGCCGCTCGCCGAGTACGGCGCCGACCTCCTCGCCGGTGAGCCAGGAGGCGCCGAGGTCTCCGCGGGCGGTGCCGCCGATCCAGTCGACGAACTGACGCCACAGGGGGGCGTCCAGGCCGAGATCGGCACGCAGTGCCGCACGGTCCTCGGCGCTCGCCTCCTCGCCCAGGATGTCCAGGGTGGGGTCTCCCGGCATCAGGCGCAGCAGGAGGAACAGCACCATCGACACGACCAGGACGACGGGTATCAGTTGCAGTAGGCGGCGTATCAGGTATCCGGTCATCTTGCCGGCTCCGTTTGTCTGTCGTGTGGGCTGTGGAACGTGGCCGTGTCACCGGCCGACGGGTCGCGCGGCAGGCGGCGGAGCCAGTCCAGGCGCGGTGCGGGAAAGAGGTCGTAGGCGTACAGGACGAGGGCGCTCGCACCGTGCGAGCGGGCCTGCCGGGCGATGTCCATGAGTTCCTCCTCGCCGCGGGTCTGCGCGGCGCCCAGGTGCCAGCCGGCCGAGACACGTGCCCCGGTGCGGCCCGCCGCGGCGAGATCCCGTAGCAGGCCCGAACCGTCGCCGGCCAGGTTGGTGACCGTGAGCGAGCCCGCGGCCGAGGCCAGTGCCCGCAGGTCGCCGGAGGACTTTCCGTCGCACGCGTAGCGGTCTTCGGTGGCCCGGACGGAGAGCGGCAGCCCCGCCGCCGCCTCGGCCGCCGCCCGTACGAGAGCGGTGGTCACGTCGGCCCGTACGGTGACGATCGAGTGGTGCAGGTCCTGGCCCAGCGCGGTGCCGGCGTCCTCGGCGATGCTGCTCCCGGCCGGTCGTGGATCGGCCAGTTGCCCGAGCACGGTGGCCCGTGTTCTGGCGGCCGCCTCGGCGTGGTCGACGCCCGCTTCGCGGAGCCGGGCGGCACAGGCGGAACAGAAGCAGAGGGAGAGAAGCCAGCGGTCGACCGGCCTCAGCGCCACGCCGAACTTGTCGTGCGCGCTTTGATGCTGCCAGCCCAGGTAGCCGAACGCCTCCAACTCCAGGCCGCTCACTCCCGGCTGCCCGGCGGTCTCCGCGACCAGGTCGCGGGCGTGGTGAACCACCTCCGGCTGGGCGGGACACAGCGCGTGCCGGTACGGGTGGCCGAACGCGTTGCGCAGCGCCAGGCCCGGCCGGGCGGTGGCCGGGTGTGACTGGTGGAGCCCCACCAGCCAGCCGGTCACCCCGACCCCGGAGTCGACCAGGGCCGCGGCCGCGGCGGTCGCCTCGTCGCCGAGGACGGGCAGGGACAGGCGGGGCTCGTCGTCCCCGGCCCTCCGCTGCCGGGAGAACTGCCGGGAGAACCAGCGGCCGGCGGGGAAGTCCACCACGGCCGCGGGATCGCTGGTCGTCAGCAGCCAGCGTCCTCCGTGGTAGGCGTAGGCCAGGCGGACCCGGTCCACGCCCGCGGCGCGCAGCCGTTCGGCCTCCGCCCGCGGATCGCGGCGGAACGACACCGGGTGGGCGAAGACCTCGGTGATCACCGTTCGTCTCCCAGCGCACCGGACAGGATCCGCTGAGCCTTGCGGATGTGGGCCCGGGTCAGCTGCTCGGCCCGCTCGGCGGCGCCCTGCTCCATGGCCGCCAGGATCGCGGCATGTTCCGCCGCCTCCTCCTCGAAGGTCGCCCGCAGTCGCCAGCCCAGGCCCGCCACGAACGCGGTCAGGTCCTGCAACTGGTCCAGGAACCCGCACAGGAAGCTGTTGTCGCACGCGGTGTACAGCTCCCGGTGGAAGCGCCGGTTGGCGACACCGAGCCCCTGGGTCTCCCCGGAACCGATCAGCGCGGCCGCTTCGGCGAGCGCACGCCGCGCGGCAGGGTACGCCACGGCTCCGTGTTCCTCGGCGGCGAGCCGCACCGCCTCCGGTTCGGCCGCGCTCCGGGCGGCGTACAGCTCCCGCACCAGCTTCTCGTCGGGTTGCCGGACGCTCACCCCCTGGTAGGCGTTGATCTCCACCAGCCCGGTCGACTGCAACTGCTTGAGCGCCTCACGCACCGGGGTCTTCGACACGCCGTACGACTCGGCGAGCTCACGCTCGACCAGCGCCCGCCCGGGAGGCAGCGCGCCGTCGAGAATCGCTTGCCGCAGCGCGTCGCGCACCCGGTCCGTGCGGGAGGCCGGCTGTCTCAGCGGAGGCAGCGCCGCGGGGGCGGGAGGCGTCGCGTCGGGTGTCTCATATTCGATGCTTGGCATAGCGGCATGCTGGTATACCACGATGCCAGCATGCAACCCCTTGGTGTCATCTTCGTGAAAAAGCCGCTAGCTGACGTCCCGTCAGAACGTTGACAGCCTGACCGGTCTTGCGTTCGAAGTGGAGATCTGCCACCGTCACTCACGCAACTCGCCCCCCACGCAGCGCATTTGGTGGGCGACACCGCGGGTGGGCAGCCGTGACGCGTCGCGCTGCCGGCGCTCCGCGATCCCGCGCACCGGCGCCCGCCGGGCTCGACGATCGCGCGGCACCGCGCCCCGACGAGCCCAGCGCGGAGGAGATCCCAGGAGAACGACCGCCAGGCAGCGCCGGGCGGGAGGCTTCCCGGAGCTTCTCCGGCGAGCCACGGGCGCGTGCAGCGGTGTCTCTCCCGAAGACCGCTCGTGAGGTCTTGTGCGCACGAACGGCTCCCCGTCGGCTCCGATCGGGACCGGACGGGGCCCCGTGGCGTCCGCTCGAGAATCCTCGAAGAAAAGGCAGCAATGAAACGCACAGGCGTATACGCGATGTCAGCGCTACTCGTCGGATCGGCGATCCCTCTGGGTCTCGCCGGTCCACCGGCGGCGCAGGCCGCTTCCCGGACGTACTACGTCAGCCCCAACGGCTCCGACTCGAACTCGGGAACCTCGCCGGCCGAACCCTTCCGCACCCCGCAGAAGGCCGCGGACAGCACGGCACCCGGGGACACTGTCTCCCTCATGAACGGCACCTACACGGAGCGCCCGGGCGGAGCGGACGTCTTGGTGATCTCCCGCTCCGGACAGGCCGGGGCACCGATCACCTTCCAGGCGCATCCCGGACACCGCCCGGTCATCAACCCCGTCGCCGCCTGGAACGGCATCCGCATCAGCGGAGCCTCGCACATCGTCGTCCGCGGGCTGGAGGTCAAGGGCAACAGCGCCAACATCTCGCCGGCGGAGGCCGAGCGCGGCGCGAGCACCAAGAACGGCAAGTTCAACACCAACTGCATCTGGGCCGAGCCGAACAAGTCGTCGGGCGCCAGACCCCACCACATCGACATCGTCGGCAACACCGTCCACCACTGCCCTGGCCTGGGCATCGGCTCACGCGGCGCCGACCACATGACCATCGACCGCAACCACGTCTACTCGACCTCGTGGTACACCGTCTTCGCCACCAGCGGCATCTCGATCCTGGCCGCCCGCGACAGCGACCGGGGCGATTCCCGCACGTACAAGATCCGCGTAACCAACAACACCGTCCACGACAACGAGACGAAGGTGAAGTGGGAGCGCTGCAAGTGCTACTCGGACGGTAACGGCATCATCATCGACACCCTCAAGGACAAGGCCAAGGCGGGTGAGAGCGGTCCCGACTACCAGGGACGGGTCCTGGTCGCCAACAACGTGTCCTACAACAACGGCGGCTCGGGCATCCACTCCTTCAAGAGCCAGCACGTGGACATCCTGCACAACACGGCGTACCAGAACGGCCGCAGCACCCGCATGGAGAGCTACGCCAACATCTTCGCCCACGACAGCAAGGACGTCAGGATCCTGAACAACGTGGCCTACGGCCGACCGGGCCAGGCGACGAACTCCAAGAGCAAGAACGTCGGCGTCACCTACGACTACAACGTCTACTACGGCGGCAAGGCTCCCGAGGTGAAGGGCCCGCACGACATCATCGCCGACCCCCGGTTCGTCAAGCCCGGCCATGGCGCCGGAGCCGACTTCCGGCTGAGCAAGGGCTCTCCCGCCATCGGCTCGGGCAAGCAGCTGCCCGAGGTCACCACGGACATCACCGGCGCCCGCCGATCCTCGGCGGCACCCGACCGCGGCGCCTACGCCTTCACCACCACGAAGGGGGCGACGCCCAGCACCGCTCCCGCGGCGGCGGCCCAGGGCGACGGCTCTGCGCAGGAGCCCGGAGACCAGGCAACCGAACAGTCCGAGGGGCAGGCGGCGAGCCCCGCGGAGGAGACGAGGGAAACCGGCACGGGCAACGACGCCAGGGCCGCCGGCGACAGCGAGGGGCTGGCCGAGACCGGGGCTGAACTGGCCGTACCCCTCGGGGTGGGCGCAGCGGCGGTCGCGCTCGGCGGAGGCATCATGCTCCTGATCCGCCGCAAGCGCGCCTGACCCCTCCGGACCCCACCCGATCCCCGCTGCCCGGGCACCCCCCGCCCGGGCAGCGGACCTCACGCCGGCCGGGTAACGGACCCCCGCCCACCGGCATGCCCCCACCTCGCGCGAGCCTGCCAGACTTGCCTCATGGCGGCGCACACGAACAGGACGAAGACCCTTGACACCGGTGCAGTGGTACCCGATCCGCCGCGCGTCGCATGGCGCAAGCACATGAGACAACGCGTACTGGACGCCGCACGCGACCTGACCTGTGCCTCGGGTTGGGACCAGGTGAGCCTGTCGGCCGTCGCCGCGGCGGCCAAGGTCTCCCGCCCCTCGGTCTACAAGGAGTTCGGCAACCGGGCCGGTCTCGGGCGCGCCCTGGTGGTGAGGGAGACCCACGAGTTCCTGGAGAGGGTGGCCGGCGCGCTCAACCCCGGGCAACCGGACACCCGTGCCTCCTTGGAGGCGGCTGTCCACTTCGTCCTCACCGAAGCCCATCGCAATCCGCTCGTCAGCGCCGTCGTCATGGCCGCCCGGGAAGGCTCCGACAGCCTGCTGCCCTACCTCACCGCACGCGCGGACCCCATCTTCGACGCGGCTCAGAGCCTGCTCCGCGCCTGGCTCACGGAACGCTTCCCGGAGCGGGACGAGGAACTCGTCGACGTGGCCGCGGACATCGCCGTACGCATGACCATCAGCCACCTCATCCTCCCCGGCGGGGACCCCCGGCCGACCGCGGAGCGACTCTCCCTGGCGGTGTTGAAGGTGCTGCGATAGCGGCGAGTTGCGGTGCTCGACGGCCCGGTTTCGAAGGAGCTCCGCGGTGCCCGGCAGCGGCATGGACACGGTTGTGGGCAGTAGGCGACCGGTCCGGCCGCGGCAGCCGACCGGTGAGAGAGAGGGAGAAGGCCCCGCGAGGTGTGTGCCTCGCGGGGCCGGTGTGCCGTGGTGTCGTTCAGCTGGGTCCCGCTGGTGTCAGTTGAAGTTGACGTCGCTGCACAGGAAGTACTTCTGGTCCATGTGCGACCCCTTCCAGACCGTCACCTCGACGTGCCGCCCGCTGTGGCCCGACGTACAGCGCGGCGACCGCGGCCTGTGCCCGGTCGCCGTCCAGGCCCTCATCGATGGCCTCCAGCGCAGCGGCAGCCGGTACCCGATCGGCGGCGTCATCGAGGTCCTGGACTCGTCCTCAACAAACGCCGTCGCAGGAGAAGACGGCAGAGCAGAGCGGGCCGACGAGGCCGCGGTAGCGACGAGCAGCAAGTACGGGGAGAACCGTCACGAGCTGCCCTCTTCGGACGGACGTTGCGGTGCGGCGACGACGAGGCCCGCGTAGGAGAAGCCCCCGCCGAAGCCGAAGAGGAGAAGGGGCGCGCCGGGCGGGATCGAGTGCTGGTGGAGTAGTTTGGACAGAGCCAGGGGGATACTCGCTGCGGACGTGTTACCCGATTCCTGGACATCGGTTGCGATGACCGCGTCTGTCAACTGAAGTTGGTCGGCAAGGTGCTCGACGATGCGGAGATTTGCCTGATGCGGGATGAACGCCGCGAGCTGGTCGGGGCGGAGGTTCGCGGCTTCCAGCGCTTTTCTGGCGTGAGGGGCGGCTTCTGTGATCGCCCAGCGGAACACCTTGCGGCCTTCCTGAGCGAAAGTGCCTCCCGGGGCTTCAATGCGCGCCGCGTCGGCGAGGCCGGGCACGGTGCCCCAGACGATGGGTCCGAATGTGTCGTGCGCGCTCGCGCGGAGGACAACGGCACCTGCGCCATCACCGACGAGGATGCAGGTGGAGCGGTCGGTGAAGTCGGTGACGTCTGTCATCCGCTCGGCGCCGACTACGATGGCGGTGCGGGTGGCGCCGCCGGCGAGTAGTTGCCGGGCAGTCTCCAGTGCGTGGACGAATCCGGAGCAGGCGGCATTGACGTCGAACCCTGCTGCGTCCGTCAGGCCCAGGGACTCGATGACTCTCCCCGCCGTACTGGGTGAGCGGTTCACATTCGAGCAGGTCGCGACGATCACCAGGTCGACTTCTTCAGCATGGACACGGGCATCGGCGAGAGCGGCGCGGGCTGCCTCGGACGCCATGTCCGCGACGGACTCAGTGTCCGCGAAGCGCCGGCTGACGATCCCGACGCGCTGTCTGATCCATTCGTCGTTGGTATCGACCATGCGCGCGATCTCGTCGTTGCTCACCACCCGCGGGGGCTGAAAGTGGCCCACACCCACGATTCGGGCGCCCGGCTGCGGCGACGACGTAGTCATCTCAACCCTGCCTTTCTGCTGTTTCGAGAACGGCACCTGCGGTCTTCCCGGGATGGGCGAAGGCGAGGCGCCAACTGGCCTCACCCACCCTGTGGACGGGTTCCGGGGGAGGTTGACCGGGCCTGTGTCAGTAGTCGAACTTCTCGAACCGCAGGTATTCTCCTGCCGTCCATTCCAGGACCGACCTCCTCAGGTCGGAACCTGTACACACATAGAACCGCCGCCGACCCGCTGTGGTCTTGGTCAGAACGTCGTTCTTCTGGATGCGTCGGGTGCGTACCACTGTGCCGAGCCAGCGGATCCTGTCGATTTCTGCATTTTGTTTCCCGTCGACCGATCGGGTCACGAACAGCTCCGTTACCGCTCCCAGACCGTCGACTTTTTCCAGGACGTCGACTGCTAGCGGCAGGTCATCCGCTTTCAGGCTCCAGAGGATTCTCACCCTCCGGCCGGAATCCAGTACGGGCTGCGCCTGCGCCATGAGAGGTGTGATTCCTACTCCAGCAGCCACCACGATGATGTCGTCATCGGTGCGCGACCCGTTGGCTGCCTCGGCGTATCTCACCTCTTCTTCGCCACCGAAGCCCAAAACGGTGGCGGAAAGCGGTGCACCGGGATTCCATTTGGCCAGGAGTGACGTGACTGGCCCGTTCCTCCGGACAGTGACGTCGAATTCGGCCTCGCTCAGCGGCCCACGGTGTTCCGTTCCTGCGGTGCATTCTTCAAGGGCTTCAAGTGCTTCACGGGTGGGAAGCGCTGGGCTCGAAATGGTGAAGGTCCTGATGTAATCGTCGTTGAGTGACCGGGGGTCGTGGTCGCGCATGTGTGACCATCCGCGATCGAGCGTGGCGGAGAAGTCAAGGGTGACGTGTTGCCCTGCGCGCCATGGTTCGAGCTGCTGGAACTCTGCGTTCGACTGTGGGGTGGACAGGTCGGGGGCGAGTCGGAAGGTGTATCGCGAGATCGTCGGCGTCAGATGGTGTGCGCGGATCAATGTCGCCGTCGCTTTCCCCACCGGTCGGCCGTCCGCGTCGACGTTGTCGGTTGAACCAGACTCCGCTCCGCTGATTTCGTGAGCCAACCTGCGTACCGGCGGGTTGTAGGGCGACTGGTCCAGCAGTTGCCCACGGAACGGCAGCCCGTCCTTCACGAATCGAGCTGCCTCCACCCGTACGCGGACAGCGAGCTTGCTGTGCGGGATCACGGATGTGGCGTCGGCGCGGGCCAAGATCTCTGCCCGTCCTGTCAGGTAGAGGACGTCGCCGGTTTCGAAGTCGGGAAAGGTAATTCCCACGACAGGGTCGGACTTGATGTTTCCCAATGTTTGGAAGAGGCGATTCCCTGAATACTCGGGATACACCAGGACGACACCGTCTGTGTCGGAGTTCGTGTGTACTCGCACGAACCCGGGAGCCCCGCCTCGGTTGTTGGTGTCCATGCTCTCAGCGCCGTGCCTGCTTGAGATGAAAAATAGGTCGGATTTGGCGATGAGTTGCACCGCCTCGGGCGGCAGTGGGAGCCGGTCGCTGACCAGGTGAGGAGATGCCTCATGAGGCTGGACTGTTTTCCTGTTGAGGTATTTCGGGCAGTTCCCCAGCGTCTCGTCCACGGCGAGGGCGACCTGCACTTCCGCAGGCCCCCTGGCCCTCCAGGCCACCGTATTTTTCTCCGACGGCCTGGCTAGAACAGCTCCGCCGAGCACCCTCCCGGCAATCTTGACCCGTGTCCTGGTTTCCAGGTCGATCACCAGGCCGGCGGCCAGCCTTCCCCCGTCCTCGTGCCTGACGAGGATCCCGTCGCGGTCGCGCCCTTCCTCGTCCCTGTCCTGCTCCTCGCTGTTTGCTCGGTGCATGTGGCCGTCATCGTCGGAGAAAAGCGCCTCCAGTGTCGGGTCATATCCGAGCGTGCCCGCACTTTGTCCCCCGGGCTGGTGTGCGACGTGAGCCAGCGAAGTCACCTTCAACACGCCTCTGGCCAAGGGAAGCGTGGTACCTGGTTGCCCGCCGAGCACTGTTGTCCATACGCGGCCGTTCCGGTCGACCGCCCCCAGTGCGATGAGAGGGCTCTGCGTCATCCAGGGCACGTACTCCACGGGCAGCCCGGGAGCTGTGGGATTGAATTCGTACGGCACCTCGAGAAGCCGGTGTATGGCTTCCTCACCCTCGTGCCACTGGGGCCGCGAGTGCGAAAGATTCGTCGTCATAGGCTCTTCTCCTCCCACGGTGGTGCTGCGAGAACCGCACGGTTATTCAGCGTCGAGAGCAGCTGTGCGGGGTTCCGGCCTGCCCGGGATCGCCGAAAGCACGGCCGGGCCGGCGCACAGAAGGGCGGTCCAGGCCAGTGGCGCGGCGGTGGCCATACCCACTCCAGGGATCGAACCGATCAGTACCATCTGAGGCTAGCACGATGATCGAACCGGTTGGTACCATCACCTCATGCCTGTTGCCAAAGGTTCGACCATCGATCCCGAGCGAACCCGCGCCACGATCGTGCACGCGGCCACCCAGGTGCTGTACGAGCGAGGGCTGGACGGCATCGGGGTGGCGGAGCTCTGCGCACGTCTTGGCGTGTCCAAGGAGACGCTCTACCGGCACTTCGGCACCAAGGACGGGCTGGTGCACGCGGTGCTCGACACGCGAAGCGACCGGGTCATCCACTGGCTGACGGATACGGTCTCATCGAGCGGAGACCGTCCTGCCGACCAGCTCACGGCCCTGTTCCGGGCTCTTCAGGGATGGTACGACGGTCCTGAATTCCGCGGCTGCGCGTTGATCAACGCTGCCACGCAGCACCACACTGACGCCGTCCGCGCCATCGCCGCGCGCCACGTCGAGCGTTACCTCGAGCTGCTCATCGGCATCGCCGAGGGAGCCGGCGCCGACGACCCGCACCGCCTCGCGCTGCAACTGCTCATTCTTGCGGAGGGTGCCACCGTCGTGGCCGACCATCACAGCTCCGCGCGGGCGGGTGAGCTGGCTTGCCAGGCCGCCCTGGCTCTCCTCGCCACGGCGGAGCGATCCTGACCGGTTCCGCAGGTCGAACCCGGGCGAGGAAGTCGCTCCGCCCCCCCCCGTAAGGGGGCGGAGCTGGGTGCGTTCGAGGGTCTTCAGCCTTCGGGTGCCGTCATGCGGCCGGAGGCGGACTCAGCGGGCGTTGCGGAAGATGACGCCGAGGGTGTTGCGGTGTCCAGAAGCGACGGCGTTGGTGCCGTGCTGACTTCGAAGGCCGGAATCATGGAAACCCGCAGGTCCTAGCCCTGATCGGATGAGTTGTCGTACCACTCGACGGTGGTGCCGATGAGGGAGGCGGCGACGATGCGCTTGAGGTTGCCGGGGGGTGCGGAACGGCGGTTCAGGGGCTTGGTGGTGGGCGGAACGCGTTCCGTCCGGGACGGGTGGTCCGGGGGGATTCGACGGTGCGGTGCCGACTCCCGTGCTGGTTCGGCGCTGACTACGGGCAGACGTCCGCACGCTCTGGACCGGTCTCACCATCGCCCGTCGGCCGCGTCCCGCGGGCGACCGTCCGCCCGGCCGCCGTCCGCCCGGACCGGACGAGACGGGACGGTCACGGGAAGGTGAAGGCCGGGCGGTGGTGCGGTGCCCTCCGTGATGCGGCAGGCGGCCACGGTGAGGACGCGATCCGCGCGGGCGGCGACCTCGAGGCTGTGGGTGATGAGGATGACCGCCAGGCCCAGTTCCCGGCGGGCGTCGTCGAGCACCGTGAGGATCTCGGCCTCGGTGCCGGGATCCAGCGCCGAGGTGCTCTCGTCGCAGACGATGACCCGGGGGCCGGCCGCCAAGGCCCTCGCCAGCGCGACCCGCTGCCGTTCGCCGCCGGACAGCTCACCGGGCAGCCGGTTCGCGTGCTCGGGGCGCAGCCGCACCGTGCGCAGCAGGTCGTCGACCTGGGCGGCGAGCCGTTCGCGGTCGGTGGTCTCGCGCAGCAGCCGCAGCGGACGGACCAGGGCGGTGCGCACGGTCTGCCGGGGGTGCAGCGCCTCGGCAGGGTTCTGCGCCACCAGTTGCAGGGCCGCCCGCTGGGCGCGGTCGCGGCGGCGCGCGTCCCACGGCACGGGCTCGCCGTCCAGCGACAGGGTCCCGGCGCGCGGTTGGTGCAGCCCGGCCAGACAGCGGCCGAGGGTGGTCTTGCCGGTGCCGGAGACCCCCAGGACGGCCACGCACTCGCCCGGTGCCACGTCGAGGCCCACGTCGGACAGGACGGGGTGGGCACCGGAGTAGCCGGTGGTCATGCCCCGCGCGCGGAGCACCGGTTCGCCGGTGCGGGCGGCCGGGGCGGGGGCCGCCGGGCGTGCGTCGCCCGGGTCCCCTGGGGCCTCGGCGGGCGGAGTGACCAGGGTGACCGGCCCGCGCCGCCCGTCCCGTACGGCGGACGGCCGGTCGCTCTCCACGCGCCCGGCCACCATGGTGACCACCCGGTCCACGGAGCGGGCCAGGGTGTCGACGTCGTGGCTGATCCACAGCAGGGCCGTGCCGGTGTGGTGGATGCGCCGGAGTTCGCCGACGATGCCCTCCTTGGTGACCGGGTCGAGGCCCGTGGTCGGCTCGTCGAGGATCAGCAGGGCGGGGGCGCGGCCGAGGGCCATGCCGAGGGCGATGCGTTGCTGCTGCCCGCCTGAGAGCTGGTGCGGGTAGCGCCGGGCGAAGTCCCGGTCCGTGGGCAGCCCGACGCGGGCCAGCAGTTCGGCGACCGCTCGGGGGCGTTCGCGCCGGGTGGGCGGCACCGGCAGGGAGTCCAGCAGCGCCGCGCCGACGCGCCGGTACGGGTTGAGTGCGTGCCCCGGGTCCTGGGGGACGTACGCCACCGTCCGGCCGCGCAGCCAGGGTGGTGCCGGGAAGACCTCGGTGCCCTGGACGCGTACCGTGCCCGACGAGCGCCGCATGCCCTCGCGGAGATGGCCGACCACGGCGAGGGCCGTGGTCGTCTTGCCGCAGCCGGACGCCCCGATGAGGCCCATCGCGGCCCCCTCGGCGAGGGTCAGGCTCACCTCGTCGAGGACGACCCGTTCTCCGGCGGTGACGGTCAGCTTCTCGACGGCCACCAGGGGCCGCTGCCCGGCGCTCATGCCTGGAGTGCCCGCGAGCGGCGGGCGATGTCGTCGGACAGGACGTTGGCCGCGACCGCCAGCAGGGCCACCAGCAGCACGGGCGCGGCGAGCGCCCAGGGCTGGAGTTCCGCGCCGGGCAGGGCGTCGGCGATGAGGACGCCCCAGTCGGCGGTGCCCGTGCCGAGGCCGAGGAAGCCGGCGGCGGCGACGAGATAGACGCTGAGGACGAAGCGGACGGCGGCGTCTGCCAGCAGCGGTCCCGCGACGAAGGGCAGCAGTTCGCGGACGACCAGCCACGGGAGCCGTTCGCCCCGGGCGACCGCGGCCTCCACATGGGCGCGCCGGGTGACCGGCCCCGCCGCCGCCCGGACGACCCGCGCGGACAGCGGGAGACTGACCACGACGACGGCCGCGACGATGCTCCAGCGGCCGGGGGCCGCGGTGAGGAAGAGCAGGAGCAGCAGCAGCGGCGGGATGGCGAGCAGCGCGTCCATGGGACGCATGACCAGGCTGTCCACCCAGGGGCGGCGCACCGCGGCGAGCGCGGCGGTCAGGCCCACCGCCGCGCCCAGGACGGCGCCCGCGGCGGTGGTGACCGTGGCGGTCAGCAGCACGCCGCGGCCGCCGTGCAGCACCCGGGAGAGCACGTCGCGGCCCAACTGGTCGGTGCCCAGGAGCCCTTGACCGGGCGCCGCGTAGGGCCGTCCGACGATCTCGGTGGGGGAGTGCGGCGCCAGCCACGGTCCGACGAGGGCCAGCAGGATGACGGCGGTCAGCACGGCGCAGGCGGCGACCGAGCTCCGGGACGGCCGGTGCGTGGTGCGGGAGGTCATGGCGCGGTCCTCTTCCAGGGCGTGGCGGTCCTCTTCCAGGGCGTGGCGGTCCTCGTGCGAGGCATGGCGGTGCGCGTCCGGGCGGTGGTGGTCCTCTTCCAGGGCGTCGTGAGGGTGACGGCGATGTCGGCGGCGGCCAGCGCGAGGAGCGTCGCGCCACCGAGCAGCACGGCGAGGGCCTGGGCGACGGGAATGTCGCCGGACTGCACCGAGCCGACGAGGAGTTCACCGATCCCCGGGTAGCCGTAGACCCGCTCCACCAGGACGGCACCGCCCACCAGGCCGATGCCGAGGACGCACCAGATCTGCACGGCTACCGGGAGCACGGCGGGCAGCACTGCGCGGCGCAGGACGACGCGCCGGGGCGTTCCGTTGAGCCCGGCGGTCTCGACGTGCGGGGCGCGCAGGGCGGCCGCCGTCGCCGCCCGGATGACGCGGACGGCATGGGCGAGCGACAGGGACAGCAGACTCAGCAACGGCAGCGCGAGGAGCCGCGGATCGAGCGGCAGGCCGTCGGTCGCCGGAGTCACGGACACCGCCGGGAACCAGCCGAGCCACACCGAGAGCAGCAGGACGAGGACGCCCGCGACCACGTACTCGGGCAGCGCCACCAGGATGACCGCCACGGTCGACACCGTCCGGTCGGGCAGCCGCCCGCGCCGCACCCCGGCCCAGACGCCGAGCAGCAGCGACAGCGGTACGACGGCGGCGAGCGTGAGCCCGGCCAGGAGCACCGAGTTGCCGAGCCGGTCGGCGATCAGCGAGCGGACCGGCACCCCGCTGAGCATCGAGGCGCCGAGGTCGCCCCGCAGCAGACCGCCGGCCCACTCCGTGTACCGCTGCCAGAGCGGCTCGTCCAGGCCGAGCCGGTCCCGGGCGGCTTCGAGCTGCTCCGGGGTGGCCCGGTCGCCGAGGCGGCTGGTGGCCGGATCCCCGGGCAGCAGGTCCACGCCGACGAAGACCACCAGGCTGAGCAGTGCGAGCAGCACGGCGCAGACGCCGAGCCGCCGGGCGGCGAACCGCAGCAGGCCGCCGGTCACGCCAGCCAGGCCTTGCCCAGGTACGGGAACTTGGCGGTGCCGCGGCCGGTGATGCCCTGCACCCGGTCACGCGCGAGGCTGAGGGTGTCGGCGAAGCCCCACACCACCCAGTTGCCCCGGTCGTGCATGGCCATCTGCACCCGGCGCCAGGCCTGCTGCCGCTCGTCCGCCCCGCGCGCCGCGATCGCGTCGGCCAGGGAGCGCTTGAACCGGGCGTCGTCGAACGAGAGCGAGGGCCGCAGCGCGGTGCGGGTGTAGATGGCCTGCAGCGGGAAGGCGTAGATGGCGAAGGTGACCGCGTCCACCGACTCCATCGCCTTGACGTCGAAGAACTCGGCGGCGCTGACCGTCTGGGCCTTCACCTTCAGGCCGATGTCCTTCATTTGCTCGGCGAACAGCTCGGCCGAGGCGTTGCAGCCGGTCTCGATCTCCGCCGACCGCACGGTGATCTCGGCGCCCTCCGCGCCCGCGGCGCGCAGCAGGCTGCGGGCCTGGTCCAGGTCGCGGGCCAGGGGCCGCAGATCGTCGGCGTAGTACTGTGCCCCGGCACCGTACAGGTCGTTGCCGACCTCGCCGTATCCGAGGAGGACGGTGTCGACGAGGGCCTGGCGGTCGACGGCGAGGCGGACGGCCTTGCGTACCCGGGGGTCGTCGAAGGGCGGGCGGCCGGTGGAGAGCATGAACCCGAAGCCGGTGCGTTCGTTGCGGGTGCCCTTGTGGACGACGGTGGCCCCGGCGCCGCGCCCCTTCGCGGCCTCCGTGTACGGCAGCGCGGCGGCGAAGTCGGCCTGGCCCGAGCGGACCGCGTTCACGCGCGCCTGCGGGTCGTTGAGGCTGAGCACCACCAGCTCGTCGAGGTAGGGGGCGCCGTCCCAGTGGTCGTCGAAGCGGCGCAGCGTGCTGGAGCGGCCGGGGGCGAAGTCGGTGACCTTGAGCGGTCCGGTGCCCATGACCTTGCCGGCCTCGAAGGCCGTGGTGCCGTCCTTCAGGACGAAGATCTGGTTCGCCGCGAGCAGGCCCGCCGGGTCCCCGATCGGGCGGCTCAGCGGCACCACGAGCGTGTGGTCGTCCCGGACGTCGATCCCCCCGGGGTCGAGGTAGCCGGACAGTTCGCTCGGGTACGTGCGCTCGGGCGAGGTGACGTAGCGCAGGGTGAAGGCGACGTCCTTGGCCCCGAACGGAGAACCGTCGTGCCACACGACGCCCTTGCGGAGCTTGAGGGTGAACGACGTGCCGCCCGGCGCGGTGGTCGCGGACAGGGCGAGGCCGGGCTGGACCTGGTCATGCGCCGACCAGAACAGGACGTCGTAGATGACGCGGTTGCGGGCGAAGTCGGCGGGGCTGGCGGCGGAGAACGGGTCGAGGGACTCGGCCGGGCCACCCCCGGCCAGGGCGGCGGTGAGCGCGCCGCCGCGCCGCGGTCCGGCGGGCGTGCCGGCGCGGGGCGTGGCCGCCTCGCCGGTGTCGTTGTCGCTGCATCCGCTCAGCAGCGGGAGTGACAGTGCCGCGCCACCGGCCGCCGCCATGCCCATGGCGCGGCGCCTGCTGAGGGGGTTAGAGGGGACGGACATGGGTGGGCACACCTCCGGGGCGCAGCGGTTGGGGCACGACGGAGTCTGCTCACCGCCGGGCGCTGCCACCCCAGTGGTCACCCCCAGCGCACCCCCGGGGACCGGGCCCGGCCTCGCCGCCCCGGGGCGCGCCGAGGCGTCCCGCCCGGGTTCTTCCCACCAGAGGCCATGCACGCGATCGACGAGACGGAGGCAGACGGCGTCGCATCCGGATCCGACCTCCCGGCGCGGCCGTTCCGCACGGTCCGGACGCCGTCCCCCCGCTTCCTGGGTGCAGGGTCCCGTGCGTAACGGTGCCTGTCCACCGGGGGTGCCCCCGGCACGGGCACCGGCGCCTGGACCGGGGGGCGATGCCGGGGGCATACCCCTGTCGTCACCGAGGTGCGCGGACGATACTGGCGACACCGGGACCGCATGGAGAGCCGGCCCGGCAGTGTCAGGACCGTACGTGTCAAGTGCTGCTGATCGGCCAGGGCTGCCGGCAATCCTTGCCTGGCATCTGCGCACCGGGGTTCAATGCTGAACGTCCGACGGCATTCCGATGCCTTTGATGGATTCATCACCGGCGAATCCATTGCCAATGCAAAACAAAGCGGGGGGCTTTTTTTGTGCTTCGGTAGTCGTTGAACTTTCCTGTTCCGGCTTCTCGTGTCCATTCGCGAAGGTCTCCTCTCGCCATTCCGCAGCAGCTCGCGCCGCAAGATCGGCCTGTCTCCGTTCGAAGTCACGTCCGTAGCCGTGAGTCCAAGGAGGATGAGTTCGTGCGTAGAGAAAACCGACTACTGGAACGAGATCGCGAATTAGGCTTCGTGCAGTCGGCGCTGCAGCACGCCATGAGCGGCGACGGCGCCGTCCTGACCTTCGAGGGCGCTGGTGGCCTCGGCAAGACGAGCCTTCTCCGGTCGCTCCGCGTCGCCGCGCAGACCCAGGGTTTCACGGTGCTGCACGCGCGCGGCAGCGAACTGGAACGCGACTTTCCCTGGACCGTGGTACGCCAGCTCTTCGAACGCCTCCTGGCCGCCGATCCCGCCGGAACCGGCGACGGCGCCGCGCTCACCGGCCGCGCCGCGCTGATCCGGTCCCTCTTCGATTACAACCAGGAACACCACCCCGGCGGCCTGGCGGCGCTCGGCGAGGACGAGCTCTACGCGACCGTGCACGGCCTGTACTGGCTGTGCTGCAATCTCTCCGCCCGGCAGCCGCTGTTACTCGTCGTCGACGACGCCCAATGGGCCGACCGCTTCTCCCTGCATTTCATCAGCTACCTGATCAACAGGCTGGAGGGTGAGTCCGTCCTCGTCGCCCTCGCCCATACGCCGGCCCCCTCCGCGCCCGACACCGCCCAGGACCTCATCATGTCCGCCCGTGCCTCGCCCCTGGCCACCGTCGCCCGGCTCGCCCCGCTCAGCGAGGACGCGGCCCGCGAGGTGCTCACCGCCCAACTCGGCACCGCCCCGCACGACTCCGTCGTCCACCGCTGCATGGAGATCACCGAGGGCAACCCCCTGCACCTCACCGAACTGGCCAAGGAGATGACGTCACGGGGCCTGCGGCCGACGGCGTCCGCGGTACCTGGTCTGCGGCTGCTCAGCCCCACCTCCATCGCCTGGGACATCCGCCGCAGCATCGGCCGGCTGCCCGAACCGGCCGTCGTCCTCGCCCAGGCCACCGCCGTTCTGGACACCCACGCCGCGCCCCAGCACAGCGCCGACGTCGCGGGCCTCGACGAGAGCGGGGCCGACGAGGCCGCCAAGTACCTGCGAGACGCCGGGCTGTTGCGCTCCGGAACGCCGTACGCCTTCCACAGTTCCGTCGCCCGCCACGTCGTCTACGCCGACATGACCGCGCAACAACGCCACCAGGCGCATCGCCGGGCCGCGGCCAGCCTGCACGCGGCGGACGCCGATCCCGCCGCGGTCGCCGAGCACGTCTGCCGCACCGGGCCCGGGGTTCCCTCCTGGGCCGTGCGCGTGCTGCGCTCCGCCTCCAGCCAGGCAGCCCAGACCGGCCAGCCGGCCACCGCCGTACGGTACCTGCGGCGCGCCCTCACCGAGCCCACGCCCGACCCCTCCCGAGCGCACCTGCTCGCCCAGCTCGGCTCCGCGGAACTGCTGGCTCGCGACCGTGCGGCCGTCGGCCACCTCGCGGAAGCCATCCACCACTCCCGCGACCGCGAGGTCATCCGCGCGGTACGCCCCGAACTCGCCCTCGCCCTGGCCGCCAGCGGCCGCTACCCGGAGGCGGCGGACGTCGCACGCCAGTCCTGCGGCACCGCCGACGGGCCGGAGGACACCGTCACCACCCGGGCACGCCTCATCGAACGCGTGCTGACCCGGATGTCCAGGGGCGGCAGCCCCACCACACCCGCGTACGACCTGCCCCCCGGGGGCGTACGCGCGCACGCCGCCGTCGAGGCGTGGAGCCGCGGGCTGCCCGTCGGCCGGGTCGCCCGCTTCGCGAGCGCGGCCGTCGCCGACGGGGTACGCCTGCCCGACCAGGACATGGAACTGCCGCCCGTGTCCCTCGCCGCCTGGATGCTCGCCCAGTGCGACGACCTGTCCGCCGCCGAACAGGTCCTCACCTGGGTCGCGCGCCAGGCGTCCCGCCACGGGCGGCTGCTCACCGCGACCACGGCCGAGAGCATGCGCGCCCGGGTCCTGCTCGACACGGGACGGCTTGCCGAGGCCGAGGCCGTGGCCGGGTCCGTACTGCGCGACCACCACACCACCGCCCTCACCCCGGTCGGCGTCCCCGTGGCCGCCGCCGTCCTCGTGCACTGCCTCATCGAGACCGACCGGCCCGGCGAGGCCGAGGAACTCCTCAAGGCCACGGGCCTGGCCGGGACGCTCCCCGACGCCGCGCCGTTCGTCCCGCTGCGCCTGGCCCGCGGACGGCTCAGCATCCGACTCGCCCGGGACGAGGACGGACTCCAGGAACTCCTCGCCTGCCGGGCCCTGGCGCTGGCCGAGGGCTGGCTCTATCCGTCCGCCACCACCGAGTACCTCACGGACGCCGCCCGCGCCCTCGCCGTGACCGGCAGTGTGCGCGCCGCCCGCGCCCTCGTCCTGGAGGAGGTCAACCGCTGCCGCGCCTTCGGTGCCGCCCGGCCCCTCGCGGTCGCCCTGCGGACGCTGGCGAGCGTCACCGGCGACAAGGGGCTCGCCCGCCTGGTGGACGCCGACCGGTTGCTGGAGGAACTGCCCGACGCGCTGGAGCGCGCCCGTACCCTGGTCGAACTCGGTTCGGCACTGCGGCGAGCGGGTCATCGCACCCAGGCCCGGCAGCCGCTCACAGAGGGCCTGGAGCTGGCCCACGGCATCGGCGCGGCCACGGTCGCCGCGGCGGCCCGCTCGGAGTTGCGGCTCGCCGGTACCCGCCTGTCCCGAGTCGGCGACGGGCTCTCCACGGCCCTGACCCCGGCCGAGGAACGCGTCGCGCAGAAGGCGGCCGAGGGACTGAGCAACAAGGAGATCTCCCGCGAGCTCTACGTGTCCGTGAAGACCGTTGAATGGCACCTGAGCCAGGTCTACGCCAAGCTCGGCATCGCCAAGCGCTCGGAACTGCCCCGGGCCCTGGCCCTCGACGGACCGCCGGTGCGGCGCAGCTCCTGACCGGGCCGGCCCCGCCCGCTGGTCCGGCACCGCCCGACCGCCCCTTGCCCACCCCGCCCCTTACCCACCCCACCCTCCCCGCACTCCGGACTCCCCACCCCACGCCCCCAGGACACCCGTCCCACCCCGCCACCCCGCCGGCCGGTACCCGGGCCGGGAATGCTGGGGGCGTCCCCTGGTGCCCGGTTCCGGTCACAGGGGCGAGGCTCAAGGTCGCCAACACCCGAGGATCTCCGGCGAAAGGGCCACCCGATGACCGCACCCGTGGACGTGAAGCCGCCGACTCCAGGACTCACCGAGGGCGAACGGGACTACGTGAACCGCGTCGCCGAGCACTACCGCGACACCGACAACATGGCCTGGGAGCACGGCTTCCTGATCGGCTGGCTGATGATCTGCGACCCCGTGGAGCAGTCGGCCGGCGAGCTGTGCAAGGCGCTCGGCGTACGCCGGGAGTCCGTCGACCACATCGACGCGCTCCTCGTGCCGCCGGGCGTGCTCACCCGCGAGGAACTGCCCGGCGGCGAGTACGCGCTGGCGATGAGCCTCGACGTCTGGCCGAAGACCGTGCAGCACTCGATGCTCGCCGTGCCCTCCTTCCACTCGGTGATGGAGCACGGCCTCGAGGTCCTGCGGGGAGAGCCCGAGGAACGCCGTCGCCGCCTGTTGAACATGGAGCGCTTCTTCCGGTACCTCGGCGAGGAACTGCCCGCCGTCTTCGACCGGTACGAGCCCCCGGCACGCCTGAAGTGACCCGCCCCCGACCCGCCCGAAGGACAGCCATGAGCGAAAGCACCGCACAGCCCGACGCGATCGACCGGATCGAGCAGACCGACCAGCCGCCCCCCACCCCCGGTCTGACCGAGGGCGAACGCGGCTTCGTCCACAAGGTCGCCCAGCACTACCGCAACACCGACAACATGGCCTGGAACTACGGCTACGTCTTCGGCTACCTGATGATCTGCACCCCGGTCCAGCAGCGCGCGAGCCGGATCGTCGAGGCACTCGGGGTGACCCGGGAGGACGTCGACCGCGTGTCGCAGCTCCTCGTCACCCCGGGCGTCTTCGAACGCCGCGACGAGCCCGGCAGCGACGACTTCCTGATGTGGCTGCCCGACGGCAACTGGCCCAAGGCCGTGCGCTACTCCCTCGTCAACATGCCCAGGTTCCACGAGGTCCTCAAGCGGGGCCTGGAGGTCCTGGCGGACGCCCCTCCGGAGCGCCGAGAGCGGATCGCCACCCTGGAGCACCTCTACCGCCACCTCGCCGTGGAGATCCCCGCGGTCTTCGACCGGTTCGAGACCGCCACGGCCAAGTAGGAGCCGGATACCCACCCATGGACCAGGACGCCGCCTTCGCCCCCACACTCACCACCGCCTGCCGGGTGCGGCCCGAGCACCTGGGGTCCGCCGCTTTCCGGCGCGACCACCGTGTGCGCTACGCGTACGTCGCCGGATCGATGTTCAAGGCGACGGCCTCCCAGGACATGGTCGTCCGCATGGCCCGGGCCGGCCTGCTCGCCTACTTCGGTACCGGCGGACTGCGCCCGGAACGCGTCGAGTCGGTCATCCGCGCCCTCGACGCGACCCTCGGCGGCGACCGTTCCTACGGCATGAACCTGCTGTCCTCACCCGGCGTGCCCCGCAAGGAGGAGGAGCTGGTCGACCTGCTGCTGGCCCGCCGCGTCCGGCGGGTGGAGGCGGCGGCGTTCATCCGGATGTCGCCCGCCCTGGTCCGCTACCGGATCACCGGCCTGAACCGCGCCCCCGACGGCCGCGTCCACGTCCCCCACAAGGTGCTCGGCAAGGTGTCCCGGCCCGAGACGGCCGAGGCCTACCTCAGCCCGCCCCCGGCGGGTGTCGTACGGGACCTGCTGCGCGCGGGCCGCGTCACCGCCGAGGAGGCGGAGCTGGCGGCCCGGATCCCCATGGCCGACGACCTGTGCGTGGAGGCCGACTCGGGCGGCCACACCGACCAGCGGCCGCTGATCACACTGCTGCCGGACATGGTCGGACTGCGCGACCGGGTCGCCGCGGAGCGTTTCGCGGGCGCCGCGGCCGTCCGGGTCGGGGTGGCGGGCGGCATCGGCACCCCCGAGGCCGTCGCCGCCGCCTTCATGCTGAACGCGGACTTCGTGCTGACCGGCAGCATCAACCAGTGCACCGTCGAGGCCGGTACCAGCGACGCCGCCAAGGACATGCTCCAGCAGGCGGGCGTGCAGGACACCGCGATCGTGCCCGCCGGGGACATGCTGGAGATCGGCGCCAAGGCGCAGGTGCTGCGCAGGGGACTGCTCTTCCCGACCCGCGCCAACAAGCTCTACGAACTCTCCGTGCGCCTGAACTCACTGGAAGAACTGGACGACCGGACCGCCCGGCAGATCCAGGACAAGTACTTCCACCGCACCTTCGACGAGGTGTGGCGGGAGACCGCGGAGCACCTTGCCCGCACCGACCCCGACCAGCTCGCCGCCGCCGAACGCGACCCGAAGCTGCGGATGATCCTCACCTTCAAGTGGTACTTCGTGCATTCCGCCCGGCTCGCGATGAGCGGCGCCCCCGAACAGCGCGTGGACTACCAGATCCCCTGCGGTCCCTCCCTGGGCGCCCTCAACAGCCTGCTGCGCGGCACCCCGCGGGAGGACTGGCGCGCCCGACACGTCGACGACCTCGCCGATCTCCTCATGGACGGCGCGGCCCGGCTGTGGCAGCGCCGTCTGGAGGAGACCGCCGCCCACGGAGAGGACGCCGTACCGGAAGGAACGATTCTGTGACCGACGCCCAGCGTGAGCGTCGCCGCGCCCCGCTGCTCTATTCGATCGGCTGCCTGACGTTCTCGACCGGCGCGTACCTGTTCATCCACTCCGACCTGGGCACCGACCCGCTGGACGTGTTCGCGCTCGGCCTCAAGGAACACATCACCATCACGGTCGGCCTCGCCCAGGCCGCCGTGGCGGTGGTCTGTCTCGGCCTGTCCGCCCTCTGGAACCGGCACCGGCCGCTGCTCGCACCGCTGTTCACCTTCTTCCTCTGCGGCAGCGTGATCGACCTGCTGATGTGGACGGAGCCCGCGGGCCGCCTCGGCGTCGACGGGCCGGCGCTGCTCGCCCCGGCGACCCTGCTGTGCGCCTACGGCTCCGCCCTCGTCATCATGGGCGGCTTCGGCATCCGCCCCATCGACGTGCTCGCCATCACCATGACCCGCAAGTGGCGCCGGCCGTTCTGGGCGACCAAGGGGCTCGTCGAGGTCGCGCTGATGACGACCGGGCTGCTGCTCGGCGGCCCCGTCGGCGTCGGCACCGTCTGCTTCCTCGTCGGCGTCGACGTGCTCATCCAGCCCCTGCTGCGCCTCAATGTCCGCTACCTCAGGCTCCCCAACCTCGGGCTGCCCGAACACACCCCCCGCCCCGCCGACGCCATCTAGGGCGCGTCCCGCCCCAGCCCCCGCAGAGAGGTCGCAAGTGACGGTCATCCATGTCTTTCCCGGCCAGGGCGCACACCACGTGGGTATGGGACGGCAGCTTTTCGAGAGCTACCCGCACCTCGTCCGGCAGGCCGACGCGGTCCTCGGGTATTCCATCGAGGAGCTGTGCCTCACCGGCCCGGAGAAACGCCTGTCCGACACGCGCTACACCCAATGCGCCATGTACGTGGTCGGCGCGCTGTCCTACGTCGACCAGGTCCGCGCCTGCGGACGACTGCCGGACTTCCTCGCCGGGCACAGCCTCGGCGAGTACGTCGCCCTGTTCGCGGCCGGGGCCTTCGACTTCGTCACCGGGCTGGAACTCGTCGCCGAGCGCGCCGCCGCGATGGCCGAAGCGGGCCCCGGCGCCATGGCCGCGGTCCTCGGCATCACCGCGGACCGGGTACGGGAGATCCTCTCCCGCGGCGGCGCGCCCGCGGTCGACATCGCCAACCTCAACGCCCCCGAGCAGACTGTCGTCTCCGGCCCGCCCGACATGATCTCCGAAGCCATGAAGCTGCTCGGAAAGGAGACCAGGGCCGTCGTCCCGCTGAAGGTCAGCGGCGCCTTCCACGCCCGGCCGATGGCCCCGGCCGCCGCCCGGTTCGAACGCTTCCTGCGCGGCTACCGGTTCGCACCGCTGCGCATCCCCGTCGTCTCCAACGCCACGGCCCGTCCCTACGACGACACCGAGACCGCCGCGCTCCTGGTCCGCCAGCTGACCAGCCCCGTGCGGTGGACGGAGTCGGTGGAGTACCTCCTCGATCAGCCGGAGCCCGAGTTCCACGAGCTGGGGCCCGGCCAGGTGCTCACCGGCCTGATCGCCCAGATCCGCGCCGGGCGTCCCGCCCTCACCGCTGCGTCGAGCTGACCCGGAAGGGCTGACCCGGAAGGACTCAAGGCAATGCCATCCACCTCTGCGAGCCGGTTCCATGTGACCCGCGCCGACATCGAGGCGTTCGGGCGGGCCAGCGGGGACCACAGCCCCCTGCACATGGACGACGCCTACGCCCGGCGCACGTCCTTCGGGCAGCGGGTCGTGCACGGTGCCCTGGGGGCGCTGCACGCCCTCGCCGCGCTGCCCGCACCGCCGGACGGCCGGGTACCGGTCGCCGTGCGCGCCCGCTTCCACGCCCCCCTGTTCACCGGCCAGGACTACACCGCCACCGCCGAACCGGACGCACCTCGGCCCACCGTCCGGGTCCTGGACGGCACCCGCCCGCTCCTCGACCTCGAACTCGACTACGGCACGCGGCCCCCGGGCACCCTGCCCGCCACCGGCGTACGCCGTCGCGCCGAAGCCGCCGACCGCCCCCTCGGCGACCTCACCGAGGGCGACCTGGACGCCGCCTACGACCCGGACGAGGCCGCCTACGCCCGGCTCCTCGACAGCACCGGAGCGGCCACCGCCGCAGTCACCGTCGAACTGGCCGCGCTGCTCGGCTGGGCCAGCTACCTGGTCGGCATGGAGGCACCCGGCCGCCGTGCGCTCGCCGCCGGCTACACGGTCCGCCTGTCCACCGCGGACACCTCGGACGCACCGGGCGCCACGGCCCGGATCTCCGCCGTGGACCACCGCTTCGGCCGCGTCGAACTGACCGGGCGCGTCACCGGCACCGGACTCGCCGGCACCGTCGAGGCCGAGGCACTGGTGCGCGAGGAGGCGCCCGTGCCCGAACCGGACCGCGTCCGTGAGCTGCTGGGGGGCGCCGGCACCGCCCTCACCGGGCAGGTGGCCCTCGTCGTCGGCGCCAGCCGGGGACTCGGGGCGGCCCTCGCCCAGGCCCTCGTCCTCCAGGGCGCCACCGTGTACGGCGGCTTCCACCGCAGCAGGGCGGAGGCCGAAGCGGTGCGCCGGGACCTCGGCGACGCCGCCGACCGGCTGCACCTGGTGCAGGGCGACTGGTCCGACCCGCGGTGGTGCGCCGTCGCGCGCGAACGCCTGCTGCGCGAACAGGGGCGGCTCGACGTCCTGGTGCTCACCGCCTGCCCGCCCGTCACCGCCCTCGGCCTCGACCCCGCCGCCGCCGACCGGGTCGACGCGTACGTCATGGACAGCCTGGCCCTCGTCCGCGGCCCGCTGTCCCGCTTCGCCGAGGACCTGGCCGGCACCGGCGGCAGCGTACTGGCGCTCTCCTCGCAGTGGGTGACCGAGCCGCCCTCGGGCCGTGCCCACTACGTCGCCGCCAAATCCGCCGTCGAGGGCCTGGTGCGCGGCGCCGCCGTCGAGTACCCCTCGGTGCGGTTCCTGGTGGCCCGCCCGCCCCGGCTCGCCACCTCCCTGTCCGGGGGCATCGCCGGGCAGGACGCGGGCGCCCCGGTCGAACCGGTCGCCGCCGCGCTGGTGCGCCGTATCGGCGACCGGGACCTGGAACCGGGCCGGGCCCACATCGTGGACACCTTCGACCAGGACGACCCCCCTGAGCAGGCCGCCGGGCCCGCACTGGTCGTCGCCGCCACCTTCACCACCGACCCGCTGCTGCCCGCCCTCGCCCACTGGAACGAGCGCCTCGGGCTCGGCCTGCGCCTCGAACTCGCCCCGTACGGACAGGTCTTCCAGGAACTGCTGGACCCGGCGAGCGCCTTCCACCGCAACACCGCCGGCTGCAACGCCGTCCTGCTGCGCCTGGAGGACTGGCCGGCGGGCGACAGCGGCCCCGGCGGCACCGCCGCCGACTTCGTCGCCGCCGTCGAGACCTACGTCCGGCAGGGCGGCGCCCAGCTGATCGTGCACCTCTGCCCGCCCGCACCCGGCGCCGACGCCGAGCGCCGCCGCGTCCTCGACGAGACGACGGACCTCGTCACCCGGGGACTGGCCGGGCTGCGCGGGGTGCACCTGGGCGGCGGCGCGCACTGGGGCGGCGGCTTCGAGACCGACGACCACCACGACCGCGCCCGGCTCACCCACGCCCACATCCCCTACACCGACCCCGCCTTCACCGCCGTGGGGACGGCGCTGACGCGTGCCGCGCACAGTCTGCTCGCGCCGCCGTTCAAGGTGCTCGTGCTCGACTGCGACAACACCCTGTGGCGGGGCGTCTGCGGCGAGGACGGCCCGGACGGCATCGCCCTCGACGACGCTCATCTGGCGCTCCAGGAGTGGGCGCTGGGCCTGCGCGAGCGCGGGATCCTGCTCTGCCTCGCCAGCAAGAACGACGAGGACGCGGTCTTCGAGGTGTTCCGGCGCCGCACCGAGATGCCACTGCGCCGGGAGCACCTGGCGGCCTGGCGGATCGGCTGGGACCCCAAGCCGGACGGCCTCATCGCCCTGGCCCGCGAACTCGGCCTCGGCCTCGACAGCTTCGTCTTCCTCGACGACAACCCGGTCGAGATCGCCGCCGTACGCGCCGCCTGCCCGCAGGTCCTCGCGCTCACCTTCCCCGCGGACCGCCCCGAGCGGCTGCCCGGGATGCTGGAGCGGATCTGGGCGTTCGACCGCCCGGAGGTGACCGCGGAGGACCGGGGCCGCGCCGCCGACTACACGGCCCGCCGCCACCGCGACCGGCTGCGCGACTCCGTGCTCACCTTCGCCGACTTCATCGCGAGCCTCGGGCTCGTCGTCGACGTCCGCCCGGCCGCCGAGGCGGACCTGCCGCGCGTCTCCCAGCTCACCCAGCGCACCAACCAGTTCAACTTCACCACCGTCCGCCGCACCGAGGCGGAACTGCGCGCCCTGCTCGCCGCCGAGGACGAGGACGTACGGTGCTGGGTCGCCGAGGTCCGGGACCGGTTCGGCGACTACGGCATCGTGGCCGCCGCCCTGACCCGGCGGAGCCACGGCGGCGACACCGTCGTGGTCGACACCTTCCTGATGAGCTGCCGGGTACTGGGCCGAGGCGCCGAACACGCCCTGCTCAGCCACCTGGGGAAGGCCGCGGGCGACGACGGCGCCGAGTACCTCGAAGCCGTCTGGCTGCCCACGCCCCGCAACGAACCGGCCCGCGCCTTCCTGGAGTCCGTCACCGCCGCACCCGGCACCCCGCGCGACGACGGCGGTGTGGTCCACCGGATGCCGGTCGCGCACGCCGCGGCCGTCGCCTTCCGCCCCGAGGAGCACCAGGCGCCGGAGAGCGGCGCCGAGCGGCCCGACCCGCGCACGGCCACCGCCGACCCGGCACGGCTCGCCGCGCTGACCGAACTCGCCGAGGACATCACCGACCTGACGGACCTGCACGCCCGGGTACGACGCCAACCGCGGCCGGCCGCGGACGCGCCGTCCGCCCCGTCCCCGGCCGCGGGCGATCGGCTGGACGCCGTACGCGCCCTCGTCCGCCAGACCTTCACCAGCACCCTCGCCCGCCCCCAGGTCCCCGTCACCCCCGAGACCACCTTCGAGGCGCTGCGGCTGACCTCGCTCGACATCGTCAACCTCACGGTCGCGCTGGAGCGGCGGCTGGGCCGCGAGCTGCCGTCGGCGCTGCTGTTCGAGCACCGTACCGTCGACGGCCTCGCCCGCAGCCTCGCCGGCGTGCCCGAGGCGGCGGCGGTCCGGGAGGCGGCGCCCGCGGCCCCCGCCGCCGTCGTCCCGCCGCGCGCCGCCGACCGGCGCGCACCCGTCGCGGTGATCGGCCTGGCCGGCCGCTACCCGCAGGCCGCGAGCGTCGACGAGCTGTGGGAACTCCTCACACAGGGCCGCAGCGCGGTGCGGGAGCTGTCCGCGCAGCGCTGGGAGCACAGCCGCCACTTCGCCGTGAACGGCGGTCCCGACACCACCTACTCCGCCTGGGCCGCCCTGCTCGCGGACGTCGACCGGTTCGACGCGCAGTTCTTCGGCATCGCCCCGCGCGAGGCGGAGGCGATGGACCCGCAGCAGCGACTCTTCCTCGAAGTCGCCCACGAGGCCGTCGAGGACGCCGGACACACCCGCGCCAGCCTCGGCCCGCACGTCGGTGTCTACGTCGGCGTCATGGCCAACGACTACGCGGCGCTGAGCCGTTCCGCGGCCGTCACCGGGCACGGTCCCTTCCCGTACGCCGAGAACTACCAGATCGCCAACCGGGTCTCGTACTTCTACGACTTCACCGGACCCAGTCTCGCCGTGGACACCGCCTGCTCCGCCTCCGCCGTCGCCGTGCACCTCGCGTGCGAGGCGATCGGCCGGGGTGAGATCACGGCGGCCGTCGCCGGAGGCGTCAACCTCGTCCTGCACCCCGCCCGGCACATCCAGTACGCGCAGATGGGCATGTTGTCCCGGGACGGCCGGTGCCGCCCCTTCGGCGAGGGCGCCGACGGGTTCGTCATGGGCGAGGGCGTCGGCGCCGTCCTGCTCAAACCGCTGGCCCGGGCGCTCGCCGACGGCGACCACGTGCACGGCGTCATCAAGGGCAGCTGGACCAACTCCGGCGGCCGCACCAGCGGCTTCACCGTGCCCAACCCGCGGGCGCAGGCCGATCTGGTCTCCCGCGCCCTGGCCGACGCCGATGTCCCGCCGCGCACCGTCAGCTACGTCGAGGCGCACGGCAGCGGCACCGAACTCGGCGACCCCATCGAGATCCGCGGCCTGACGACGGCGTTCGGCGGGGAGACCGCCGACGCCTGGTGTGCGATCGGCAGCGTCAAGTCGGCCATCGGCCACCTGGAACCGGCCGCCGGGATCGCCGGGCTCACCAAGGTGCTGCTCCAACTGCGCCACCGCACCCTCGCGCCCACCCTGCACGCCGAGACCCTCAACCCGCGCATCGACTTCGACCGCACGCCGTTCCGGGTCCAGCGTGCACCGGCCGCCTGGCGGCGCCCGGCGGGCCCCGCCGGCCCGCTGCCGCTGCGCGCCGGAGTCAGCTCCTTCGGGGCGGGCGGCGTCAACGCCCACCTCGTCGTCGAGGAGGCGCCCGAGACGGCCCCCACCGACCGGACCGGCGGCGGCCCCGAGCTGATCGTGGTGAGCGCCGCCGACGCCGAGCGGCTACGCGCCTACGCCCGCCGACTCCACGCCCATGTGACGTCCGGGCCGGGCCGCGCCGCCCGGCTCGCGGACATCGCGCACACCCTGCGCGTCGGCCGTGACCCCCACACCCACCGGGCCGCGTTCACGGCCTCGGACCGCACCGAACTGGCCGAGCGCCTCGCCGCCCTCGCCGGTCCCGGGGAGGCACCCGGCATCGCGTACGGCCGCGCCGACGGCGCCGCCTCCCTCGCCGACGTGTTCCCCGAGGGCGAGGAGACCGCCGACTTCCTGGCCCGCCTCGTCGCGGCAGGCGAACCGGACCGGGTCGGACGGCTGTGGGCACGCGGGGCCGCCGTCGACTGGCGGACGCTGTTCGCGGACACCGACGGGCGCCGCGTACCGCTGCCGCCTCGCCCCTTCCGGGCCACCCGGTACTGGCTGGAGGGCACCCATCTGGGGATCACGGCGCCGACACCCGGGCCGGAACACCGGGCCGCGCCGGAGTGGTACCTGCGCGCCGCCTGGCGCACGGCCCCGCTGCCCGCCCCGACGCGTCCCGACCGGTCGCGCGTGCTGGCCCTGACCGGGGGCGGCTGGCGGCCCGACGACCCGGCCGTCACCGTCGCCGGGAACGAGGACCAGGTGCTGCGCGCCGTCGCCGAAGCCGCCCCGGGCACCCGTGTGACCGTCCTGGACGGCCGCCGTCTCGACCCCGACGCGCTCGGCGACGACCCGCTGCGGCTGCCCACAGCCCTGGCCAGGGCCTGCGCCACGCACCGCGTCCCGGTCACCTACGCCGGACTGTCCCTCCCCGCCGCCGTGGACCCCATGGGCGCGGCCGTGCCCGGCCTGACCCGCTCCGCCGAGCAGGAGATCCCCGGCTTCCGCGGCGTACGCGTCGAGGTGGCCGACGTCCCCGGCACCGCGGAGCTGCTGGCCGCCGCCGAGGGCCCCGGCACGGAGGCGCGGTTCGCCGACGGGCGGTACTGGACGCGCGTGCTGGAGCCCCTACCGGACGCCGCGCTCGGGGCGGGCGCCGCGCCCTGGCGGGAGGGGGGCGTCTACCTCGTCACCGGCGGTGCCGGGGGAGTCGGCCGGATCCTGGCCGAGCGGCTCGCCCGCACCCACCACGCCTCCCTGATCCTCCTCGGCCGCGGCCCGTCCGGACCCGGCACCGGGCGACTGGTCCGCCGTATCGAGGAAGCGGGCGGACGGGCGCTGTACATGAGCGCCGACGTCGGCGACCGGGCCGCACTGACCGCCGCCGTCGCCGCCGGGGAGGAACGTTTCGGCCCGCTCAACGGCGTCCTGCACGCCGCGGGCGTCGTCGAGGACGCCGCCCTGCGCGACAAGTCCGACGCGTCGACGGCCCGCGTCCTCGCCCCGAAGACGACCGGGACCCGGCTGCTCGACGAGGTCACCGCCGACCGAGAGCTGGACTTCTTCTGTCTGATGTCGTCCGTCAGCGGCACCCTCGGCAACGCGGGGCAGAGCGACTACGCCGCCGCCAACCGCCACCTCGACGCCTTCGCGCTGTGGCGCGCCGCCCGTGTCACCGCGGGCGAACGCCACGGCCGTACCGTCTCGGTGGCCTGGCCGCACTGGCGCGACGGCGGCATGACCGCACCGGCGGGCGCCCTCGCCCTCGCCGAGACCACCACCGGGCTGCGGCCCATGGACACCGAGACCGGCCTGCGCGCCCTGGACGTCGTCCTCTCGGGCGAGCCCGGGTGCACCGTCGTCGGGATCGGCGACCGGGACCGCTTCATCGCCGCGTTCGCCGGTACGCCCCCGGCGACAGCCTCCCCCGCCCCGGCGACAGCCTCCCCCGCCCCGGCGGCGCGGCCCCTGCGCGACACCCTCCTCGACCTCGCCGCCGACCTGCTGAAGGCGCCCCGCGACGAGATCGACGCGGACACGGAGTGGGGGGCGTTCGGATTCAACTCCGTGCTGTTCACCCAGTTCTGCCAGCGCGTCAACACCACCTTCGGCACCGCGCTCACCCCGGTCGTCTTCTACGAGCACCCCACCCTCGCCCGGCTGACGGCGGCGCTCGCCGCGAACGAGGCGGTCCGGCCGGTACCGAGGGAACGGCCCACCGCCGAGGAGCCCGCGCCCGCACCGGCCGGGCCCGAACCCGTCGCCGTCGTCGGCATGGCCGGCCGGTTCCCCGGCGCCCCCGACCTGGAGACCTACTTCGAGCGGCTGCTGGCGGGCCACGACGCGGTGACCGAGGTCGACCCCGCCCGCTGGGACTGGCGGGCCTCGGCAGCGGGGGAGCACTGCCGGTACGGCGGCTTCCTCGACGACATCGACGCCTTCGACGCCGAGTTCTTCGGAATCTCACCGCGCGAGGCCCGCACCATGGATCCGCAGCAGCGGCTCTTCCTGGAGACCGCCTGGTCCGCCCTGGAACACGCCGGACGCGACCCGCGCTCCCTGTCCGGCAGCCGCACCGGAGTCTTCGCCGGGGTGACCCTGCACGACTGGCTCGACGTGCTGCGCGGCAGCGACGAACCGCCCGCCGCGCACACCGTCACCGGCAATGTGCACAGCATCGTCCCCAACCGGGTCTCCCACCTGCTCGACCTGCGCGGGCCCAGCGAAGCCATCGACACCGCCTGCTCCAGCTCGCTGGCCGCCGTACACCGGGCGGTACTCGCGCTGCGCTCCGGCGAGTGCGACCTCGCCCTCGCCGGAGGCGTCAACGCCTTGCTCTCCGTGGAGGTGTACGAGTCCCTCGCCAAGGCCGGGATGCTCTCGCCGACCGGCCACTGCCACACCTTCGGCGACGCCGCCGACGGATACGTGCGCGGCGAGGGCGTCGGAGCCGTCGTCCTCAAACGCCTGTCAGCCGCGCTCGCCGACGGCGACACCGTGCACGGCGTGATCCTCGGCAGTGCCGTCAACCACGGCGGCCGGGGCCACTCGCTGACCGCGCCGCAGCCCTCCGCCCAGGCCGACGTGGTCGTCGAGGCGGTCACCGCGGCGGGCATACCGGCGGACACCATCACCTTCGTCGAGACCCACGGCACCGGCACCGAACTCGGCGACCCCATCGAGGTGAGCGGCCTCAAGGAGGCCTTCGACCGGCTCGGTGCCACCGGCGGCCCCACCGGCGGCTGCGCCCTCGGCGCGGTCAAGGCCAACATCGGCCACCTGGAATCGGCCGCGGGCATCGCCTCCCTGCTGAAGGTGCTGCTCGCCATGCGCTACCGCACCCTGCCGCCCAACCTGCACGGCGACCCCCCGAACCGCCATCTCGACCTCACCGACGGCCCCTTCCGGCCGCTCGACGCGGCCGAGCCCTGGAAGCCCCCGGCCGGCGCCGACGGCGCCGCGCCGCCGCTGCGGGCGGGCGTCAGCTCCTTCGGGTTCGGTGGCTCCAACGCCCATGTGGTCCTGGAGGAACCGCCGTCGACACCGGACCCCGCCATCGAGGAGCCCACCAGGCAGACCGTCACCCTGTCCGCCCGCGACCCGGAACGCCTGCGCGCCTACGCCCAGCGGCTGCGGGACACCCTCGCCGCCCCCGACGAGACTGATCTGCCCGCCCTCGCCGACCTGGCGTACACCACCCAGACGGGCCGCCCGCACCTGGACAGCCGGGTGGCGCTGGTCGCCGAGTCGGTCGACGAACTCCGGGACCGCCTCGACCGGTTCCTGACGGCGGGCGACGGGCCGGGCGTGCACACGGACGGCGACGACTCCGCACGCCGGTCCGCGACCACGGACACCGACACGGCCCGGCCGGCCGCCGCCTGGGCCGCCGGGGGCACCGTCGACTGGGCCGCGGCGCACGCGGGCCGCCCCCGGCGCCGGGTGCCCCTGCCCACCTACCCCTTCGACCACACCCGGCGCCACGGGCCCGACCGGGACACCACGCCCCCGGCACCCGTGCCCACCGCGACCGACGGCGGCCACCACCCGGTCCTCGTCGAACGCCACTGGGTCCCCCTGCACACCACACCGCGCGCCCCGCACCGCCGCCTCACCTGCCTGCTGGTGCTGCGCGGCCCCGAGAGTCTCGGCCTGATCGGCGCCCTGCCCGATGGCATCGACTGGATCGTGCTGCGGGAACGCGGCGGACTGCCCCGGCTGCTGCCACCGGAGTACGAGTACGAACTCGACCACGACGACCACGCCGACGGCGAGAAGGCCGCCGCCGCGCTGCTGGCCCGACACCCCCGGGTGGACGCCGTACTCGACCTCGCCGACCTCGCGGCACCGGACGCGCCCGGCGCCGAGGAGGACTCCGGCCTCGGACACGAGGCGGGCCGGGTCGCCCTGTTGCAGGCCCTGGTACGGCACGCCACCGGCACCGACTCCGGCGCCCCGCGCACCGCCGGCGCGGACCTGGCCGTCGTACACGTCACCCGGTGCCTGGCCGACCACCGCAACCCGCGGCCGGCGACCAGGGGCGCCAGGATGGCGGCGCTCGTCCGCGCCGTCGGCGGCGAGTACGCGGCGGTCCGCGCCACCACCCTCGACCTCGATGGCGGCACCGGCCCCGCCGACGCACTGCCGTGGGCCCTGCGGGAGATCGACACGGCGGGCGAGGAGCCCGAGGTGTGCGTACGCGGCCACGTCCGCCACGCGCCCCGGCTCACCGACCTGCCCGGCGAACCGGAGCAGCCCCCGGTGCCGGGCACGTTCGGCGGCTTCGCCGTGCACCCCGACCGCGTCTACGTCATCACCGGCGGCACCGGCGGCCTCGGCGCCGCCCTCGCCCGGGAACTGTTCGCACGCGGCGCCCGCCGGTTCGCCGTGACCGGCCGCCGCCCCCTGCCCCCGGTCGAGGAGTGGACGGCGGACCACGCCGCCCGCGAACTCCCCAACGGCATGGCCGACCTGGTCGAGCTGCGGGACCGGGGCGCCTGGATCGCAGCGTACGGCGGACCGCTTACCGACCGGACGGCCCTCGGGGCGTTCCTCGACGGGGTACGCGCCGGACTCGGGCCGATCGCGGCCCTCGTGCACTGCGCGGGCTCCGTCGACCGACGCAACCCCGTCTTCCTCCGCAAGAGCTGGCCGGACATCGCCCGGACCTGGGAGCCCAAGGGCGAAGGGCTCGTCGTGCTCGACGCCCTCCTCGCCGCCGACGAACCCGACTACGTCGTCCTGTACTCCTCGCTCTCCGCCGCCCTGCCCGCCCTCTCCACCGGCCTGTCCGACTACGGCAGCGCCAACGCCTACCTCGACGCCTTCGCCGCCCGCGCCGCACGCCGCGGCTCACGCACCCGCTACCTGTCCGTCGCCTGGGGCGGCTGGTCCGGTATCGGCATGGGCGAAGTCCGCAGCCCCCGCTACACCGAACAGGGCTTCACCTCGCTCACCCCGGCCGAGGGCATCGGCCTCCTCGAACAGGCGCTGCGCCGCGACCCCGGACCGACCGTCATCGCCCTGGCCCGCCGCGGCGACACCACCGCCGCCGCCGGCCCCGAGCCGACCGTGACCGCGGAGGAGCCCCGCGGCGAACCGCTGCCCCTGGTCGTCGACGCCGTGCGCGACCTCATCGCCGGCGAAGTGCTGCTGCCCCGCGAACGCGTCACCCCCGACGTCCACTTCAGCGACCTCGGCGTCGACTCCATCCTGCTCGCCGGTGTCGTCACCAAGTTGGAGGCCCTCACCGGCGAGCCCGTGGCCCCGTCCGCGGTCCTGGAGTACCCCACGGCCGCCGCACTCGGCGCCCATCTGCTCCAGGAGCATCCGCGAGGTGTCGCCGCGTGGGCGGCGGACCGGCTGCCGACCGCGACGGCGCGGGGCGGCGGCGAGACGGCGGCCGCGGTGACACCGACCCGGGGCGCCCCCGCCCCACGACCGCGTCGGGAGGACCCGGGCCGGGGCTCCACGGGATCCACCGCCCTCGCCGTCATCGGCATGGCCGGCCGCTTCCCCGGCGCCCCCACCACCGACGCCTTCTGGGAGCTGCTGCGCACCGGCCAGGACGCCATACGGGAGATCCCGGCCACCCGCTGGGACAGCTCCCGCCTCTACACGCCGACCACCACCCCCGGCCGCTCGACCAGCAAATGGGGCGGCTTCGTCGACGGCATCGAGGAGTACGACCCCGCTTACTTCGGCATCCCCGAGGCGGACGCCGCCCATGTCGACCCCGTGATCAGGCTCGTCCTGGAGTGCGCGGAACAGACCTTCAGGGACGCCGGGTACGAGCGCCACGAGCTGGCCGGCCGCCGCGTCGGGGTCTTCGCGGGCGCGGGCACCACCGGTTACGGCCTGCGCATCCCCGAGCCCCGCCGCGCCACCGTCACCGGCCTCAACCCCAACTTCATCGGCGCCCGCATCGCGCACGTCTACGACTTCAGCGGACCCAATCTGGTCGTGGACACGGCCTGCTCGTCGTCCCTGACCGCCCTCTACCTGGCCCGGCAGGCGCTGCTGACCGGCGAGTGCGAACTCGCCCTGGTCGCCGGGGCCGACCTGCTGCTCGACCAGACGCCCTACCTCAAGCTCAGCGCCGCCGAGGCGCTCTCGCCCACCGGACGCTGCCGGGTCTTCGACAAGGACGCCGACGGGTTCGTGCCCGGGGAGGGCGCCGGGGCGGTGCTCCTCAAACCGCTCGCCGCCGCCCTCGCCGACGGCGACCGCGTGCACGCCGTCCTGGAGAGCGTGGCCATGAACAACGACGGCCGCACCATGGGCCTGACCACCCCCAACCCGGATGCCCAGGAACGGGTCGTCCGCGACGCGCTGCGCATGGCCGCCGCCGCCCCCGACACCGTGTCGTACGTCGAGGCGCACGGCACCGGCACCATGATCGGCGACCCGATGGAACTGCGCGCCCTCACCCGCGCGTTCGACGGCGACACCCTCACCCCCGGGTTCTGCGCGATCGGCAGCGTGAAGTCCAACATCGGCCATCTGCTGATGGCGTCCGGTATGGCGGGTCTGCACAAGGTCGTCCTCGCACTGCGCCACCGCCAGCTGCCGCCGACCCTGCACTGCGACACCCCCAACCCCCGCTTCGCCTTCGGCACCTCGCCCTTCCACCCGAACACCGAACTGCGCGACTGGATCCCCCGGGGCGGCGGCACCCGCCGCGCGGGCCTCAGCTCCTTCGGGTTCGGCGGCACCAACTGCCACGCGATCCTGCGCGAACCGTACGCCGACGAGCGAGGCGCGACGGTCCGTACGGCGCTGCCGCCCGCCGACTTCCGGCGGGCCCGGCACTGGACCGACCCGGCGCCCGCCGGCCCGGCCGCCGCGCCCGGCGCCGCAACCGTCGTGCCCACGCACAACGGCCGCCGCTACCTGGAGCTGGCCGAGGACGACGAGCCCGCCGGCGCCGCACCCCACCGCGTCCCCGCACACCGGCCCTTACTCCAGCTGGAGGAGCTGTCATGACCGCACCCCACCGACCCACGGCCGTCGAGGCCGTCGAGGCCGACGTCGCCGCCGTCGAGGGCCGTCGGCTCCGCTCGGTGGTGACGGCGGGAGACGAGATCGTCCGCGGCCACCTCGTCCACGACGTGCCGGTGCTGCCCGGCGTCTTCCACCTCGACCTGACGCTGAGGCTGCTGCGCCGCGCGGGCATCGACCCGGCCACCGCGGAGCTGCGCCGCTGCCTGTTCATCGCGCCCGTCGTCGCCACCGCGGAGATGGACAAGGAACTGCGGATCGTCGTCGGCGAGCGCACCGGGCCGGACACCGTTCCCGTGCACGTGGAGAGCCGCCCCCTCATCGGCGGCACCCCCGTCGGCGACACCTGGGAGCGCAACTTCCAGGCCGAGGTCCGGCTCGGTCTGCCCGTGGAGAACCCGGCCCTCGATCCGACGGACCTGACGGGCCCCGCCGCCGAGGAGGGCGACGCGGAGGAGCTGTACGCCTTCGCCCGCCAGCTCTCCATCCACCACCGGGACTTCATGAAGGTCAGCGGACGCCTGAGGACCCGGCCGGTCGGCGCGCTCGCCGAGATCTCGCTCGGTGACGCGGCGGCGGCCTACCTCGACCACTTCCACATCCACCCCGTCGTCCTCGACTTCTCCACCCTGGTGCCGTTCCTGCACTTCGGACGCGACCAACGGGCCGCGCTGACCCGGCCGTTCATTCCCATCTTCATCCGGTCCTTCCGGGCCACCGGGTCCTCGGCCCGGGACAGCAGGGTGTACGTGCCCGCTCTCTCCCAGCGCATGGCCGACGGCGACACCGTGACCGGCGACATCACCATCTGCGGCGCCGACGGCCGCGTCATCGCCTCGATGAACGGCTTCACCTGCAAACGGGTGCGGTCGGCCGAGCACATCACCAAGTTCGCCGGAGCGGTACCCGCGCGTACCGTCTCCCCGTTCGAGCCGGATCCCGAGCCCGCCGCCCCCAAGGCCGAGCCGCCCGTACCGCCCGAGGGCCCGGTCGCCTCCCTCGACCAGGTGATCACGGAGCTGGTGACCGAGATACTCGGCGGCGACGACGGCGTGGAACAGGACCGCGGCTTCTACGACCTGGGCCTGACCTCCGTCAACCTGCTCGCCATCGCGGGCAAGCTGGAGAGACGGCTCGGGCAGGAGCTCTATCCCACGCTGCTGTTCGAGTACCCGACCGTGCGGAAACTGGCGGCCTACCTGCGCGAGGAGGGCGTGGAGCCGGGCCCCGCCGCGGCGCGACCCCAGCCCGACGCCGTGGCCGAGCCGCAGCCCGAACTCCCGGCCCCCGCCCCCGCCCCCACTCCCACCTCCACTCCCACTTCGACTCCCACTTCCACTTCCACTTCCACTTCCACGGTCCGGGTCAGCGCACCGGAACCCGCCGCCACCGACGACGACATCGCCATCGTCGGCCTCGCCGGGCGCTACCCGCGCGCCGCCGGCGTGGACCGCTTCTGGGAGGTGCTGCGCGACGGTCAGGACTGCGTCACCGAGATCCCCCAGGAACGCTGGGACTACCGCGACTACTTCGAGCCGCGCCGCGGCACCACCGGACGCTCGTACAGCAAATGGGGCGCCTTCCTCGACGGCGTCGACCGCTTCGACCCGCTGTTCTTCAACATCTCACCGCGCCAGGCGGAACTGATGGACCCGCACGAACGGCTCTTCCTGGAGACCGCCTGGGAGACCATCGAGGACGCCGGTCACACCCCCGAGACCCTGGGTGCCGCCACCGGCGCCAAGGTCGGCGTGTTCGTGGGCGTGATGTGGAACGACTACCAGCTCTACGGCCTGGAGTCGGTGCAGCACGGCACCCCGCAGGTCGTCGCCTCCACCTCCTCGCTGATCCCCAACCGCGTCGCCTACACCTTCGACTTCCAGGGCCCGAGCGTGGCGATGGACACCGCCTGCTCCTCCTCCCTGTTCACCCTGCACATGGCCTGCGAGTCGATCCGGCGGGGTGAGTGCCGGGCCGCCGTCGCCGGCGGCGTCAACCTGTCCCTGCACCCGTACAAGTACCTGCGCCTCGCCGACAGCAACCTGCTGTCCACCGATGGCCGCTGTCGGGTCTTCGGACGCGGCGCCGACGGCTATGTCCCCGGTGAGGGCGTCGGCGCCGTCCTCGTCCGTCCGCTCGCCGACGCGATCGCCGAGGGCGACCAGATCTACGGGGTCATCCGCGGCTCGGCGGCCCAGCACGGTGGACGCACCAGCGGCTTCGCCGTCCCCAGCCCCGACGCGCAGGCCCGGGTCGTCCTGGAGGTCCTGGAGAAGTCCCAGGTGCCGCCTGAGACCATCACCTACATCGAGGCGCACGGCGGCGGCACAACCCTCGGCGACCAGATAGAGATCGCCGCCCTGGCGAAGGCGTTCCGCCGCTACACCCGGGAGCAGGGCTTCTGCGCCATCGGCTCACTGAAGTCCAACGTGGGCCACCTGGAGGGCGCCGCGGGCATCGCCTCGCTGACCAAGGTGCTGCTGTCGCTGCGCCACCGGCTGATCGTGCCCTCGCTGCACACCGACGAGCTGAACCCCGAGATCCCCTTCTCCAGCACCCCGTTCTACGTCGCCCGGCGCACCGAGGCCTGGGAGCGGGTGACCGACCCGCGCACCGGAGCCCTCGCCCCGCGCCGGGCCGCGCTCAGCAGCTTCGGCTTCGGCGGCGCCAACGCCCATGTGCTCGTCGAGGAGTACCTGCCGGAACCGGCCGCTGTCGCGGCCGGCACCGCGCGGAGCGGACCGCGCACCGTCGTCCCGTACGTCGTCCCGCTGTCCGGACGCGACGACAGCAGACTGCGGGACCAGGCTCGACGCCTGGTGGACCACCTGCGCGCCCACCCCCAGCTCCGTATCGAGGACATCGTCCTCACCCTCGGCGCGGGCCGTCGGGCGATGGAGTCACGGCTCGCCCTCGCGGCGCGCGACACCGGGGAACTCATCGGCGCCCTCGACGACTTCCTCACCGGACGGGACGGCACCGCGCGCCGCTGGTCCGGCCGCGCCAAGCACGCACCCGCCCCGGAGGGGACGAGCGCCCCGCTCGCCACCGAGTCGGTCGCCGAACGCTGGGTGCGCGGCCATGACGTGCCCTGGCAGGACACCGTGCCGTCCACGGCACGCCGGATCTCCCTGCCCACCTATGCCTTCGCCCGGCAGCGCTGCTGGGTCCCCGGCCTCGGCGGTATGGCGGCCAGGGCGGTACCGCCGGGCGCGGTGCGCGTGCCGCAGGCCGATGCGTCGGCCATCCCGCCCCCGGCACCCGTGGCGCCGCCCGAACCCGAACCCGAGCCGGGGCCGGGGCCGGAGCCGCAGCCCGCGCCCGCCGCGGCGGCGGAGCCGCCGGCCCCGCTCGACGAGCGCACCCTGCTCTACCGCCCCGTCTGGGCACCGCGCCCCGTCGAGGGCGACTCCGTCACCGGCACCCTGCTCGTCTTCGACACCTCCGCCGAACGCGTCGCCGAACTGCGCTCCCGGCACGGGCGCGTGGTGTGGGTGCGGCCCGGCACGGAGTACACCCGGCTCTCCCCGGACGACTACGACATCGCCCCCGACAGCGCCGAGGACCACCGCGCCCTGCTGGCGGCGCTGCGCGCGGACCGGGTCACGCCCTCGGCCGTGCTGCACCTGTGGCAGCTGGACGGCCCGACGCCCGCCGACGGACCGCTGGACGGCCTCGACGCCGCCCTCGTGCCCGTCTTCCTGTTCTGCCAGGCCTCGATGGTCGGCCTGGACCGTACGCTGCCCGTCGTCCACGCCTTCGACGGCGACCGCGACCTGCCCACGGGCGCCTCGGTCGGCGGCTTCGCCCGCAGCGTGCGCCTGGAACAGCCCAAGCTTGCCGTCAAGGTCGTCGACGTCCGGGGCCGCCGCGGCACCGCCGAACTCGCCGCCCTGCTCCTCGCCGAGACCGCGAGCCACGACGACATCGAGGTCCGCCACACCGGCGCGACCCGCGCCGTCCTGTCCTTCACCCGCAGCCGCCCTGCGGCCGCCGTCGGCACCCCACTCGCCCGCGCCGGCGGCGTCTACCTGATCAGCGGCGGCACCGGTGGCCTCGGCCGGCACGTGGCCCGGCACATGGCGGCGCGGGCGAAGGTCTCCCTCGTCCTGTTCGGCCGCTCCGCGCCGGGCCCCGACCAGCAGGCAGCCGTCGACGAGATCCGGCGCGCGGGCAGTGACGCCGTGTACCTCCAGGCCGACACGGTGCGCCCGGCCGACATGGCGCGGGTCGTCGACGAGGCCCGGTCCCGCTTCGGACCGCTGACCGGGGTGATCCACTCGGCGGGCGTCACCGAGGACGGGCTGCTCATCACCAAACCGCTGGACTCGGTCCGCCGGGTGCTCGCGCCGAAGCTGGCGGGCACCCGCGCCCTCGACCTGGCCACCCGGGGAGAGGACCTGGACTACTTCGTGCTCTTCTCGTCCGCCTCGGCCGTCCTCGGCAGCGTCGGCGCCGCCGACTACACCGCGGGCAACCGCTTCCTCGACGCCTACGCCGAACGGCGCGAGACGCTGCGCGCCCGGGGCGAGGCCCGTGGCCGCACCCTGTCCGTCAACTGGCCGATGTGGCGCGACGGCGGGATGCGCATCCACCCCGACGTGGAGCAGGACGTGCTGGTGCGGGCCGGTCTCGAGCCGATGGACACCGCGGAGGGCCTCGCCGCCTTCCACGCCGCGCTCGCCCTCGACGAGCCGCAACTGGTCGTGCTCCAGGGCGATCCGGCCCGGCTGGAGGCACGGATGAGGTCAGTGGTCGAGAACCCGGGCGAGGAGCAGCCCCCGCCCGCGCCCGCCGCGCCCGCCGCGCCCGCGCCCGCCGCGCCCGCCGCGCCCGCGCCCGCCGCGAACGAGGGCCCGGGGCCGGACCCGGGCACCCTCGTACGGGAACTGCGGGAGGTCGTCGCGGACGTCCTCAAACTCCCCCAGAGCGAACTGGACGTGGACGACGAACTGTCCGACTACGGCCTGGACTCCGTCGCCGCGATGCGCGCCCTGACCGGCCTGGAGGAGAAGTACGGCGTACCGATCCCGCCGTCGCTGCTCCTGCGCCACCGCACGATCAAGGCGCTCGCCGGGCATCTCGCGACCGAGGTGCTGCGGGACGCGCACGTGCCCGCGCCGCCGGCACGTGCCACCACCGCCCCCGCCGCGGCGCCGCCGTCCACGGGCGGAAGCCGCATCGCCGTCGTCGCCGCGGCCTGCCGCTTCCCCGGCTCGCCCAGCCTGGAGAGCTTCTGGGACAACCTCGTCCAGGGCCGTGACTGCGTCGGCCCGGCGCCGGACGGGCGCTGGCCCGGGGAGTGGCTGCGGCACGCGGGCACCGATGTCGTCGCCGCCGCGCGCTGGGGCGGATTCATCGACGGCGTCGACCAGTTCGACGCCGCCCGCTTCGGCGTCGACGACGAAGAGGCCCGCTGGATGGACCCGCAGCAGCGGATCTGCCTGGAGGTCGCCCAGGAACTCCTCGACCGCGCCGGATACCGGCGCCCCGAGCTGGCGGGCAGCGCGACCGGCGTGTTCCTCGGCGTCGGCCCCAACGACTACACCCGGCGCGGTTTCCTCGCCGGGCTGCCGACCCCGCCCCGGCTGCTCGCCGACTCGCTGCCGAACATGGCGGGCGCGGCCCTTTCGCACGCCTTCGACCTGCGCGGCCCGAGCATGGCCGTGGACACCGCATGCTCGTCCTCGCTGGTCGCGTTGCACCGGGCCGTGCAGAGCCTGCTGGCGGGGGAGTGCGAGGCGGCCGTCGCCGGGGGCGTCGAGTTGCTGCTCGATCCGTTCGTGTACGTGGGTCTGGACCGTGCCGGTGCGCTGTCCAAGGACGGCAGGTCCCGCGTCTTCGACCGGGACGCGGCCGGGTTCGTGCCGGGTGAGGGCGCGGGCCTGGTGCTGCTGAAGGAGGAGGGGCGGGCGCTGCGCGACGGCGACACCATCCTCGCGACCGTCGTCGGCTCCGCCGTCAACAACGACGGCCGCACCGTCGGACCGACCACCCCGAGCCACGAGGCCCAGACCGAGGTCATCCGCGCCGCACTGCGCGCGGGCGGCGTCGATCCGGCGACCGTCGGCTATCTGGAGGCGCACGGCTCCGCGAGCGGCTTCGGCGACCCGGTCGAGATCTCCGCCGCCGCGGAGGCGTACCAGGTCGAGGGCCGTACCCGGCCGGCCGGGGTCGGGTCGGTGAAGACCAACATCGGCGCCCTGCTGCACGCCGGAGGCGTCGCCTCTCTGATCAAGGTGGTGCTGGGCCTGCACCACGGCCGCCTGGTGCCGACGCTGCACTGCGCCGAGCCGCACCCGCGGATCCGGTTCGAGCGGACCCCGTTCCGCCCGGTGCTGACCGGCGGCGACTGGCCGCGCGAGGGCTCCGCGCCGCGCCGCGCCGGTGTCTCCTCGTTCGGCTTCGGGGGCACCAACGCGCACGTCGTGCTGGAGCAGGCCCCGCCCGGCCACCGCCCGTCCCGCACGCCGCTGCCGGTGACGGCGTTCGAACGCAGGCGCCACTGGCTGGACGACCCGGAGCCGGGCCTCGCGCGCCCCCTCGCCGACGCCGCCCTGCTGCCGGCCGTGACCCGACGCGTCGCCGCCGCGGTGGCCGCGCTGCTGCCCGGCCCGGCGGGAACCGCGCCGAGCGAGCTCAACGGCCACAACTTCATGGAACTCGGCCTCGGTTCGGCGACGCTCATCGAGCTGAACGCCGCCCTCGACGAGGAGTTCCGGGTCGCCGTACCTCCCACGGCGCTGTTCCGGCACCCGAACGTGCCGGATCTGTCCCGCTACCTCGTCGACGAGTACGAGGCCGAGCTGACCCGCTGGCGGGCCGCCCACGACGGCCCGGGGCGGACCGTCGACCCGCCCACCGGCAACGGGGGTACGGCCCGCCGCCGGGAGCCCGCCGTCGCGGGACACGCACCGGCCCGACGGCCGGAGGGTGGCTCCGAGGAGGACGACACAGCCACCGGGCCGGCCATGCCGGACCACGACGACATCGCGATCATCGGCATCGGTGGCCGGTTCCCAGGCGCCGACGGACCGGACGCGCTGTGGGCCCGGCTCGCGGCGGGTGACGACCTGGTCACCCCGGTGCCCGCAAGCCGCTGGGACCACAGCCGCCACTACGACCCCACCGGTACCACGCCCGGCACCACGGACTGCCGTCACGGTGCCTTCATCGACGCCGTCGACACCTTCGACGCGGCGTTCTTCCGCATCCTGCCCAGTGAGGCCGAGAGCATGGACCCGCAGCTCAGGCTGCTGCTCGAAGTCCTCTACGCCACGGCCGAGGACGCGGGCGCGACGCCCGCGCTGCGCGGCTCGGACACCGGTGTCTTCGTAGGCCAGTGCTTCCAGGACTACGACAACGAGATGATCGCGCGGGGCCGCACGGTCGGGGTGCACGACCCGATCGGCGCCGCGATGTCGATGACCGCCAACCGGCCGTCGTTCTACTTCGACCTCAGCGGCCCGAGCCTGACCGTCGACACCGCCTGCTCGTCCTCGCTGACCGCGCTCCACCTGGCCGTCCAGGCGCTGCGCCGCGGCGAGTGCGCGATGGCCTTCGCGGCCGGGACGAACCTCATCGCCAGCCCCCGCCACTACCTCAAGCTCTCCGCCATCGGCGCACTGTCACCCGGCGGGCGCTGCTACAGCTTCGACTCCCGCGCCGACGGCTACGTCCCCGGCGAGGCGGTCGCCGCCGTCCTGCTCAAACCGCTGCGCCGGGCCCTCGCCGACGGCGACCCCGTGCACGCCGTCGTCAAGTCCGTCGCGGTCAACCACGGCGGACACGCCAGCTCGGCCACCGCGCCCAACCAGGCCCGCCAGGAGGCGCTGCTGCGTCGTGCCTGGCGGGAGGCGGGCATCGCCCCGGCGACGCTCACCTATCTGGAGGCGCACGGCACCGGCACCCGGCTCGGCGACCCCATCGAGGTCGACGCCGTCAAGAGCGCCCTGCGCGACAGCGACGGCGAGCCGCGCATCGTGCTCGGCAGCGCCAAGTCCCACCTCGGGCACACCGAGGGCGCGGCGGGCCTGGTGGGCGTCGTCAAGACCGTGCTGTCCATGCGGCACGGCCTGATCCCGGCGATGCCGTCGTTCGACGAAGCGAACCCCTACTGCCGCCTCGAAGAGGGCCCGCTGTACGTCAACCGGGAACCTGTGCCCTGGAACCCGCCGCCCGGCGTGCCGCGCCGCGCGGGCGTCAGCTCCTTCGGCTTCGGCGGCTCCTACGCCCATGTCGTCATGGAAGAGCCCCCCGTGCGGCAGGCGGCACGCTCCGCCGACGGCTCCCTGGTGTTCCCGCTCTCCGCCCGGACCCCGGACCGGCTGCGTGCCCTGGCACGGCGGTACCTGGACGTCCTCGGCCCCGGCTGCGGTCTGCCCACGACCGGGATCGCGGCCACCTTGCAGCACGGCCGCGAGGCCGCCGCCGTACGCGCCGCGGTGATCGCCGACGACCGCGCCGGACTGGTCCGCGGCCTCGAAGCCCTGCTCGCGGCCGACGAGACGGACGGCGCGGGCCGGGTGTACGACATGACGGGCGCCGCCGCCCATGACGCGCGGCCCGCCCATGACGCGCGGCCCGCCCATGACGCGCGGCCCGCCCACGACGCGCGGCCCGCCGACGACCCGGCCCGGCTCGCCCGGCGCTGGACGGACGGCGAGGCGGTCGACTGGCCGACCGGCCCCGACGGCCGCCCGGAGCCCCGCGTGCCGCTGCCCACCTACCCGTTCGAACCCCGGCGCTTCTGGCTGCGCGAACCCCCGGCCGGCCCACAGCCGCCGTCCCCGCAGGCGGACGCCACCGAACCCCTCGCCGCGGAACTGGCCGCCCAGGTCGCGGAGAGCGGCTACCGTGGCGCGCGCGTCCTCGACGCCCTCGTCGAGTTCAGCGACCTGGGGCGCGCGCTCGCCGCCTCCGTCCTGCGCGCCCACACCGGCCGGGGCAGGTACGACGCGGACGACCGCCTCGCCGACGGGACGGAGATCGCGCCCGGGCACGAGCACTTCACCGAGTTCCTGGAGCGCGCCCTGCGCACCTGCGAGCCACCCGCCGACGGGGAGGAGGCCGAACAGGCCCGCCTGACCGCCCGGATGCGTGCACTCGCCGGCGCCGTCCCGGAGATCGAACCCCACGTCGACCTGGTCGTGGCCTGGTCCGGCCGGCTCCCCGACGTCCTCGCCGACCGCGTGAACCCGCTGGAGCTGTACTTCCCCGGTGACGGCGACGACCAGGGCATCGCCCGTGTCTACGGCAACACCGGCATCGCCAACCACTTCAACGACCTGATCGCCCGCGCCGTGGCGACGCACCTGCGCGAACAGCACGCCCGCCGCCCCGGTGAGCCGTTGCGGGTCCTGGAGATCGGCGCGGGCTCGGGCGCCACCACCGAGCGCGTCCTGCGCCGGCTCGACGCCCTCGGCCTGCCCGAGGACACCGTGACCTACTACTTCACCGATGTGTCGCCCGCGTTCTTCCGCGTCGCCCGCAAGCGCCTCGCCGGAGCCCGTACGGCGGTGCGGTACGCCGCGTTCGACCTGGAGGCGGACCCGGCCGGGCAGGGCTTCGAACCCGGCTCCTTCGATGCCGTGGTGGCCACCAACGTCGTCCATGTGACCCGTGTCGTGGCCGACTCGGTCGTCCGGATCCGCCGATTGCTCGCCGCCGGCGGCCTGTTCGCCCTCAACGAGCTGACCCGGGCCCTGGACTATCTGACCCTGATGTTCGGCATGGTGCCCGGCTGGCAGCCGCCCCAGGACGGACGGCTGCCCGGCTCTCCGCTGCTGGACGCGGCGGGCTGGCGGCGCGTGCTGGCCACGGGCGGCTTCGAACCGGTGTGGGTGTTCGGCGCAGCCGACGTCGACGAGTCCGAGGCCGACCAGTGCGTGCTGGTGGGCCGGGCGGCCCCGGGCACGTCCGGTACGGACGTCGAGACCGTGGAGCGCACGTCGACGACGTCACCCGCCACCGCACCCGCCGCACCCGCCGCACCCCCGGCTCCCGTCACGGAGGACACGCCCGCGGCGCTGGCACGCCATCTGCGCCAGGAGTTCGCGGAGTTCCTGTCCATCCCGGCCGAGACGGTCGACGACACCACCCCCTTCGCGACGTACGGTCTCGACTCCCTCGGGGCCATCCAGATGGTCCGCACGATGGAGGGCACGTTCGGGGCCCTGCCGAAGGTGCTGCTGTACGAGTGCCGGACGGTGGCGGAACTGGCCGCCTATCTGCTGGAGAACACGCCCGCCGCCTGTGCGGCGGTGACGGCGACCGTGTCCGCCTCCCCAGAACCCGGGCAGCAGGAGCAGCCCGCCCCCGCCCCTGTGCCCGCCCCCGCCCCTGTGCCCGCCCCCGCCCCTGTGCCCGCCCCCGCCCCTGTGCCCGCCCCCGCCCCTGTGGCCGCCCCCGCCCCTGGGCCCGCCCCCGCCCCTGCGCCCGCCCCCGACGACGATCCGGTGGCCGTCGTCGGCATGGCCGGGATCTTCCCGGGCGCCCCCGACTGCGACACCCTGTGGCGGCGGCTGCGCGAGGGCGCCGACCTCGTCACCGAGATCCCGCCGGACCGCTTCGACTGGCGGCCCGTCTACGGCGACCCGCGGCGCGAACCCGGCAAGACCGACACCCGCTGGGGCGCCTTCATCGACGGCGTCGACGAGTTCGACGCGGAGTTCTTCGGCATCTCGCCGCTCGAGGCCGGGCTCATGGACCCCCAGCAGCGGCTCCTGCTGCACTGCGCCTGGTGGGCCGTGGAGGACGCGGGGCACCGCCCGGGCGGCCTGAACGGCACCGACACCGGCGTCTTCGTCGGCGCCACCTCGCACGACTACGACGAGCACCTCATCCGCATCGGCCGCGACCGCGAGGCGCACGCCAGCCTCGGCGTCGGCCACTGCATCCTGTCCAACCGGATCTCCTACCAGCTGGGCCTGCACGGCCCGAGCGAGACGGTGGACACCGCCTGCTCCAGCTCGCTCAGCGCGCTGCACCGCGCCGTCCGGGCCATCCAGGACGGCGAGTGCGGCGGGGCCATCGTCGGCGGCGTCCACCTCAACCTGAGCGCGCGGCTGTTCGTGGCGCTCGGCCAGCTCGGCGTCATGTCGCCGGACGGCGTGTGCCGCCCGTTCGACAGCGCGGCGAACGGCATGGTGCGCGGCGAGGGCGTCGGCGCGCTCTACCTCAAGCCGTTGTCCCGGGCACTGGCCGACGGCGACACCGTGCACGGCGTGATCCGCGGCAGCGGAGTGGGCCACGGCGGCCGGGTGACCTCGATGACCGTGCCCAACCCGGTCGCCCAGGCCGAGCTGATCGCGGCGGTCCACCGGCGGGCCGGTGTGGACCCGCGCACCGTCACCTACATCGAGGCGCACGGCACCGCCACCCACGTCGGCGACCCGATCGAGGTCCGCGCGCTGCGCAAGGCCTACGCCGACCTCCTGGGCCGCCCCGAGAACGAACCCGTGCCGCCCTGGTGCGGTCTGGGCAGCGTCAAGTCCAACGCCGGGCACCTGGAGGCCGCCGCAGGACTCATCGGCACCGTCAAGACGCTGCTCGCCATGCGCCACGGCGAACTCCCCCCGAGCATCAACTTCGGCGCGCCGAACCCGCTGCTGGAGCTGGCAGGCAGCCCGTTCGAGGTGGTCGCGGAGCGCCGCCCGTGGCCCCGGCTCACCGACGACACCGGCGCGGAGATCCCGCGCCGGGCGGGCGTCACCTCGCTCGGTTTCGGCGGCACCAACGCGCACGTGGTGCTGGAAGAGTCGATACCGCCGCCGCGCCCCGCACGGCCGGCCACCGGCGGTCCCCGGCTGATCGTCCTGTCGGCCCGCACCGAGCCCGCGCTGCGCGCCACGGCGGCCCGGCTCGCCGCCCGGCTGACCGCACGCCGTGCGGACGACGAGCCCGATCTGCCCCTCGACGACCTGGCGTTCACCCTGCGGGTGGGCCGGGACCCGATGCCGTGGCGGCTCGCCCTGCTGGTCGCCGGCACCGGCGAACTGCTGGACCGGCTGCGCTCCTGCGCGGACGGTGCCTTCGACCGCCCCGGTGTCTTCCACGGCGAGGCGACCGCACCCCCCGCGTCGAGCCCACCGCCCATGGCGGGTCCCGAGGCGCTGGCCCGGCACTGGGTGGCGGGCGGCGGCCTGCCCGACCGGCACCCGGACGGCACGGACCCGGCACCCCGCCGTGTCTCGCTGCCCGGCTACCCGTTCGAGCCCACCCGCCACTGGGCCGACGAGCCACCGGGGGCCACGGCCCCGCCGGACGACGACGAGGAACTGCTGCAACTGCTCAACGACCTGCGCGACGGCGCCAGGTCGGTCGAAGAGGTCGACGACATGCTTGTTCTCGGGGACGGGGGCCATTGATGAGAACCGGTCTGCAAGAGGCCAAACGAGAGATCCTGGCACGGGTGAGCCGGGGCGAACTGGATGCCCGGCAGGCCGCGGCGCTGCTGCGCCGCGTCACCGCGGAGAAGCCGGCCACCGTCTGGTACGAGGCCACCTGGACGGCGCCCGCGCCGATCCCGCACACGGGTCCGGCCGACGTCCGCGTCCTCGTCCTGCGCCCGGGCACCGACGCCCGGGACCCGGACGACTCCGGCCGGCTCGTGATCCCGGCGGACGCCCCCGTGGACTGGCGGGGCGCCTGGCGTGCGGTCAGCGGTGGTCCCGGAGTCGTGCTCGACGTCCGCGAGGCGTCCGGCGCTGCCGCCCTCGACGCCGCGTTCGCGCTGCTGAGGACGGTCGTCGAGGACGATTCCCGGCAGCCGGTCGCGCTCGCCGTGCTCACGGCCGGGGCCGGGCAGCGGGTGACGGCCGACGCCCTGGGAGGGCTGTGCCAGATCGCCGCCCAGGAGGTCCGCCGCGTCCACGCCGTCGCCGTACACAGCGTCGACCCCGCCGGGGACGGCAGCGGCCGTACGCACCTCGAACTCGCCGCTGTCGAACTGGCCCTGCCCGCCCCGGGTTCCCGCCAGGTCCGCCACGGGCCCGGCGGGCGGGCCACCAGGACGCTCACCCCCATCGAGCCCACCGCCGGCCTTCCGTGGCGCGACGGTGGCGTCCACCTCGTCACCGGCGGCGCGGGCGGCGTCGGCGCCCAGGCCGCCCTGCTCCTCGCCCGCCGGCACGCGGCGCGTCTGGTCCTGCTCGGCCGCTCGGCGCCGACGGCGCGCGTCGACCGGCTCCTCGACCGGTTGCGCGAGGCGGGCGGCGCGGCCGTGTACGTCCAGGGCGACGTCACCCGGCGCGCCGACGTGCGGCGTGCCGTGGCGCGGGCCCACGAGGAGTTCGGGCCGCTGACCGGCGTGCTGCACGCGGCGGGCGTCAACGAGGACGCGTATCTGGTCAACAAGGAGCCGGAGACGGTACGCCGGGTGCTCGCGCCGAAGATCACCGGCGCCGCCGTGCTCGACGAGGCCACCGCGGCCGAACCGCTGGAGTCGTTCGTGCTGCTCTCCTCCGTCGCCGCCTACACGGGCGGCCCCGGACAGAGCGACTACGCCGCCGCCAACCGCGCCCTCGGCGCCCTCGCCGCCGCACGTGCGGCGGACGCCGGCCGGCCCGGCGCCACCGTCGCGCTCGCGCTGCCGCTGACCGAGGGCGGCGGCATGGACCTGAGCGAGCGGGACAAGCGGGCCGTCCACGACCTCCAGGGCATGACGGCGCTGCCCGCCGACGCCCTCCTGGACACCATCGGCACCGCGCTCGCGGCGCGGCGGCCCGAGGTGTACGCGGTGCACGGCGACGCGAAACGCGTCCGCGCCCATGTGGCCCGGCACCTGGCCGAGCGTGCGGAGGAGAGCCGCCGGGAGCCCTCCACCGGCGGCGACGACTTCGAACCGGCCGTCGAGCGGTACCTGCTCGCCCTCGTAGGCGACCTCCTCCGGCTGCCCGAAGGCCGGCTCCGCGCCGACCAGGAACTGTCCACCGTCGGCGTCGACTCCGTCCTCATCAAGAAGATCCACACCGTCCTGGAGGACCGGCTCGGCCCGCTGCCCGCCACCCTCCTCTTCGAGTACCGAACGGTCGGCGAACTCGCCCACCACCTCGCGGCGGAGCACGGCGTGACACTGCGCGGCCTGCTCGCTCCGGACACGGCCGTCGCACGGACCTCCGGGCGGACCGCGCCGGACCGCCGTCCCAGCACCCCGGCGACGGCCCCGGCCGGCGAACCCGTCGCCGTCGTCGGCGTCGCCGGACGCTACCCCGGTGGCCGCGACCTCGACGCCTTCTGGCGCACCCTGCGCGACGGCGAGGACGCCATCACCGAGGTCCCGGCCGACCGCTGGGACCACTCTCGCTACCACGACCCCGGCGAGCGCGGCGTGGGCACGGTGTACGCCAAGTGGGGCGGGTTCATCGAAGACGCCGACCGGTTCGACGCCCGCTACTTCAACATCTCGCCCCGCGACGCCGAGCGCGCCGACCCCACCGAACGGGTCTTCCTCGAAGTGGCCTGGTCGGCGCTGGAGGACGCGGGCTACTCACGGCGGCTGCTGCACGAGCGCACCCGGCGCGGCGAGCAGCACGCCGTGGGCGTGTTCGTCGGCGCCACCGCCACCTCCTACAAGCTGATCGGCGCCGAGGAGTGGGGCCGCGGCCACCGGGTCATCGCCCTCTCGATGGACTTCTCCATCGCCAACCGGCTCTCCTACCTCCTCGACGCCCACGGCCCCAGCCTCGTCGTCGACACCGCCTGCTCGTCCTCGCTGACCGCGCTGCACCTGGCCGTGGAGTCGCTGCGGCGCGGCGAGTGCGCGATGGCGATCGCCGGCGGCGCGCACATCCAGACCCACCCCATCAAGTACGGTGTGCTCGCGGACATGCGGCTGCTGTCCACCGACGGCCGCTGCCGCGCGTTCGGCGCCGGCGGCGACGGGTTCGTGCCCAGCGAGGGCGCGGGCGCGCTGGTCCTCAAACCCCTGTCCGCGGCCCGCGCCGACGGCGACCACATCCACGGCGTCATCCTCGCCACCAGCCTCAACCACGGCGGCCGCACCAACGGCTACACCGTTCCCTCGCCCCGCTCCCACGCCCAGGTCATCTCGGCCGCCCTGCGCGGCGCCGGGGTCACCGCCGACACCATCGGCTACGTCGAGGCGCACGGCACCGGCACCGCGCTCGGCGACCCCATCGAGATCGAGGGACTGCGGCGGGCCTTCGCCGAGCACACCGACCGCGTCGGCTACTGCGCGATCGGCTCCGCCAAGTCCAACATCGGGCACGCCGAGTCGGCGGCGGGCGTCGCGGGCATCACCAAGGTGCTGCTCCAGTTCGCCCACCGGAGGCTCGCGCCCACCCTGCACGCCGACGAACCCAACCCGAAGATCGACTTCTCGGCGTCGCCGTTCGTGCTGCAACGCCACCCCGCCCCCTGGGAGCGACTGCGCCCGGACCTCCCGCGCCGCGCCGCCGTCAGCTCCTTCGGCGCGGGGGGCGCCAACGGCCATGTCATCCTGGAGGAACCCCCGGACACCCCACACCCCGGCCCGGCGGCCGGGGCGGACACCGAACAGCTGGTCGTCCTGTCCGCGAAGACCGAGGAACGGCTGCGCGAAGTCGTACGACGGCTGCACCGGCACCTCGAGCCCGGCCCCGGGCCCATCCTGCGCGACCTCGCCCACACCCTGGCCACCGGCCGCGACGAACTGGACAGCAGACTCGCCGTGACCGCCCGCACCCGGGCCGAACTCCGCGACAGGCTGGGCGAGTTCCTCGCCACCGGCGCCGCCCCGGGACTGGTCACCGGGCGCGTCGACCCCGCCGCCGGGCCCCCCGCCGGTCCGGTCCGCACCGCCCCACTGCTCGCCGCCCGCGACCTCGGCGCGCTCGCCCGGCTGTGGACCCGGGGCGCCTCCGTCGACTGGGCCGGCGCCTTCGACGGCGCCAGGCGCGTGCCGCTGCCCACCTACCCGTTCGCCGGCGACCGCCACTGGGTCGCCACCACCCCGCCCCTCGACCCCGGCGGCACCGCGCGCCCCGCCCCGCCCGGGTCCCTCGACCGCGTCGTACCGGCCCTCGACGGACTGGTCCACGAGGCCGCCCTCGCGCGGGACGACCGGATCGTGGCCGACCACCTCGTCCAGGGGCGCGCCCTGCTCGCGGGAGTGGCCCAGCTCCAGCTGGCCGCCACCGCCGCCGAGAGGCTGGGGCGCGGCGGGGTACGGGAGATCACCGACGTACGGTGGCGGACCCCCGTCGAGATACCCGACGGCGGCACCACGGTCCGCGTCGCCCTCACCGCCGCCGCGGACGGCGGGCTCGACTACGCGATCGGCGTCCGGGACGGGCGTCCCTGCTCCACCGGCACCCTCCATCCCGGCTCCGACCCGGCCGAACAGCCCCCCGCCCTCGACCTCGACGCGATCCGCGCCCGCTGCACCACCCGCCACGACGGCCCCGCCTTCTACACCGACCGCGCCCAGAACGGCGGCCTCGCCTACGGCCCCCTCTTCCGGCGGCTCGCGGCCGTCCACAGCGGCCCCGGCGGAGAGGCCCTCGGCGAGCTGACGCCGGCGCCCGGTACGTCCGCGCCCGACTGGGCGGTGGACGCGGGCACCCTGGACGGCGCCCTGCACGCCCTGCACGGGGTGCTCCCCGAACCGGCCGAGGGCGCGGCGCCGTTCCTCCCGGCGTCCGTGACCCGCGTGGAGCTGACCGGGCGCGTCGGGGACGCCCGGCATGTGCACGTGCGGCTGCTGGACCACGACCCCGAACGCGGCACCGCCCGCGCCGATGCGACGCTGACGGACACGGACGGCGTACCCGTGGCGGCCATCCACGACCTGCGCGTGGCCCGTCCCGCCGCGCGCCCCGAGTCCGCCGCGGTCCGCCATCTGCGCACCGCCTGGGAGGTCCTCGACGCCCCCGTCCCCGCGCCGGCCCCGCACACCGGCCACACCCTGATCCTCACCACCGCCCGCGACTTCGGCCTCGGCCAGGCCCTGGCCGCGCGCTCGCCCCGCACCCGCGTGCTGCGCCTCGACACCGCGGACGCGTACCGGGACCTCGGCCCCGCCGTCGAAGCCCTGGACGACGACAGCGTGCTGCACTTCCTCGGCGGGATCGACGACCGCCTCTACGGCAGCCACGACCTCGCCCACCTCGACACCGCCCTCGACCAGGGCTGCCTCGCCCTGTTCCGGCTCGCGGGACGGCTCGCCGCCCGGCGCCCCGAAGGGCTGCGGCTGTCCGTCGTCACCAGCGACAGCCAGCAGACCGACGAGGCCGTCCCGGCCCGCAACCCGTACGCCGCCGCGCTGATCGGCCTCGCCAAGTGCCTCGCCCGCGAGCTGCCGTTCGTCACCGTGAGCTGTCTCGACCTGGACCGCCGCGCACTGACGCGCGGTGGCGCCGAACCGGACCGGCTGGCCGCCGCCGTGGCGGCCGAACCCGGTGAACTCCCGGTGCGCGAGGTCGCCCTGCGCGGCCGTATCCGCCTCGGCAGGACACTGCGCCCCGTCACCCTCCCCGACGTCCCGGACACCGGGCTGCCGCTCCGGCACGGCGGTACCTGTCTTCTGGTGGGCGGCGCGGGTGGCCTGGGGCGGGCGGTGGCCCGGTACCTCGCCCGCGAGTACGCAGCCCGCCTCGTCCTCGTCGGCCGCCGTCCCCTCGGCGAACTGCCCGACACCCTGCTGTCCGAGCTGCGCGACGCGGGCGGCGAAGCCGTCTACGAACAGGCCGACATCACCGACCGCGACGCCGTCGGCGCGCTCCTCACTCGGGTCCGCGCCCGCTTCGGCTCCGTCGACGGAGCAGTGCACGCCGCCTTCACCCTCGCCGACGGCCTGCTGCACCGCATGGACGAGGCGACCTTCCGCGCCGCCCTGCACGCAAAGACCCACGGCACCGTCGTCCTCGCCGAGGCCCTGGCGGGCGAACCACTCGACTTCTTCGCGCTGTTCTCGTCCGCGGTCTCCCACCGGGCCAACGCCGGACAGGGCAACTACAGCGCGGCCTCCACCTTCCAGGACGCCTACGCCCACCATCTGGCCGCCCGCACCCGACTGCCCGTCAGACTCTTCAACTGGGGCCTGTGGGGGGACAGCGGCTCCGTCGCCTCCGAGGACTACCGGCGCCGGGTGGCCCGCCTCGGCGTGGCCGGTCTCACCGACGAGGAGGGTGTCGAGGCGTTCCGCCGCGTACTGGGCGCCCCGCTCACCCAGGCCACCGTCCTGAAGACCACCGGCGACCAGGCACTCGAAGGCGTCACCGACACCCCCGCCGACACCCTCGACGCCCCCGGCGACGGACAGGCGGTACGGGCGGCCGTGGCGGGCGCCACCGAGGTCCGGCGCGACTCCTGCGTACCGTCCGGCTACCTCGCCCGCCTGGACGACCTCGCCCGCCGGGAGGTCCTCGCCGCCCTCCACCGGATGGGCGCCCCCCGCCCCGCCGACGCCGCCCGCACGCCGTCCGCCCTCGCGGCGGACCTGGGCGTCGCCCCCGGGCGACGGCGCCTCTTCGACGCCCTGCTCGACATGCTGCGCGGCCCCGGTCTCCTCCGGGACGACGACGGCCGCCTCAGCTTCCCCACCGACCCGTACTCCGCGACCGGCGCGGACGACCGCACCAGGCTGACCGAGCGGCTCGTCGCCGACCACCCGCATTGCGCGCCCACGGTGGAACTGATCGCCGACTGCGCGGCGGCCCTGCCCGACGTCCTCACCGACCGCCGCCGGGGACTGGAGGTCCTCTTCCCCGGCGGCTCCCAGCACCGGATCGCCGCCCTCTACCACGACGACCCGCGCTCCCGGCACTTCAACGCGATGTGCGCCGCCGCGGTCGCCCGCCGGGCGACGGAGCTGCGCGGACGCGAACCCGGCCGCCCCCTCAGCGTCCTGGAGATCGGAGCGGGCACCGGCGGCACCACCCGCCCCCTCCTCGCCGCCCTCCGGCGGTGCGAAGGAGGAGCACCCGCCTACGTCTGCACCGACATCTCACCCGCCCTCGTCCGCCAGACCGCCGAACGGCTCGGACCCGACCACCCCGAGGCCGTCTTCCGCACCCTCGACATCGCCGCGGACCCCGCCGAGCAGGGCTTCGCCGGGGAGCGGTACGACATCGTCGTCGCCGCCAACGTCCTGCACGCCACCGGTGACATCCGCGCCACCCTCCACCACGTCGCGTCCCTGATGCGCCCCGGCGCCCTGCTCGCCGTCACCGAGTCGACCGCCGTCCTGGACGCCGTCACCCTCGTCTTCGGCCTCACGGACGGCTGGTGGCTGTACGGCGACGGCGCGCTGCGGCTGCCGCACTCACCGCTCTTCGCGGCCGACGACTGGCGCGCGCTGCTCGCCGAGGCCGGGCTGCGCGACGTACGGGCGCTGGCCGCCACCGAGGACGCCGGCGCGCACACCGACCAGAGCCTCGTACTCGCCGAACGCGGCACCATCCGCCCCCAGGACGCCCACCCGGAAGCCGGTGCCGCTCCGGCACCGGAGCCGGAACCCGCGCCCGTCACCGCCGTAACGGAGGCCCCGACCATGCCGGCCGACCAGGACCACGACGGCCGCACCTGGCTCGTCGACCGCCTGCGCACCCGCTTCGCCGCGAGCCTCAGGCTCGACGCCGGCGAACTGGAGGCGCACACCCCGCTGTTGGACTACGGCGTCGACTCGCTGGTGGTCATGGAGGCCACCGAGGCGCTGAGCAAGGACCTCGGACAGCGTGTCGTCCTCGACGAACCACTCACCGGCCTCACCCTGACCGAGGTGGCGGACCTGGTGCTCGCGAAGGGCGTCACCGTGCCCGCGTCCGAGGCGTCCGAGGCGTCCGAGGCGTCCGCCGCGTCCGCCGCGCCGGTCGTGCGGCGGGCGGCGGACCAGCCCGGGCAGGAGCCGCCGGACGAGGTGCCCATCGCCGTCGTCGGTGTCGCCGGGCGCTACCCCGGCGCCGACGACCTGTGGACCTTCTGGGACAACCTGCGCGACGGGCGGCGCGCGATCGGCGAGATCCCGGCCGACCGCTGGGACGCGGACGCGCAGGGCGCCGCGTCCGGCATCCGCTGGGGCGCCTTCCTCACCGACGTCGACCGCTTCGACCCGCTGCTGTTCCGCATCTCGCCCCGCGAGGCCGCCACCATGGACCCCCAGGAACGGCAGCTGCTCCAGACGGCCTGGACCGCGCTGGAGGACGCGGGAGCGACCAGGGCCCGCCTGGAGGCCGACGCGGTCCACGCGTCCGGGACCGGGGTGGGAGTCTTCACCGGCGCCATGCACACCCCCTACCAGGCGCTGGCGGCCGACCGCCGCGCCCGGGGCGAGCGGCCCGACGCCCGCTCCGCGCACTGGTCGCTGGCCAACCGCCTCTCGCACTGCTTCGGCTTCTCCGGCCCCAGCGTCACCGTGGACACCGCCTGCTCGTCCTCGCTCACCGCCCTCCACCTGGCCTGCGAGTCCCTGCACCGGGGCGACTGCGGGGCGGCGGTGGTCGGCGGCGTCAACCTGATCCTGCACCCGGCCCACCACGAGGAGCTGGCGCGCGCCCGGATGCTCTCCGGCGACGGCCACGCGCGCGCCTTCGACCGGGACGGCGACGGCATGGTGACCGGTGAGGGCGTCGGCGTCGTAGTCCTCAAACCGCTGCCCGAGGCGCTGCGGGCGGGGGACCGCGTGCACGCCCTGATCGTCGGCTCGGCCGTCAACCACAACGCCGGCGACGACACCTACACCACCCCCGACGCCGGTGCGCAGGCCGCACTGCTGCGCCGCGCCCTGCGCCGAGCCCGCCTCGGCCCCGACGACATCCGGTACGTCGAGGCCGCCGCGACCGGCGCTCCGGTGGGCGACGCGGTCGAGGCCGAGGCCCTGCGCGAGGTCTTCGGCCACCGGGACGCCGGGCGCGGCCCCGTGCGCGTCGGCTCCCTCAAGCCCGGCATCGGCCATCTGGAGGCCGCGTCCGGCATGGCCCAGCTCACCAAGGTGCTGCTCCAGCTCCGGACCGGCCGGCTCGCCCCGACCCTCGACGTCACCACCCCCGTTCCGGCGTTCTCGGCGGACGGCTCCCCGCTCGCCCTCGTCCGCCGGACCGAGCCCTGGCCCGGCGACGACGGCCACCCGGCGGGGCACGCGGTCGTCAGCTCCTTCGGGGTGGGCGGCGCCAACGCCCAGTTGATCGTGGCGGCCCCGCCTCGGCCGACCGAACCCGCCCAGGACACCGGTGGACCACGGCTCGTCCCTCTCAGCGCCCGCAGGCCCGGCGAACTGGCCCGGCTGGCGGCCCGCTTGCGGGACTTCCTGCGCGGCCCGGGCGCCGACGCCGCCCTCGACGACGTGGCCCACACCTTGCGGGTGGGGCGCGAGCCGCTGCGGACGCGCACGGTATTGGTCGCGGGTGATCTGCCCGAACTGGCCGACGGGCTCGACGCGTTGGCCGGCGGCGGCCCAGCATCCGCTCCCGACCTGGCGGCGCTGCCGCCCGAGTGGGCGGCCGCCGCCAGGCGCTGGACGGACGGCGAGGACGTGGACTGGCGGGACCTCGACGGCACCGGTCGCGTCGTCTCCCTGCCGGGCTACCCGTTCGCCCGCGACCGGTACTGGCTGCCCGAGCCGGAGGCTGAGTCCGAGGCCGAGCCGATCACGGCCCCGGTACCCGAAGCCGCACCGGCCACCGCCCCCACCGGCGACGTGTACGACATCGTCGCCGCTGCCATCAGCGGCGTCCTCGGCCTGCCCACCGAGGAGGTCGGCCCCGAGGAGCACCTGAGCGACTTCGGCTTCGATTCCGTCACGCTCACCGAACTCGCGGCGGTGCTCGGCGACCGGCTCGGCGTGGGCGTACTCGCTCCCGAGCTGTACGCGCACACCGACGTCGCCTCGCTCGTGGCGGCCCTCGCCGCACGGGTGCCGGTGCCGCCGGCACCCGAACCGGTCGCCGCCGCCGCCCCGGCGCGCCCCGCCGGGGAGCCGGCCGCCGAGCCCATCGCCGTGGTCGGCATGGCGGGCCGCTTCCCGGGCTCCCCGGACCTGGACGCCTACTGGGAGAATCTCGTCGCGGGCCGGGACCTGGTCGGTGACGTGCCGGAGGACCGCTTCGACTGGCGGGACATCCACGGCGCCCCGGGCCAGGACCCGCACCGGGTGCCGTCCCGTCGGGGCGGGTTCCTGGAGGGCGTGGACCGCTTCGACGCGGACTTCTTCCGGATCTCCCCGCGCGAGGCCCGCACGATGGACCCGCAGCACCGGCTGTTCCTCCAGACCGTCTGGCACGCCATCGAGGACGCGGGCCACGACCCGGCCTCCCTCGAGGGCAGCCGCACCGGAGTGTTCGTCGGCGTCGGCTCCTCCGAGTACGCGCAGATGCTGATCGGCCGCGGCGTCGAGATCGACGGGCAGGCCGCCACCGGCAACGCGCACAGTGTCCTGGCCAACCGGGTCTCCTTCCTGCTCGGACTGCACGGCCCCAGCGAGCCCGTCGACACCGCGTGCTCCAGCTCGCTGACCGCCGTGCACCGGGCCGTGCAGGCGATCCGCGCGGGGGAGTGCGAGGCCGCCGTGGCGGGCGGAGTGAACGTCATCCTGTCCCCGACCGGCTATCTCGCCTTCGGCAAGTCCGGGATGCTCTCTCCCGACGGCCGCTGCAAGACCTTCGACCACCGCGCCGACGGCTACGTGCGCGGCGAGGGCGTCGCCGCCCTGCTCCTCAAGCCGCTCGGCCGCGCCCTCGCCGACGGCGACCACGTCCACGCCCTCATCCGGGGCACCGCCGTCAACCACGGCGGCCGCGCCAACTCCCTGACCGCGCCCAACCCGCAGGCGCAGACCGACGTCATCGTGCGCGCCCACCGCGCCGCCGGAGTCACCGCCGACACCGTCACCTTCGTCGAGGCCCATGGCACCGGCACCGCCCTGGGCGACCCGATCGAGGTGAACGGCCTCGTCGACGCCTTCCACGAACTGGGCGGCGACGGCCGCACCGGCTACTGCGCCCTCGGCAGCGTGAAGACCAACGTCGGGCACCTGGAGACCGCGGCCGGGATCGCGGGCCTGGTCAAGGTGATCAAGGCGCTCCAGCACCGCACCCTGCCGCCGTCGCTGCACCTGGAACGCGTCAACCCGCTCATCGACCTCACCGGCACCCCGTTCCACCTTGTCGACGAGGCCCGGCCGTGGCACCGCCCGGCCGGCCGGGCCGGCGGCGAGCCGCCGCGCCGGGCCGGGGTGAGTTCCTTCGGCTTCGGCGGCGTCAACGCCCATGTGGTCGTCGAGGAATTCGAGCCTGCCGAGCCCGACCGGTCCGGCGCCGACGCCGCGGGCCCTCAGCTGTTCGTGCTGAGCGCCCTCACCGAGGAGCGGCTGCGCCGGTACGCGGAACTCCTGGCCGAAAGCCTGGAGCGCGGCGCGTGCCGTCCCGCCGACGTGGCGTACACCCTGCGCGTGGGGCGGCCGGCTCTCACCGAGCGGCTGGCGGTGATCGCGGACACGCTGCCCGAGCTGGTGGCCCGGCTGCGCGCCTGGGCCGCGGGCTCCGGGCCACGCGAACCGGAAGGCGTCGGCCCGCTGCGGGAGCTGGCCATCCGATGGGTCCGGAACAAGGAGACCGACTGGTCCCGGCTCGAGGGCCCGACCGGACGGCGGGTGCCGCTGCCGACGTACCCGTTCGCCGAGGAACGGTACTGGCTGCCCGAGGCCGCGCCGCAGCGTCCGCAGGACACCGCCACCGCACCCGGGACCCCCCGGGCGCAGGAGCCCGCACCGCCGGAGCCGGCACCTGTCGACGACACCTCCGAACTGGCCCTGCACGTCAGAGAGCTGGTGGCGCAGGGGGTGGGGCTGGCGCCGGAGGAGATCGACCCCGCCAAGGACTTCGCGGCGTACGGGATCGACTCGATCGTCGCGCTGCGAATAATGCAGCGGGTCCAGGCGCGGTTCGGTGAGGAGATCCCGATGGCGGCGATCTTCGAACAGTCCACGCTGGAGCGCCTGGTGGCACACATCGCCACCCTGAGCCCGCAACCCGCCGCCTCCACCGTGCCGGATTCCGCCGCCACTGCCGTGCCGGATTCCGCCGCCACTGCCGTGCCGGAACCGGCCGCCGAGCGTCCGACAGCCCGCGTCGTCCCCTTCGTCCCCGACGGCGCCGGCGTCCCCGTGCACTGCATGCCCGGTGACACCGGCGAGCTGAGCTGGCTGACCCATGTGCAGACGGCTCTCGCCGACGACGGCCCCGTCCTCGGCGTCGAACCGCCCGGCTTCCGCACCGGCCTGTCCCCGCTGTCCTCGATCGCCGAACTGGCGGACGCCGCCACGGCCGCGGTCCTCGCCGGCCGGCCCGAGGGCCCCTACCGCCTGGCGGGCCAGGGCTGCGGTGCGGTCCTCGCCTTCGAGACGGCCCGCAGGCTCCTCGAACAGGGACACCGGGTCGACGAACTCCTCCTCATCGGCGCCCCCGAGCCCGGCGACCCCGTCCCCTCCGGCCTCGACGCGCTTACCGGCGCGTTCGGCACCGTCTGGGGCGGCTACCGGTGGCTCGACGGGGACGTCCCGGACGGCGTGGGAGACGGCGGCCACGCCGAGGCGGCCCGGGTGCTCACCACCCACGCCGCCCCGCCGATGGGCGAGGCGATGCTCGCCGAATGGCTGCGCGAGGCCCACGCCCACCGCACCGCGCTGCACACCGCCCTCGCGTCGTACACCCCACGGCCGCTGTCCGGACCGGCCCGCGTCACCGTCGTACGGGCGCTGCTGGACGGCCGGCCCACGACCGGTGACTGGGCGCGCTGGCTGGACGTGCCGCCGCGGACCCTCGACCTGCCGAGCCGGCCCGACTACCTGGTCTCCGCGGGTGCGGCGGTCGACCTGCGCAGGCTGCGGCGGCCGGAGCCCGAAGCGGCCCGCGAGGGGCGGAAGTTCATCACCGGCATCAACCGGGCCGGGCACCGGCAGCGGTCGTACTGGATGCACCACATGTACGGCGACGTCAGCTACGGCCTGTACCTGTCGCGCTACCTCGGCGCCGAGTACCCGCTGCTCGGGGTCGAGCAGATCGACCTCGACTCCCGGCTGCACCGCTTCGGCACCTTCCAGGAGATGTGCGCCGCGTACACCGCCGCGATCCGCGCCGACCACCCCGGCGGCCCCTTCACCCTGGCCGGTTCGTCGTTCGGCGGGGTCGTCGCCTACGAGGTCGCCCGCCAGCTGATGCACCACGGCGAACGCGTCCACTCCCTCGTCATCGCCGACGGCATCATGCCGACGACGCCCGCCTGGGCCGGTGTCGACTGGTCCTCGCTCACCGACGACGAGTCGGAGAGCCTGCCGCTGATGATGCTCGGCAACGCCTACTGCCACCGGTGGAACATCACCGAACTGGTCAGCCTGGAGTCGCTGCTCGGCAAGGACATCGACGAACAACTGCGGCTGATCGCCCGGCACGTCGTCGACAAGGCGGCGGCGAAACTCGCCCCCGACAACGTCCTGACGCTGCTGCGGCGCACCAACGACGCCTTCAACCAGAACGTCAGGCTGCTCACCGAGTACGTGCCGCAGCCGCTGCCGGAACCCGCCGACGTCACCTTCTTCCATGCCACCCAGGGCTTCGTCGGCGCCCGGAACCCGGCCGGGCTGCCCGCGATGCGGCGCCTCGACGGCGACCGCACCAACGGCTTCGGGCGGTTCGTCGGCAAGCCGCTGCGCGTGCACGACGTGGACGCCGACCACTTCACCATCGTCCACGACGCGGGGCTGCGGACCATGGCCCGGCTGATGACCCCGGCACTGGGCGGACCCCCCGCACCCGAGGCCGGCGACCTGATCCAGTGAGCGACCGGGAGGGCACCATGGAATTCAGCGTCTACTTCTTCGCGGCCAACGACGACAGACCGTTCCGCGACCGCTACCGCTTCATCCTCGACGTCGCCCGGGCCATCGACCCGCTCGGCTTCAAGGCGATCTGGACACCGGAACGGCACTTCCAGGAGTTCGGCGGCAGTTTCCCCAACCCGTCCGTCCTCAGCGCGGCCCTCGCCGTCGCCACCGAACGGCTCGAACTGCGCGCGGGCAGCGTCGTCCTGCCGCACCACCACCCGGTGCGGGTCGCCGAGGAGTGGGCGCTGGTCGACCAGCTCTCCGGCGGCCGCACCGGGCTGTGCGTGGCCACCGGCTGGCACAGCGGCGACTTCGTCTTCTACCCCGACAACTTCGAACGGCGCCGCGAAGTCGCCTTCGCCACCATCCCCGTACTGCGCAGACTGTGGGCCGGGGAGGCCGTCGAGTTCCCCGGCCCCGGCGGGCGGATGTTGCCGGTGCGTACCTATCCGCGCCCGCACCGCGCCGAACTGCCCCTGTGGATCGTGCACTCCTCCAACCCGGCGACCTGGGTCACCGCCGGCGAACTCGGCACCAACGTCCTCGCCCTGGTGGACAGCTGGGAGCGCCTCGAAGGAAACATCGCCGCCTACCGCAAGGCCCGTGCGGAGGCGGGCCACGACCCTCGCACCGGCATCGTGACCGTAGGCATGCACACCTACGTCGGCGACGAAGAGGAGGAGGTGCGGGCCCTGGTCGCCGATCCCGTACGCCGCTACATCGACACCTTCCTCACCCAGAAGAGCAACGACGCCGCCGCGAAGGCCATGACCCCGGCCGAGAAGGAGGAGCTCGCCAGGGTGGTCGCCGAGGACTTCTACGAACGCCGCTCCCTGCTCGGCACCGAGGAGAAGTGCGCGGCCGTGGTCCGCCGGGCGCGGGACACCGGTGTCGACGAGATCGCCTGCATGGTCGACTTCGGCCTGCCCTTCGCCACCGTGCTCGACGCCCTGCCCCGCCTCGACGCCCTGCGCGCCCGGTTCGCCGGACCCGCCACCCCACCCGCCCCGGTCCCGCGCACCGCACCGCCCGCGGGCCGTGTCCCCAGCGCGGCCCGCGCCGCGGCCTCAGCCGGAGCCGCCGACTCCCCGATGGCTTGGTACTACGACCGTTGACCCGCGTCGCCGCCCGGCCATCGGCGGCCGGGTACGCGCAGAGGGCGAGGAGCGCACCGGATCGTCCGGTGCGCCCCTCGTCGGGCATGGGCCGCGGTCAGCCGCGTCAGCTGTTGATGTCGCGGTGATTGAGCCGGTTCAGGCCGACGGCCAGGCACACGGCGGACAGCAGCACCAGGACGCCGTAGTCGCCCCACTGGAAGCCGTTCCGCAGCGGCTCGCCGCCGATGTAGTAGTGGAAGGGCGACAGGTAGGCGAGCCACTCCGCGTCGATCGGCTCGGCGAGGGTGCTGAGGGCGTAGGTGATGACGGCGACGGCGGCGGAACCGGCCAGTACGACACTGCGGCGGCCGGTGGCCGCGCCGAGGGCCATCGCGACGGCGCCGAACGTGCTGGCGAGCAGGGCCAGCGCCAGGCACTGGGCGAGGAACTGCGCCGGGCTGATGCTGGTGAGTTCCGCGCTGCCGCGTACGGCCAGCAGGACCAGCCAGACCACGAACGAGATGGCGAAGGCGCCGGTGACCAGGTTGGCGAAGCGCTGGAGCATCAGCCGGTCGCGGGTGATGGGGTGGGCGAGCAGCAGGTCGAGCTGCCCGGACTCCTCGTCGCCGGCGGTGGCGCGGTGCCCGGCCGAGATGGCGTAGATCAGCAGCAGCAGCGGGAGCACCAGGCCGAACTCGGCGGCGTTGAGATAACCGGCGGCCGAGTTGTCGATGTTCATGGCGTCGCGCAGGTTGTCCGGGATGTTGCCGAGGTTGTTCTTCTGGCTGGGATACGCGCTCGCGTAGGCCATGCCGATGAAGGCGCAGCCGATCACCCAGCCGAGGAGGCTGCGGCGGCTGTCGCTGAGCGACTTGTGGTAGATGGCGGTGGCGGTGCGCATGACGGGCGGTCCTTCCGGTCCTACTGAGGGGGAGCCTGGTCTGCGGGGGGTGGTGCTCGGGATCAGGAGGCTGCCTGGACCGCGTCGGGGCGGGCGCTGGCGTCGGTGCCCTCGTAGTAGGCGTGGAAGAGGTCGTCGAGGGCCGGTTCGGTCACGCGCAGACCGGTGACGGTGTGCAGGCCGAGGGCCTTGATCAGGCTGTCGGGGCTGCCGGAGAGCCGGCCGCTGAGGGCCGTGCCCTCGGTGTCCAGGCGCAGCCCGTCGGCGCCGGGCACCTGCGCGAAGGCGTCGGCGGGCACGGGCGCGGCGAAGGTGACGTGGATGTCGCGGACGGCGTCGGCGCGCAGGTGGGCCACGGTGTCCAGGGCGACCAGGGCGCCGTCGCGGATGATGCCGACGCGGTCGGCTACGGCCTCCACCTCGCTCATGATGTGGCTGGACATGAAGACGGTCTGTCCGTTCGCCGCGGCCTCGGAGACCAGGGTGAGGAAGGTCTGCTGGGCCAGCGGATCGAGTCCCGAGGTGGGTTCGTCCAGGATCAGCACCTCGGGGGTGTGCATCAGGGCCTGGACCAGGCCGACCTTCTGCCGGTTGCCCTTGGACAGCTTCCTGATGCTGGTGGACTGGTCCAGGCCGAGCCGCTCGGCGAGGCCGTCGATGCGCTCCTCGGGCACCCCGCCGCGCAGCGCGCCGAGGAAGCGCAGATAGCGGCGGACGTTCTGACGGCCGTCGCAGACGAAGTCACCGGCCAGATAGCCGACACGGCGGCGCAGCTCGACACCGTCGGCGAGCGGATCGAGGCCGAGGACGGTGGCGGAGCCCGACGTGGGACGGATCAGGTCGAGCAGCAGCCTGATCGTGGTGGTCTTGCCGGCGCCGTTCGGCCCGAGAAATCCGAAGACCTCTCCGGCCCGCACATCCAGCGTGAGACCCGTTAAGCCCCGCCGGGTGCCGTAGGTCTTGGTGAGCTGCCGAAGCTCGATCGCGTTCGTCATGATCCTGACGTTACTAAGCATTCAGAGATCTGTAAACACAGAGAGATTTGAGAGCTGTCGTTACACTGAGAGACGTCGCCCTCCCCACTCATCCACCGAAATCCGGCACAAGGAGCACGCTTTGGAGCACAACGAGTCAGAGACCGAGCTGCGTGCCATCGCGGAGAAGCTGGCCCTGTCGCTCTCCCAGGGAGGCATGCAGAAGACCATGGCGCGGGTGATGACAGCGCTCCTTTTCAGCCAGCAGAAGACGATGACCGCCGGGGACCTGTGCGAGGAACTCCGGATCAGCTCCGGCGCCGTCTCCGGCGCCGTCAAGCAGCTCATACTGATCAACATGATCGAGCGGGTCCCCGCCCCCGGCAGCCGCCGCGACCACTACCGGTTCCGGGAGAACGCCTGGGCGACCCTGCTGGGCAACCAGAACGCCGTCTTCGCGGTCATGATGGAGGCGGCGTCCGAGGGACTGAAGGTCACGGACGTCGACAGCCCCGCCGGTCACCGCCTCGACGAGATGCAGGACTTCTACACCTTCATGCGCCGGGAGATGAACGCGCTGATCGAGACCTGGCGCGAGCGGTACGACGAGAGCCGGATGGCCCGACTGTCCTGAACGGGGGATCCCGTCCCGAACCGCGCGGGCGCGCTGGGGTCGTGCTGGGGTCGGCCCCGGAGGTGGCGCGGGCCGGCGCCGCACAGACTGGCCGCCAACAGCCGACCGGGCCCGGCCTGCACCCGGCCCGCCCGTACCCGGCCGGACACGTGGCAGCGGGCGATGGCGGGACGGGCGGGAGGCCGCCCGTCCCGGCCCGCGCCGCCCGGCGCCACACGGCGGTGCGGCGCCCTGACGGCCCCGGCTGCGTGCGGGCACAGCCGACCGGAAGGGATCTCCGTCTCATGACAACGACCACCCACACCCCCTACGGGGCAGGCATCCGGGCCATCGGGGGATACGTGCCCGAGCGCGTGGTGACCAACGCCGACCTGGAACGGACGCTGGACACCACGGACGCCTGGATCGAGGAGCACATCGGCATCAGGGAGCGGCGCTGGTCCGCTCCCGGCGAGCAGACCTCGGATCTGGGCACCGCCGCCCTGCGCGACGCCTGCGACCGGGCGGGAGTCCGCCCCGACTCCATCGACCTGCTGATCTGCGGCACCTTCACCCCGGACCACATGCTGCCCGCCGCCGCGGTGGCCATTGCCCGCAAACTCGGCCTCACCGGCACCCCGGCGTTCGACATCAACAGCGGCGGCTGCCCCGGCGGCACCTTCGCCCTCGACGTCGGCGCCAAGTACCTGCTGTCGGGCGGCTACCGCCGGATAGCGGTGGTGCTCGCCGACACCGTGACCAAGACGCTCGACCCCGAGGACCGCGCCACCGGCGTCATCTTCGGCGACGCCGCCGCCTGCTACCTGCTGGAACCCTGCGCCGTCGGCACCGGGGTGGCCCCCGCCCTGCTGCGCAGCGACCCCCGCGCCTACGAGACCGCCTTCGTGAAGCGGGAGCAGCGCGTCTGGTCCACTGACGGCACCCTCAAGAAGTCCCACTTCGGCGACAACTTCCTCCACATGCACGGCCGTTCGGTACGGGAGTTCGCCCTCGACATCATGCCGGGCTTCGTCCTGGAACTCCTGGAGCACCACGGCATGTCCACCGAGGACATCGACCTGCTCGTCTTCCACCAGGCCAACCACCACCTGCTCCGCATCCTGCGGGAAAAACTCGGCCTGCCCGCCGAGCGCACCGCCGAGAACGTCAGGCACCTCGGCAACAGCTCCGGCGCGGGCATGCCGCTGGCCCTGCGCGCAGCCGTCGACACGGGCCGGGTGAAGCCCGGGGACACCGTCGTCCTCGCCTCCTTCGGAGCCGGCATGAGCCACGGCGGCACGGTCATCCACTGGCCCGCCGACAGCGACTTCCTGGACCCGGCCCGCTAGATGGTCATCACCGGGAAGGTGGCCGTCGTCGCGGGCGGCACATCCGGACTGGGTCTCGCCGTGGCCGCCCGGCTGCTCGCGGCGGGCGCCGAGGTGGTGGTGACCGGCCGCTCCGCGGAACGCGGCGCCAAGGCCGAGGCCCACCTGGGCGAGGGAGCCGCCTTCGTGCCCGGGGACGTCACCCGCCCCGCGGACGTGGCCGCCGCCGTGGCGGAGGCCCGGCGCAGAGGCGGACCGCACATCGCCGTCTGCTGCGCCGGAGCCACCGCCGCCGGGCGGGTCGTCGGCCGCGCGGGTCCCCTGCCGCTGGCGGAGTTCGAGCGGATCGTGCGGGTGAACCTGATCGGCACCTTCGACGTGGTGCGCACGGCCGCGGCCGCGATGGTCGGCGACGGCGCCGGCACGGCGGACGAGGAACGCGGAGTCATCGTGTGCACCGCCTCCATCGCGGCCTACGACGGACAGCAGGGCCAGGCGGCGTACGCGGCGTCCAAGGCGGGGATCGCCGGGATGACCCTGCCGCTCGCCCGTGACCTGGCCCGCCACCGGGTGCGGGTGGTGACGGTGGCGCCGGGGCTGTTCGACACCCCGATGCTCGCCGAGCTGCCCGACCGCGCCCGCGCCACGCTGGCCGCCGCCGCCCCGCACCCCCGACGGCTGGGCCGGCCCGAGGAGTTCGCGGACCTGGTCCGGCACATCGTGGAGAACCCCATGATCAACGGTGAGGTGCTCCGCATCGACGGAGCCGCGCGCCTGGGCGCCGGTCGCTGACGCCCGGCGGCCCCGGGAGTCCCCCGGCGCCGGCACCGGGGTGCTGCCGGGGTCTTCCCCGGGGGCGCCCCGCAGCCACCGCCACCCAGACTGACGCGAGAAGCCGACCCGCACGGACCTCCCCTCATCCCGCGCACCGCACAGCACACCAGAGGAGACAGACCACATGGCTGACCCGTCCGCCGCCGCGCCGCCGTTCTTCGCCGACGGGGGCACCGCGCTGTACGCGTGGATGCGCACCGCCAGGGACAACACCCCGGTCATGCTCGACGAGGCGTCCCAGTCCTGGAAGGTCTACCGGTACGAGGACGTCCACCGGGTGCTCTCCGACTGGCAGGTGTTCTCCAACGACATGTGCCGGATCATGCCCGAGCACGGCTTCACCCGCGGCAACCTCTCCACGATGGACCCGCCCGAGCACAAGCAGCTGCGCGGGGTCCTCGCCCAGGGCTTCACCCCCCGCGCCCTGACCGAACTCGCCCCGCGCATCGAGCGGATCGTCAAGGAACTGCTGGACGCGGTCGAGGACCGCACCGAGATCGACATCACCCGCGACCTGTCGTACCAGCTGCCGCTGAACGTCATCGCGGAACTGATCGGCGTGCCCCGCGAGGAGCGCACCGTGCTCCGCCGAACCGCCGACGCCCAGCTCGCCCTGACCTGTGAGAACCCCGCCGACCCCGATTTCGTCGTCGGTGTGCAGAAGGCGATGGGCGAACTCCAGGCCTACCTCGGGGAGGAACTCATCCCGGCCCGGCGCCGCGATCCCCGGGACGACCTCGTCAGCAAACTGGCGACCGCCACCGTCGGCGACCGCTCCCTGGACGACGAGGAGGTCGTCAACTTCACCGTCCTGCTGCTGCTGGCGGGCCACCTGACCACCATGTCCCTGCTCGGCAACATGATGCTGACCCTCAGCGAGCACCCCGACCAGCTCGCCGAGGTCCGGGCCGACCGCGAACTGGTGCCCGGCGCCGTCGAGGAGGTGCTGCGCTACCGCCCGCCCGTGCCCGAGGGCGGCCGGGTGACCAACGTCGAGGTCGAACTGGGCGGCGTGACCATCCCGCCCGACCGTATGGTGCTGACCTCGCTGATCTCCGCCAACCGCGACGAGCGCAAGTACCCCGACCCGGACCGCTTCGACATCCACCGCCTGCCCAACCCGCAGCTCGCCTTCACCACCGGCATCCACTACTGCCTCGGCGCCCATCTCGCCCGCCTGGAGGCGAAGATCGCGCTCAACGCGGTCCTGGACCGCTACTCCGACCTCACCTTCACCGGGATGCAGTGGTACGAGTCGTACGCGCTGTGCAGCCCCAAGCGCCTCACCTTCGAGGTCCGCCGCCCGTGACCCCCTTCGAACGGTGGGTCCTGCGTCCGAGACCCGTCCCGGACGCCCCGCTGCGGCTGATCTGCGTGCCCTACGCCGGCGGCGGCCCCGCCGCCTACCACAGCTGGGCAGCCGAACTGCGGGACGGCGCCGAGCTGTGGCTGCTGCGGCCCCCCGGCCGGGAGGCCCGGTTGCGGGAGCCGCTGCTGCACAGCGCCGACGACATCGTCCAGCAGGCGGCAGCCGCCCTCGCGGAGGAACTGGCCGAGCCCTTCGCGGTGTTCGGCTACAGCGTCGGCGCCTGGATCGCCTTCGAACTCGTACGGGAACTGCGCGACCGGTACGGCCTGCGGGCCGCGCACCTCGGTGTCGCGGCCCGCCCCGCCCCGCAGACACCGCTGCGCCACCCCACCATGCACACCCTGCCCGACGACCTCTTCCTCGACGTCCTCGACCGCCGGTTCCGGGCCATCCCCCCGGTGATCCGGGACTCGCCCGAGATGAAGGCGCTGTACCTGCCCGTCCTGCGGGCCGACACCGCGGTGCTGGAGACCTACCGCTACCGTCCCGGACCGCCGCTGGACTGTCCTGTCTCGGCGTTCGGCGGCACCGAGGACCACGACTGCCGCCCGGCGGACCTGATGGCCTGGGGCGAGCGGACGACGGGGGAGTTCCGGCTGCGCATGCTGCCGGGCGGGCACTTCTTCCTGCACACCCGGCGGCAGGAACTGCTGGACGCCCTCGCCCTGGACCTGTTCCGCTGCCTGGTTCCCTGACCCGCACACCCGTCGACCAGCCACCACCCACCACCCACCACCCGCCGAACCGAGGGGAAGAACCGCGATGACGTCCCAGACCGCACCCCCACGACAGCCGTTCCACGTGGACCGCGGCGCCTCGCTGCACGCCTGGCTGCGGCACATGAGGGACCACGAGCCGGTGTACTTCGACACCACGATGCACAGCTGGCGTGTCCTGCGACACGCGGACGCGGTCCGGGTCTTCTCCGACTGGTCCACCTTCTCCAACGACATGCACCGGGTGATGCCCGCGCAGGAGTTCAAGGACGGCAACCTGTCCGCCCTCGACCCGCCGGAGCACAAGAGCCTGCGCGGCCTGCTCAGCCAGGGCTTCACCCCGCGGATGCTGGCACCGTTCGCCACTCGCGTCGAGAGCCTCGTCGTCGAGCTCCTCGAGCAGCTCGAGGAGCAGGAAGAGTTCGACCTCGCCGCCGGGCTCGCCTACCAGCTGCCCCTCAACGTCATCTCCGAACTCCTCGGCGTCGACCGCGACGGCCGCGAGGTGCTCCGGCGCTGCTCCGACGCCCAGCTCACCCTCTCCACGGAGGACCCCACCGACGACGCCTTCATCCAGAACCGGGAGAAGGCCATGCGGGAGATCCTCGACTATCTGCGGGACCAGGCGCGGGAACGCCGTACCCGGCCCCGGGACGACATGATCAGCCGCCTGGTGCACGCCGAGATGGACGGGCGACGGCTGACCGAGAGCGAGATCGTCAACTTCTCCGTCCTGCTGCTGCTCGCGGGCCACCTCACCACCATGGGGCTCCTGGGCAGCATGGTGGCCTGCCTCGACGAGCACCCCGACGCCCTGGCCGACATCAGGGCGGACCGTTCCCTCGTACCCGACGCGGTCGAGGAGGTGCTGCGGTACCGCCCGCCGGTGCCGGACGCCGGACGGGTCACCAACCAGGAGGTGACGCTGGGCGGGGCGACCATTCCGGCCGACCAGTTCGTCCTGATCTCCCTCACCTCGGCCAACTGGGACGAACGCGCCTACCCCGACCCCGCCCGGTTCGACATCCACCGCACCCCCAACCCACAGCTCGCCTTCACCCACGGCATCCACGTCTGCCTGGGCGCCCATCTGGCCCGGCTGGAGGGGAAGGTCGCGCTCGAGGTGCTGCTGGACCGCTACCGGTCATGGGAGGTGACCGGCGTCGACTGGTACGAGAACAACTCGATCTGTGCCCCCAGGCGACTGACCGTCGCCGCCCGGCGGAACAGCTGAACCGGACGCCCGCCCGACCGAAAGGGAACGCGTATCCATGAAGTTCAACGGCATCTATCTCACCGGCGTGGGCGTCCACCTGCCCGAACAGGACACCCTGGAGGACGCCGTCGCCCGTGGCGACTGCGACGAGTCCCAACTGACCACAGGGTGGCGCGCGGCCCGGGTCGCGGGCTCCATGCCCGCCCCGGACATGGCGATCGAGGCGGGAAAGCAGGCGCTGGCCCGCTCGGGACACGAACCCGCCGACGTCGACCTGCTGCTGCACACCTTCACCTCGCACCAGGGCCCCGACTCCTGGATGCCCCAGCACTACATCCTGCGCAACACGGTCGACCGGGAGATCCCCGCCATCGGCCTGCGGCAGGGCTGCGACGGCTTCCTGGCCGGTGCCGAGCTGGCCGCCTGCTATCTGACGGCGTCCCCCGGCCGCACCGCCGCGTTGATCACCAGCGCCGACAACTTCGGCCACCCGCTGATCGACCGCTACCGCTCGCACCACGGCCTCGTCCTCGGCGACGGCGGCTCGGCGGCCCTCCTCTCCAGGCGCGAGGGCTTCGCCGAGCTGCTCGCCGTCAACTCCTTCTCCGTGCCCGCCCTGGAGAGCGTGACCCGCGGCGACGAGCCGCTCTTCCCGCCCGGCTGCACCGTCGGCCGCAAGCTCACCCTGGAGCGGCAGGCCACCTCGCGTCCCGGCGAGGTGACCCCGCAGGAGGCGGCGGTGATCGCCGGGCGGGCGGAGGCCGAGGCCGTCAAGCAGGTGCTGGCCGAGGCGGGCGTGGAGATCGGCGACATCACGCGCGTCCTCCACCCCGCCGCCGCCAACGAGATGTACCTGGAGCACTTCCTCAAGCCCCTCGGTCTCGACTCCTCCCACGGCACGCTCGAGTTCGGCCGCTGGAACGGTCACATGGGCGCGAGCGACCTGGTCGCCGGGTTCGACCATCTGGTCGGCGCGGGCGAGTTGCGCCCCGGCGACCACGTGATGATGTTCGCGGTGGGGCCGGGCATGGCCATGTCCTACGGCATCGTCCGGATTCACGACACGGCCCCATGGGCGGCCTCCTGACGCGACTCGGCCGCTCCCCACGCCGCCCCCGTCGCGCCTTGCCGCGCTGCTCCTCGGGGGAGTGGTCCCGCGCCGATCTCGACGTGGTCCCGGAGCGGCGCGGGCGTGGTCGTGGCTGCGGCGCGTACGGCTCGCCCGGGGCAGTCGGGTGTGAGGAGCCTCGGTGTCGGGCGGCGCGGTCGGGCGGGCGCTGCACCGCCACCGCCGGAGTCGTCCTGTGGACCCGGGGCCCGGACGTTGCCCGGGCGCCCCGTCGGCCCTCGGGGAGGGTTTGTCCGCCGGTTCCTTCCCCGCTCCCCGACAGGCGGCCCCGCGCCGGCTCGGCCGGCGTCGCGCGTAGGCCGGAGGCAGGTCTGCCGCTCTGTGCCCGTGGGAGTGCCCGGAGTTAGAGTTCCCCCATGAACAGGCAGGCCCCGACGCTGGAGGATGTCGCGCGGGAGGCGGGGGTCTCCCGCGCCACCGTGTCGCGGGTCGTGAACGGCGTACGCAATGTCGATCCCAGCATCCAGGACCTGGTCCGCAGCGCGATCGAACGGACGGGCTACACGCCGAACCGCGCGGCGCGGGCACTGGTCACCCGACGTACCGGGACGGTGGCCCTCATCGTTTCCGGCGCAGGCGACGCCTTCGCCGGCCGTGTGTTCGCCGACCCGTTCTTCGGCCGCGTCGTCAACGGCGCCGTGGGGTATCTCCGGGCGCGCACGATGCAGCCGGTGCTGCTGTTCGCCGAGTCGGAGGCGGCCAGGACGCAGGTGGTCGACTACCTGCGGCAGGGCAGCGCGGACGGCGCGCTGGTGGTCTCCGTGCAACCGGACGACCCGCTGCCGGACATGCTCCTGTCCGCCCGCGTACCCACGGTGCTGTTCGCACGTCCCGGCCGGGCGACACCGGTCAGTTGCGTGGACCTGGACCACTACGCGGGCGGCCGCCTGGCCGGGGAGCATCTCCTGGCTCGCGGCTGCCGCCGTATCGCGGTGATCAGCGCTCCGCTGGATCTCCGGGCCGGCCGCGAGCGCCTCGCGGGGTTCCGCGACGCCCTGGCCCGCGCGGGGCTTGACGGCCCTGCCGCGGTCGAGGGCGTCTTCACGCTGGACAGCGGGGCGGCGGCCATGGCCGGGCTGCTGCACGAGCGGCCCACCGTGGACGGCGTGTTCGCGGCCAACGACCTGATGGCCCAGGGCGCCTGCCAGGTCCTGCGGGAACTGGGCAGGCGCATACCGGAGGACGTCGCCGTCGTGGGGTTCGACGACTCGAGCGTCGCCGTGACGTGCAGGCCGCCGCTGACCACCGTGCGCCAGCCGGTGGAGGACATGGCGGCGGCCATGGCGAGGATGCTCGGCGAGCAGGTCCAGGGCACCCGTACCGAACCCCGCACCCTCGTCTTCGAACCGGAACTGGTCGTACGCGAGTCCGCCTGACCCGGCGTGCCCTCCGCCGGGCGGCCACCGCCGGATGCCCCTCGGTGCCCTGCGGGCGTGCCCTCGCGGCAGCCGGCGACAGGACACCGGGTGCGGCGCGGTCAGGCGTGGGAGTCCCGGTGGGCACGGATGATCTCCGCGTACCGCAGGCCGCTCGTCTTGACGGTCCGGGCCTGGGTCGCGTAGTCGACGTGGACGAGACCGAAGCGCTTGTCGTAGCCGTAGGCCCACTCGAAGTTGTCGAGGAGGGACCAGGCGTAGTAGCCGGCCAGCGGCACCCCCTTGCGGACCGCCCGGGCGCAGGCGTTCACGTGCTGCTCGAGGTAGCGGGCGCGGTCGGGATCGTGGACGGCGCCGCCGGGCGAGACGGTGTCCGGGAAGGCGGAGCCGTTCTCGGTGACGTACAGCTTGCGGACTCCGTAGTCGTCGGTCAGCCGCAGCAGCAGCGCCTCCAGGCCCCCGGCGTCGACCTGCCAGTCCATGCCGGTGCGCGGTACGTCGGGCAGCCGGACCTCGCGGGCGTACGGGACGGGGCCCCGGGGGTCGTCGGTGACGGTCGCCGGGAAGTAGTAGTTGAGGCCGTGCCAGTCGAGGGGCGCGGCGATCGTGTCCAGGTCGCCGGGCTGCTCCGGCAGGTCCACGCCGTACAGGTCCCGCATGTCGGCGGGGAAACCGCGGCCGTACACGGGGTCGAGCCACCAGCGGTTGGTGTGGCCGTCCATGCGGGTGGCCGCCGCGATGTCCTCCGGGCGGGTCGAGGCGGCCTCGACGGGGGAGTGGTTGGTGACGAGGCCGACCTGCGCCCCCGGGGCCGCCGCGCGGATGGCCCGGGTGGCGAGGCCGTGGGCGAGCAGCAGGTGGTACGAGGCGTGCACGGCGGCGGTCAGGTCGGTCAGGCCGGGTGCCATGCGGCCTTCCAGGTGGCCGATCCAGCCGGAGCAGAGCGGTTCGTTGAGGGTGGCCCACTGGGTGACGCGGTCGCCGAGCCGGGCGGCGACGACGGAGGCGTAGTCGGCGAGGTGTTCGGCGGTGTCGCGTACGGTCCAGCCGCCGCGGTCCTGGAGGGTCTGGGGGAGGTCCCAGTGGTAGAGGGTGATGTTGGGCGAGATGCCGGCGTCGAGCAGGGCGTCGACGAGGCGGTCGTAGAAGTCGAGGCCGGCCGCGTTGACCGGTCCGTCACCGGCGGGCAGCACACGGGGCCAGGCGACGGACATGCGGTAGGCGTCGGTGCCGAGCCGCTTCATCAGGGCGATGTCCTCGGGCCACCGGTGGTAGTGGTCGCAGGCCACGTCGCCGTGGTCGTCGCCCGCGACCTTGCCCGGGGTGTGGGAGAAGGTGTCCCAGATCGACGGTGCCCGGCCGTCCTCGGTGGCGGCGCCCTCGATCTGGTAGGCGGAGGTGGCCGTGCCCCAGGTGAAGTCGGTGGGGAAGGCGGCGAGGTCGAGCGATTCGGACACAGAGAGCCTCTCTGGGGTGGGCGGATGGGAAGGGGGTGCCGTCGGCGGCCCGGCGGCTACTTGACGGCGCCGGCGGTGAGGCCGGCGACGAGGTAGCGCTGGAGGAGCAGGAAGCCGGCGACGACGGGCAGGCTGACGACGAGTGAGGCGGCCATGACCTGGTTCCAGTACACGTCGTTCTGGGTGGCGTAGCCCTGCAGTCCGACGGCGAGGGTGCGGGTGGTCTCGTTGGTCATGACGGAGGCGAAGAGGACCTCGCCCCAGGCGGTCATGAACGCGTAGACGGCGACGGCGACGATGCCGGGGATCGCGGCGGGCACGATGACCCGGAACAGAGCGCCGAGCGGCCCGCAGCCGTCCACCTTGGCCGCTTCGTCGAGGTCCCTGGGCACCGAGTCGAAGTAACCGATCAGCATCCAGATGGAGAAGGGCAGCGAGAAGGTGAGGTAGGTGAGGATCAGGCCGCCGCGGGAGCCGAAGAGCGCGATGCCGGTGGCGTTGCCGATGTTGACGTAGATGAGGAACAGCGGCAGCAGGAACAGGATGCCGGGGAACATCTGGGTCGACAGCACCGTCACCGTGAAGACGCGCTTGCCGCGGAAGGAGTAGCGGCTGACCGCGTAGGCGGCGAACACGGCGACGGTGACGGAGCAGACGGTCGCCGCCCCGGCCACGATCAGCGAGTTCACGAAGTAGTCCGCCAGCGGAACCGTGTCCCAGATGTCGAAGTACGGGCGGACGGTGAGGCCCGACGGGATCCATGCGAACTTCCCCGAGACGTCCTCCAGCGGCTTCAGCGAGCTGGAGACCATCACGTACACCGGCAGCAGCACGAAGACGGTGAGGAGGGTCAGGAAGATCCGCCGGCTCCACAGGAAGGACCGCGGTGCGGCCATCGGGGACCGGGGCCGGCGGACGGCTGGGCTAGGCATCGGTGGCCTTCCTTCCTCGGGAGGTGAACCGGAGGTAGACGCCCGTCACCACGAGAAGGAACAGGAGCAGCAGCACCGACATCGCGGAGCCCGTCCCGAAGTTCCAGGTCTGGAACGAGGACTGGTAGATGTGGATGGAGATCAGGTCCGCGGCCTCCGGGGCCGCCTTGCCGAACAGGACGAAGGGGGTGTTGAAGTCGTTGAAGGTCCACAGGAACAGCACCAGGACGAGGACCTGGTTGACGGGACGCAGTGCCGGCAGGGTGATGCGGCGGACCTGCTGCCAGACGCCGGCGCCGTCGAGGGCGGCGGCCTCGTAGATGTCCCTCGGGATGTTCTGGAGCCCGGCCATGATGATGAGGAAGGCGAAGGGCCAGCCCTTCCACACCGAGACGACGAGCAGGGCGATGAAGCTGTTCTCGCCGATCAGCCAGAACGGGGGACTGGCGGTGAGGCCGAGCTGGTCGTGCAGCACGTGGTTCACCAGGCCGTTGTCCCGCTGGAACATGAACGACCAGGTGATGACGGCGGCGTAGACGGGCAGTGCGTACGGGACGAGGAAGAGCGTGCGCAGGACGCCCCGGCCGCGGAAGGTCTCCTGCATGAAGATCGCCGCGGCGACTCCGAGCAGCCAGCACAGGCCGACCGAGAGCACGGTGAACAGGCAGGTGGTGAGGAACGAACTCAGCAGCGCCTCGCCGACGGGTGCGTCGAAGTCGACCGCCAGGGAGTAGTTGTCGAGGCCGGCCCAGGGAGCGGTGCCCCAGTCGCGGATGTAGAACTGGGTCAGCTCCTTGAAGCTGACGACGATGCCGATCACCATCGGCACGAGGTGGACCAGTAGTTCCAGCAGCAGTGCGGGGAGCAGCAGCAGGTACGGCAGTCCGACGCGGCGCAGCCGTCCGGGGCGGCGTCTGCGCGGCGCCGCCCCGGGGTCCTTCTTCCGCGCCGTCCGCTCGCCTGCGCTGAGGGCAGCGGTGGTGGTCATGTCGGTGTCCGTGCTCACTTCTTGGGCATCTGCTGCTGGGCCTTCTCGAGCTTGGCCCGCACCGACTCGGTGGTCACCGCACGGCCGGCGGCGGCGTCGGCGAAGAGTTCCTTGACGGCGGTGCCGACGACGGTCTCGAACTGCGACTCTTCGGGGACCTGCGGCAGCGCGGTGGCGCTGGTGGCGAGGGTCTCCCGGAGCACGGTGAGCGCCGGGGCGTCGAAGGCCGGGTCCTGCTGGGCGGCCTTGACCGGCGGGATGGAACCGTACGCCTTGTTCAGGATGACCTGCTCCTCGTCGCTGGTCATGAACTTCACGAACTTCTTGGCGCCGTCGATGTTCTCGGTGTTCTTGAAGACGGCCATGTTGATGCCGGCGACCATGGAGTTGGTGGCCCGGCCCGGGCCGGGCTCGCCGGACTGCACGGGGGCCGGGGCGACGCCCCACTCGTCCTCGTTCATGCCCTGCGACTCGAAGGTGGCCGACGCGGTCTGCCACAGCACCATGGCCGTCTTGTCCTTGGCGAAGTCGCTCAGGGACTGGTTCTGCGCGTACTCGGCGTTGCCCGGTGCGACGATCTTGTCCTTGGCCATCAGGTCGACGTACTGCTTCACCGCCGCCACGGCGCCGTCGGAGGTGAAGTCCGCTTCGCCGTCCGCGGTGAAGAAGTCCGCGCCGTGCTGCTTGGCGAGGACGAAGACCTGGTGGATGTTGTTCGACAGGTTGGCGCCCTCGGCGCCGAGGCCCCACTTGCCGTCCTCGGAGAGCTTCCTGCCGGTCTCGGCCAGCTCCTCCCAGGTCGCCGGCGGCTTCTCGATGCCGGCGTCGGCGAACATCTTCTTGTTGTAATAGAGCGCGTAGGCCATGGAGTACAGCGGTACGGCGGCCGGGTCCCGGTCCTGGGCGCCGGTGGAGCCGAGCGCGGACTCGACGAAGCGGTCCCTGCCGCCGATCGCCTCGAAGTTCTCCGCGTCCCAGGGCAGCAGGGCTCCGCCGGCCTGGAGCGAGGCGCTCCAGGTGTTGCCGATGTTGAGGACGTCCGGGCCCTGCCCGGAGGTGGTGGCGGTGAGGATGCGGTTGAGGAGGTCCGACCACGGCACCACCTCCAGCTTCACCTCGATGCCCGTCTCCTTCTCGAACTTGTCGAGCTCCGGCTGGAGGACCTTCTTGTCCACCTCCACGCTCGCGCCCTGGTTGGAGGCCCAGTAGGTGAGTGTCTTCGGCTGCTCGTTGGAACCTTCGGTGCCGGACGAGCCCCCGCCGCAGGCCGCCGCGGTGAGGGCGAACGAGAGGGTGATGGCGCCGACGGCTGCGGCTCTGATTCTGCGCATGACTCCAGAGGCCTTCCGGGAGGTGACGAGATCGCTCGTGGCGGCGGGCCGGGGCAGCGCGCCCCGCGCCCCCTGAAGCCCCCACGGCTTAATTTAGGATGTGAGTTAAGCTTCAGGTGAAGGGCGCGTCAAGGGCTCGGCCGCAGGCAAGTTGCGGTGACGACTTCGGAACGAGGGGACCGGGTGAAAGTGCGCAGTGGCCGTACAGTGCGTGACCTGCGGCGGGAGAACCGCACCGCCGTATTGCAACGGTTGTATTTCGACGGGCCGCTCAGCCGGTTCTCTCTGGGGCCCGCCACCGGACTGAGTTCGGGCTCGGTGAGCAACGTGGTCTCCGAACTGGTCGCCGAAGGACTGGTGGAGGAGGCCGGCAGCGTCGACTCGGCCGGCGGCCGGCCCCGCACGCTGCTGCGCGTCAGCGCGCGGAGCGGTTACCTGATCGGCGTCGACATTGGTGAGACCCGGGTGCGGATCGAACTCCTCGACCTCGCCCTCACCGAATTGGCGCGGGCCGAGAAACCGCTGGAGACCGACGGCCCGAACCGCCTCGACCGCTACGACGTCGGCGTCGTCGTGACACACCTGCGCGAGGGCATCCGCGAGGTGCTGGAGCAGGCAGGCATCGCGGCGGAGCGGCTGCTCGGCGTCGGAATCGGAGTGCCGGGCATCGTCGCCGGGACCCCGCAGGACGGCGCCGTCGTGCACGGCCAGACGATCGGCTGGGACGCCGTCCCCCTGGAGCGGCTGCTGCGCGCGTCCCGGATCCTGCCCGAGACCGTGCCCTACTACATCGACAACGGCGCCAAGACGCTGGGCCAGGCGGAGATGTGGTTCGGGGCAGGCCGGGGCGCGCAGAGCGTGGCGGTGGTGCTCTTCGGCTCCGGCGTCGGCGCCTGCGTCGTCGGTGACGACATGGGCCCGGCCCGGGCCGTGGAATGGGGGCATCTGACGGTGCGGGTGCGCGGGCGCCGGTGCCGCTGCGGCGCCCAGGGCTGTCTGGAGGCGTACGCGGGAGCCGAGGCGCTGCTCCAACGCTGGGCGGAGGCGGGCGGACGGCCCCCCGCGGGTGTGGACGAGGAGACCGCGCTCACCGCGATGCTCGCGGCCGCGTACCCGGATCCGGACGCGCCGGGAGCCGGCCCGGAACCCGATGCCACCGCCCTCGCCGTCCTCGAGGAGACCGCCGAGTACCTCGGCGCCGGGTTCTCCGACCTGATCAACCTCTTCCAGCCCGAACGCATCCTGGTCGGTGGCTGGGCCGGACTGCAGCTCGGACGGCGCTTCCTGGACTCGGTGACGGCCCACGCCACCTCGCACGCCCTCGCCTACCCCGCCGCCCGCGTCCGCATCGACCTCGGCACCCTGGGACCGGACGCCGTCACCGTGGGCGCCGCGGTCCTGCCGCTCGCCGGCTTCTTCGCGCGTGGCGGCCGACCGGAGGAGGCCGGACCGGTGGAACGGGACCCGGCGTGGCGCACGGCCCTGCGGGAGCGCTCGGCGCGGTGAGCGATGCCCGCCGCCCGGGAGTTCCCCACGGCACGGCACGGCACGGGCCATGGCCGGCGCGGCGACCCCGGCCACGCTCCGCCTGGACCGCCCCACCCGTCAGGGCCCCACCCGTCAGGGGCGGGCCGCCCCCTCCGTCAGGGGCCGCTGACCGTCACCCTCCCCTCCCACCGCGTGTCCCCCGCCGACCTGCCCACCATGAGCCGGTAGGCGCCGGGCTCCGTGGCCCAGCCGTGGTCCGTCTCCGACCAGTGCCGCAAGGCGCGCGGGCCCACCACCACCTCGGCGCTTGCCGTCCCGCCCGCTTCCGCCCGGAGAGCCGCGTATCCGGCGAACCAGCGCACCGGACGCTCCACCGCCGAATCGGGGCGGGCCAGGTAGACCTGTACGACCTCGCGCCCGGCGCGGGGACCGGTGTTGCGCACCGTCACCCGAACCGTGAACGGCTCGCCCGCCGCGACGTGCGCGGGAGCCTGCACGGCCGCGTACTCCCACGTCGTGTAGCCGAGTCCGTGGCCGAACCAGTAGGCGGGCTCGCCTCCCGCTCGCAGCCACGCCCGGTGGCCGATGTGCAGCCCCTCCGCGTAGTCGAGCCGGCCGTCGACCGGCCGGGTACGGGTGACCGGCGCGTCCGCCAGGGACGTCGCCCACGTGGTGGGGAGCCGGCCGCCGGGTTCGGTGAGGCCGAACAGGACGTCGGCCAGCCCGGCGCCGGCCTCCTGACCCGGGAACCACGTCAGCAGCACGGCGCCCGCTTCCCGGTGCCAGGGCAGTTCGACCGGACCGCCGCTGTTGACGACCACGACCGTGCGCGGATTCGCGGCGGCCACCGCGCGGACCAGCTCGTCCTGGTGCCCCCCGAGCGACAGTCCGGCGCGGTCGTACCCTTCGGTCTCGCCGTGCTCGGTGGTGCCGACGACCACGATCGCCGCGTCGGCGACCCGGGCGGCCCGCACCGCGTCCTCCAACGCGGTCGCCGGGTCCGGTTCCGGCGGCGCCGCGGCGACGACGGTGGCGCGTCCGCGGCCGGGCACCAGTTCGCGCCGGGCCACCACGCGCACGGGCCGCTCGGCGGTCAGTACCGTCCGCGCCGTGCGCAGGGGCGGGTTGACGTGGACGACGGCCGGGTCGTCCGTGTCACCGGGGAACTCACCGTCCAGCAGCGTGCGGTCGTCGACGGTGAGCGTCATGCGACCGAAGCCCCCGACACCGAACGTCCACTCTCCCGACCGGCGGGGACGCAGCACCGCGCCGATCTCCACGGTGTGGGCGCCGGGGGGCAGGTCCGGCTCCAGCTGCCGGCCCGAGAGCCGGTGCTCCGCGTACAGCTCCCGCCCCGCCGAGTCCAGCACCCGCAGGAGCACGCCTGGGGCACCCGATTCCGGGTCGGTGCACCGGTCGGCGTCGAGGGGGACGGGCGGGGCCCCCGGTGCCGGACCGGGCTCGTACACCACCCGGGCCCGCCCCCGCAGCCGGGCCCCGATGCCCGCCAGCGGGGTGACCACGTCGGAGCAGAAGACGCCCGCGCTGCCGCCGCCCTGGACGCGCGGGGAAGCGGCGTGCACGCCGACGACCGCGACGGTGGACAGCCCGGCGGGGTCGAGCGGGAGCACGGCTCTGTTGCGCAGCAGGACCGAACCGGCACTGACGGCGCGGCGCAGCAGCGCCCGGTGGTCGCGGTATGCCGTCGGCGGCACCCGACGGGGGCGCCGCGGTTCCAGCGCACCCACCCGGCCGGCGAGCCGGAGCAGCCGTCGCACCTTCTCGTCGACCGCCGCCTCGGCGACCAGACCGTCCTTCACCGCCCGCACCAGCGAGGCGCCCCAGGGACTGTCCGGGCCCGGCATCGCCAGGTCGAGGGCGGCGCGACCGGTTTCCTCGGTGGTGCGCACGGCCGCCCAGTCCGAGACGGCCACCCCGTCGAACCCCCATTCACCCTTGAGGGGTTCCGCCAGGAGCGGGCTGGCCGTCATGGTCGTGCCGCCGACGGCGTTGTAGCCGGCCATGACCAGCCACACCCCGGCCTCGACGGCTGCCTCGAAGGGCGCGAGGTACACCTCCCGCAGAGTGCGTTCGGACATCCGGACGTCGACGGTCAGCCGGTCGGTCTCGGAGTCGTTGCCGACGTAGTGCTTCGCGGTGGCCGCGACCCCGAGGGTCTGAACGCCCCGGATCAGCGCGGCCCCGGTGCGGCCGGTCAGTTCCGGGTCCTCGGAGAAGCACTCGAAGTGCCGGCCGCCCAGCGGGCTCCGGTGGAGGTTGAGGGTGGGAGCCAGTACCACATCGACGCCCTTGCGGGCGGCCTCGGCGGCGAGCAGGCCCCCGAGCCGCTCCACCAGGTCCTCGTCCCACATCGCGCCCAGGGCGGAGGCGGAGGGCAGCAGGACCGACGTGCGCCGCTCGTCCCATGCCTCCCCGCGCACCCCGGCGGGTCCGTCCGACGTCACCATCTCCCGCAGCCCGATCCCGGGCTCCCCGGCGGTGCGCCAGGTCGTCGTCCCGGTGAGCAGGCGCACCTTCTGCTCGAGGCTCAGCCCGCCGATGAGCCGGTCGAGTGTCTCGTCGTCCATTTCCCGCCCACTCCTTCCCCCTCCACCCTGTGGAGGTGCTCCGAAAGCCGCTCGGTGCGCTTCTCCTTCTCCCGGCAAGACCCTCGGGCCACCGGCGGACGGAGGACCGCGGGCGGCGGAAGGGGCCCGGCGGCACCCGCGCCGAGCGGATGGCCGGGCCCCTGGGAACCGTTCGGGTCAGGGCAGCCGGTGGTCCTCGTTCAGCACCGCGCCGCGCTCCGGGTGGTTCTGGTCGTAGCCGCGCGTGTCGCACTGGAGGCCGCCGACGAGGCAGTGGTCGACCAGCGCCTTGAGGGTCCGCTCCTCCCAGGCGTTGAAGAAGTCGTAGTGGAAGGAGTAGCCGCGTCCACTGGCCAGGCGGACGTCGCTCATGTCGCCGTTGACCGGGAAGGCCATCTTGAACTCGATCATCGGCAGGGCGACCGGGTGGGACGCCGGACACATGTTGTCGTTGGTGCCGGGTTTGACGACCGGGTAGGCCATGTGGCTCTTGTGGTCGGGGGTGTCGAGGTACTTGCCGTCCCAGCAACTGGGCGCCTGGAAACGGATGTTGAGCTGGACGTCGGGCCGGCTCGGGCAGCTCGCCGGGAAGTCGACGTTGAAGAAGCTGTCACCGCACTCCCAGCCCTCGACGAAGCCCTTGTGGCCGCGGAACTCCTGGGCGCTCTGCATGGGGCTGCCGACGACGTACCGCAGCCCCTTGGGGAAGGGCCGCACGCTGGTGTAGTCGGTGACACCGGCCTTGTAGTAGATGACCTGCGGCCCGACGGGGAGGATCTTCTCGTCCCCCTTGTACAGGGACGGCATCCAGTAAGCGGAGGCGTCGGCCGGTGCGAGACAGGTGGTGTCGCCGCCGTAGAGGCTCGCCGTCGTGCTGCCGGCGTTCGTCGACGTGTTGCCCATGAAGGTGTGGTCGTGGGACTTGCCCGGCTGCCCCGGGTACACGATCGGGTCGTCCGGCGCGGTGTGCGTGACGGCGCAGTTGGCCTGGAACTCCTTGTGGTAGCGCGGTGGCGGGGTGGCCTCGGACGGGGTCACGCCGGTGACCGGGGGAACGGCCGGTATGTATCCGTCGCCGTCGGGATCGTCGGCGGACGCCTGGATCGACACCGCCGTCGGGTGCCCGGTGTGGGCGCCTGCCGAGGCGGCCGGGGCGCCGCCGGGACCGGCCGCCGTGGCGACGGTGCCGACGCCGAGCACGCTTGCGACGAGTGCGGTGCCGAGCAGCAGCGCGGGGAGTTTCGAACGTGGTCTCATGGGGCCTCCTGCCCGCCGAGGTGCCGAGTGGGGGTGGTGCGGAGGGCGCCGCCGGACGCCCTCCGCCGTCAGCTGTAGATGCCGAACTCGTGCAGCGAGTAGCCCCAGCCGGTGCCACGCGCCGTCAGGTGCAGCCGCACGTGCCGCGCGGTCTGAGCGACGTCGATGGTGTCGATGTCACCGTTGCCGGCGGTCGTGGTGTGGACCGTGCGCCAGGTGGTGCCGTTGTCCGAGACCTGTACGTTGTAGGACTTGGCGTAGGCGGGGTCCCATACGAGCTGGAGTTCGCGGATGGGGGTGGCGGCGCCGAGGTCGACCTGGATCCACTGCGGGTCGCTCCAGTCGCTGGCCCAGCGCGTGTCCGCCCTGCCGTCCGTCGCCTTGGCGGGTTCACACGGGCAGTCGCCGTACGACGGCTGGAAGGAGGACGCGGTGGTGGGCTTGTTCAGCGCCACGTTCGTGCCGGTGACCGGCGGGGCGACGACCTTGACCGACTTGGTCTCGATGCCGGCGTTGCCGCGGCCGTCCTCGGCCTGGATGTACACCTTCCACACGCCGAGCTTCTCCGGGGCCCGCACGGCGAAGGTGCCGTTGCCGGTGGGCCGCCACTCGGCCTCCACCAACCGCTTGTCACCGCTCGCGTAGTTGCCGCTGAGGAAGACCTTGTACGAGATCGGGTCGCCGTCGGGGTCGCGCACGTCGGCGCGGACGGTGAACTCCTCGCCTGCCGCGGCCGACGAGGCGGGGGAGACGGCCATGTTCGTGATGACGGGCGGGGTGTTGTCACCGCTGGTCGATCCGCTGTACGCCTTCTTGACGGCGTAGTAGGACAGCCGCTTCAGCCCGTCCGGCACGAGGTTGAACCAGACGCCGCCGAAGTCGTGCTCGACGCCGTAGTGGAAGAGGGTGGCGCCCAGCGCGACGCCCTGATGGCCGGTGACGCAGTCCCAGGCCTTGCTGTACCCCTCGGCCTTCTGCACGTCGGTCGGCTCGTCGGGGACGCCGTTGGCGTCGTCGGGCACCTCCCACTCACCGGCCGGGCCGCCCTCGGTGATGATGTACGGCTTGGTGTAGCCGCCCTCCTCCCAGTCCTCCTGGACGCCGCAGATGTCGCCGTAGGAGTTCATCGAGTACAGGTCGAGGTCGGGCGCGTTGCGCTGGTAGTACGGCCAGGCTCCCGTCCAGGCGTCGGTGGAGGTGACGGGGTGGTCGGGATCGATGCCGTGGATCTTCTTGGCGACGTCGTTGACGAAGCCGGTGTAGGCGTTGCGCTGCGCCTCCAGCTCGGCCCCGCTGTAGCAGTTCTGCAGGCCGAGGACCGACTCGTTGCCGACGTTCCACATGAGGGTCGCCGGGTGGCTCTTGTACGCCTCCACCCACTTGGCGAACTCGGTGAGCATGTCGTTCTTGTACGTCGTGTCGGTGACGTAGTTGACGCAGCCACCGGAGCCGGGCCCGCCGCCTGGTTGCAGCCAGAAGCCGTTGACGACCCGGATGCCGTTCGCGGCGGCGCTGTCGAGCAGTGGCTTGGTGCCTCCGTCAGTGCCCCAGGTGCGGATCGTGTTGACGCCCATGGACTTCACGTCGGGCATGTACTTCGGGGCGTCCGCGATGGCGGGGCCCCAGGTCAGGCCCTTGACCGTGTACGGCTGGCCGCCGACGGTCAGCTGCCAGTCCCCCTGGGAGCCGGTGACCTCCACGGCTCCGGTGGCGGGCGGTGTGCCGTCCGTGGTCCCGTACACCTGGAACTCCCACAGGGAGTAGCCGTAGCCGCCGGACCGCTCGGTGCCCAGCATGCGCGCGTAGCGGCCGGACCCGGAGACGGCGACCTCGTCCGTGCCGCCGTCACCGTCGGTCACGGTCTTGAGGGTCCGCCAGTCCGTGCCGTTGTCGGACGCCTGGATCTGATAGCCCTTGCCGTACGCGCCCTCCCAGGTCAGCACGGTACGGCTGAGGTCGGCCCGCTGTCCGAGGTCGACCTGGAACCACTGGGAGTCGCTCCACTGGCTGGCCCAGCGGGTGCCGGTGAGATTGCCGTCGACGGCCGCCGAGGGGGCGTATCCGTCGCCTTCCTGGGACGAGGCGGTGGCGGGCCTGCCCTGGGAGAGCAGGGTCTCCGCGGCCTGGGCGGGCGGGGCGGCGAGGGCGAGCGACGACGCCACCAGTGCGCCGAGGGCGAGCAGGGGGACGGCGCGGCGGCCGCCTGGTCTGCGGTACGGGAGTGCTGGGGACACATCTGCTCCTGGCGGGTCGGGGAGAGCCGGCGGGGTGAGGTGGTGGGAGCCGACGGGCGGGGTGGTGGGAGCACCGCGTGACGGCCCCTCCGGGCCGGGGCGCGGGAACGTCGTGCGGCCCGGAGGGGAGTTGTGACCGATGGGGTCCGGTCAGGGGTAGGACACGACGGTGGACGGTACGGTCGTGGTGCCGGCGGGCACCGTGGAGGCGCCGGTGTCGTTGATGACGTGGTTGTAGTGGCCCATGCCGCCGAGCGAGACCACGAGGAGGCTGTGGAACCTCACTCCCGGTTTGACGGGCGCCTTGAAGCCGTGGTCCTGGCGGATGCCCGGATCGACGTTGTAGTTGCAGTAGCTGCCCAGGCCCCACGCCTCATGGGTGTCCACCGAGTCGTCGACCCGGTAGGCGGCGTACCCCTTCGTCGCGCCGTTCTGGATGGCGGCCTGGTTCGGGGCGTCGTACGCCTTCTCGTTCTGGTAGAAGATCGTCCGGCCGCGCTCGCCGTACCACTCGACGTCGTACTTGTTGAAGTGCTCGACGAACAGTCCGGTGGCCAGGACGTCGTCGCCGTTGACACGGACGCCGTAGTCGGCCCGGTTGGTCTCCCAGCCGACGCCCTCGCCGTGATCGGCCCGCCACACCCAGGTGTGGTCGATGATCGTGTCGTGGCTGTTGACCACCATGCTGGTGGTCGCCTTGCCGGCCCCGGCACCGCCGATGCGGATGTAGACGTCCTGCACGGTGGTGGGGTTGGCCGCGTGGTCGGCGGACGCGCCCTGCTGCCCGATCTCCAGCAGGGTCGGGGAGTTGACCGGCCCGGCGTCGATGAGGAAGCCGGCGAGCCGCACCCCGTCGACGTCGGCGACCTTCATGGCGGTCACCCCGTTGTCCGGGATGATCGTGGCGAGGCCGAGGCCGAGCACGATGGTGTCGGCCCGGTTGACGTTGATGGTCTGGTCGACGTGGTAGACGCCGGGGGTGAAGAGCAGGTGCAGGCCCTGGGCGAGGGCGGCGTTGATGGTGGCGGCGGTGGCGCCGGGCTTGACGACGTAGAACCGGTCCAGCGGGACCGACTCGCCCTGCGGGGTGCCGTTCGCCCAGGTGGTGCCGCGGGCGTTGGTGCGCTTGGCGGGGGCGAAGACCTTGTACTCGTCGCCGTCCAGGTAGAGGAAGGGCTTCTCGCGGGAGATCGGGGTCGTGTCGAGCGTGGTGTAGCGGGGCTCGGGGAAGCTGGTGGCGGGAGCGCCCTCGACACCCGAGAAGGTCTGGTTCCACACGCTGTTGGACCAGCCGCCGATCGAGCTGTCGCGGGTGTACCACTGCTGCTGCGAGTAGTTGCCGACCTGGCCGTCGATCTTGCTGTCGGCGATGTAGCCGCCGCTGGCCCAGCCGTAGCCGTTGGGCGCCAGGTTGAGGCCGCCCTTGACGTGCATCCGGCGGAAGGAGGCGGCCTGCGAGACCGCCCACCGGTTGGTGCCGCTGACCGGATTCACGGCGAGGTTCTCCGCGCCGCGCCAGAAGTTCTGGGTGGCGTTGCCGTTGAACCACCCGGCGTCGACGGTGATGTCACCGTTGATCGTCGTGTCGTCGGGGCGCAGGCCGAGACCGAGGATCTGGGTGTAGAAGCCGATCTGGGCGTTGAGGTTGCCGTAGGTGCCCGGTTTGAAGAGGAAGGCGTGCCGGCCGGAGCCGAACTGCGCCGACTCCTGCTCCTCGAAGACCTGGTCCAGCTTGGCCTGGATGCCGGGCGTGGACGGATCGAAGACGTGCACGTTCGGGCCGAGGTCGCCGCCGCCCGGGATGGCCGGGCCGGGGTCGTCGCCGTAGGTGCCGTACACCTTGAACTCCCAGAGGGAGTAGCCGTACCCGGTGGCGCGGGCGGTGCCGAGCACGCGGACGTACCGGGCGGTGCCGGAGACGGTCACGCTCTCCGTGCCGCCGGCGCCGGTGGTGGTGGAGTAGGCCGTCGACCAGTCGGTGCCGTTCTGGGAGGTCTCGACGCGGTAGGACTTGGCGTAGGCCGCCTCCCAGCGCAGTTCGACCCGGCTGAGGGAGGCGGGGGCGCCGAGGTCGACGCGGATCCACTGCGGGTCGGCGGCGGCGCTGGACCAGCGGGTGCCGTCGTCGCCGTCGACGGCCGCGGTCGCCGGGGTGCCGTGGTGCTCCTGGCTGGAGGCGGTGACCGGCTTGCCCTGGGACAACAGCACCGGCGCGGCCTGGGCCCGCGTGGCGGGGACGACGGCGAGCAGTGCCGCGGCCAGGGCGGTGACCAGGACGCCGACGAGCCCGCGGCGTCCGGGTCTGCGCGGCACCGGCACCGCCGGGAGTATGCCGACAGTGGGCATGGAGAGCCTCCTTGACACGGAATGGATGGGAGAGCGCTCTCCGGAACCTTGCCTGCCCCGCCCGTCGCGGTCAAGGTTCCTAACACGGCTTTTCTTTTGGCTTGCATTAAGTGCGGTGAGTGAACCCTCGCGAGCCTCGGCCGGACGGCCGGGGACATCTCCCCGGCCGCCGCGGACATGCTCGGCCGCCCGGACCCGCCGATCGTGGCGGGCCCGGGCGGCAGGGCGGCACCGGCGACGAGGGCGAGCGCCCGGCAGGCGGGGCTCGGGACCCAGGGCCCCGCTTACCCGGCCCTTGGGCTCGCCACGTCGCCGCCGTCGCCGGTCACCGCACCTGCCGCGCGTAGGGAGCGACGGTGATCCGGTCGATCAGCGGCGCGTAGCGGGAGCGGAGCAGTATCCCGGGGAACGTCTGCGAGGCGTAGGTGGTGCCGTCGAAGTTCGGCAGTTCCTCGGACCGGAAGGCGATCGTGTTCTGCCCCTTCACGAGGCGGACGGGGACGGTCAGCTCCCAGAAGTTGTTCTGGTGGAAGCTGTGCGGGAATCCGACGCGCCTCATGTCCCCGCCGTTGACGGAGATGTCGGCGTGGCGGGCGAGCGGGTCCGGGTTGTAGTGGGTGGCCTCCGACTGCTCGGGGTTGGAGTAGCGGATGCGCAGCGCGTACAGACCGGCCCGGTCGGCGTCGACGGCGAAGGTCGCCGTGTTGCCGTTGCCCGGCCCGCCGCCGATGCCGGTGATCGCCGTGCCGCCGGTGGCCAGGGAGAGGGGGCTGAGCGTGGCCGAGCCCGCGAGCTTGGCGTCCTGTGCCTCGTAGGTACGAGCCGGCAGTGTGCCGTCGGTGGCCGTGACCGAGAGACGGTCGACGAGGGTGGCGGACGAACCTCCGGTCAGGGTCACCTTGTTGATGCCGCCCGAGAGGGAGACCGCCACACTGCGCTTGCTCCCCGAGACGCGTAGGACCTCGTTCCCGTTGACGGAGAGCCGGGCGTTGGCGGCGCCGAGCGTGTCGACCTCGAGAGTCGCCTCGCGGTCGGCGGGTGAGTAGACCCAGAACGTGGCGGTCCCGTTCTTCGGAAGGCGGACCGCGCCGGAGCCGGTGGCGGGGGCCTCGGCGCGCTCCGGCTCACCGTAGACGGGCCCGGCCCCGCCGCCGAGCCAGGCGAGTTCGCCCTCGTAGACCCGAGTGCCGGCCGATGCCGCGGGGAGGGAGAGGGTGACGCGGTCGACGATGGCGTCGCCCTTGGTGGCGCCCTTGCCGTCGGCGCTCTTCGCGGCGAGGGTCAGGGTGTGCTCACCCTTGGTGAGCCGTACCGTGGTGTCGGTGTGGTCCCACACCACCCACTTGTAGGCCGGGGGCAGATGCAGTTCCTGCTCGCTGTCCGCCTTGCCGTCCACGCGCAGGAAGACGTTGGTGGGGCCCTGCTCCTTCACCTTGTCGAAGGTGTTGAGGGAGTTGGCGAAGACGCTCAGGTCGTAGGTGCCGTCCTCGGGCACGTCCACGGTGAAGTCGAGCGTGACGTCCGAGCCGGTGCGCAGGCCGCCCACGTCGTGGCCGCCGGAGGTGTAGAACTTCGACACGTCGCGGGGCGAGCCCTCCGGGCCGTTCTTCGAGTAGCCGGCCCCGGTGTGGGCGGCGTCCTCCGCCTCGTACGAGGCGTTCCAGCGCACGGGCGGGGACTGCGTGTCCTTCGCCTTGCCCGCCGGGCTGAGAACGATCTCGTAGGACGAGGACTCCTTCAGCTCCGGCAGCGCGCCGTCGCCGAAGTCGACGACGACCTTGCCGTCGTCACCGACCTTCAGGTTCTGCTCCGAGAGGAGCTTCGGGCCGGAGTTGTCGCCCACCTGCCCGCTCCACTCGATCTCCTTCACCCAGGCGTGCACGCGGTCGCCGAAGAGCTTCTTGGGGACGTTGTCGAAGGTGATGTGGCCCTTGCCGGTGGAGCCGCCGAAGATCAGCCGGGACTGCCTCTTCCTCTCGTCGAGCGTGGCGACGCCCTGCATGGTGTAGTTCTCGCCCGGGAACGGCGGAGTCACCTTCACCGTGTGCCCGCTCATCGAGGCGTAGGAGTTCAGCAGCCACCACTGGCCGTTGCCGCGGTTGGACTGCACCGCGGAGTCGGAGAGGTTGCCGTCGATGTTCCAGTACGCGATGTCGGCGTCGACCTTGGACTCCTCGATCGCGGAGACCCACTGGATCATCTGGCCGGGGACGGAGGTGTGGTAATTGAAGGCGTATTCGTTGATGTTGACGGGGAGCTGGGTGCCCTCGCGGTCGGTGCCCTTGAACAGGTCCTTCTCCCAGGCCCGGTACGTGGCGACGCTGTCGCGTACCGCCTCCGGGTGGCTCAGTTCGTGCCAGGTGACGACGTCCGGGAGGGTGCCCGCGGCCAGGGTGTGCGTGAGGAAGCCCTTCACCTGGTCGTAGAGGACGCTGGTGTTGGGGCCGGCGATGCGGGCCTCGGGCATCTTGCCCTTGATGAGCCGGTGGAAGTCGTCCCAGGCGGCGAAGTAGTCGTCCGGGTCGTCGAGCCAGCTGACCCTGTCGTAGCTCCACTCGCCGGTGCCGAACATGTTGCCCTCGGGCTCGTTGAACGGCACGAAGACCACGTTGTCCTGGTACTGCCTGGGCAGCTTCAGGACCTGGTCTACCTGCTCGGCGACCTTCTCCTTGTAGAGCCTGAGCTTCTCCTCGGGAGTGTCGCCCGGCCACTGGTACGGGAAGCCGCGGTGGATGTCGGTCATGTAGATGTACACATCACCGTCGGTGGAGTCGGCCAGCGGCTTGACCACCTCCAGCGCGTCGGCACCGGGGTGCTGCGGCCCGTCCTGGGCCTTGGTGGAGACCGTGCGCAGGCCCATGCCCTCGATGAGGTTGTTGGTGGGGACGTCCGGTCCGTACACGCCGTAGAGGGTGCCGGAGGCGCCGCCGTGGAACTTGCCGGTGTCCGAGCCGAGGTCGACGGTGAGCTGCCCCTCGCGGACCACGGTGACGGTGGCCCTCACCGCGCGTCCGGCCGCGGTGCCGGCGACCGTGAACGTCCCCGGCCGGGCGTACGCGTCGGCCGGTACGGCGTCCCAGGTGACCGGCGTGTCACGGTCGTAGCCGTCGGAGAAGGCGGAGCGGACGGCGGTGGGGAGGGACGGGGCGGTGCCGGACGTGGTGCGGACCTCGAAAGACGTCTTCGAGAGCTCCTGGAGCGTGGGCACGCTTGCGACCGTACCGGCCACCTGCTCGGGGCTGAGCGCCGAGTGCCACACGGTGAAGTCGTCGATCGAGCCCTTGAGCAGCGGGTCCGGCCAGAAGGACTTGCCGATGTAGCCGGCGGTCGTGGCCGAACCCTCCAGCAGATCCTTGGCCTTGACCTCGGTCGCGGCGGAGGAGACCGCCACGCCGTCGAGGTAGGTGGTGACCCGGCGGGCGGAGCTGTCGAGGGTGACGGTGACGGTCCGCCATCCGTCCGCGGGGAGCGCCGCGTAGCCGCTGACCTGTCCCTCCGCGCCGCCTCCGTCGGTGGTCACGGCGGTGCGCAGCACGCTGCCGTTGGACGGGGTGGTGAAGAGGTATCTGGTGTTGTCGGTGCCCAGGTCGAAGATCCGCTGCCAGGCGGACTTGTCGTCGTTCCACTTCACGCGGGCGGAGACCGTCAGGTCGGTGGCGTCGCCGAGGATTTCGCGGGGGAGGCGGACGTACGCGCCCTTGGAGTCGGGCGCGCCGCCGGGCAGAGCGAGCGCCTTGCCGCCGCCCGTGCCCTCCACGGACCGGGCGGTGGAGGCGTTCACCAGGCTCGCCGTCAGGCCGTTGCCGGAACTGTCGGTGATCCTGCCGGAGGCGAGGTCGTCCTGGTCGAAGGTGTAGCGGGCGGTGGGCCGGGGCGCCTCGGCAGCCTGCGCGGGGACGGCGGGTGCGGCCAGCAGGCCCGCTCCGAGGGTCAGTGCCACGGCGGCCGGGGCCCGGCGCCGGGCGGATCTGTCAGCGGATGGCATGGGTAGCGTCCTCAATCCTCGAGTAACGAGTTCCGGTCGGCCCCCTCGGTCCGACGCGGCCACGTGGTGGTTCCGGTGCGGCGGAGAACCCGGGGGAGCAGCGCACGTCGAACCGGTTCGACCACGCACGGGCGAGAACCCTGCAAGGGGGCGGGGACGGGGGCACTCGGCGGCTGTTCGGGTTGGTCCTCGCAAGGAGCGCTTCATCGAACCGGTTCGGGGAAGCTAACACCGGGGAACCGCACCATCAATCCCTCGGACGCCAGGTTTTTCCGGTCTCCGGCCCAGGCGCGTCAGTGTGGTCCGGGGTGTTGACAGGCGCATGGGCAGTTCTTACCGTCACTTCACGCGAACCGGTTCGACAGCCGGCCGTCGCATCTGGCTCCATTCCATGTCCCCAAGGCCGACGGGCGCTTTTCTCCGAAGCGTCGAACCGGTTCGAGCTTCTAGCAGGGAGTTCCCGTGAACATCGGTGAGATCGCTCGACGGGCCGGTGTCTCGCGGAGCACCGTGTCCTACGCACTGAGCGGCAAGCGCCCCGTCTCGGACGACACACGCCAGAAGATCCAGCGGGTCATCGACGAACTGGGCTACCGCCCGAACGCGAGCGCCCGTGCCCTGGCCAATGGCCGGACCAGCACGATCGGTCTCGTCTTCCCGCCGGCCGGCAACCATTACACGGGAATGCAGCTGGACTTCATCGGCAGCGTCGTGGAAGCCGCCGCGGCCTACGACTACGACGTACTGCTGTCACCGAGCGGCATGGACAGCGACCGTTCGTTCCAGCGACTGCTGGGGGAGCGCCGGGTGGACGGCGCGATCCTGATGGAGATCAGGCTGGAGGACGACCGGGTCGATCACCTGGCCGCCCTGGACTTCCCCTCCGTCGCCATCGGCCGCACCGCGGACTCGGAGAGCGGCTGGTGGGTCGGCCTGGACCACACCGCGCTGGCGGCGGCGTGCGTCCACCACCTGGCGGATCTCGGCCACAGCCGGGTGGCCTTCGTCAACCGCCCCGAACAACTGCTGCGGGCCGGGTACGAGTCCGCGCACCGAGGGCTGGACGGATTCACCAAGGCCGCGGCCGAGCGGGGGCTGACGGTCCGGACGTACTGCTGTGGTGACGACGCCGCCTCGGGCCAGGCCTGTGTGGAGCGGATCCTGCACGACGACCCGGCCACCACAGCCCTGGTCACGCTCAACGAGGCCGCTCTGGGCGGTCTCTACCGGGGGCTCGCCAACACGGGCCGCCACGTGCCGCGTGACTTCTCCGTCACCGGAGTGGTGGCGAGCCGGTGGGCGGAGACGGTGACACCGCAGCTCACCGCGGCGGACGTGCCGGCGGAGGACATGGGCCGGCGCGCCGTCGAGCTGCTGGTGGAGCGGCTCGACCACCCCGGCGTACCGCCCCGGCACCATCTCCTCGTGCCGCCGATCTCCCTGCGGGCCAGCACCGGCCCCGCAGGTGCCACACCTCCCACCGACGCCCGGCCCGACCCGGCTCCCTGACCTGCCACCGGACACCTGCCCGCCTTTCCGCCCCGCCCGCCGAACGCTCGAATCGCCACCGGCGCTGTTCGGCGTTCCCGCCCTGGGCGACCCGCGCCCTGGGCGACCCGCGCCCTCGGCGACCCGCGCCCTCGGCGACCCGCGCCCTCGGCACGTGCATGCCTCAAACGAAGGAACCGCCATGAGCAGCATCTCCAGAAAGCGCCGTCTGACCGCCGCGGTCGTGACCGTCCTGGCTGTCGGCACCAGTGCGACCGCCTGCGGCTCCGGCTCGGGCAGCACCGACGCCAAGGACGCGGACAGCGGAACGTACACCGTCTGGGACCCGTACCCGCAGTTCACCAAAGGGTCGGCATGGGTGAAGCTGCTGGACAAGTGCGGCACCGAGGCCGGAGTGAAGGTCGAGCGGACCGGCTTCGACACCAGCGACCTGGCCAACAAGACGCTGCTGGCGGCCCAGCAGGGCAACTCCGCGGACCTCCTCGTCGTCGACAACCCGGTCGTCTCCACCCTGGCCGAGGCGGGTGTGCTCACCACGACCGCCGAGAACAGGCTGGACACCTCGAAGGTGGACGCCAACCTGCTGGCAGCCGGTCAGTCGGACGGGAAGACGTACGGCACACCGATCGGCGCCAACACCCTCGCCCTCTACTACAACAAGAAGGTGCTGAAGGAGGCCGGGGTCGACATCTCCACGATCAAGGACTGGAAGTCGCTGACGGCGGCGCTGGAGAAGGTCGAGAAGGCCGGTAAGAAGGGCATCACCTTCTCCGCCATCGGGACCGAGGAGGGCAGCTTCCAGTTCCTTCCCTGGTTCTGGGGCGCGGGCGCCGAGCTGACCGAACTCGACTCCGCCCAGGCCGTTTCCGCGCTGACCCTGTGGAAGGACTGGCTCGGCAAGGGCTACGCGCCCAACTCGGTGCTCAACAACACCCAGACCACCAGCTGGCAGGAGTTCGCGAGCGGCGACTACGCCTTCGCCGAGAACGGGACCTGGCAGCTCGCGAACGCCGAGAAGGCCGGCTTCGACTACGGCGTCCTGCCCATACCCGCTTCCGCGGGAGGCAACGCGGCGGCCCCGATCGGCGGCGAGTTCGTCACCATCCCGGTCCAGGGCGACACCGGCCGCTATGCCACCTCACAGAAGCTGGCGACCTGCCTGACCAGCACGCAGAACCTGTACGACACCGACACCACCCTGTCCTACGTGGCCCCCACCAGCGAGGTCCAGGACAAGCAGGTGGCGGCGAACCCCGACTTGAAGCCGTGGGTCGACGCGGTCAAGGCTGCCCAGGGACGCACCAGCGACGACCTGGGCACCAAGTACCCCAAGATCTCCGAGCAGATGTGGAAGGCCGTCCAGACCGCCCTCAGCGGCTCGAAGTCCCCGAAGGACGCGCTGGCCGCCGCCCAGTCCGCCGTCAAGTGACCACACGTCAGAGCCCCTCGATGAGCCGTACGACCCAAGTGCCGCCTCGCCGGCCCGTGCCCGGCCACAGCGGGGCGGACCCCGCCGCGCCGGCCAGGGCACGGCGCCGCCCCGGCTCCCCGCAGTGGGCCGCCTGGGCCTTCCTCGCCCCGGTGACCCTCTACCTCGTCCTCTTCTACGCCTATCCGCTGTACCGCAACATCGACCTGAGCCTGCGCAACTACACCGTCCGCTCGTTCGTCCAGGGCGACGCGCCCTTCACGGGTCTGGGGAACTACCGGACGGTCTTCGACGATCCGACGTTCGGCCCGGCCCTGGTGCACACCGTGGTGTTCACCGCCGTGTGCCTGGTCTTCCAGTACGCCATCGGCCTGGCGCTCGCGGTCTTCTTCAACCAGCACTTCCGACTCTCCGCCACCCTGCGCGCCCTGTTCCTGGTGCCCTGGCTGCTACCGCTGATCGTGTCGGCCTCCACCTGGTCGTGGATGCTCAACAGCGACTCCGGCATCGTCAACGCCGCTCTGCACGCCGTCGGTATCGGCCCGGTGAACTGGCTGACCTCGCCCTCCTGGTCGCTGGCCTCGGTCATCATCGCCAACATCTGGATCGGCGTCCCGTTCAACCTGGTCGTGCTCTACAGCGGCCTGCAGTCCATCCCCGCGAGCCTCCACGAGGCCGCCGCGCTGGACGGGGCGAACGCCTGGCAGCGCTTCTGGCGCATCACCTTCCCGCTGCTGCGCCCGGTGTCCGCGATCACCCTGCTCCTGGGTCTGGTGTACACGCTCAAGGTCTTCGACATCATCTGGATCATGACCAAGGGCGGGCCGGCGGACTCCTCCACCACCTTCGCCACCTGGTCGTACCAGCTCGGCTTCGGCAACCTGTTGCCCGCCTTCGGACCGGGAGCGGCCGTCGGCAACCTGCTCGTCGTCGCCGCCCTGGTCTTCGGCCTCGTCTACGTCCGGGTCCAGCGAAAGCAGGCGCTGTCATGAGCCGAGGCACCCCCCGTACCTGGTGGAAGACGGCCATCGGCCTGCTCCTGACCGCGGTCATGCTCTTCCCGGTCTACTGGATGCTCAACGTGTCCTTCACCCGCGACCAGGACATGCGCAAGAGCCCTCCGGACCTGGTGCCGGTCCACGGCACCCTGGCCGGCTACCGCACCGTCCTCGGCGAGCAGTTGCCCTACCTCGGGACCAGCCTCGTCATCGGCCTGGGCACCGTCGTGCTGACCGTGGCCCTGGCCGCACCCGCCGGCTACGCCCTGGCCAAACTGCGCCCACGCGGCGGAGGCCTGCTCAGTTTCCTCCTCCTGGTCGCCCAGATGATCCCCGGCATCATCATGGCGATGGGCTTCTACGCCATCTACCTGCAACTCGGCATGCTCCAGTCCGTCCCCGGCCTGATCGTCGCCGACTCCACCCTGGCCGTCCCCTTCGCGGTCCTCATCTTCACCGCCTTCATGTCCGGCATCCCCGGGGAACTGCTCCAGGCCGCGAAGACGGACGGTGCCGGTGCCCTGCGCACGTTCCGGTCGATCGTCCTGCCGATGAGCCGCAACGCCGTCGTCACGGTCTCCCTGTTCGCCTTCCTGTGGTCCTGGTCCGACTTCGTCTTCGCCAGCACCCTCGTGAACGGCGGCGCCCACGAGCCGATCACCCTCGGCATCTACCACTACATCGGCAACAACAACCAGGAGTGGAACGCCATCATGGCCACCGCCGTCGTCGCCTCGCTGCCGGCCGCGGTCATCCTCGTCCTCGCCCAGCGCTACGTCGCCGCCGGCGTGACCGCCGGTGCCGTCAAGGACTGACACCCACACGGCGGTCCCGAGACGCATCCCCTTTCTCTCCGACGATCCCTGCTCGAGAAACGAGTGACACCCCATGACCGCCGACCGATCCGGCCCGGCCTTCTCCGTCCAGGACATCCCGTTCAGCACGTACGGATCCTGGTTCGGCATCTCGCCCGTGGTGGCGGAGAAGACGTACGCCGAAGACCTCCACCTCGTCTCGCACCAGAACGGCATGCACCCCGTGCTGCGCCTGGTGCCGCTCGACGCGGCGACCGGCGACCGCGCCGAGACCAGCGTCGAGGCGACACCGGGCCTGCTCAGCTGGACCGGCCCGGCCGGACGCGTCGATCTCGCCTACGAGTCGCCCGACACCGTCCGCCTGCGCGGCGCGGGGATGCCGCTGCGCGTCAGCGCGGCGGCCCGGACGCTGACCCCGTTCAGCGGCACCTACTTCTTCCACGACGCGGCCACCGGCGGGTACGTGTTCACGTCGTACGAGACCGGCCGCCGCTACCGCGTCACCGTGCTCTGTGGAACGGTGGCCGACGCGTTCGGCAGCCAGGCCCTGGGGGGCGCCGACCGCGGCCTCATCCTGGCGGAGCGCACGGATGCCGAGCCTCTGTGGGAGATCGCGGTCGAGGAACTCGACACCGCCCGACCGCCGTACGCTTCCACGGCGTCGTTCGACAAGGTCGTCGCCGCCGCGCGGAACTCCTTCGCGGACTTCGCCGACACGGTGGCCCCCTGGCGCTCGTCCGCGACCCCGGCCGCCGAACTCGCCGCCTACGTCGTGTGGTCCGCGACCGTACGCCCGGCAGGGCTGGTCGGACGCCCCGCCGTACTGATGTCCAAGCACTGGATGGACAAGGTCTGGAGCTGGGACCACTGCTTCAACGCCCTGGCCCTGGCTCCCGGCTGTCCCGAACTGGCCCGGGACCAGTACCACCTGCCCTTCGACCACCAGGACGAGACCGGGGCGCTGCCGGACTCGGTCACCCACTCCGAGGTCCTGCACAACTTCGTCAAACCGCCCATCCACGGCTGGGCGTTCGCCCACCTGCGCCGTCGGCTGCCCACGCCCCCGGACCGGGCGGAACTGGCGGAGACTTACCGCGGGCTGGAACGCTGGACGGACTTCTGGCTCACCGCACGGCGCGTCCCCGGCACCGGCCTGCCCCACTACCAGCACGGCAACGACAGCGGCTGGGACAACGCCACCACGTTCGACCCCGAACGCGTCGTCGTCACCGCGGACCTGGCCGCCTTTCTCATCCTCCAGCTGCACGAACTCGCCGCTCTGGCCACGCGCTTGGATATGCCCGACGAGGCCGGCCGGTGGACGCGGACCGCCGGGGCGACCCAGGCGGCGATGCTCGACCAGCTCTGGACCGGTGACCGGTTCGTCGCCCGTGGAGTCGGCAGCGGCGGTACCTGGCACAGTCGCAGCCTCCTCGACCTGCTGCCCATCGTGCTGGGCGAGCATCTGCCGGAGGAGATGAGCGGCGTGCTGGCCGAACGCGTCGAGGCACACCTCACCCCGTACGGCCTGGCCACCGAGCTGCCGACTTCACCGCACTACCTCTCCGACGGCTACTGGCGCGGCCCGATCTGGGCCCCCGCCACGGTCCTCATCGAGGACGGCCTGCGCCGCGCAGGCCACCGGGCACTGGCGGACGAGATCAGCGCCCGCTTCCGCGCCCTGTGCGAGACCCACGGATTCGCCGAGAACTTCGACGCCCTGACCGGCACGGGCCTGCGCGACCGTGCCTACACTTGGACCGCCAGCTGCTACCTCCTCCTCGCCGAAGCCCACGCACAGCGAGGCGGCCACTGACGGCGCACGGCCCGCGGAAGTCGGCGCACCACGCGGTCTCGGCCGCCGGCACACGCACTCGCCCGGGAGGGCCGAGCTTCCCGGGGGCCTCGGCGACACGTGCTCTCCTGGGTCTGTCACAGGACGAGGACCGTGCCGTGTCGCTCACCGCGACCTACGTTCTCGAACTGCGCGAGGCGCGGTAACGCATCCGGCGTTCGACGGCCTCACCGTCGCGGTGACGGCAGTGAGCGGCGGTCCGGGCACGGGTGGGTCCCCCGGCCGGTGCGGCCACCGCCCCGTCGGCGCCTCCCGTCCGCCCGCCGCACGCCCGCCGAGCGCGCCGGTCAGTTCCGCGACGCCGTGCTCTGCCGTACGACGAGATGGGTCGCCAGCGCTATGCGCTGGGCGGCCCTGCCGGGTTCGTCCGGGCGGAAGAGCATGCGGGTCGCCTCTTCGGCCATGCGCCGCAGCGGCTGGTGCACCGTGGTCAGCGGCGGGCTCGACCACTGGGCCGGCGGTACGTCGTCGTAGCCGACCACCGAGAGGTCCGCCGACACGCTCAGTCCCTCCAGCCGGGCGGCCTCCAGCACGCCGAGGGCCTGGAGGTCGCTGCCCGCGAAGATCGCCGTCGGCCGTTCGGGGCCGTTCAGCAGGTCCAGGGCGTGCTCGAAGCCGCTCTGCACGTCGAAGTCGCCGAAGCGGATGAGACGCGGGTCGATCGGCAGGCCCGCCATGGTCATGGCCGAGCGGTATCCGTCGAGCCGGGCCAGTGAGCACAGCATGTCCTCGGGCCCGGTGATGATCGCGACGCGTTCGTGTCCGTGGTCGGTGAGATGACGTGTCGCCGCGAGGCCGCCGGCCCAGTTGGCGGAGCCCACGGACGGCACGTCGGGGTCGGGGTCGCCGACCGGGTCGACGATGACGAAGGGGATGTCCCGCGATCCAAGCCGGTGCTTCACCTCCGCCGGGAGTGACGAGAAGACCAGCACGACCCCCAGCGGCCTGCGCCGGAGCACACCCTCGATCCAGTCGGGCGCGGGTGCGTGCCGGGTGCCGCTCCTGGTGAGCACCACGGTGGCCCGGTTCGCCCTGGCGACGCTCTCCACGCCCCGGACGAGTTCCATCGCCCAGACGCTGTCCAGCTCGTGGAAGACCAGCTCGACGAGTCGGGAGCGCGGTGGGGCGGAGGTCCGGCGACGGTAGCCGTGGACCTCCAGAAGGCTCTCGACCTTGGCCCGGGTGGAGCTGGCGACATCCGAACGACCGTTGAGGACCTTCGAAACTGTCGAAGGCGAGACTCCCGCTTCTTTCGCCACCTCTGCCAGGGTCACCCTCGCGTCCACCTCAGCTTCGTCGTGCATACCGGCAGGATAGGCCACGCCGTGGATAACGTTTTGAGTCGGCACGTGCAGGCCCATTGACCAAAATTCCCGTCTGACTTTACTGTCCGACAGCATGGACTTTCGGTGATGGCGCCGAAACTTTCGAAAGGCGAACGATGAAGACACGTGCGCGCTTGCCCAGACTGGTCGCCTGCGGTGCGACGCTCACCCTGGCGCTGAGCCTCGCGGCCTGCGGCGGCGGGAACGGCGGGGCGTCGTCGGACGACGGCAAGATCCATGTCCTGGTCTACGGGGACGCCACCAACAAGGTCGAGAAGCAACTCGTCGACAAGTTCAACAAGACATCCGACGTCAAGGTCGTCCTCGACACCATCCCGGGTGCGGACTACCAGAAGAAGCTTCAGACGATCATCAGCACGCCCCAGGCCCCGGACGTCTTCTTCAACTGGGGCGGCGGCAGCATCAAGCCGTTCGTCAAGGCCGATCTGCTGCTGCCGCTGGACGACTTCATCAAGAAGGACCCGGGCCTGAAGGACAACTTCCTGCCGTCCGTCTTCGACAACGCCGTCGTCGACGGCAAGCCCTACGGCATCCCGATGCGCGGCACCCAGCCGGTCCTGCTCTTCCACAACAAGAAGGTCCTCGAGGAGGCGGGCGTCACGCCGCCGAAGACCTGGGAGGAACTGCTCGACGCGGTCGGGAAGCTCAAGGACGCGGGCGTCACGCCGATCGCGCTCGGCGGCGGCGACATCTGGCCGACGCAGATGTGGTTCCAGTACCTCTTCGACCGCGTGGCCGGACCGGGGCTGTTCGAGAAGGCCGTGGGGGGCGACGAGAGCGCCTGGGAGAGCGCGGACGGCAAGAAGGCCCTGGACATGATCAGGGAGCTCGTCGACGCCGGCGCCTTCGGCAAGAACTACGACTCCGTCAAGTACACCAACGGCGGCTCGGTCCAGCTGGTGGCCTCGGGCAAGGCCGGCTTCGAGCTGATGGGTTCCTGGTACTACTCCCAGCAGCTGACGGACCACAAGGAGTTCGCCGAGAAGGACCTCGGCTACACCGCCTTCCCGACCGTCGAAGGCGGCAAGGGAGACGCGGCCAACGTCGCGGGCAACACCAACAACTACTACTCGGTGATGAAGAAGACCAAGCACCCAGAGGCCGTCGCCGAGTTCCTGAAGCTCATGTACTCCGACGACTTCGTCAAGGCGCAGCTGGACATCGGCAACCTGCCGACCACGACCAACACCGACGAGTTCATCGACACCTCGTCCACCCCCGAGTACTCGCGCTTCCAGTACGAACTGGTCGCCGACGCCCCGTCGTTCCAGCTCTCCTGGGACCAGGCGTACCCGCAGAAGGCGAGTTCGGACATGCACAAGGCCATCCAGCAGTTCTTCAACGGACAGCTCGACGCGGACGGCTTCATCAAGGCCATGCAGGCCCTCCCGACCGAGTGACGAACGGCTCATGACGACAAAGACCACGAGCGCTCGGCCCGCCGCCGGACCCCGCGAGGGGTCCTGGCGGCGGCCGCCCGCCTCGTCCGCAACGACGGTGGGCCGCCCCGGCTTCGCCTGGGCGCTGCCCGCCGCAGTGTTCTTCGCCCTCTTCGCGATCACCCCGCTGATCATGGTCGCGGTGCTGTCCTTCATGAGCTGGGACGGGCTCGGCTCGCCCCGGTTCGTCGGCATGGACAACTGGTCGCGCCTGATGGACGACCCGGTGATGCTCAACAGCATCTGGCTGACCCTGCTCCTGACCGTGCTCGGCGTGGTCATCCAGACGCCGCTGAGCATCATGCTCGGCGTCTGGGCCGCCGGCCACCAGCGCAACCGGGCCGTGCTGTCCGTCATCTACTTCATCCCGCTGCTGCTGTCCGCGACGGCCGTCTCCGTGCTGTGGCGGGCGCTGCTCGACCCGAACTTCGGCATCCCGGCCGAAGCCGCCTGGCTGTTCGGCGACGGCAACCTGTTCGGTGAACAGGCCACCGCCATCGGGGTGCTGGCGTTCGTCAGCACCTGGCAGTTCACCCCCTTCCACACACTGATCTACCAGGGCGCCGCCCGAGCCGTCCCGCAGGTGCTCTACCAGGCCGCGGAGATCGACGGAGCGGGCCGCTACCGGCAGTTCTTCCACATCACACTGCCGCAGCTGCGCACCTCGATGGTCACCTCGATGATCCTGATGATCGTCGGCGGTCTGACCACCTTCGAGACCGTCCTCATCCTGACCCAGGGCGGCCCCGGCACCGACACCACCATCAGCGCCTACTACATGTACGACAAGGCGTTCAAGGGCTTCGACTTCGGCACCGGATCCGCCATCGCCCTGGCCCTGGTCGTCGCGGCCACCGTCATCTCGCTGATCGTCGTCCGGGTCTCCGGCTACGACAAGATGCGCAGCTCCATGGAGGGAGTGTCATGAGGCGCCGACCGAACTACGTGGCCGGCGCCGGCTCGCTCCTCTGGCTGTTCCTGGTCGGCCTGCCGCTGTACGTGATGCTCGCCGCGACCCTGCGCACCCGCCAGGACTACGCCGAGAACGGTCCGGTCTCGATCCCGGACAGCTTCACCCTGGACAACTACACCGGCGCCTTCGACTCGGGCTTCGGCCAGTACTTCCTCAACACGCTGGTCGTCACCGGCTGCGTGATCGGCATCGTACTGCTGCTGGTCCCGCCGCTCGCCTACGCGATCGTCCGCAGCCGCGGCCGGACCACGTCGGCGATCTTCCGGCTGTTCCTGCTCGGCCTCGCCATCCCCGCCCAGGCCGTCATCGTGCCGATGTTCTACCTCATCAGCGAAGCCGGGCTGTACGACAACCTGCTGGGCGTCATCCTGCCCACGGCCGCGTTCTGCCTCCCGATGTCGGCGCTGATCCTCAGCGGCGCGATGCGTGACATCTCCCCGGAGCTGTACGAGGCCATGGCCATGGACGGCGCCGGCCCGCGGCGCATGTTCTTCCAGCTCGTACTGCCGCTGTCCCGGGGCGGACTGTCCACGATCGTGGTCTTCTCCGCACTCCAGGCGTGGAACGGCTTCCTGTTCCCGCTCGTCCTGACCCAGTCCGACTCCACCAAGGTGGTCACCCTGGGTCTGTACAACTTCCAGACCGAACACGGCATCGACATCCCCGGTCTGCTGGGAGCCGTGGTGCTGTCCATGGTGCCCATCCTGCTCGTCTACCTGTTCGCCCGTCGTGCCCTGGTCCAGGGTCTGATGGGTGTCGGAGGAAAGTGACCCCCAACGTGGCCGTAGAGACCACCCCCGAAATCCCCCTCTGGAACGACCCCGCCCGCCCCCTCGCCGCCAGAGTCGACGCGCTCATCGGCGCGATGACCCTGGACGAGAAGATCGCCCAGCTGTACGGCGTGTGGGTCGGCGCGTCCGCCAACGGCGGTGAAGTGGCCCCGCACCAGCACGACATGGAGGAGGCCGTCGACCTCGACGCGCTGCTGCCCTGCGGACTGGGCCAGCTCACCCGCCCCTTCGGCACCGCGCCCGTCGACCCGGCGCTCGGCGCGCTCTCCCTGCTGCGCACCCAGTCCCGCATCACCTCCGCCAACCGCTTCGGCATCCCCGCGGTCGCGCACGAGGAGTGCTTGGCGGGCTTCGCCGCCTGGGGCGCGACCGCCTACCCCGTCCCGCTCTCCTGGGGCGCCACCTTCGACCCGGACCTGGTGCGGGACATGGCCGCGGCCATCGGCCGCGACATGCGGTCCGTCGGCGTCCACCAGGGCCTGGCGCCCGTCCTGGACGTGGTGCGCGACGCCCGCTGGGGCCGGGTCGAGGAGACCATCGGCGAGGACCCCTACCTCGTCGGAACCATCGGCACCGCCTACGTCCGAGGGCTGCAGGGCGCCGGGATCGTCGCCACCCTCAAGCACTTCGTCGGCTACTCCGCATCCCGCGCCGGACGCAACCTCGCCCCCTCGCCCATGGGGCCGCGCGAGCGCGCCGACGTCCTGCTGCCGCCCTTCGAGATGGCGGTCCGCGAGGGCGGAGCCCGGTCGGTGATGCACTCCTACACCGACACCGACGGTGTGCCCGCCGCGACCGACGAGACCCTGCTGACCGGGCTGCTGCGCGACACGTGGGGGTTCGACGGCACCGTCGTCGCCGACTACTTCGGCATCGCCTTCCTCAAGACGCTGCACGGCGTCGCCGCCGACTGGGCGGGCGCCGCCGACGCGGCGCTGCGGGCGGGCGTCGACGTCGAACTGCCCACCGTCAAGACCTTCGGCGAGCCCCTGGTGGAGGCCGTCACGGCCGGCCGCGTACCGGAGTCGGTGATCGACCGCGCACTGCGCCGGGTGCTCACCCAGAAGGCGGCGCTCGGGCTCCTCGACCCGGACTGGGAGCCGCTGCCGCCCGCGCTGGAGGGCGCCGACCTGGACGACCCCGACGCCCTGCGCGGCAGGATCGACCTGGACGGCCCCGAGAACCGCGAGCTGGCCCGCACGGTCGCCGAGGAAGCGGTCGTGCTGCTGAGCAACGACGGCACCCTCCCGCTGGACCGGCCGCGCCGCATCGCGCTGGTCGGGCCCAACGCCGACGAGCCCACCGCCGTACTGGGCTGCTACTCCTTCCCCCAGCACATCGGAGTCCAGCACCCGGGGACGCCGGTCGGCATCGAACTGCCCACGCTGCGGGACACCCTGGCCGCGGAGTTCCCCGACGCCGAACTCACGGTGGTGCGCGGCACGGGCGTCGACGACGCGGACGTCTCCGGGGTGCCCGAGGCCGTCCGCGCGGCCAGGGAGGCCGACGTGGTCGTCGCCGTCCTGGGCGACCGGGCCGGGCTGTTCGGCCGCGGCACCAGCGGCGAGGGCTGCGACGCCGAGTCGCTGGCCCTGCCCGGTGCCCAGCAGCGGCTCCTCGACGCGCTGCTCGACACCCGCACGCCGGTCGTGACCGTACTGCTCGCGGGCCGCCCCTACGCCCTCGGGCGGGCCGTGGCGGAATCCGCCGCGATCGTGCAGTCGTTCTTCCCGGGTGTGGAGGGCACCGCCGCCATCGCCGGGGTGCTCAGCGGGCGGACCGGCCCCTCCGGCCGGCTGCCGGTCAGCGTGCCGCGCGGCGCGGGCACCCAGCCGACCACCTACCTCGGTGCGCGGCTCGCGCACGCCAGCGAGGTGTCCAGCGTCGACCCGACGCCGGCCTTCGGCTTCGGGCACGGCCTCACGTACACCACGTTCGCCTGGAGCGACCTCGCGGTGGACACCGAGGAGGTGTCCACGGACGGCGAGTTCGCGCTGGGAATCACCGTCCGCAACTGCGGTGACCGGCACGGCACCGAGGTCGTCCAGCTCTACCTGCACGACCCGGTCGCCTCCGTCGTCCAGCCGGTGCAGCGCCTCATCGGCTACACGCGGGTGCCGCTCGCCCCCGGCGAGGCCCGTCGGCTGCGGGTCACGGTCCCGGCCGACCTCGCCTCCTTCACCGGCCGTGACGGCCGCCGCGTCGTCGAACCGGGCGAGCTGGAGCTGCGGTTCGCCGCCTCCAGCACCGACCCGCGCCTGACGGCGACGGTCACCCTCACCGGCCCGGAACGCCACGTCGACCACACACGGCGCCTGCACGCCGTCTTCGGCCGGGCGGACACCGCCGGCACCTGATCCGCCGGCGGTACGACGAGCGGTGCTCCCGGCAACTCCGGCGGGAGCACCGCTCGCTGGGGACGGCGGCCCCCGGGCGTGCGGGGCGGCTCCGCCTCCCGGGCACTCGTACGATGGAGGCATGAAGCGACGTTCAGCCGGATCCTGGCTCCAGGTCGTCGGCGTGGGGCACGGTGCCGTCGGAGCCGTGCTCTACCGAGACGTGCTCGCCGACATGGCGCGCGGAAACCTGCTCGGCTCCGTGCCCGACCGGGGCGACCGTGCCACCGCCTTCTGGTTCCTGGCCGCCGCGCCCGCCCTGTGGATGGGCGGGCGGCTGCTGCGGTCCGCCGAGGAACACGGGGACGTCCCGGCCCAGCGCGCCGCGGGCGTCGTGCTGACCGCCGTGGGGGTGGCGGGCACCGCGGCCATGCCGAAGGGCGGCTTCCCCGCCCTGGCGGGGCTCGGCGGCCTCCTGCTGCGCAGGTCCCTGCGCCGCTGAGCCCCGCGGCCGGCCGCCGGGCGCTCCCGTCAGCGGACGACGTCGAAGACGTTCTTCTGCACTCCGTTGGCGTACGCCTCGTGCTCGACGAGCCGCAACTTCTGGGCGTCCTTGTCCGTGGCGCTGAACAGCCGCTTGCCCGCGCCGAGCAGGAGCGGGAAGACGAGCAGGTGGTAGCGGTCGATCAGGCCGGCGTCCGAGAGGCTCCGGTTCAGGGTGGCGCTGCCGTGGACGATGATCGGGCCGCCCTCGGTCTCCTTGAGCGCGGCGACCTCGTCGAGTGAGCGCAGGATCGTGGTCTCGCCCCAGTTCGACACCAGGTCACCCTCGCCGAGGGTGGTGGAGACGACGTACTTCGGCATCACCTTGTAGTCGGGGAACTCCTCCATGTCCGGCCACACGGGGCTGAACGCCTCGTAGCTGACCCGGCCCAGCAGCAGCGCCGCGGCCTCCTTCTGTTCCCGGCCCTTGATGTCGTAGGCCTCGGGGAGGAAGTCCACGTGCTTGACCGTCCACCCGGAATTCCGGTAGCCGGGCTCCCCGCCCGGGGCCTCCACGACGCCGTCGAGCGAGACGAAAGCGGTGCTGATCAGGGTACGCATCCAAGGTTCCTCACTGTTCATGTCGGGCCACGAGCCGGGCCGGTACGCCTCCCGCCCGCTCTGGCGGTCGCGGTGCACCGGCATCATGTCCGACCGGGAGGCGGAGGGAAACTCATCGGTCATCGCCCGACGTGTTCGCCGGCCGTCCGCCGTGCCGGCGTCAGCGGCCCCGCAGGACGTCGAGTGCCTGGAGCGCCACGTGCAGTTCGGTGCGCTGGTCGCCGGAGTCGAGGTCCCGGCCGAGCAGCCGCTCGATCGTGCGCAGCCGTTGGTAGACGGTCTCCCGGGAGAGACCGCCGAGGCGGGCGGTGTCGGTCTTGTTGCCGGCGGCCTCCAGGTATCCGCGCAGGGTCGTCACCAGGTCGGTGCCGTGCCGGGCGTCGTGGTCGAGGAGCGGGCCCAACTGTCGTTGCGCGTACTCCTGGATCCGGGTGTCGTCGCGGAGCGCGAACAGCAGGCGGCGCAGGCCGATGTCGGACCGTTCGTGGAAGGAGCGGTCCGGCGGCAGCGGTTCGCCGGGCCCGGTGGCCTCGGCCACCCGGGCCGCCTCCCGGAAGGAGCGGGCGACGTCGGCGAGGTCCGGGGCCGGGGAGCCGACGCTCACCTTCGTGCCCGGGGCCGGGGCGAGCGCGGCACGGCTCAGCCGCTCGACGGCCTGCCGCCAGGGCCGGGAAGGGCGCAGCGCCAGCAGTACGCCGAGGCGGGTGGGGGCGAGGAGGCCGACGAGTGCCTGGTGTCCCGTCGTGTCCAGTTCCTCGGAGAGGCGGGCCTCGGCTCTCGCCGTGTCCCCCTGCGCCGGTACGTCCACGAGGACGGCGACGAAGCGGGTGTGGTCCGTGGGGAGCCCCAGCGCCGCCACCCGGGCGCGCGCGTCGGCGGGGGAGCGGTGGCGCTGCTCGACCAGGTCCCGCAGGGCGTTCCGGTGCGCCGTGCGCTCCCACGGGGCGGCGTGGGTGAGCCGGGCGATGGTGAGGGCCATCGCGGTTCGCTCCAGCACGGTGACGTCCTCGGGCCCGAACGCCGGGGCGGCGGTCGCGCCGGACGGTCCGGGGAGCATGGCCACCCGCCCCCAGGGCTCGCCCCGGTACTCGACGGGGGACACGAGCCAGCCCTCCGGACCGAGGACTGCCGTGTGATCGGCCGGCTGGGTGGCCCGGGAGCGCCGTTCCCAGCCGGTGAGCGCGGCTTCCGCCGTGCCACCGGAGGCTTCGCAGACCAGTGCCCGGTGGACCAGGTTCTCCAGCACGACCGTGCGTCCGCTCATCTCCGCCGCGGCGCGCAGTACCTCCTCGGGACCGGCGCCGCGCAGGGTGAGGGCGGTGAACGCGTCGTGGACGCGCTGGGTCCTGCGCATCGCTTCCGCCTGGTTGCCGAGGATCAGCGTGTGGACGACCTGCGTGACCTCCAGGAAGTTGACGTCCTTGGCGAGCGTGACGAGGGGCAGGCCACGCGTCCGGCAGGCCTGGACGAGGGCGTCGGGCGGCCGGTGGTAGCGGCGGACGAGCTCGATGACGAGGGCCGCCGCGCCGACGGCGGCGAGCTCGTCGACATAGCGGCGCACACCGGCGGCGTCGTCGGGCAGGGGCATGCCGGTGGTGAGGACGAGCTCGCCGCCCTTGAGGAAGGAGGCCGGGTCCGTCAGTTCGGTGATGTGGACCCAGCGGACCGGACGGTCGGTGCGGTCCTGGCCGGCGACCACCCGCGGATCTCCGCCGGCCAGCACGGGCAGTGCCAGGACGTCCGCCACGGTGAGCGGACGGCCTGCCGGGTCCGGGCACCGCACCCTCGCCGGGGTGCCGGGGCCGTCCGGGCCGTCGCGGCCGCACTCCGGAGCCGGGTGCCGGTTCTCGCTCACGGTGCCTCCCTGCGCGCGCCCTTGTCACTCTGACAAGCCTCCCTGACCTGCGCAAGAGCGCCCGGGTGGCACACCCGGCGCCCGCCCGGAGGCACGCACGGACCGGGACGGCTGACACAACGTCCGGACACCGCGGCCCCGCCGGACAGATCAGGCGTTGCCGGAGGCGGGACCACGGGCATGCTCCGAAGACCGCAGGAGAACCCACGACCAGTCCGGGAGACGAGCATGACCGCACTGTCGCCGCACCTTCGCCAGGCCACGCCCGTGGTGGCCGTCCGGGGCGAGGGCGTCCACATCCATGGCGAGGACGGCCGCCGCTATCTGGACTTCACGGCCGGCATCGGAGTCACCAGCACCGGGCACTGCCACCCCAGGGTCGTGGCGGCTGCCCGGGAGCAGGTGGGCACGCTGGTCCACGGGCAGTACACGACCGTCATGCACCAGCCGCTGCGACACCTCGTCGACAAGCTCGGCGAGGTGCTGCCGGCCGGCCTGGACAGCCTGTTCTTCACCAATTCCGGCAGCGAGGCGGTGGAGGCGGCGCTGCGACTGGCCCGCCAGGCCACCGGCCGGCCCAACGTCCTGGTCTGCCACGGCGGCTTCCACGGCCGTACCGTCGCCGCCGCATCCATGACCACCTCCGGCACCCGCTTCAGGTCCGGCTTCTCACCGCTCATGAGCGGCGTGGTCGTCACCCCGTTCCCGACGGCCTACCGCTACGGCTGGGACGAGGAGACCGCCACCCGGTTCGCCCTCCGGGAGCTCGACTACACCCTCCAGACGATCTCCTCGCCCGCCGACACCGCGGCCGTCATCGTGGAGCCGGTACTCGGCGAGGGCGGGTACGTCCCCGCGACCCGCGCCTTCATGGAAGGCCTGCGGGAGCGCGCGGACCGGCACGGCTTCCTGCTGATCCTGGACGAGGTGCAGACCGGCGTCGGCCGCACCGGCCGGTTCTGGGGCCACGAGCACTTCGGCGTCACCCCTGACATCCTCGTCACCGCCAAGGGCCTGGCCAGCGGATTCCCGCTGTCCGGGATCGCCGCGTCCGAGGAGCTGATGCGCAAGGCGTGGGCGGGCTCGCAGGGCGGCACGTACGGCGCCAACGCGGTGGCGTGCGCGGCGGCCTGCGCCACGCTCGACGTGGTACGCGACGAGAAGCTCGTCGACAACGCCGAGGCCATGGGGGCGCGGCTGCGCCACGGGCTGGAGACGGTGGCGGCCCGGACCCCCGCCATCGGGGACGTACGGGGGATGGGGCTGATGCTGGCCAGTGAGTTCGTCACCGAGGACGGGGACCCGGACCCGGAGACCGCCGCCCGGGTGCAGCGGGCCGCCGTGGACGAGGGGCTGCTGTTGCTGCTCTGCGGGGCCTGGAACCAGGTGGTCCGGATGATCCCGGCACTGGTGATCGGCGAGTCGGAGGTCGACGCGGGGCTCCGGGCGTGGACGGCGGCCGTCGAGGCGGGCACGTCGGGAGCGGCGGACCGATGAACACGGCGAGGAAGGACCTCATGACCGACACACCGACACAGTTGTTCATCGGCGGCGCCTGGACGGACGCCGCGGACGGCGCCGTCATGCCCGTGGACGACCCCGCGACCGGCGAGATCCTCTGCCATGTCGCCGACGCGGGCCCCAAGGACGCCCGGCTCGCCCAGGACGCGGCGCTCCAGGCGCAGGAGGAGTGGGCCGGTACGGCACCGCGGGCGCGCAGCGAGATCCTGCGCCGCGCCTACGAGATCATCCTCGACCGCACCGACGAGCTGGCCCGCCTGATGACGTCCGAGATGGGCAAGCCGCTGGCGGAGGCCAGGGGAGAGGTGGCGTACGCGGCGGAGTTCTTCCGTTGGTTCTCCGAGGAGGCCGTCCGCATCGGCGGCGGCCACGGAATCCTTCCCGACGGACGCAACCGCATGCTGCTCTCCCGGCGCCCGGTCGGGCCCTGTCTGCTCATCACGCCGTGGAACTTCCCGCTGGCCATGGGCACCCGCAAGATCGGCCCGGCGATCGCGGCCGGCTGCACGATGGTGCTCAAGCCCGCCCCGCAGACCCCGCTCTCCAGCCTCGCCCTGGCCGCGATCCTCGAGGAGGCGGGACTGCCGGACGGCGTACTGAACGTGGTCACCACCTCCCGGGCGGGGGAGGTGTGCGAACCGCTCCTGCGCGGCGGACGGATCCGCAAGCTGTCCTTCACCGGCTCCACCCAGGTCGGCCGGCTCCTGCTCGCCCAGTGCGCCGACACGGTCGTACGCGCCTCGATGGAGCTGGGCGGCAACGCGCCCTTCATCGTCCTCGACGACGCCGACCTGGACGTGGCCGTGGACGGCGCGATGATCGCCAAGATGCGGAACATGGGCGAGGCGTGCACCGCCGCCAACCGCTTCTTCGTCCACCGCTCGGTGGCCGAGGAGTTCGCGCGGCGCCTCGCCCGGAGGATGGAAGCGCTGGCAGTGGGCCCCGGCACCCGGGACGGTGTCGACGTCGGTCCGCTGATCGACGCCACCGGGCGCGCCAAGGTCGAGGACCTGGTGTCCGACGCGGTGGAGCGCGGCGCGCGGATCCTCTGCGGCGGCCGTACACCCGAGGGCCCCGGCTGCTTCTACCCGCCCACGGTACTCACCGACGTCAGTCCGGACAGCCGCCTGATGGGTACGGAGATCTTCGGCCCCGTGGCGGCGATCCTCACCTTCGACGACGAGGACGAGGTGGTGCGCCGCGCCAACGACACTCCCTGGGGGCTTGTCGGCTACGTCTTCACCGAGGGCCTCGACCGAGCCCTGCGCGTCAGCGAGCGCCTCGAAGTCGGCATGGTCGGCCTCAACACCGGTCTCGTCTCCAATCCGGCCGCGCCCTTCGGCGGCGTCAAGCAGTCCGGGCTCGGCCGGGAGGGCGGCACGGTGGGGATCGAGGAGTTCCTGGAGTACCAGTACGTCGCGATGCCGGCCCGGTGAGCGCACGGGCTCGCCTCGCGATGCCGACCTGGTGACCACCCAGGCTTTGCATGGCCATGCGTTGTCATGCATACTCTTCCTATGTCCAAGGTCCTCACCTCCCTTCCCACCGGCGAGCGCGTCGGTATCGCCTTCTCGGGCGGCCTCGACACCTCGGTCGCGGTCGCGTGGATGCGTGACAAGGGCGCCGTCCCCTGCACGTACACCGCCGACATCGGCCAGTACGACGAGCCCGACATCGCCTCGGTGCCCGACCGCGCGAAGACCTACGGCGCCGAGATCGCGCGCCTGGTCGACTGCCGGGCGGCGCTGGTCGAGGAGGGCCTGGCCGCGCTCACCTGCGGGGCGTTCCACATCCGCTCGGGCGGGCGGGCCTACTTCAACACCACGCCGCTGGGCCGTGCCGTCACCGGCACGCTCCTGGTCCGCGCGATGCTCGAGGACGACGTCCAGATCTGGGGCGACGGCTCCACGTTCAAGGGCAACGACATCGAGCGGTTCTACCGGTACGGCCTGCTCGCCAACCCGCAGCTCAGGATCTACAAGCCGTGGCTGGACGCCGACTTCGTGACCGAGCTCGGCGGCCGCAAGGAGATGTCGGAGTGGCTCCTCGCCCACGAGCTCCCCTACCGGGACTCGGCGGAGAAGGCGTACTCCACCGACGCCAACATCTGGGGCGCCACCCACGAGGCCAAGACGCTGGAGCACCTCGACACCGGCGTGGAGACCGTGGAGCCGATCATGGGCGTGCGGTTCTGGGACCCGTCGGTCGAGATCGCCGCCGAGGACGTCACGATCGGCTTCGACCAGGGCCGCCCGGTGACGGTCAACGGCAAGGAGTTCGCCTCCCCCGTCGACCTGGTGATGGAGGCCAACGCCATCGGCGGCCGGCACGGCATGGGCATGTCCGACCAGATCGAGAACCGGATCATCGAGGCCAAGAGCCGCGGCATCTACGAGGCGCCCGGCATGGCCCTGCTGCACGCGGCCTACGAGCGCCTCGTCAACGCGATCCACAACGAGGACACTCTCGCCCAGTACCACGCCGAGGGACGGCGCCTGGGCCGGCTGATGTACGAGGGCCGCTGGCTGGACCCGCAGTCGCTGATGATCCGTGAGTCGCTGCAGCGCTGGGTCGGCTCGGCGGTCACCGGTGAGGTCACCCTGCGGCTGCGGCGCGGTGAGGACTACTCGATCCTCGACACCACGGGCCCGGCGTTCAGCTACCACCCGGACAAGCTGTCGATGGAGCGCACCGAGGACTCCGCGTTCGGTCCGGTGGACCGGATCGGCCAGCTCACCATGCGCAACCTCGACATCGCCGACTCCCGCGCCAAGCTGGAGCAGTACGCCGGGCTCGGGCTGATCGGTACCGCCAACCCCGCCATCGGTGCCGCCCAGGCCGCCTCGACCGGGCTGATCGGCGCCATGCCGGAGGGCGGCGCGCAGGCCATCGCCTCGCGCGGCGAGGTCTCCGGCGACGACGAGCTGCTGGACCGCGCCGCCATGGAGTTCGGCACGGACTGATCCGTCCCCCGCGGGACCCCTCACCGGCAAGGGCCGGCTCGACGCCTACGGGTGTCGGGCCGGCCCTTCTGTTTCTCGTGCCGGTGCATGACTTGCGTGCGCGATGAGGTTCGCACGGCACCTTCCTGTCTCGATGGCGGCTACTTCCCAGTTCAACGTGAACGCAAGGGGTCTGCAAGCGACGCAAGCTGTTTACGTGTCAAATTCCACCGCAACAAGGACCGTTGACAAGCAGGTGACGCGATAGAAATCTGATGACGCACTTTCCGCAAAGAATCGACTGTCCTGCTCAATTGGCGCGCATGGTCGGTACTTCCGCTCCCCGCCGGCCCGTCGCGTTCCCCGACTCCCCACGGAACAGAGGACCCCCATGAGATGGAGATCCCTCGGCCGACTGCCGCTGACGGGCGCCGTCGTGGCCGGGCTGATGACGGCCGGGCTGCTCCCGCTGCCCTTCGCCGCCGGTGCGCAGGCCGCGACGGCCGCCGCCGACGTCAACCTCGCCCTCGGCCGTCCGGCCACGGCGGGCGGCTCGCACGGCGCGTACCCGGCGGGCAACACCACCGACGGCGCCCAGGCGTCCTACTGGGAGGGCCCGGCCGGCTCCTTCCCCCAGTGGGTGCAGGTCGACCTCGGCGAGGCCCGCGACGTCGAACGGGTGGTCCTGAAACTGCCCGCCGGCTGGGAGAGCCGCAGCCAGACCCTCTCCCTCCAGAGCAGCACCGACGGCTCCACCTTCCGCGCCCTCGCGGGATCGGCCGCACGGGAGTTCAGCCCCGACCGGGCCAACACCGTCGCCGTCGACCTCGCCTCCCCCTCCGACGCGCGCTACGTCCGCGTCCACGTCACCGGCAACACCGGCTGGAACGCCGCACAGCTCGCCGAACTGGAGGTGTACGGCGAGGACGTGGTCACCGAGCCGCCGCCCACCGGCACCAACCTGGCCCGCAACAAGCCGGTCGAGGCCACCTCGTCGGTGCACTCCTACGTCGCGGCCAACGCCACCGACGACTCCACCTCCACCTACTGGGAGGCGGCCGGCCACCCCGCCGACCTCACCGTGAAGCTCGGCGCCGACGCGGACGTGAGCGCCGTGGCCGTCAAGCTCAACCCGGACCCGGTCTGGTCCGCCCGGACCCAGGGCATCCAGGTGCTCGGCCGTGCGCAGGGCGAGAGTGCCTTCACCTCACTGCGGGCCCGCACCGACTACTCCTTCAGCCCCGGCAAGGACAACACCGTGACCATCCCGGTCACCGGCCGCGTGTCCGACGTACGGCTGCGGTTCTTCTCCAACACCGGCGCGCCCGGCGGCCAGGTCGCCGAGTTCCAGGTCGTCGGGACCGCCGCGCCCGCGCCGGACCTGACCGTCACCGGCCTCGACTGGTCACCCGCCGCCCCCTCCGAGCGGGACGAGGTCACCGTCAACGCCACGGTCCGCAACGCCGGCACCGCGCGTTCGGCCGCGACGACCGCGGACGTCACCGTGGAGGGAACGGCCGCCGGCGGCGCCGAGGTACCCGCCCTCGACCCCGGTGAGTCCGCCGAGGTCGCCGTCGCCACCGGCACCCACGCGGCCGGCAGCTACGCCGTCGCCGCGGTGGCCGACCCGCGCGACACGGTCGCCGAACTGGACGACTCCAACAACAGCCGCACCGCCTCCGGCAGGCTGGTCGTCGGCCGGGCCCCCGGACCCGACCTGGAGGTGCGCTCCCTCACCACCAGCCCGGCCAACCCGGCCGTGGGCGCGAAGGTCTCCTTCACCGTCGCCGTGCACAACCGCGGCACGAGCGCCGTCGAGGCCGGCTCGGTGACCCGGGTCCAGGCCGGCTCCACCACCCTGGACGGCACCACCGGTGAGGTGGCCGCCGGTGCCACCGTGAACGTGCCGATCAGCGGCACCTGGACGGCGACCGGCGGTGGCGTCACGCTCTCCGCCACGGCCGACGCGACCGGCGTCGTCACCGAGACCAACGAGAACAACAACGTGCTCGCCAAGTCCCTTGTCGTAGGGCGCGGCGCCGCCGTGCCGTACACCGAGTACGAGGCGGAGGACGGCCGTCACAACGGCACCCTGCTCACCACCGACGCCAAGCGCACCTTCGGCCACACCAACTTCGGCACCGAGTCGTCCGGCCGCGAGTCCGTCCGGCTCGACTCCACCGGTGAGTACGTCGAGTTCACCTCCACCACGCCCACCAACTCCATCGTGGTGCGCAACTCCGTCCCGGACGCCCCCGGCGGCGGGGGAGCGGAGGCCACGATCAGCCTCTACGCCGACGGTGAGTTCGTACAGAAGCTGACCCTGTCGTCCAAGCACAGCTGGCTGTACGGCAACACCGACGACCCCGAGGGCCTCACCAACCGGCCCGGCGGTGACGCGCGGCGGCTGTTCGACGAGTCCCACGCACTGCTGGACCGGACCTTCCCACAGGGCACCGAGTTCCGCCTCCAGCGCGACGCGGACGACTCGGCCGCCTTCCACGTCATCGACCTGATCGACCTGGAGCAGGTCGCGCCCCCGGCGCCCAGGCCGGCCAACTGCACCTCGATCACCGAGTACGGCGCCGTCCCCGGCGACGGACTCGACGACACCGACGCCATCCAGCGTGCCGTCACCGCCGACCAGAACGGCGACATCGCCTGTGTGTGGATCCCGGCCGGGCAGTGGCGCCAGGAGCAGAAGATCCTCACCGACGACCCGCAGAACCGCGGCCAGTTCAACCAGGTCGGCATCCGCGACGTCACCGTCCGCGGCGCGGGCATGTGGCACTCCCAGCTCCACACGCTGACGCCGCCGCACGAGGCCGGCGGCATCAACCACCCGCACGAGGGCAACTTCGGCTTCGACATCGACGACAACACCCGGATCTCCGACATCGCCATCTTCGGCTCGGGCACCATCCGCGGCGGCGACGGCAACCACGAGGGCGGCGTCGGCCTCAACGGCCGCTTCGGCAAGGACACCAAGATCACCAACGTGTGGATCGAGCACGCCAACGTCGGCGTCTGGGCCGGCCGCGACTACTCGAACATCCCCGAGCTGTGGGGTCCCGGTGACGGGCTGGAGTTCACCGGCATGCGGATCCGCAACACGTACGCCGACGGCATCAACTTCGCCAACGGCACTCGCAACTCCACGGTCTACAACTCGTCCTTCCGCAACACCGGCGACGATTCGCTCGCGGTCTGGGCCAGCAAGTACGTGAAGGACACCTCCGTGGACGTCGGCCACGACAACCACTTCCGCAACAACACCATCCAGCTCCCGTGGCGGGCCAACGGCATCGCGGTCTACGGCGGCTACGGCAACACCATCGAGAACAACGTCATCTCCGACACGATGAACTACCCGGGCATCATGCTCGCCACCGACCACGACCCGCTGCCCTTCTCCGGGCAGACCCTCATCGCGGGCAACGCCCTGCACCGGACCGGGGGCGCGTTCTGGGGCGAGGCGCAGGAGTTCGGCGCCATCACCCTCTTCGCGCAGGGCCAGGACATCCCGGGCGTGACCATCCGGGACACCGACATCCTCGACTCGACCTATGACGGCATCCAGTTCAAGACGGGAGGCGGTGCGATGCCGGACGTGAAGATCACCAATGTCCGCATCGACAAGTCGAACAACGGCTCCGGCATCCTCGCGATGGGCGGCGCCCGCGGCAGCGCCACCCTGACCGACGTCACGATCACCGGCTCGGCCGAGGAGGACGTACGGATCGAACCGGGGTCCCAGTTCGAGATCAACCGGTGAGGTCAGCCGGCGGTCCAGCCCGGGACCGCCGGCAGCACCCCCTCGGCGACGCGGCGCACCACCGCGTCGTCGGGCGGCATGCCGTCCTCCCGCCAGACCGAGAGCTCGCAGGAGCCGCCGGTGTCCTTCGCGTCCAGGGCGGCCGGCAGGCTGTGGGCGATGCCGCCCGGGCCGGTGTCCGCACCGGCGCCGCCGAAGGAGATCGAGATGGTCCGGTTCGAGTAGAGGACCGCCGTGCGTCCCAGGACCTTCTGCTCCCGCGCGGTCTTTCCCAGCAGGTCCGCCGTCCCGGCGACCGAGAGACCGTCGTAGGCCGCCGACAGTTTCACCGTGTAGGTCTCGAACCTGACGGTCGCCTCGGAGGTCTCGGTCTTCCCGCCGCCGGCGAGGGTGGTCGAGCTCTCGCTGCCGTAGGCGTTCTGCGCCGGTTCCCCGGGCGTTCCCAGGAGCACCGGCAGGCCGGGCCGGTTCAGCGCCGTACACAACTGGGCCCCGGACACGCGCTCCGACGGCGGGGCGTCCTCCGTCGTGGAACAGGTGGCCGGCCCGCGCTCGGCGGAGCTCTGCGCGTCGGCCCGCGCCAGGGTCCACATACCGCCCGCCAGCGCGCCGACCAGGACCACCGCGGTGATCGCCTGGGCCGCCGCGCTCATGCCCTTCCCGGGTCTCGCGGAATCGTCCGCCATCTCTCCCGCCCCCCGTCTGACGTGCGCGTTCCCCGCGCGTCGCGGAGCCTGTCCGGTGATCGTCCGGCGGGGAAGCGGGAATCGTCCTCGAGGCGTTCGGCGTTGAGTTCGTCGACCGCGCCGAGCGCGTCGCCGATCGTGGCGTAGTCCACCGCGATGAAGTTGACCGGTCTGCCGCGCTGCCGCTCGCAGGTGTGCGCCCGCTCCAGCACCCGCTGCCGGGAGTTGACGAGCCCGGCGTCCAGTCGCAGTCCGCCGCCGGCCGTCACGAAGTGGTTGAGCAGGAAGAGCCGCTTGTCCGTCCCGCCCCGGTTCGGCAGGCAGGACATCTCGTCCGGACTGCGGAAGGCGAACGGCGTCTCCATGCCGTACCGGTAGAAGTTCCGGTACCACGGCGCGGGCCCGTCGGCCCTCTGCGCGAAGACGACCAGGCGCCGGCCGCTGTCGATCATGTCCCCCAGCTTCGGCCACGGGCGGTCCGGGTCCGCGTCCGGCTCGTACAGCAGGTCGGCCAGTCCGGCGCGCAGGAAGGCGTTCCGGCTCGCCACGGAGTCGACGCCGTCCTGCAGGACCAGGGTGACGACCTCCGTGGGGTTCGCGCGCAGCCAGTCACCGATCTGCCGCAGGGCCGGCACCAGCTCGAGGGCGCCGGCGCCGCACACCGAGTGGCACAGCCACAGGCCGGGGTGGGGCGGGTTCACCCGCTCCAGGATCGCGGTGAGCCGGCGGCGCAGGGCCGGGGAGAAGTCCGAGGTGCTCAGCCGGTCCGCGACCTCCTCGGGCCGCTCCCAGCGGTGGGTGTCGAGGAGCAGCACGCGTACCCCGGCGTTGAGCTGTCCGATGATGTCCGGGTCCTGCAAGGGACCGATGAACCGGTCCGCCGTCGTGGCCATCGCGTTGTGCGACGCGAGCTGGGCGATCTCGTCGTAGCGGGCGTCGCACAACTCGGCGCTGCCCTGGCAGATGCGCGGTGACGAGCCGGTGATCGCCACCGGCGCCAGCATCGTGCCGACGAGCGCGCACGCCGTGACGGCGAAGGTCAGGCTCGGACCGTGCCGCGGATCGGTCAGGACCGGCACACCGGGCCTGGTCTGCCAGACCCACCCGACGGTGATCAGCAGGGCGCCGGCGGCGAGCAGGATCACCGCGACGACGGTGGCGGTGGTCAGCAGCCGGTCGACAGCGGTGGCCTGGACGTCACCGAGGAGCTCCGACGCCGCGGGGGGCCACGACGACGGGGTGGTGAACAGCGCGTCCCCCAGCGTGAGACGCAGGACGAGCACCGTCAGCGCCATCAGGGAGGCGGCGGCGGCCGGCACCCAGCCGAGGGGAATCAGCCGGCGTCCGGCGGGTGAGGGTGTGGACAACCACAGCAGGGTGAGCGCGGCGGCGCAGAGCACCGCGGCCGCCGGTTCCACCACCTCCTGGAAGAGCCGGGTGACGGCACGCGCGCGCTCCACCGGGGCCAGCGCCTCCCGCGAGGGGTCGAGGTCGACGGTGATGACCCAGGTGCCCCGGTTCGCCTCGCGCAGCAGCTCGGCGGCGGCCGCCCGGACCTGGTCCGTCAGCGCGACCGGCGCGATCGCGGCCAGGGCCGAGACGACGTCCCCCCGGTCCAGCGCCGTCTGCACGGTGGGTCTGGCGTCGGCGCGCGCGGTTGGAGGCACCAGTCGCATCAGCGCGTCCGTGGCCGCGACCGCCTGGGCGTGGCTGAGCGGCAGCGACGGCAGGCCTTCCAGCGGCGCCTCACCGGCCACCACCCGCCCGGCCAGTTCGGACAGGCGTTGCACGAAGGCCTGGAAATCGGGCTCGGACCGCTGCTGCACGGCGGCGACGGCATCACCGAAGTAGGCCTGGCTGAGCCGTTCGACGTTGGCGACGACGGGCTCCAGGTCGACGGTGACCCGCAGTCGGTCGCGGTCTCCCTCCAGATAGTGGATCATCTCGGCGATCTGCCGGTCGCCCATGGCCCGCAGCGTCTCCGGAGGGATCACGACCTTGAGGTTGGAGGTGATGGTGGACTGCGGCACGGGCAGCCGGTCCAGCAGCTCGCGGGCCAGTGGCGTACTGTCCGGGTCGACCAGCACCTCGTCGTAGAACCGCTGGTAGGCCCGCTCGTCCTCCAGCACCTGGCCGTAGAACTTCGGATCGAGCACGGTGCTGCGCACCACGGCGGCCGCGGCCAGGACGGTCAGGCTCAGCACCGCGACGCACCAGATCAGCACCTCGCCCCAGGGCGAGCGCCAGGGCGAGCGCCGAACCAGTTCGTCCATGGCCCCATTCTCGTTTCGGCCGACCGTCGCGCGACACGGCATCCGGGTTCTCGTTCCGGCCGACCGTCGCGCGACACGGCGTCCGGGGAACACCAGGACACTCATGCCCCGGCCCGGTCGGCCGATGCGGGCCGGTCCCCGTCCAGGGCCGCCTCCGCCACGTCACTGCCCTGCCGAGGGTGCCTCGGTGCACGGGTGGCGCGAGGTGCCGGAGGCCTGGGCGGCGCCCCGCCCCCCTCGATGACCGAGCCGGCCACCACGACGGCCGCGAACACCAGGACCGGCGCCGCGCGGTTGACCGCGAGGTGCCGGGTCACGACGCACCGCGGCGGGCCCCGGTCCTCGTGGACGGCCGCACGTCCTGACCCGGCGCGCGCGAGGGGCGGTGGGACACGACGTCCCACCGCCCCTCGCACACCCGTTCCGCCTGAGAATCAGGCCGCCGGGGCCGGGTACGTCGGGTACTCCACCCCGGAGACGTGCTGCACGACGCGCACGACCTGGCAGGAGTAGCCGAACTCGTTGTCGTACCAGAGGTAGAGGATCGCGTTGTCGCCCTCGACCTTCAGGGCGCCGGCGTCCACGATCGAGGCGTGGCGCGAGCCGATGAAGTCGCTGGAGACCGCGTCGGGGGCGCTGATGAAGTCGATCTGACGCTTGAGCGGCGAGGTCAGTGACACGTCGCGCAGGTGGTCGAGGATCTCCTCGCGGGTGGCCTCGCGGGCCAGCTGCAGGTTGAGGATCGCGATCGACACGTCCGGCACCGGGACGCGGATCGAGCTGCCGGTGATCTTCGCCTTGAGGTCCGGGAGGGCCTTCGCGACGGCGGAGGCGGCACCGGTCTCGGTGATGACCATGTTCAGCGGCGCGCTGCGGCCGCGGCGGTCCGACTTGTGGTAGTTGTCCAGCAGGTTCTGGTCGTTGGTGAACGAGTGGACGGTCTCCACGTGGCCGCGCAGCACGCCGTACTCGTCGGCCATCGCCTTCAGCGGCGGGACGATCGCGTTGGTGGTGCAGGACGCGCAGGACAGGATCCGCTCGTCCGGCTTGATGGTCTCGTGGTTGACGCCGTGCACGATGTTGGGGACGTCGCCCTTGCCCGGCGCGGTCAGGACGACCTTGTCGATGCCCGGGCGCAGGTGCTTCGACAGGCCCTCGCGGTCGCGCCACTTGCCGGTGTTGTCGATGAGGATGGCGTTCTTGACGCCGTACGCCGTGTAGTCGACCTGCGTCGGGTCGTCGGCGTAGATCACCTTGATCGCGTTGCCGTTGGCGAGGATCGTGCTGTTGTCCTCGTCGACGGTGATCGTGCCCTGGAACTGGCCGTGCACGGAGTCGCGGCGCAGCAGCGAGGCGCGCTTGACGAGATCCTGCTCGCCGCCGCCCCGCACCACGATGGCACGCAGTCGCAGGCCGTTGCCCGAGCCGGCCTTCTCGATGAGCAGGCGGGCCACGAGCCGGCCGATGCGGCCGAAGCCGTACAGGACGACGTCGCGCCCCTCGCGCCGGTCGATCTTGTTGGCGCCCGTGGCCCCGGCGACGGCCTCGGCGGTGAACTCCTCCACCGTCAGCCCGCGGTCGTCGCTCTTGTAGGTGGCGGCGAGCATGCCGATGTCGATCTGCGAGGGACCGAGGTCGAGCGTGGTGAGGGCCCGCAGGAAGGGCATCGTCTCGGTGACCGACAGTTCGGCACCGGCGATCTGGCGGGCGAAGCGGTGGGTCTTGAGGATGCTGACCACAGACTTGTTCACCAGGGAACGGCTGTGCAGCAGGATCGTGACGTCCTGCTCCCGGTGCAGCTTCCCGATCATCGGGATCATCGATTCCGCGATCTCTTCGCGGTTCTTCCAGTTGGTGAACGAGTCCTCGTTGGCAGTCACGTCTCTATCTTTCGAGCTAGGCGGCGCTCATATGCTAACCCGACCGCACTTCTGATCGATCAAGTGGGCCCCCTGCTGATCAGATGAGTGCCAGCGGGGTGGTGGTCATGCACTCGGCCCGGTCTCCCGTCGCGTGAACGGGTACGCGCCTGGCCCTGGCCGAACCGGCCGCGCTGGTGGAGTCCGGCGAGCGCCCGCGGTGAGGCCGCCCGGCCCAGCGTCTCAGCGTGCGCCGTTCCAGGAGTGGGCGACGTCCACCACGACACGGCCGTCCAGTGCCAGCACCCGGAAGGGCAGTCGGGCACGGACGCCGAGCCCGATCTGTGTCTCGCCCTCGAAGCTCCCGGCGAACCGGGTGTCCTTGAAGGTGCGGTACCCCGTGAGGTCGACGCCCGGCAGAGGCCGGCCGGCCCGGCCCGGATAGGTGGGAGCACCGGTCTCGGGGCGGTAACCCGGCGCGGCGACCCGGACCTCCAGGACGGCCCCGCCGCCCACCGCGATCGGGCGGCCCGAGCCGTCCTGGTGCAGCCGGTCGACGTACCGGACGAAGTAACCGAGGCGGCCGGCGGTCGCCCCGGGCACCTCGACGACCATCCGGTCGAAGCACGCGTGGCGACCGGTCCGGACGTCGTTGACCGGAGTCGTCGTGCCCGCGACGCGGGTCTTGTCACGGCTCCCCCAGCCGGTGGGGCACCCCGTGGTGGTGTGTGCGGTGACCCGCACGGTGCTCCGTGCGTCGGTGACCGGGGCCGCGTCGGCCGCCACCGTGACCATCCCCAAGGCGGTGCCCGTCAGCACGACCGCCGCCCATGCCGCCCTGCCTCGTCGCATCGTGTCCCCCCGGGGATATGCGGGTTCCGGTATTGGGTGAGACGAGTGGATTGACCGAAAGGTTGCGGTGTGGGGGGCACTTCGGATTTTCCCACGGGGCGCGACGCGTCGGCCGCGCACCGGCCCGGGGTCCCGGCCGGCACGGCGGAGAGGACCCGGCGTCCGGGCCGGGCCGGGGCCGCTTGCCTCCGCGGTGCCGGCCGCGTCAGCGGTCCCGGTCCAGTTCCTCCTCCACGGGCGGCTTGGGCACCTCGCGCAAATGCTGTGACTGGCCCGGTTTGCCGCCCGCGCGGGCCTGCTCGGCACGCTGCGCGGAAGACGTGCCGAGGTCGGAGGCGGGGTCGACGCGCACCGACCGGGCCACCTCCTCGCGGTTGGCGTAGCTCTCGGGCGGAATGCCGCGCAGCGCGGCGACCGCGTCCTGCGATGCGCCCGACTCGCGCGCCGCCCGGATCAGATCGTCCTTGCCCGCGGGGAAGCCGACGTCCTTGATGGCGTCGACCACCTCTCGGGCGCTGATGGTGTGGGACATGAGCACTGCTCCCAGTCGGTGGCTCGACTCCCGGGGTCCGTCCGGCGGACCTCCGGGGCCTTCGGAACCTCCCGGGTAACCGCATGCGCCCCACTACTCACATCCCGCGCATACCGTTTCCTTCTCCATCGTCCGGATCGAAGCCGACCCCGACCGGACCCGGTCGCGGCAGCGCCTGGAGTCGAACATGATTGCGCCCAGGACGATCGGGTACGCGAGGCTGGACCGCCCCCGTGCCGACCACCGGGGCGGGCCCCACCACCGCCGCGACCAGGGATCTGCCATGGAAACACCCGCGAACGACAACACCGTCTCGCCCGCCCAGCGGGCGCTGGACGCACTTGCCGAGAACACCGAGGACACGGCGGCGCTCGACACACTCGCGAGCAGCGACGTCCTCGTCCCGGTACCCGACGACGCGAACGGCCAGGACGCCGCCGACCCCGGGATGCTGGCACTGCCGGTGCTGGAACAGCAGGGCGGCCGTCAGGTGGTGCCCGTGTTCACCTCGGAGCTGGAGATGGCCGACCTGCTGCCGTACGTCTCCCGCTACCGCATGGTGCCGCTGGGCGCCCTCGCCGCGCAGTGGCCGGCCGACGACCTGTCCCTGTCCATCGACGCGGGCTCGGAGCACCGCCTCACGCTCACGTCGGACGGCGTGCGCACCCTGCTGGCCCGGCCCTAGGCCGGTCCGGCGGAGCATGCCGCGGATGCGGATGCGGATGCGGATGCAGCGGATGCGGACGCGGGGGCCGGTCCGCTCGTCCGCGGCGTTGTCGCGGGTTGCCGACGCTCCGCGTCGGCGCCCTCCTCCGCCGTGCGGCTGGACGCACCGGTCCCCGCTGACCCGCCCAGGCGAGGCGACGTCGCCTTCCCGCGACCCGAATCCGCCGGACAGGCCCTAGAGATCGTCTTCAAAGGTCAGATCCAGAGCAGGATTGAGGCGATGGTGACGGCGGCTTGGTAGGACTCGCGGGTCTTGTCGTAGCGAGTGGC